>JBBRSA010000019.1:0-69392 GCA_038245855.1 Burkholderiales bacterium
ACCTAAGAGATCCCATCAGAGGAAACCCGACCGTGGAAAAGAGCCCGACAAACCTTCTTTTATAAAGAAAAATCTCATGTCTACTTTCAGCGCAAAACCCGCTGAGGTCGTGCACGAGTGGTTTGTGATTGACGCGACCGATAAGGTCCTCGGACGAGTAGCCAGCGAAGTTGCTCTCCGTTTGCGCGGCAAACACAAGGCCATTTACACGCCTCACGTCGATACCGGCGATTTCATCATCGTCACCAACGCATCCCAATTGCGTGTCACCGGCGCCAAGTCGATTGACAAGGTGTACTACCGCCATTCGGGTTACCCCGGCGGTATCTCGTCCACCAACTTCCGTGACATGCAAAACAAGTTTCCTGGCCGCGCTTTGGAAAAAGCCGTCAAGGGCATGTTGCCAAAAGGCCCACTGGGCTACGCCATGATCAAGAAGCTCAAGGTGTATGGCGGTGCAGAGCACCCTCACACAGCGCAGCAGCCCAAAGTTCTGGAAATTGCTGGCATCTCTAATGCCGCAGTGAAACTCGCCGCACAAGGAGCCGCCAAATGATCGGTGAATGGAACAATGGCACCGGCCGTCGCAAATCCAGCGTTGCCCGCGTGTTTCTGAAAAAAGGCTCTGGCCAAATCGTCGTGAACGGTAAAGACATCTCCAAGTTTTTTGGACGTGGCACTTCCATCATGATCTGCAAGCAGCCTTTGATGCTGACCAACCACGCCGAAACCTTTGACATCATGGTCAATGTGGCCGGTGGCGGTGAGTCGGGTCAAGCCGGTGCGGTGCGCCACGGTATTACCCGCGCCCTGATCGACTACGACGCAACGCTCAAGCCTGAGTTGAGCAAAGCTGGCTTCGTGACGCGTGATGCGCGCGAAGTTGAGCGTAAGAAGGTCGGCTTCCACGGTGCGCGTCGCCGTAAGCAGTTCTCCAAGCGTTAATCGCTATCTCTGCAACTGCATTTACGCTGTTGCATTTGTTACAACCGCCCGAGCGCAAGTTCTGGCGGTTGTTTCTTTTTGGCTGATAGACTTCTCCTCACTTTATGAGGCTTCGTTTACTCCTTCGTCGTATGACTATCAGCGCCCCACGTATGGCGGTGCGCAGCGATATGGCGTGGCCGATTCGGTGGGCAGTGTGGGCCATCGTTTTTTGGCTTTTGTGCCGCCATGGCTTTGTGGGCCTTTGAGTTTGGAAAAGACATTGCCGGATTGGATGCTGGCACCAAGAAAGACGTGGTGCGGTTACGTGCAGAGTTGGGCGCGGTGCAGGCGGAGTTGAGCAGCGCCAAAGAAGACCGTGACAAGGCACAGTCTATTGCTGATACCGCTGGAACGCTAATGGCGACCGAACGCGCGTCCCTAGAGCGCCTTATGGAGCAGGTCAAACAACTCGAAATCGATAACCGCAGCTTGGGGGACGACCTGGTTTTTTTTGAAAAACTGATTCCCGTTGCGGGGCCGGACGGCTTGTCCATCCGCGGCTTGCAGGTAGACCCAAAAGGCGGAAGCACCATTAAGTGGCAAGCTCTGGTCATGCAGGTGGGCAAACATGTTTCGGAGTTCGATGGCCGCTTGGAACTTGCATTTTCCGGTTTGCGCAACGGCAAGCCGTGGACATCGGCATTGCCCGATGGACCACTTGCGATCAGAATAAGGCAATATGGCCGACTGGAGGGCGAATCGATTTGCCACCACAGACGGTCTTGAAAGGCGTTTCCGTCAAGGTGATGCAAGGCTCAGTGGTCAAGGCCGCCCAAAGCATCAAGTTGTAGTGTCGGCACGAGGTACCCCATGTTCAATACCAAGAAGCAGCCCCCTATCAAGAGTTTGATTGCCGAAGGCAGTCAAATCGTCGGTCACATGACCTTTACCGATGGCCTGCGGGTCGATGGTGATGTAACCGGTAACCTGTTGGGCCGCGAAGGGGCAGCCAGTATTTTAGTGATCTCAGAGTCGGCCCATATCGTGGGCGAGGTGACGGCGGATCATGTCATCATCAACGGCAGTGTGAAAGGCCCGGTTCACGCCCGCCACATGTTGGAACTACAGCCCAAAGCCCGCATAGAAGGCGATATTCAGTATGTAGCTATGGAGTTGCACCAGGGCGCCTTGATTACCGGTCAATTACGCCCGATTGTGGGTGCTGAAGAAAAGCCCACACTCAAATTGGCGGCAAACAACCAGTGAGAGAATGGTTGAGCGATTTGCTGTACTATTCCTGTATATTGATTTGATCGGAGCCGTCCATGAGCGCCCTAGCCGAAACCACCCCTACTGAAATGCCTGCCCCCATTTTGTTCACCGATAGCGCGGCGGCCAAAGTGGCGGATTTGATCGCCGAAGAAGGCAATCCAGACCTCAAACTGCGTGTCTTTGTGCAAGGTGGTGGCTGCTCTGGCTTTCAATACGGCTTTACCTTCGACGAGATTACCAACGAAGACGACACCACCATGACCAAAAATGGTGTGTCTTTGTTGATTGACGCCATGAGTTATCAGTACCTGGTTGGTGCCGAGATCGACTACAAAGAAGATTTGCAGGGAGCGCAGTTTGTGATCAAGAATCCGGGTGCCACCAGCACTTGCGGCTGCGGATCTTCATTCTCCTGATTATTGGGGCCGTTTCAGGCCCACTTATGCGGGTTGTGCGGGGTAAATCCCACCCAGAATACGGGCGCCTCGTGCGCCCGTAACACTTGGTACGCTAGCAGTTTGGCGCAGCACCGCTTGGCGGGCAAGCCACGCAAATGCGGTGGCCTCCACCTGTAGCGGCGGCAGCCCAAAGGCGTCAGATGCACGTACCGTACACTGGGGTAGGGCGGCTTGCAGGCGGTCCATCAGGTGTTGGTTGAAAGCGCCACCGCCACACACGATCAGGCTTGTGCAGTGCGGCAAGTTGTCTTGCAAGCTCGCGGCGCAGGTTCGGGCGGTTAGCTCCGTCAAGGTGGCCTGCACATCGACCGGCGACAGTGCCTCAAAATCACGTAACTTTTCAGTAAGCCACGGCAGGTTGAATAGGTCGCGCCCAGTGCTTTTGGGCGGTGCTTTGGCAAAGTAGGGCTCGTCCAGTAGCCGCGTCAGCAGGTGGGCGTTGACCACGCCTTGGGCAGCCCATCGGCCTGCGTCATCAAAGGCCTGCCCCGTGTGGCGTTGGCACCAGCCATCCATCAACGCGTTGCCGGGGCCGCAGTCAAACCCCAGCAGTGTGCTGCTAGCGGGGTCCAGCAGTGTTATGTTGGAGATACCGCCAATATTGAGCACGGCCATAGCCTTGTTACTTTGCGCAAAAAAGGCGTGGTGGAACGGCGGCACCAGCGGGGCTCCCTGGCCACCAGCAGCCAAATCCCGGCTGCGAAAATCCGCCACCACATCGATGCCGCACAACTCGGCCAAAAGCGCCGGGCTATTGAGTTGCAGTGAGTAACCCGTGCCGTCAAATTCCAAGGGGCGGTGCCGCACGGTTTGGCCGTGGGCGCCTATTGCGCGCACCGCAGTGGCGGGGGTTTCGCACTGCTGGAGCACCGTGCGTACCTGTTCTGCATACAGCCGGACCAACTGGTTTGCAGCTAGGGCTGCGCGGTGCAGTTCATTGTCGGCCGGGGTATTGAGTGCCAGCAACTCGGCTTTGAGCGCAGGGGCTAGCTGCGCGCTGCAGTGGCCACGCACCTTGGGTGGGTGCTGCGCGAAATCGACCAATACCGCATCGACCCCGTCGAGCGATGTGCCCGACATCAGGCCGATATACAGCTCAGACAAGGCCAGTGCGAGTGACGCGTGGGCTTACTGTTCGCTGCCGGGCAGCATTTGCGCAGCTGCTACCAATTGCGTACGCACGAGTGCAGCGGCGCGGTTGAATGCAGGCCTTGCGGAAGCCGCAACCGGTGTGGATTCGTTTTTGTGGGCGACGGTCAAGGGGTCCACGTGAACCCCATTCACGCGATATTCAAAATGCAGATGTGGGCCGGTCGCCCAGCCGGTCTGACCGACGGCACCGATGTTCTGCCCTTGGCTGACGCTTTGGCCCTGACGCACGTTGATGCGGCTCAGATGTGCGTAGACCGTCATCGTGTTACTGCGGTGCTGCACCATGATCACATTACCAAAACCGTTTTGCACGCCCGCAAACGCCACTGTTCCGTCGCCTATGGTGCGCACTGGCGTTCCGATAGGGGCTCCGTAGTCAACACCCAAGTGGGCGCGCCACGTCTTCAAGATGGGGTGAAAGCGCATCGAAAAACCGCTGGTGACCCGTGAAAACTCCATGGGGCTGGCCAAGAATGCACGGCGAAGGCTCTCGCCTGCTAGCGTGTAGTAGGCGCCTTTGCTGCTCGCAACGGTCGTTGGGTCTTGAAACCACATCGCCTGAAAGCTCTTGCCTGCATTGATGAATTCCGCATTCAACACCCGTCCGGCGCGCAGTGGCTCGCCATCGCCTTCCAAGGTTTCGTAGGTCACGGCAAAGCGGTCACCCTTGCGCAGGGCGCGGTGAAAGTCCACATCGCCGGAAAAAATCTCTGCCAATTGGGTGGCTACGCTGTCGGGGATGCGGGCATCATCGGTGGCGGCAAACAGCGACGAATTGATGATGCCACCGGCCAAGCGCGATGATGCCACCAGGGGCAACGTCTCTAGGTTGGATGTGTAGCCATCTGCGGTCTTGCGAATGGTTAGGCGCTTAAACATACCGTCGTCGTTGGGGCTCCAGCGTGCGGTCAGTTTTTGCAGGGTGTTGTCTTGTGAGGCTTCTACGGTGACGTTGCGCCCCGCGCGACCCAGCAGGTTTTGCTGCACGGCGCTGTCACCGCGCAAAAAGGCAGACGCCGTAGCATCAAACACGCCTAGGCGTTTTAGCAGCGCCTCGGCGGTGTCGGTGGAGCGTGTAGTGTCCGAACGGAACAGTTTCAGCGCCTGATTCTGCAGGGTGTCAATTTGGGGGGCGATCGCCAGGGGCTGGACGGTTTCGATCACCGTGGTGACGGGCAACTGGCTTGCATCAGGCCCTAAGGATGCCACCGCGAAGGTGGCGCCAGCGCCGCCGAGCATCAGCGCGGCCAGTCCGGCGGTGATGTATTTGGGGTGGCGTGCAACCAGTTGGTGCAAAGAAGTAAAAGCCGATTCGGCGGCTTGGATCAGACCATGTTTCAAAATAGGGGCTCCGTGGGCTGAGGGCGACGCGGCGTAGCGAGGGGCCCAAAACTGCGGCTATGTGGCGACTAAAATTCAGCCGCTATCCATATAACTGCGCAGACGAGTGGGGCACAGTATACCGAGCCTATATCCACCGTCATCAAGAAAAACCCTTATGAATCAAGCTCCAACCCCCTCATTTGTTGTAACAGATCGTGTCCGCGAGGCGCTGGCCGTATCGCTGCGAGGCTGTGAAGAGCTCATTCCGCAAGAAGAATGGGTCAAGAAACTGGCGCGCTCTGAGTCCACCGGCAAGCCATTGCGCATCAAACTGGGGCTAGACCCCACTGCACCGGACATCCACATTGGCCACACCGTGGTGCTCAATAAGATGCGCCAGTTGCAGGATTTAGGCCATACGGTGATCTTTTTGATTGGTGATTTCACCAGCATGATTGGCGACCCGTCCGGCCGCAACTCGACCCGCCCGCCCCTGACGGTGGAGCAGATCAAAGTGAATGCTGAGACCTATTACAAGCAGGCCAGCCTGGTGCTGGACCCGGCCAAAACCGAGATTCGCTACAACAGCGAGTGGTGTGACCCCCTGGGCGCGCGCGGCATGGTCGAACTGGCCAGCCGCTACACCGTGGCCCGCATGATGGAGCGCAACGACTTTCATGATCGCTTTAAGGCCGGCTCGCCCATCGCGGTGCATGAATTTTTGTACCCCTTGATGCAGGGTTATGACAGCGTGGCGTTGCGCAGTGACCTAGAGCTGGGCGGCACAGACCAAAAGTTCAACCTGCTCATGGGCCGCACTCTGCAGGGCGAATATGGCCAAGAGCCCCAGTGCATCTTGACCATGCCGCTGCTCGAAGGGCTGGACGGCGTGGAGAAAATGTCCAAGAGTAAGAACAACTACATCGGCATCAGCGAGGTGCCCAACACCATGTTTGCCAAGGTGCTGAGCATTTCAGACGTGCTCATGTGGAAGTGGTTCACTCTACTCAGCTTTAAGAGCGAGGCCGAAATCGCCGCCCTCAAAGCCGAGGTGGTTGCCGGGCGCAACCCCAAAGACGCCAAAGTGGCTTTGGCCAAAGAAATCACCGCACGCTTTCACTCCGCCGCCGCGGCCGATGCGGCCGAGCAAGACTTTGTCAACCGCAGCAAAGGCGGCGTGCCCGACCAGATGGACGAACTCACCCTGCCATTGGGCGAGGGCGGCGCGTCCCACGGCATTGCCACTCTGCTCAAAATGGCTGGCTTGGTGGCCTCCAACGGTGAGGGCAGCCGCCTGATCGATGGCGGTGGCGTGCGGGTGGACAGCAGCGTGGTGAGTGACAAGGGCCTCAAACTCGGTGCTGGCACCTATGTGCTGCAGGCCGGTAAACGCAAATTTGCCCGCGTGACGCTGGCCTGAGTTGGAGCGTGTTCGCTATGTATTTAATAGCTGTTTGCGCATATTCCACAAGGGCTAGAGGCCTTTTTCTATGCTAGCCCTGTTGCAGCGCGTCCGATCGGCCCGGGTGGAGATCGACGGCAAAGCCGTAGGGGCGATTGGTCCCGGCCTGTTGGTGCTGGTGTGCGCCGAGCGGGGCGACACCGAAGTGCAAGCGCAAAAACTGCTGACCAAGATATTGAAGCTGCGTATCTTTGGCGACGATGTCGGCAAGATGAACCGCAGCGTGCAAGACCTAGACGGCCAAGGCCGCCATGGCGGCTTGCTGATCGTGAGCCAGTTCACCCTGGCCGCCGATGCCCAAGGCGGCAACCGCCCCAGCTTCACCCAGGCCGCGCCGCCGGACGAAGGGCGGCGTTTGTATGACGCCTTCGTCGACATCGCCCGCCAAGCCCACTCCATCGTGCAAACGGGGCAATTTGCGGCTGATATGCAGGTGCATTTGGTCAATGACGGCCCGGTGACGATCCCTCTGCGCATCGCACCGACTACGGCACTAGCCAGTTAATTGCTATTCTAAAGATAACGGATTACGCACGTTTCATGAGGGCTACGGCCTGATTGAGATCTAAGTTTTAGGTGGTGTGGTGCTGCTCAATCATTCAATAAAACAAGTGGCGTCGTGACAGCACCAGCGCCAGCCCGGTACCAAAGCCGACCAAGAGGATCGCACCCAAATAGCCTTTGCTTTCTACTTCGTCATCACTGGGTTGTCGCATTGCAAAGCCACTGAGCAGGCCCCACAGCAGATGTATGAGCAAGAGAAATGCTTCACCGACAAAGCCCCCAGAAATAAAGCCCAACACTGCAAACACGCCAGTGAACCAAGAGATTAGCTGGGGTGTCCAAATTTCGCTTGTAAAAAAGGTAGCCACTGCAATCAGCGCTCCGTAGATTAGGCCGATCAATGCTCCAAAGCACAAAAAGATGACCCGGTCTATCAACGTAAGTTGTAGTGGTGAGGAGCGCATGGTGACTACGGGTTTTGCGCCAAGCGCTGGGCCAAATCCCGCAGCGCGGTGCGCAGGCCCTCTTCGATGACCGGGTGGTAGAACGGGCTCTCCAGCATCTGCTGCACGGTGTCGCCGCGCTGCACCGACCACGCCAGCAGGTGGCCCAAGTGCTCGGCCGCTGGGCCCACCATTTCGGCCCCCAAATAGCGGCCTGTACCGCGCTCGGCGTACACGTGCAGGGCGCCTTGGTTTTTCAGGATCACGCGGCTGCGGCCCTGGTCTTCAAACGACACGGCTCCGGTTTCAAAGGCTATGCCACTGCGCGTTAGCTCGGCATGGCTTTGGCCTGCCAGCATGATTTGTGGGTCTGTAAACATCACCGCCAATGGCGCGCGCCGCGCATGCGCCGTGACGTTTGGATACCGCCCTGCGTTGTCACCGGCAATGCGGCCTTCGTCGGCGGCTTCGTGCAGCAGTTCCACCTCGCCATTCACATCGCCAGCAATAAACAAATGGCTGTTGCCAATTTGCCCGGTTTGGCGGTTAAACACGGGCACACCCTGTGCGTCGGTGTCCAGCCCCAGGGTTTCCAACCCCAGCCCCTGCAGGTTGGGGCGGCGCCCGCTGGCGGCCAGCACCCAATCAAAGTGGTCTTCATCCACACCGCTCAATACGGCCACGTCGTCTTGCGTGCGGCGCAGTTGCACCGCCCCTGCGTTCAGGGTGATAGGCATGTCGGCCAAAAACACCTTGCGCGCCACGTCTTGCAAAATGGGGTCGGTCAACGGGCCCAGCCGGTTGCTGCGGCCATACAGGCGCACGCGCACACCCAGGCGGTGCAGAGCCTGGGCCAGCTCCAGTGCAATTACGCCCGCGCCCAGCACCGCGACCGATGCGGGCAGGTTCTGCCAGGCAAATACATCGTCGTTGACGATCAGGCGGTCCCCCGCCGCAGCCCGCCAGGCGGGGGGCACGTTGGGGCTGGAGCCGGTGGCGATGACAATGCGCCGGGCGCGCACCCGGGTGTGGTCGTCCACCTGCAAAGTGTGCGCATCCACAAAGCGGGCGTGGCCGCGCAAACGGTGCGCGGCAGGCCAGTGCTCCACCGTGTCCACGACAAAACCAACAAAGCGGTCGCGCTCGTCACGCACGCGCTGCATGACGGCGGCGCCGTCCACTTGCACGCCCGTGGCATGCACGCCAAACGCGCTGGCGTGGTGTGCACTGTGCGCAGCTTCGGCCGCCGCAATCAGCAGTTTGCTGGGCATGCAGCCCACGCGTGCGCAGGTGGTGCCGTAGGGGCCGCCTTCAATCAGCACAACGCTGGCCGTGTGCGCCAACGCGCCCCGGTAGGCCGACATGCCGGCCGAGCCGGTGCCAATGATGGCTACGTCAACTTCAATGGTGTTCATCGATGCGCTCCTTGGGACTTCTTGGGTTTCTCTATGCCGCCGAGAGTCTTAACCAAAAGTTGGCAGAAGAATCAACATCCAGAAAAATAATGCCAGCTGAACACCCCAGAAACTGGCGCGCACGAGCACGTGGAGCTGGCCTACGCCGACCATATGGGTCAGGCTCTGGCCAATGCGTGCATACAGCACCCACGGTGCCAGCGCGGCAATGGCATCAAGTTTCCCCAGCGCGGCGGCAGCAAGAACGATAGCCGCAAAGATGGGCAGATTTTCTAGGCAGTTAGCGTGTGCGTCCTCTATGCGCTTGACCAGCGGGGCATCATCGGTCGGCTTGGCACCGCGCGGCCAATGGTTGATCGGCGTACCCGTCAGAAACCGCACGCCGCGATACAGAAAAACTGCGGTAATGAGCAATGCCGTCCACGCCGTAAAACCGAGTAATGCTTGCAATGCTGTCATGTGAAAACTCCTAATAAATTTAGATGCCACTTTAGCCGTTATGGATAAAGAGGGTGCGCAAGTATGGGCCTTGGCCAACGCCAATTGGGCCGAGAAGGTGCCGATCTCAAAATTGGCAAAGTGAATTCACACAATCGAGCCAGTGGACTAAACCGCTCGCGTGGACTTCAAGTCCATCAGCGATTCACGCACTCAAAAGCCGTACCTGCGCCTTGTTAAATCGCCATAAGCAGAGTGTTGAAGTCGCAGAACTGGTTTGAGCCGCAGTTTCTTCCTTCGCGGTTTTTACGACGCCCGATGGTAGTTATCGGTGCGTAACGGGTGCGCCTGCACGGGCGGGCATCCTACAAACCTTAACAACACCAGTCATTGGGAAAATCGCCCGATACCGGTCGGTCGCCACATTGAATCGAAACAACTGGCTGCTTAAGCGGTTCAGCCCAACCACTTCGCATTGCGCTCCAAGCGCTTCATCAAAACCCTCAAGTTGGCTTGTGACGAACGACAGGCACGTCAGGTTGCTGCGTACATCCGCTTGTAACATTTAGCGGCATTTGAAACAGAAATGTTGCAATTGACCGAGGGTTTATACGGATTTGCAGGACTAGTATGTATTCACCTTACTTTTTGAAAGAACTCCGATGACTATGCAGACTCCCTTCTTTGGCAAGCGCTCCCCAGACCCGCTTACTCCCCGTTCAATCCATAGCCAGCCCGCTGGACTATCAGGCTCCAGCACAGGCGATCGAGGCAATACACCGGTTGCCCCGGCAGCAGCACTACCGCCTGAGACACCCGCCATCAGCGTGACAGCGCCATCCCATTCGGGCGCTCCCGAAAAAGAGGGTGGCAGCAAGCTCACGGTCGGCCCCAATATCAAACTCAAAGGTGTGGAAATTACCGACTGCGACACCTTGGTGGTAGAGGGTACGGTGGAGGCGACCATGGACTCACGCGTCATGCACATCACCGAAATCGGTGCATTCAAAGGTTCGGCCGAAATCGACTTTGCCGAGATCCACGGCGAATTCAACGGTGAGTTGACAGTGCGCCAGAAGCTGGTGATCTATTCCACCGGGCGGGTGAACGGGAAAATTCGCTACGGCAGTGTCGTGATTCAGGAGGGTGGCCAGCTGATGGGCGACATCCAGTTTGGCGCAGCCATCAAAACCAAGGAATCGCCGGTCCCCAAAATGGGCCTGCTCACTGCCGCGTAACGAAGCCCTTTTAAAACGGTGCTACCCCCGTGGCTGGGGCTTATTTCTTTTCCATCCAACCCAATGTCTTGGCGCTGAGGCTTTGGATATACAGACGGTCATTGGTTTCGGTCACGCCGGTGGTTTCGGGGTAGGCGCCGCTGGGGTCTTGCAGGTCTTGCACTACTTTTCCGTCTTCGGTAAACGCCATCACATGGCCAAAGGGCTTGGGAATGGGCCACCACGCGCGGGGCAGGCGCAGTACAAGCTTGCGCAGCCATGGCATTGTGGCCATGCGGTCAAGGTCGTTGGTGCGTTGGGCCGCAAAGCCCAGCCAAATTTTGCCGTCGGTGCCGCGGGTCAGGTTGTCGGGGTAGCCTGGCAGGTTGTCCAGCAAAACGGTAGCCTCGACGGATTTTTTGGTATCCGCTTTTGTCATGTCGATCTGGTTAGCAGTAGTGGCAATCTTCCAGACCCTGAAGCGCCCCGTTTCGTTGACGAACAGCGTCGTCTCATCTTCACTCAGCGCGATGCCGTTGGCAAAGCTCAGGCTGTGGGCAATCAAACGGCTCTTCTTTGTTTCTGGGTCAAACTCAAAAACCCGCCCCGTTGGTGTGCCGTCCATCAGGTCAAGAATGCTGGCCTCCATGGTGCTGCCCCATTTCACCGGGCCAAATTGGGTAGATGCATCGGTGTAATAAATTTTGCCGCTTTTGGCCACCACCACCGCGTCTGGGAAAAGCAATAACTCACCGCCGAACTGGTTGGTCAAGACGTACACCGTTCCTTCGGGCGTGATGGAGAGCAGTCCACGTTCAGCGTCTGCAGCAATCAAATTGCCTTTGCCGTCAAATGCCATGCCCAAAACACGTCCGCCGGAGTAGGCCAAGACGTTTTCACCACTGCCATCGGGATTGATGCGAAAGACGTTACCGCTTTCTCCAGCGCTGTAAATTTTGCCGTCTGGACCAATGGCAATCGTTTCAGGCCCTACTTCTCCGCCAAGCTTGATGGTTTTGAGACCCGCCAATCGTGTGTTGCTGGCATATGGCCCAGTGAGCCCTGGGTTGGCTGCCACCGTGTACGCCATCGGCTTGATCGGGACGGGCTTGAACGCCAGGTAACCGGCCGCAGCCAGAATGGCCACAAGGACCAGGGCAGAAAGTGGCTTTTTCAAAAATGTGCTCCTTAGCGGGAAGACCGCATTGCGTGGGAGATCCATCAATCGGTGTAGGGCCGACGGTAACGTGTTGCACATGCTTTTTCAAGAGGGCAAACCCAACCTTCCAGGTTGTTGGCGCTGGTGTGTAACCTTTCGGCCACACTGCCTACCGTGCCTTACTTTTTCTCCAACCAGCCCAGATTTTTGGCATTCAGGCTTTGGATGTAGATGCGGTCTTTGGTTTCGGTCGCACCGGTGGTCTCCGGGTAGGCGCCGCTGGGGTCTTGCAGGTCGGCGACCACCTTGCCGTCTTCCATAAA
Source organism: Burkholderiales bacterium (assembly GCA_038245855.1). Lineage (GTDB taxonomy): Bacteria > Pseudomonadota > Gammaproteobacteria > Burkholderiales > Burkholderiaceae_C > Allorhodoferax. Next base: position 12,094 of record JBBRSA010000019.1, read on the forward strand.
GGCCATCACATGGCCATAGGGTTTGGGAACAGGCCACCACGCACGGGGCAGGCGCAGCACGACCTTGCGCAGCGATGGCCATTTGGCTAGGCGATCAAGCAGCGCAGTGCGCTGTTTGACAAAGCCCAGCCAAATTTTGCCGTCGGTGCCGCGTGTCAGGTTGTCGGGGTAGCCCGGCAGGTTGTCCAGCAGCACGCTGGCCTGCGCACCGCTTTGGGCGTCCAGTGTTTGGACGTCCAGGTTGTTAGCGGTCGTTGCAATTTTCCAAACCCGAAAACGCCCGGTTTCGCTCACAAAAAGGGACGACTCGTCTTGGCTTAATGCGATGCCGTTGGCAAAACTCAAGCCATGCGCCACGATGCGGGTTGTCTTGGTGGCGGGGTCATATTCCAGCACGCGGCCGGTAGCCGAATTCTCCATCAGCTCCAAGATGCCAGCTTCAAGGGAGCTTCCCCACTTCTCGGGACCAAAGCGGGTGGACGCGTCGGTGAAATAGATCTTGCCGTTCTTGGCCACCACGACACCGTCGGTAAACAGCAGGGGCGCGCCGTTGAATTTGTCGACCAGTACGGTCACCTTGCCTTCTGCGTTGATGGACAGCAAGCCACGCATCGCATCGGCGGCGATGATGTTTCCTTGGGCGTCAAAGTCCAACCCCAAGGTGCGGCCGTCGGTATAGGCCAAGGCATTGTCACCTTTGCCGTCCGGGTTCATACGCACCACGTTGCCGCTGACCATGCCCAAGTAGAGCTTGCCGTCGGGGCCGACACCAATGGTCTCAGGGCCCACTTCGCCGTGCAGCTTGATGGTTTTTAGATTGGCTAAGCCCGTGTTGGTCGCATGGACACCGGTGTATCCCGCATTGGTGGGTATGGTGTAAGCCATGGGTTTGATCGGTACCGGCTTGAACAGCAGGTAGCCGATCAGCGCCAGCAAGGGTATGGCGACCAGTAGGGAAAGGATTTTTTTAAACACAGAGGCTCCTCGTGCGCGGCAGTCGCGCTTGTTGTTATGAAAGAAGTAAATCTTTGGGCATTATTGACCGTAATGGCTCATCCACGCGTGATCAGTGGCGTCGACCCAACTACCGTGCGGTTCGGGCCGCGGACCTCATGGCGCGGGTACGCACAAATCGACCCACGGCCAACCCCCAAGCCCCTGCGAAGGGGCGATGTGGTGTGCATAGGGTGGGAATGCCATGCTTGGTCTGCCAGAATGTTGGTGTTCGTTTATCAAAAGTCGAAATGCAGCCAGTGTTGGCTGCCAGCTCTTTTTAGGAAAAATTGATGGCCAACTTAAGGCGCAGTGGTCAACACATTGAACGTTTTTGGGTGCGCTGGACATTCGGTTGTTAGATAGCGTATGTATGCCTGCCCGACCTGCAACTCATTGAGCATCAGTCAATTCCGGAAGTGGCTGTCTAGCCCCGCGCTTCCTGCTTACTGTTCTGTCTGCAAATGTTATTCACACGCCCAGCGCACGTCAGGCGGTGTTGGTATGGTTGTTTCGGTGTTCGTTATCACCGGCTTTGGATTTGTAGCCTCTGCGATTCAAGCCTTTTGGCCTCTGTTGCTTGGCATCGTTAGCGCGTTAGCCTTTTGTGTATGGCGATTGCACCGAATTCAACTCGAACCGCTTTCGGCCGAACTTGTGTCCAAGGCAAGGAAAACGGAGGTCATGAGTGAGATCGTTCTGCTGCTTATGCTATTTCTCAATTGAACAATGTTTTTGCAGCAGCTATGACTGTACAAGTCAATCCAACTCCGAGACTTGCGACAAATGCGGATTTCGCCTGTCATCAACGTTGTCGCGCAAATCGTTGAATTGGCGGCCATATCCGCCGTGGCAGACCATAAATACTATTATTTCAATAGCTGCTTGCGCACATTCGACGAGGGCTAGACCCCGATTTGACCCTAAAAATGCGGGGCCAGCATTCCTGCAGGTCGCAGACTATGCCGCTGCAAATGGATTGAAAACCTCTACGTCTAGCGCATTAAAGTCCGCCACATTCCGCGTGACAACCGTCAATCCGTGCACCTTCGCAGTGGCGGCGATCATGGCATCTTCATACAGCGTGTCGGACTTGCGGTGCATCAGCCGCGCCCATGCTCTGAAGATTGCTGCATCCATTGGCAAGACGTTGTACGCGTTGGCAACCAACTCCAGCCACGCCTCAATTTCCCGGGCTTTGGCTGGGTCTTGCTCCCGCGTCAACTCGATACCGGCTTGAATTTCGCCCAAGGTGACAGCGGATAGGTACAGCTGCGTGTCATCTATGGATTCCAGCCATGCAACCACACCACCGTGCGGGCGCTGCTCGCGAAGCTCTGAAACCACATTCGTGTCCAGCAGAAACGCGCTTGTCACTACATGGGCTCCACATTGCGCCGCTTCGCTTGTCCGCGCGCTGGCACGGTCAAATCGGCACGCGCTGAGTCAGAAAGCAATAGTTGCTTCAAAGTGGGGCGCGCGGCGGACTGGAGGCGGCGCCACTCTTGCACCGGCACCAACACGGCCGCCTCTGCGCCCCGGCGCGTCACCATTTGCGGCCCCTGCGACATGCAGGCGTCTAAAAACTCGCTAAATCGTGCTTTCGCATCCTGAACCGGCCATGTATGCATAGCGCCTTCAAAAAAACTAGTCATCTGACTAGTCTGTCACGATTTGCTGTACCTGTCAAATCACCTTGGGCGGTGAGAACCGAGGGGGTTTTGTGGGGGGTAGGGGTTTGGGGGTTGGCTGCGGGCCTCATGGTGCGGGTACGCACAAATCGGCCCAGGGCCAACCCCCAAACCTCCGCGAAGTAGCTGTGTAGCGAGCGGGGCTAGATTTGATGCAATTGGCGGAACTGGCGTCTTTCCGTCCAGAAGGGCTCAGCCAGTGCGACCTCCTTTTGTGCGATCTTGCCCTCAAGTCGTTGTTTTTGATGGCTCAGTTGGAGCTGCCTGGTTCAGCGCATTTTTGGCGTATCGTTCAATGGAATTGATGAGGATGGCACGCCAAATTAGGCCGGGAATGGTGCCGAGGATGACAATATTTGCCGTCATGTTTCCGAAAGTATGAAACGGCATCACGATCGCAGCAATCGACGCAACGATGCCTTGCAAGAAAAAGACACGGGCAAATGACGTTGCCAGCAGCGCTGCTCCTGGCAACGGTTTGCTTCCGAGACGAATGAGTGACACTCGGCGATGGAATGCGATCTGATAGGCCGCCCAAAAGCAAAACAAAGCCACAAGTGCCAAGGCGCTGGCGGTAACAGTGCTGAAGAGTGAGTTGATGGTATTCATGGGTAAGCGTTTTTTGAAGGTGCTCAAAACCTAATTTTATTTGCAACTACGTTGCAGTCATCATTCACCCGCGAACGGTGTTTGGAGTGGTGACGTTGGGATTACGAAGGCTGTGGAGTGGTCCGTAGAGTTGGAAGCTGAGTTCTGCGTTCAGCGCACTGATTTTCAGTGTCATCGTGACAAGAGTCGGATTGGCGTTTGCCCGTTGCGGCATGCTACAAACGCTACTATTTTCATAGTTGATTGCGCATATCCGATGAGGGCTAGAGCCCTGTTTGGCCTAAAGAATACAGCACCTGAACCCAATAACCCCAGCCGCAAACCAGTGCGAAGGTGCCGCGCAGTGTCAGCTCAGAATAGCCTGCGCAAACTCCCGCGCATTGAACGTCTCCAGCTCTTCCAGTTTTTCCCCCACGCCGATGAAATACACCGGGATGGGTTTTTCGCGGGCGATGGCGGCCAGCACGCCGCCCTTGGCGGTGCCATCCAGCTTGGTCACGATCAGCCCGGTCAGGCCCAGCGCGTCGTCAAATGCGCGCACCTGGGTCAGGGCGTTTTGGCCGGTGTTGCCGTCGATGACCAGCAGCACCTCATGCGGGGCGGTGCCGTCGGCTTTTTGGATGACACGCTTGATCTTTTTCAGCTCTTCCATCAGGTGCAGCTGCGTCGGCAGGCGCCCAGCGGTGTCGATCAGCACCACATCTTTGCCGCGCGCTTTGCCGGCGCTGACCGCGTCAAAACTCACCGCAGCCGGATCGCCGCCTTCTTGGCTGATGATTTCGACCAAATTGCGGTCGGCCCATACGCCCAATTGCTCGCGCGCAGCGGCGCGAAAGGTGTCGGCTGCAGCCAGCAAAACGCTGGCACCTTCATTGGACAGATGGGCAGTGAGTTTGCCAATCGACGTGGTCTTGCCCGCGCCATTGACCCCCGCCACCATGATGACGGTGGGCTTGTGCTGGCCAATGACCAGCGATTTTTCCAGCGGTTTGAGCAGGCCGGTTAGCACCGCGATCAAAATGTTCTTCATGGCCACCGGGTGGGTCACGCCGCTGTCGTTGACCTTGCGGCGCACCTCGGCCAGCAAATACTGGGTGGCGCTGACACCGGCGTCGGCCATGAGCAGCGCGTCTTCCAGGCTCTCGTACAGGGCCTCGTCGATGATGGAGCCGCCAAATACCGTGGAGATGCTCGACGCCGTCTTGCCCAGGCTGGCTTTGAGTTTGGTGACCCACTTTTGCCGCTCGGGCGGAGTGGCCGCCGGGTCGGGGATGTCGATGGGCGTGACCAGCGCGCTGCCGATCACCGACCCGCCGCCCAAGGCGGGCGCTGGCGGGCGTGGCGCAGGTGAATTTGCCAGCGGCGTGGCACCTGTTGGCGTAGCGGCAGTGCTGACCGTCACATCCGATGCTGCGGGCGCAGGCGTCACCGCAGCGGGGATTACCGTAGAAGAAGGGGATTTTTTTTTGAAAAAACTGAACATGTGGGGCGTTCTTAGAATCAGAGCATTCTATGAAACACACAAGCCCCCCACATATGCCCTTTTTTGGACGCAACCGCTGGTGCTCCACACCGCCCGCAGGCCGTGGCGTTCGCGCGCTGGCAATTTCGGTATTTGCCACGGTGGTGCTGGTGGCCGGTGCGCCCGCCCGCGCTGCCGAGCCGCCGCCGCCGACAGCTGCAGCTGCGGTTCCGGTGGCGCAGCAGTTCACCCTGGCCAACGGCATGACGCTGATTGTTAAACCCGACCACCGCGCACCGACGGCGGTGCACATGCTGTGGGTGCGGGTGGGGTCAATGGACGAGGTGGATGGCACATCGGGCGTGGCCCATGTGCTGGAGCACATGATGTTCAAAGGCACGCCCACCGTCAAAGCAGGCGAGTTTTCGCGCCGGGTGGCCGCGCTGGGCGGGCGCGAGAACGCTTTTACCAGCAAAGACTACACCGGCTTTTACCAGCAGATTCCCGCAGCGCACTTGGCCGATGTGATGGCACTGGAGGCCGACCGCTTTGCCCACAACCAGTGGAGCGACGAAGAATTTTCCAAAGAGCTAGAGGTGGTCAAAGAAGAGCGCCGCATGCGCACCGACGACAGCCCGCACGCCCGCCTGTCGGAAGCCATGATGGCTATGGTGTACGAAGCATCGCCTTACCACCGCCCTATTGTGGGCTGGATGAGTGATCTGGACGCCATGACCCCAGACGATGCCCGCGCCTTTTACCATCGCTGGTACACGCCGACCAACGCGGTTGTGGTGGTGGCCGGTGATGTGGATGTTAAGCAGGTGCGCGCCTTGGCTGAAAAGATCTATGGTCACATCCCCCAGCGCGCACTGCCGGTGCGTAAACCGCGCATCGAGCCGGAGCAATTCGGGATAAGGCGCATGGATTTCAAAGCCCCGGCAGAGCAGGCCTCTGTCAACCTGGCCTTCAAGGTTCCTGGCTTGGCACCCGACGCGCTGGAGCACAGCCCGCTTGACGCCAAGGCCGTGGATGCGCTGGCGCTGACCGTGTTGTCGGCCGTACTCGATGGGTACGACGGCGCACGGCTAGACCGGGCCCTGACCCAGCCCGCAGACCATGTGGCCGACAGTGCGGGCTCTTATTACGGGCTTGCCGGGCGTGGGCCGCAATTGTTCATGCTCGAAGGTGTTCCTGCTCAGGGAAAAACCGCAGCCCAGGTCGAAAAGGACTTGCGTGAGCAGGTGGCCCGTGTGGCACGCGACGGTGTGACCGAGGAAGAACTCAACCGTGTCAAAACGCAGTGGGTGGCCGGTGAGGTCTACAAGCAAGACAGCGTTTTTAACCAGGCGCAATCGCTGGGTGCCAACTGGATCATTGGCGCCCCGCTGGAGCGCGATGAGCGGCTAATCGCCCGGCTGCGCACGGTGACGGGCGCGCAGGTGCAAGCCGTCGCCGCCAAGTACTTTGGTGATGACGCGCTGACGGTAGCCACGCTGCTGCCCCAGCCGATAGACAAAACCCGTAAACCCCGTGTGCCGCCGGTCGGCGCGTGGCATTAAGACTGCACCATGATTACTATCAAAATGAGAGCTGCTTGCGCAGCGTTTACGGGGGCTATAGGCCTATTTTGTGTAAATTCTGCCTGGGCGGTCTTGCCCATTGTTCACTGGACGCAGCCCTCTGGTGCGCAAGTGTTTTTGGTCGAAAGCCCTGCCATCCCGATGGTAGACGTGCGGCTGGAATTTGATGCAGGAGCACGCCGCGACCCAGCCGATAAGTCAGGACTTTCCAACCTCATGGCGAGTTCCACCAGTGACGGGGTGCGCGCTACGGCCCAAGAGCCTGCGTTGAGCGAGAACGGGCTGAGTGACGCCTGGGCCGATTTGGGAGCGTCGTTTGGTGGCTCTGCCAGCGCAGACCGGTTGAGCTTTTCGCTGCGGTCCTTAACCTACCCGGACCTGCTGGCCAAAGCGACCACGCTGGCGTCGCGGCAATTGGCCGAGCCGACGTTCCCCGAAGCCATTTGGGTGCGCGATCGGCCAAAAATTATTGCCGCTTTGAAAGAAGCAGACACCCGGCCGGGCAACGTCGCGGCAAAAGCCTTTGCCAAGGCGGTGTATGGCAGTCACCCTTATGGCGCAGAAACAACCGAGGCGACCCTGATGCGTATTGGCGTAAAGGACTTTGTCGCCGACCATGCCCGCGCAATTCGGCCTTGTGACGCCAAAGTCAGCATTGTGGGGGCGGTCAATCGCGCGCAGGCTGATGCACTGGTCACCCAGTTGTTGGCGCGCCTGCCCAAAGAGGCGTGCCCCGTCTTGCCGCCGGTGCCCGAAGTTGCACCACTGGAAAAGGCCCAGGAGATTAATTTGCCGTTTGCATCAGCCCAGGCCCACGTGCTGATGGGGCAACCTGGCTATGCACGCCGTGACCCTGACCACTTGGCGCTGGTGGTGGGTAACCATATCTTGGGCGGCGGCGGCTTTACCTCACGCTTGACCGAACAGGTGCGCGAGAAGCGTGGCCTGAGCTACAGCGTTTACAGCTATTTTTCACCGGGCATGCATGCGGGCGCGTTTACCGTGGGCCTTCAGACCCGCCCAGACCAGGTGCAGCAGGCCTTGGCTGTGGTGCGCGACGTATTGGACAAATTTGTAGCCGAAGGCCCTACCGAGAAAGAGCTGCAGGCAGCCAAAGACAACCTGATTGGCGGCTTTCCGTTGATGCTCGACGGCAACCGCAAACTACTCGACAACGTGGCCAATATTGCATGGAATGACCTGCCGCTGGATTACTTGGACACCTGGACGCACAAGATCGAACAGCTCACGGTGGGTGACATCCGCGCCGCATTTCAACGCAAATTGCAGCCAAAAAAGATGGTAACTGTGGTGCTGGGGGCGCCGACAGACGCAAAGTAGGTTGGGTCTAGGGTAATTACGTACATTTGTGGTGGTGCAAGCGCCTTAGTCGGCCGCACAATGTGTGCACTGCTTACAGCCCTATTTCGATGTCATATGTTCTGATTATTAATGCCGCTGTCAGCCTGATCATGGGCAGCGCGTTGGTTTTGGTTTGGCGGCGTGACCGCAAACAGGCCTTTACCCGTTACATCGGGTGGGCCAACATCATCCAACTGCTGGTGCCAGTGAGTTATTGGCTCACCGGCCAGACCCACGCAATCTATGCCGTTTGGGGTTTGGTAGCACTTCCTGTTGCGGGCGGGGCATACACCATCTTGCTTTTGGTAGGTGCCGCCCACTTGGCCGACCGGCCCATTTCCCGAAAAATCGGTTGGCCCATTTTGTTGGCGTTGGTCGCCATCAATGCGGTGGCCATCAGCCTGGGCGGCATGCGCGCCATGCAGATTGGCGTGGCCACCATCAATTCATTACTCGGATTTGTGTGTGCCTATTGGCTGTGGGGTGTGGGTGGGCGACGCATGACGCCCGAAAAACTCGTGGGGCCTTTGTTGATTGCCTTGGGTCTGGTGCAGTTCATCTTCGTGGTTTATCAAGATGCTGGTGCTGCTTTGTTAGCCACGCTGGGCGCTTTGCTTCGGATGTCATTGGGGCTAGTGATCTTTTATGCCGCGCTGGAGCGCGGCGGGCGGGAGATACGTAAACAGAAAATGCGTTTTGAGCGCCTGACGGAGCGGTCACACCAAGGCATCATGATCAGTTTGGGCGGCACTCGTATCGTGTACGCCAACTCGGCTTGTTTGGAGCTCTACGGTGTTCGCACTTTGGAAGAACTCAGGGTGGTGAGTGTTTCCAGGACTATCCCCAAAACCGAACGTGACCATGTGCGGCGCATCATTAAGGCTATTCAGCGCGGGCAAAAGAGAGATGCCACCTACGAAGCCATGCGCCACCGGATTGACGGCTCGCCGTTGTGGCTGCGGTTTCACTACTTTCCCACGGAATGGGACGGCGCACGTGCGGTGCAGGTTCTGATTTCTGACGATACGGCGCGCCACCATGCTGGCGTGGCGTTGGCCCATCAGGCTTCGCATGACGAGTTGACCGGTCTGCCCAACCGCCTGGCATTGATCAAGAGTCTGCATGAGCGCTGCCAGGTGGATGAGGCCATGGTGAGTTTTGTGCTGGTTTTGATTAACATCGACCGTTTCAAGCTGTTCAACGAAGCCCATGGACACTCAATGGGGGACGAGGTCTTGAAGGCCATGGGGCAGGCTCTGCGCGCTGCCGTGGACCCCAGTTGTGAGGTGATGCGGCTGGGTGGAGATGAGTTTGCGCTACTGTCCCAATCCCATGGCAGTGGAGAAACGGCTGTGGCCATGGTGTCAGCGGTGCGCAAATTGTTGAGCAAACCCTTTCAGGTGTCGGGCCAGGCTTTGTTTCTGGATGCATCGATGGGTATTGCCCTGTATCCAGACAGTGCGCGCGACGCTGAATCGTTGTTGCGCGCAGTCAATGCCGCCCTGCAGGTGGCCAAGCGAACCCCCGGCACCTCATACCGGTTGGCAGAGAAAGCCTTTGAACGCGGGTCGAGCAATGCTTTGGTGCAAGAGCAAGCGCTGCGCGCTGGTATCGCGGGGGCGGAGTTGTACCTCACCTACCAACCCAAGGTGGACTCGCACACGGGTGAATTGGTCAGCTTCGAAGCCTTGGCCCGGTGGGATTGCCCGGGTGTGGGTTCGGTCAGCCCGGTCGAGTTCATTGCGGCTGCAGAGCGTATCGGTCTGATCGGGCCTCTGGGGACTTCGCTGTTGAAGCAGGCCTGTGCGCAGATTGCCGCGTGGCATGCCCTATATGGTCAGTGTGTTCCCGTGGCCGTTAACGTATCACCCATCCAGATGTTGGACCCGGAGTTCCCCCAGTTAGTCGCCAATGTGCTGGCTGCCGCTGGTGTTTCGCCGCAGTGGCTAACCTTGGAGATCACCGAAAGTTCTGCCGTGCAAAATATGGATCAAACCGTCCTGCAGGTAGAGCAACTGCGGGTCATGGGGGTTCATGTGGCGATGGATGACTTTGGTACCGGATTTTCTTCACTCAATATGCTGCGCATGTTGCGCCTGCACACCGTCAAGATCGACCGTGGTTTGATTGACCCGTTGCCCGCACCCGACGCCGTTGCCGTGGTGCGCGCTATTTGCCAATTGGCTAATGCCCTGCATTTGCATGTAGTCGCTGAAGGTATTGAAACCCAGGCGCAAGCCGAGGCTGCGCGCGATGCTGGGTGCGGCGAACTACAGGGTTTTTTGTTCTCTAAGCCACTGTTGGCTGAAGATGTCACTCCGTGGCTAGAGTCGTTGGCCTCGCCCCGCCCACAGCCCAGTTTGTGGGCTGCTCCGCTGACGCACTAAACCGGTTTAACTTGTGCTGGCGGCCACCGGGTTTGCGAGTAACTGAACCATGTGGGCCATGACTTCTCGGGTGATTGGTTTTTCAAACGTGCCGCGTACGCGCAAACCCTGAAGGCGCGCCATCTTTTCCGCTAAATGCAACACGGGGCCGTCGTAAGTGGCGAGCCCCCAATTGGGGTCGTTAGGCGGAGTCCGGTTGTGGCCCGAGATAATAAAGATGTCTGCGCCGGCGCGTTCTTTAGCCAATTGACCCAAAAACTCCATGCCACCGAGCTGGGGCATGCACAGATCGCACACAATGACATTGGGGCGCTGTGGACTGCTGCGGTAAACAGCCAATCCTTCTAAACCCGAGTGGGCAATTTGAATGGACGCCACACGCATGTCGTTCAAAATTTCGACCATGAGCTCTAGCAGGAACGCATCGTCATCCACCAAAAGCACATGGAGCGCAGGCTGGCCGACGGTGTCGTGAGCGGGGCGAATCATAGCGTTTACAACATGCGGGTGGGCGAATCCAATTTTCGTAAGCAAGTATACGGGCGCTATTGCATTGCGTCCATCGGCGTGGCAATTGACAGCGCGCATGACGGAACCGTACTTTTGGTGGCAGTGCGGAGGTGGGTTTGTGGTGCGCGGTCCGTTAAGCTCTACACATATGACGAAATCTAGCAAACCCTCCGCAAAACACCATAACCGCGCTGGACAAGGCGCCAGCAAGCCCGTCCGTACACCCGTTCACAAGCGTCCACCTGGTGAAATCCGCTTGATTGGCGGACATTGGAAACGTATCAAATTGAAGGTTGCAGACAAGCCCGGTTTGCGCCCCACGCCCGACCGGGTGCGCGAAACACTGTTTAACTGGCTGGGCCAGCAGATGGACGGGCTGCGCTGCATGGATGCTTTTGCAGGGACCGGTGCTTTGGGTTTTGAGGCGGCCTCGCGCGGCGCGGCTGAGGTGCTTTTGGTTGAGCGAGACGGGGCCTTGGTTGACCAGTTACAACGGGTGCATGGGCAGCTACTGGCGCTGAAAGTGACGCCGCCCGCAGCACCCCAGAAGCTCTTGATTCAGCGGGGCGAGGGCGTTGCTGCGCTGCGGCAATTGGCGCCACACAGTCAGCATGTAATTTTTTTGGACCCGCCTTTTGATGCCGAAATCTATGAGGCAGCACTGCAGGCCGCCGAGCGTGCCCTGGCAGTTGGCGGGTTTGTCTACCTAGAAGCACCAAAAGCTTGGAGCGATGCGATGTTGGAACCGCTTGGGCTGCGAGTACACCGTCACCTCAAGGCTGGTGCGGTACACGCCCACCTGTTGTGCGCGGCCGCAAAAGCCGAGCCCAATGCATAACATTTGCTTACAAATTAGACTGAAATAATAGGGAGTTTTTCATGTCAAGCCCAGTGATTGCCGTGTACCCCGGCACCTTTGACCCAATTACCTTGGGGCACCAAGACATTATTCGCCGCTCGGCGGGCCTGTTTGGAGTTGTCATTGTGGCCGTGGCTGCTGCCCACCACAAAAAGACAATGTTCAGTTTGGATGAGCGTTTGGAGATCGCGCGCGAGGTGCTGCAACCGTACGCCAATGTGCAAGTGCAGCCATTCGCCGGTTTGGTGCGTGATTTTGCGGTGGCCAATAATGCCAGCGCCATGGTGCGGGGCGTGCGCTCGGTGACTGATTTTGACTTTGAGACGCAGCTTGCAGGCATGAACCGCGCATTGGCACCCGATGTGGAAACGGTGTTAATGCTGCCCGATGCACGTTACCAATATATTTCCAGTACGCTGGTGCGTGAGATTGCCACCTTAAAGGGTGATGTTGGGCAGTTTGTAGCCCCTGGTGTGAAAACACGGCTTTTACAAAAGATTGCGTCCAACAAGGGCTAGGCATCGGATACTGGGCATCGGCTGGATGCTGATGCCCGCACACACAACAGGAGTTTGACCATGAAGATTTTGCTGCCCGTAGACGGATCCGAGTTGGCGCTAGAGGCCGTGCGTTTTGCCATTCGCATGGTCTTGGCAGGCCTTAAGGCCGATGCGGTATTGGCCAATGTGCAAGAGCCTGCCAATTTGTATGAGGTGCTGGTGGTGCACGACCCTGAACTAATCGACCGCGCCAGCGCTGAGGCGGGGCTGCATGCCCTGCGGGATGGTCAAGCCTTGCTCGATGCAGCAGGCCTAGAGTACGAGTGCGAGGTCGCCAAGGGCGATCCTGCACACACCATCGTCGACATTTCAGAGCGGTTTGGGTGTGACCTGATTGTGATGGGCGCGCGCGGCACCAGCTCGGTACGCAGCGCGATGATGGGTTCGGTATCCAACGAAGTGTTGCACGCAAGTGGCGTGCCGGTCATGATCGTGAAGCCCGAAGAGGTGACCTGATGGCTTTGATCATCACCGACGAATGTATCAATTGCGACGTTTGTGAGCCCGAGTGCCCGAATGAGGCGATTTATATGGGCACGTCTATCTACGAAATAGACCCCAAAAAATGCACCGAGTGTGTGGGCCATTTTGATGAGCCGCAGTGTGTGCAGGTGTGCCCCGTGTCGTGCATCCCCGTAGATCCGCAGCATGTCGAGGACCACGAGACCCTTTGGCAAAAGTACCGTCGACTGCAGGCCACAGTGCCGGAGAATTCCTAAGCCAGTGATCGCTGTGCCTCATTCTTTGGGGTGGCGCTTGTCCGCTTTTGGTGTGGGGGCCACACGTGCTGTGAAATGAGCAGACTCTTTTTTCTTACTGACTTTCTTCGCCTTGGGTTCCGCCTTGCTCTCGTTTATGGCACTGGTTTGCGCCGCCGTGAGGGCGCTGGCCGCGTGCTGTTTCGCCAGGTGTTTCTTCTTTTTGGGTGTTGCGTTGTGGGCAGCGGATTCTGAGGGGCGTGTGGCTTCTTCTTCCTGGAGGGTCTTCTCTAGGGCCCGAGCGGCAGCAGTATTGCGCTGAATCATTGTGTCGGACTGGAGCTTTTGGGCTGGACTACGCGGGTCATCGGCCTCTACCACGACTGCATCAGCACACGGAACGTGGCTATATTCACTGCCACAGCGGTAAACTTTTTGACCTATTGCAGCGGTTGTTGCAGTGCACAGGGTGATGAAAACCAGCGCAAGGGTAGTCCATGCTGTCATGAGGTGGCCTTTTGGGTTGATGTTGTTGGTGTGTGGGGGGGGGCAGTTAATGGCTGGCGGTCTACAACGGGCAGTTGTGGCGACAGTGTGCCTGGCGCTTCCGGTTTGGCGGGGGTGTGCGCTCTGACCGGCTTGTTGGTGTGTACCAGTAACATCGCCTTGTCCATGTCACCGGACAAGAACGCTGGCAGGGCTTTTAATGAGCGGTCAATGCATTGTTCGATGGCGATACGGTGGTCCAATGAAGGTTTTTTGAGTACCCAGTTGACCACTTCACTTTTGTCGCCGGGATGTCCCACGCCCAGGCGTAGTCGCCAATAATCGCCGCTGCCCAGTTGCGCGTGCATGTCGCGTAAACCGTTGTGGCCGGCATGGCTGCCACCAAATTTCAGTTTTACTTGGCCTGGTGCGATGTCCAATTCGTCGTGGGCGACCAGGATCTCTTGCGGCGTAATCTTGAAGAACCGTGCGAGTGCTGAAACGGATTTCCCAGACAAATTCATGAACGTTTGTGGCTGCAGTAGCCACACGGTTTGCCCGTGCACCGTGGTGCGTGCGAACCTACCGTGGTAGCCCTTATCCATGTTGAGTTGTGTCTTGAGTTCACGGGCCAGCGCGTCTATCCACCAAAAGCCTGCGTTGTGTCGCGTGGCTTCGTAATCAGGGCCAGGATTACCTAGGCCTACGAAAAGTTTGATCATGATTGGGTTAGTGTTAAGAGCCGAGATGGTAGGTCATAAACGGGACACCCGCAAATGCAAACGGCCCACCGAGGTGGGCCGTTCAAAGCAATCACGCGCTTGCGCGTGGTTTACTTCTTGGCGGGGGCCTTTGCAGCTTTACCACCTTTACCTGCCGGCGCAGCGGCGGCGTCGGCAGCAGGTGCTACCTCGACGGCGGCAGCGATTACAACAACGGACACCAACACGGGATTGGTCTTGGCGTTCACAGCGCTCACGCCTTTTGGCAGAGCAATGTCATTCAAGTGAAGAGACTTGCCTTTGCGCAGACCGCTGAGGTCCACGGCGACAAACTCAGGCAGGTCTTTGGGTAGACACAAGACATCGATCTCGGCCTTAACGTGGTTGGCAATACAGCCATCGGTCTTGATTGCTGGGGACAACTCTTCACCGCTGAAGTGCAATGGCACTTTCATGTGCAGTTTGGTGTTGGCATCCACGCGCTGAAAATCGATGTGCAAAATCAACGGCTTGAAGGGATGCATTTGCACATCGCGCAGCAGAACTTTGTGTTCTTTGCCATCGAGTTCCATCTCTAGCACCGATGCGTGGAAGGCTTCCTTCTTGATGGTGTGCCACAAGGCGTTGTGATCGAGTTCGATCAAGGTGGTGTCGACGTTTCCGCCGTACACGATGCCAGGGGTGCGACCCGTAATGCGGAGACGGCGGCTCGCACCCGTGCCCTGCTTAGCGCGCTCAAAAGCGACAAATTTCATAACTTACTCCAGTAAGAGTCCACCGCGACCAGTGTGACTCCGATTAATAAAACACCAGCCCAAATGGATGGGGGTGTTACTTTTTGCCCAGACCTAACCCCTAGAAGAGGTTTTCTTGGTCCGAAAACAAACTCATGACCGACTCGCCCTTGGCAATGCGCTGAATCGTTTCTGCGATCAGCGGCGCCACGGACAGTTGGCGAATTTTTTGGCACTGCGCACCAGCAGCACTCAATGGAATGGTGTTGGTGACGACGACTTCATCCAGCGCAGTTCCATTGGTAATACGCTCGATGGCCGGGCCTGAAAAAATGGGGTGGGTGCAATATGCGTAAACTTTTTTTGCACCACGCTCTTTGAGTACTTCAGCGGCCTTGACCAAGGTGCCTGCGGTGTCGATCATGTCATCCATGACGACGCAATTGCGTCCTTCGATTTCGCCGATGACATGCATCACTTCGCTTACGTTGGCTCTGGGACGGCGCTTGTCGATAATGGCCAAATCGCAATTGAGTTGTTTGGCAAGTGCACGTGCACGCACTACCCCGCCCACGTCTGGAGACACCACAATCAGGTCTTCGTAGTTCTTTTGACGCAAATCACCCAAGAGCACGGGTGATGCATAAATATTGTCTACCGGAATGTCAAAAAAACCTTGGATTTGGTCGGCGTGCAGGTCCATGGTCAGTACGCGGGCAACGCCAACTGCCTGCAACATGTTGGCCACTACTTTGGCCGTGATCGGAACGCGAGTCGAGCGCGGGCGACGGTCTTGCCGTGCGTAGCCAAAGTAGGGAATCACGGCGCTGATACGTTCGGCCGATGCGCGTTTGAGCGCGTCGACCATGATCAGCAATTCCATCAAGTTTTCATTGGTGGGGGCGCAGGTGCTTTGCACCACAAAAACGTCACGGGCGCGCACGTTCTGGTTAATCTCAACCGTCACCTCACCATCGGAAAAGCGGCCTACGGTCGCTGCCCCCAATGAAATTCCGAGATGGCGCGCGATGTCCGCAGCCATGCCAGGGTTGGCATTGCCAGTGAAAACCATGAAATCAGAGTGGGAGGATGCCTGCATGCGGATTCCAGCGATGTGTGAGGTTTATATCTGTACGTTGCGCGACTCTGAGGCCGAAAATCATTTCGGACAACAGATTTGGCAGGGGAAGAAGGACTCGAACCTTCGCATGCTGGAATCAAAATCCAGTGCCTTAACCAACTTGGCGACTCCCCTACACGGGTTGACAGCTAACCGCTGCCGACCGATAAACCTTCGCTGTTTACCCAACCCTTTAAGGGGTGTGCATCCAAACTGCTACAAAGCTTAACCTGAAATCCACCGGGGTCTCTATGGAGTCGACCCAATAATTCCAAATTCGCACCTTGCGGCAGATGCGCAAAAACGGCACTTCCTGAGCCAGTCATCCGACCGACCAAACCCATAGATGCAAGCCAGTCTAAGGCTTGCGTCACGCCAGGACACAGTTTCTGGGCAACGCCTTGCAAGTCATTTCTTCCGAAGTTTAATCCGGTATTTAATGTTGCTGTAGCGAAGCCAGCGATTGTAGCAGTTTCAGAATCGCGCTTCAAGGCTGGATCAGAAAAAATCAAACGCGTATCAAGGCCAGCTGTCGGCTTGATCACTACAAACCGTGTTAGAGGCAGTTCGATCGGTGTAATTTTTTCACCAATCCCTTCAACCCATGCATGGTGACGACCTAGAAAAAACGGCACGTCGGCCCCCAAATTGAGCCCCAGTTGCATCAGCGTTGGCAGCGGCAGGTTTAATTTCCAAAGCTGATTGAGTGCCAAAAGTGTTGATGCGGCATCCGAAGAACCGCCGCCCATTCCGGCTTGGGCGGGCACGGATTTGGCCACACCGATATGTGCACCTAGCGTGCAGCGCGTAAGTGCTTGTAACGCCTGCGCGGCGCGCACAATGAGGTCGTTTGCGGGGAGCTCCCAGGTGAGGTCTTCGCGGCTAATGCGGCCATCCTGCCGCAGTTCAAAATGTAATGTGTCGCACCAATCGATGAGCATGAAGACGGATTGAAGCAGGTGGTAACCATCCTTCCGGCGGCCGATGATGTGCAGGAATAAATTGAGCTTCGCGGGTGCGGGGATATCGTAAAGCGACTGCATAGTGCGACTGTGCTGTGGATAGGTCAGCGATCCAAAATGATTTTTAGTACAGCTGGCGTGTACGGTTCTGATCGCTCAGCGCTAAGGCGCCCCACGTTGAGGTCGTGAAGGTTTGCCTGCCACCCAAGGGCAGGGGCCGGTATACCTTGTAGCCAGGAGAATAGGCTTTGGATCGGTAGATCTGTCCCGGTGACATGGCGCACAAGGGCGTCCAAGGATTCAAATTCACGTGATTCTCCATGAGCTTGCAACTGAGCCGAGTCAGCGGTCCATTGCAATTTTGCAAGCGTCGTTCCCAGCGGTGACGTCAAGGTGAAGCTTCCGGCCTGTGGAGCGCCCTGAAGGTCAAACAAGGCCGTTAAATGTTGGTTTGGCGTGCCTGCTACCTGAATGGACAGCCGACCTTGCCAGTGATCAGTGTGGACTAGATGGGGCGTGAGTGGTGGATTGGCACACCCCACCAGAACACCGAGTACCCATATGCAAAGAATTGCCAGCAATTGCTGATTGGACCTCACGGTTTGCCACGAAGCCGATTCATTGTTTCTACCAGCGTGTCGTTTTTGGGGCTCAAACGCAAGCCGTCTTCCCAGGCTGATTCAGCGGCTTTATGCTGGCCGGACGACCATAAGACTTCACCCAAATGGGCCGCTATTTCAGGGTTGGGCCGGGCCTTGAATGCAATTTTCAAAAGACGCTCTGCTTCTGGTGCATTTCCAGAGCGAAACTCCAGCCACGCCAAGCTGTCCATCAAATCCGGGTCATCCGGGAGGAAGCCCATGGCCTTGGTAATGAGTTGGCGTGCTTCGGTCAGCCGTATGCCACGGTCTGCAAGGGAGTAACCCAATGCGTTGTAGGCTTGGAAGTTGTCCGGTTTGAGTGCGATGATTTGGCGCAGCAGGCGTTCCATCTCATCTGTTTTCCCCAATTTCTCGGCAATGAGTGCTTGCTCATAGAGAAAATCGGTTTCTTGGGGGGCATTCAAAACAGCTTCGGCTAGCACGTCGTAGGCAGCTTGGTATTGCTTGTATTCGCGCAGCAGCGCGACTTCTGTGTTGATTTTTGTGCGACCGTCTTCAGCGTTGAGTTCTGGAACGTCACGAATCAGTTTGCGGGCCTCCGCCATCTTGCCCTGGCGGGCCAGGATGAGGGCCTTGCGAGTTTGCACTCGCATCGCGTCCGGCGGCGAGTCGATGTTGGACAGGTAGGCGAGTGCTGCGTCAAGCCGTTGGTCCTGCTCTGCAATTTGGGCCAGCAGAAAGTAGGCTTGGACGACATTGCGGTCGGTGGTCGATGTCTTGGCCGTTTCATCCTGTTTAGAGGCTAAGGCGACGTAGTTCTTTAATGAATTTTCTGCCAATTCAGGTTTGCGCTCCTCCAGTTCGAGCTGACCGCGCAACAGCCACGCCTCCGCAAAGTTGGGCTTTTCGTGGGTCAGGAGTCGCATTTGCTCCGCTGAGTCACCGTAGCGCTGGGCTATCAATAACGAGCGGGTGTATGCCATGCGTAAGTCAGGCAGTGGCTTGTCGGCCAGGTATTTGCGCACAATGTCTTCGGCTGCTGATCCTTGGGTTGCCATTAGTCCAATCGCGAGCACAACGGGTTCGGGGGCGTGCGGGTTGGATGCGGCCCCACGCTTTGCGGCGTCCAAGGCCCCTTTGGGGTCAGAAGCCAGTGAGCGCAGGACGCCAATTGCAGACCAAGCGGCGGCACTGGTTGTATGTAGGGCGATATCAGGTTCTAGGGATTTTTCGACAACCTTGGTCAACAGCGTTCGCTCTGTCACGCGCATAAAAATACGGGGTAACTGGTTGATCATCGTGACGCGTTCTGGCACTGGCAAGGCGGCCAACATGCGCCGCAGGGGCGCTTGAATGTTGGCTATTTGATTCAGCCCTACCAATATCTGAAATACGTAACGGTTGGCGTCTGGAGAGGCAGGAAACGCCTTAGCCCAGCTTTTTGCCGCTTCCAAGGCGGAATCGCCTGCGTGCTCTTGGAGTGCGAGATTCACCGCCTTTTCATACAATGCAGATGAGTTTGCGCGACGGGCCGCGTTCAGGATAAATCCGAACGCGGCTGCATTGTCTCCGGCTTGGGCGTTTATATCTCCCACCAGAATTTCGTAAAACAGTTCGCTGTCCAAATTGGAGTTTAGTGGTGCGGTCGCCGGTGGTGCCGCCGCCAAGACCTCGCCGCTGGCCAAAGCGAAAAACAGGGCTCGAACCAAGAGTTGTTTGATTGGTGTCATCTGTCAATAATAATCGACCTATGAAAGTCATGCGCCATGCCCGAACTCCCCGAAGTTGAAGTGACCCGACTTAGCTTGGTTCACCGCATTGTTGACAGCCAAATTATCGACGTCCGTCTGGGTAAACCCCTGCGTTGGCCCTTGGGTTGTTCGGAGCAGGACTTGGTCGGCAGACGCGTACTGGGCGTTCGTCGGCGGGGTAAATATTTGCTGATGGATCTCAGTCACGGTCTTTTGCTGATTCATTTGGGCATGTCTGGAAGCTTGACCTTTACACAGAATCCGTCTGAGCCGGGCGTGCATGACCATTTTGATATGCACACGACACAGGGTGTGTTGCGGCTACATGATCCGAGACGATTTGGCGCAGTGGTTGTGGCAGAAGGCGAAACGTCTGATGTGGCGCAAAAGCTACTAGGCGACTTGGGTATGGAGCCGCTGGGCGACGGGTTTGATGTCACGCGTTTCCACGCAGAGTTGCAGCGCCGCCGCGCGCCCATCAAGCAGGTTTTATTGCAGGGCAATGTCGTCGTGGGGGTGGGGAATATCTATGCTTCGGAGGCATTGTTTCGTGCGGCGATCCGGCCGACGGTGCGGGCCCAGTCCATCAGTCGCCCCCGTGCGCTCCGTTTACAACAGGCAATTCGTACGGTGTTGGCAGAAGCGGTCCAAAAGGGTGGGAGCACCTTGCGCGATTTTTCAAACGCGCACGGCGAGGCCGGGCACTACCAGTCCGAAGCCATGGTCTATGGCCGAGCAGGACAGGCGTGTCGGGTGTGTGGCACACCTGTGCGCCTGATTAGGCAAGGGCAGCGCAGTACATTTTTCTGTGCAACCTGCCAGAAACCATGAGCACAAAACCGGGGCACGGTGCTATATTGAGCTATTCCATCGGGGGCACATTTGGCTACTTCATTTAACGAACAGTTTGACCAGCACGGATCTTGGCGGCGTGAGTTTGCGCTTCGTCTGAAGTTGCTGGCCGAGTGGATGAAAGACAATGATTTGTTGGACGCTGCGGTGGAGGAGCGACTACTTCGCCTAGAAGCGCAGGTGCGGTCCGACAAGGTTATGGTGGCTTTTGTTGCTGAATTCTCGCGCGGCAAATCCGAGATGATCAACGCCGTTTTCTTCGCCGGGTACGGACGCCGCATCATGCCCGCCAGTGCGGGTCGCACCACCATGTGTCCTACAGAAATGGGATACGACGCTGACGTGCCACCGTGTTTACGCCTGCTGCCGATCGAAACACGCCTGGAGCCCCAGGCCTTGATGGAATGGCGCATGGCGCCCGAAAAGTGGACCCGTATCGACCTAGATGTCAAGAATCCCCAGCAGTTGGCGTCCGCCCTGGAAAAAGTGGCAGAAACCCGCAAGGTCACGCAGGATGAAGCGCGTGCGCTCGGTTTTTGGCACAACCAATCGCCGGAAGATAACCCCGTTTTGGATGCGCATGGCATGGTTGAGGTGCCGCGCTGGCGCCATGCGCTGATCAATATCGCCCATCCCTTGCTCAAGCAAGGCTTGGTCATTCTGGACACCCCAGGGCTTAACGCCATTGGCGCGGAGCCTGAATTAACGGTGAGTCTGATTCCGCAAGCCCACGCGGTGGTTTTTATATTAGGCGCTGACACGGGGGTAACGAAATCGGACTTGTCCATCTGGCGGGAGCACTTGGTCACCGAGTCTGACAGCACCGACGCGCGGCTGGTGGTGCTTAACAAAATAGATACTCTGTGGGACGAACTCAGCACGCCGGCCCAAATCAAGGACCAAATTGAGCGTCAGAAGCAAACCACGGCCGAGATATTGGGTATTCCCTACGACCGAATCATCGCGGTATCGGCCCAGAAAGGGCTGGTAGCCAAGGTGACCGATGACGCTGAGTTGCTGGAACGCAGTTGCCTGCCGGTGCTGGAAGAAGCCTTGGGGCGCGGCATGATGGGCAAGCGCCAAAAGATATTGGCCGACGCTATGGTGGCTGGTATTTCTGAATTGCGTACCGAAACCAGCCGCGTCATCAACATTCGCAAGCGTGATTTGACCGAGCAAATGATGGAGCTCAAAAGCTTGCAAGGCAAAAACTCCGCAGTTATCAAACACATGCGCTCGCGCATCTCGAATGAGCAGACCGAGTTTGACCTGGGCGGTGCCAAGATTCACGCCGTGCGCTCGGTCCATCTCAAGCTTTTGCGTGACGTGTTTGGTATTCTGGGCTCTAAGGCGTTGAAGGCGGAAATGTCCCAATTGACCGCTGCGTTAATGCAAAAGGGCCTGAAGCTGGGCGTCAAACGCGCCTACGGTGAAACATTTGACCGGTTGCGCGCCAGTTTGCATCGGGTTCAGACCCTTAGCGGTGAAATACAAAACATGTTGGGGGCCACATTTCGACAGCTCAATGCCGAGCATGGTTTCTCTTTGCAGGTCCCGTCCGAGCCCCAGATGACGCAGTACTTGCATGACTTGGACATGGTTGAGCGCAGCCATGTTCAGTATTTGGGTATTGGCAATGCCTTCAAGCTGGCCCAGCCGGAGTTTTCGGACCGTTTGATTCGGGCCTTGTCCAATCGTCTACGCAGCATCCACGATGCCGCCTTGAGCGACGTGGAACTGTGGAGTAAATCGGCTGCGGCGCAACTCGATGCCCAATTGCGTGAGCGCCGACGCAACTTTACCCGCCGCATTGAAGCCATTGACCGCATTCAGCAGGCAGCCGGAGGGTTGGAGGATCGGATTCAAGACATCGAACGGCAGAGTGCTTCACTGAACCAGATCGACACCAAATTGGTCGAATTGACAACCTACCTGATTGGCGCCAACCAAGTTGCCAAGCCGGTAGCAGACGTCGAACTCGTCTGAGCGAGCCATCGTTGAAGGGTTCTTTTGCCGCCCCGGTGGTAGCGTGGCAAGCAGCGCACGGGCGTAACACACTTCCGTGGCAAAACACCCGCGACCCCTACCGGGTGTGGTTGTCTGAAATCATGCTGCAGCAGACCCAGGTGGTCACTGTGGTGGCCTACTTTGCACGTTTCATAGACCGCTTTCCGGATGTTGCGTCCCTGGCCCGTGCCAGCTTGGATGATGTGCTCGCCTTGTGGAGCGGTTTGGGTTATTACAGCCGTGCCCGCAACCTGCACCGGTCTGCGCAGATGGTTGTGGAGCGCCACGGTGGTGTTTTCCCACAGACAGCCCTGGTGCTGGAAACCTTGCCGGGCATTGGCCGCTCTACTGCCGCGGCAATTGCCTCACTGTGTTTCGGTGAGCGTGTGGCTATTCTGGACGCCAATGTGCGCCGCGTGGTAACCCGGGTGCTAGGGTTTGGGGGTGATTTGGCGCTCAGTGCTAATGCTAAAACACTGTGGCAATTGGCGACCGATTTACTGCCGGCTGCGCCCGCATCGGCCACCGCCATGGCACGTTACACCCAGGGCATGATGGACTTGGGCGCTACCGTGTGCTTGCCAAAAAAGCCAGACTGTGCCCACTGCCCCGTACTCAGCCACTGCGCTGCAGGCATGGCGGGCAACCCCCAAAATTACCCGGTGCGCTCTCGCACGCTCAAACGCAGCAGCCAATCTATCTGGCTGCTGTGCGTGCGCAGCGATGTCGGCGTGGTTTGGTTGGACCAACGGCCGACCCCCGGGGTGTGGGCGGGGTTGTATTGCACGCCACTTTTTGACAGTGAAGACGCCTTGCGTGCAGCGGTTGCCCCCCTGTGGCACAGCGCGCTGAAGCCCTTGGCGCCGTTCAAGCATGTACTGACTCACAAAGATTTGCATTTGCACCCCTGGCAACTTGTTGTCCGTGAAGAGGGGTTCAGCGGTGGAGAAGGTCGGTGGATTGGTGCCAACGACTGGCCGCAATTGGGTTTGCCCGCGCCGATCAGACGCTTATTGGAAGACACCGCACCCGCATAGTGGTGCGCAGGCGGCCCTTACCGTGCGTCCATTTCGCGGTGCCGCTTGAGGGTGATCCATTGGGCAGAAAAATGCTGGGTAAGCTGCTCTACCAGGTAGACGGAGCGGTGCTGTCCGCCCGTGCAGCCGATGGCCACGGTGACATAGCTGCGGTGATCACGCACCAAGGCATCGAGCCAATTGTCAAGAAAATGGGTAATGTGGTGCAGCATCAACTCCACGTCGGGTTGCGCCCGCAGGTAGGCGATGACGGGTTCATCGCGTCCGGTCAGGTGGCGCAGTGTGGGCTCGTAGTAGGGGTTGGGCAGCATGCGTACATCAAACACGTAGTCGGCGTCTGACGGCACCCCCCGCTTGAATCCAAATGACTCAAATACCAAGGTGAGCTGGGCCCCCGGCACGGTTGTCAGCGCCTTAACATAGCCTTGCAACTGGGCTGGGCGGATGATGCTGGAATCAATCACATGCGCTTGCTCGCGCAGGGCACCCAACAAGGTGCGTTCTAGTTCAATGGCGTCCACCAGAGCGCGGTGATTGTCTTGTTCACCATGGCCCGTGTCTGATTGGGACAGGGGGTGCTTGCGTCGGGTTTCTGAATACCGGCGTACCAGCGTTTCGGTGTTGGAGTCCAGGAACAGGGGTCGCACTGTAATGCCGCGCTTGCGCAAAACCTCTAACTGGTGCGGTACCAAGGGCAGGGAGGTCGCGCTGCGCACGTCCATGGCAATGGCAATCCGGGTCGCGTTTTGCTTTTGCTCCAGGTCGACAAGATCGAGCAACAGCTCAGGTGGCAGGTTGTCTACACAATAAAAGCCGGCATCTTCCAGCGCGTGCAACGCGACCGACTTGCCTGAGCCCGACATGCCGGTGATCAGCACAATCTCCATAGTAGTGTTGGCGGTACCCATGGCGTCAGGCTCCGGTATCGAGCATTTCTCGTGCGTGGGCCAGGGTGGTGTTGGAAAGCTTCTCTCCTCCCAGCATGCGGGCAATCTCGGCCACACGGTGTTCGCCTTGCGCGGCGGCAACCGTGCTGAATGTGAATTGTTGGTCGCGCTGCTTGGCAACGACCAAGTGGTGGTCCGCACAGGATGCAACTTGGGGGAGGTGGGTGACTGCCAGTACTTGCCGGTCGGTGCCGAGCTGGCGCATCAGGTGGCCAACGGTCTCAGCAACCGCACCGCCCACACCTGAATCCACTTCATCAAAAATCAGTGTCTGAGCGGTGCCGAGCTGACTGGTGGTCACCGCAATGGCCAGCGCCATGCGCGACAGCTCGCCACCCGAGGCCACTTTGCCCACTGGCCGTGGTGTACTGCCCGCATGGCCTGCAACCAGAAAACCCACGTCTTCCAGTCCGCTTTGCAGAGGCTGTGCGCTGGGTTTCAGCACCACCTGAAACTGCCCGCCCTGCATACCCAAGCCCTGCATCGCCTGCGTGATGGCTTGCGCCAACAAGGGTGCGGCCTTGGTGCGCACTTTGGTCAAGACCTTTGCCTCAGTAAGGTAGGCCGCGTGGGTCTTCTTCTCAGCCGACTGCAGTCCTTCTAAGTCCGCGGCGGCATCGAGTTGAACCAGTTCTGCCTTCCAGCTGGCCAGTAAACCGGGCAGTTCGTTGGGTACGCGCTTGTAACGCCGCGCCAACGAAACCCACTGCGATAAACGCGTATCAAGCTCGGCCAAACGCTCGGGCTCAAGCTCAGTGTGTCGCAAATAGCTGCGCAGGGTGTGCACCGCGTCCTCAATTTGCGCCAGGCTGGAACCCAAAGCGTCAACTGGGCTTTGAAACTCGGCCTCCAAGTGCAACTGGCCCTGTAGTTGGTGCAGTGCGCTGTTCAAGGACGTCAAGGCATTGTGTTCACGCTCGTCAAGCCACTGTAGGGCACTGTGGGCAGCGTCCATCAGCGCTTGGCCGTTGGACAGACGACTGTGGCTGCTTTGCAATGCGTCCCACTCGTTGGCGCCAGGGTTCAGTTTGCTGACTTCGCTTATCTGCCAGCCCAGGCGATCGCGCTCGCGCTGCAACGAATCTTGTGCCGCCGTTGCATCGGTCAAAGCGTTTTGCGCTGCGCGCCAAGCCTGCCACAGTGCGCTAATGGTGGTAGTAGATGCCTTGGCATAGGCGTCGAGCAAACCGCGCACCGCCTCCGGGCGGGTCAGGCTTTGCCAGGCGTGCTGGCCGTGGATGTCGAGCAATTGCTCGCCAATCGCGCGCAATTGTTGGGCGGTTGCCGGGCTGCCGTTGATCCAGGCGCGGCTTTTGCCTTGCTGGTCTACCGTACGGCGCAGCAGTAGCGTGTCGTCCACATCGAAGCCGGATTCTTGCAGCAGTGGCCCAACGGATGTCGGCGTGTCGAACTCGGCACTCACATCGGTCCGGCTCGCGCCTTCACGTATGACGCCGCTGTCAGCCCGCGCGCCAGTGACCAATTGCAGCGCGTCTATCAATATGGACTTGCCCGCACCGGTTTCGCCGGTGAGCACGGTGAAACCGCTCTCCAGGTCCAGTTCGAGCTCGCGCACGATCACAAAATCGCGCAGGACAATTCGCTTTAAGGCCACGGTCAGGCTACTCCTTCATTCCAATGCAGTTTTTCGCGCAGCGTATCAAAATACGTCCAGCCCTTGGGATGCAGAAAGCGCACCTTGTGCTCGGACCGCCGCACCACGATGCGGTCGCCATGCATGAGCGACGCCAAGGACTGCATGTCAAAACTGGCGCTGGCATCGCGCCCTGCTACCACTTCTATAGCAATCTCTGAAGAGTCGGCGAGGACGATAGGCCGATTTGATAGGGTGTGGGGTGCAATGGGTACCATCACCCAGCCCCAGATGGAGGGGTGAATCAGCGGCCCGCCCGCTGACAGCGCGTAGGCTGTGCTGCCGGTTGGCGTGGCGATGATCAAACCATCCGCCCGTTGGTTGGCTACAAAATGGCCGTCCACCTCGACCCGCAACTCCACCATGCCCGCCGTTGCGCCCCGGTTGACCACCACGTCGTTCATGGCCAGTGCGGTGTACACACAGTGTCCGCCCCGCATCACCTTGGCGTGGATCAGGCTGCGCTGGTCTTGCTCATACACGCCCCGCAGCATGGGCTCCAAGGCCACTCTAAAGTTGTCAAACGGGATGTCGGTGATAAACCCCAAGCGCCCTTGGTTAATACCTATCAAAGGCACGCCGTACTGCGCCAGTTGGCGTCCAATACCCAGCATGGTGCCGTCGCCCCCCACCACCAGGCACAGGTCGCAGTTCTTGCCAATCTCGGTCACGGTCATGGCGGTAAATGCAGACAGCCCCATATTGGTGGCGGTATCGGCCTCCACCGCCACTTCACAACCCTGATCCAACAGGTAGTGCGCAATCTGCTCCAGCGCGTGGCGGGACGACTCGCCCCCCGCTCCGGTGGAGACGGCTTGGTATTTGCCAATCAGGGCGACGTGGTTGAATTGCGACTGCATTGGCAAATTACATCACTAAAATGCACTGATGCTCGATGATCGCTCCAAGTTGTTATTGAAAGCGCTGGTTGAACACTACATCGCTGACGGCCAGCCTGTCGGCAGCCGCACGCTTTCACGGGCGTCGGGCTTGGAGTTGTCGCCAGCCACCATTCGCAACGTCATGTCCGATCTAGAGGAGTTGGGGCTCATCGTCAGCCCCCACACCTCGGCCGGGCGCATTCCCACCGCACGGGGCTACCGACTGTTTGTGGACACCATGCTCACCGTCCAGCCGGGGCAGTATGGGTCGCACAGCTTGGCGCCTGACCAGCCGCAAAAGGTCATCTCCAACGCGGCACACCTGTTGTCCAACTTATCCCAGTTTGTCGGGGTGGTCATCGCCCCGCGCCGGTCTTCGACATTCCGGCACATTGAGTTCTTGCGCCTGTCGGAGCGGCGCCTGCTGGTCATCATCGTGTCGCCCAACGGCGACGTACAAAATCGCGTCATCTTCACCGAGCAGGACTATTCCCCCTCGCAGTTGGCAGAGGCGGCCAACTACCTCAACACCCATTACGTGGGCGCAGACATCGACAACGTGCGCCAGCGCCTGCAGAGCGAGGTGGAGTCTTTGCGCTCGGAGATCGCCACCCTCATGCAGGCAGCGGTTAAAGTCAGCACCGAGGCCATCAGCGAACCACAAGACGAGGTCATCATCGCGGGCGAACGCAACCTGTTGTCGGTGTCTGACTTTTCTAGTGACATGGGGCAGCTGCGCCGAGCGTTTGACCTGTTCGAGCAAAAAGCCCAAATCATGCGCCTGATGGACATTACCGGCCAGGCTGAGGGTGTGCGTATATTTATTGGCGGTGAAAGCCAGGTGGTGCCGTTTGAAGACCTGTCCATCGTCAGCTCTCCTTATGAGGTGGACGGTAAGGTGGTGGGCACGTTGGGTGTGATTGGTCCCACCCGCATGGCCTACGACCGCATGATCCAGATCGTGGACATCACCTCTAAGCTGGTGAGCAATGCGCTGAGCCAGCAGAAGTAAGCCGGTGCCAAAGGCAGCGATCCTAGCCCGCTACAATCTGCGGTTCGGTTGGGGCGTTAGCTCAGTTGGTTAGAGCAGAGGACTCATAATCCTTTGGTCGAGTGTTCAAGTCACTCACGCCCTACCATTTATTTTGTCGATTCCAGTAAAGCCTGCGCCCCATGTGGTCCGCAGGCTTTTTTGTTTGCGCAGGCTAGTCCGAACGGACTATTGCCGAAATTTGTGTTGTGGTTGAAACTGCTTACCTCGGCGAATCGTGAGACAAGCGCTGGCCGCGCTTGCGCGGGCAACCCAACAAAAGAACACCGTGATTTCCGACAACGACCACTTCAAAATCATTGACGCGGCTTTTCCGCGGATTGGGCTCAAACTAGAGATGTTTTTCGGCCACCCGCGCTTCGTGGCGCTGATGCGCGATCTCAAGATTAACAACCGCACCGTGCCGCGGGCAGGCTTTCCGCTGGCCGTCTTGATGGCTCTGGATGAGTTGGATACCTTGCACGGCGCGACTTACCCGCATTTGCAACGGCACAACCCCCACCCTTGGCACTGACGCCAAGCCGCACGCTAGCTCTCTTGAAATGCGTAAACAGCGTGTTGGCTGTGCCGTGTTCTTTTTCAAGCCCCAGTAGCTCGTATCGGCGCCAATGTGGGGTTCCATGCAAAAGTACCACGGGTTCCCTTTTTGCTGGAGTGCATGCCGAGGTCGCGTGCTTTGCATGGCTGGCGGAGCCAGCGTCGGTGCTAAATGGTACCCGCGCCGTTCTGGCCGCTGATGAGCACCACCACCGGAATGTTTTTCCCTTCATGCAGTTCGCTTGCGCTTGTAAAAGCGACTCGCGCAGGACGGTAACGGCCTTGCGGTAGACCGCCTTGCCAACGCGGTGACCTATCTCGGCAGATTCAAACATGCGGGGGCCCTTTCATCGATCACGCAACAGGGTCAGCTATCAGGTTGCGAGCGGGGTCTTGCCGCTGGCCAGAAGGCCAATTTAGCGGCGCGTATTAGGGAAAATCCGCCCCTTGGGGTGACTGCTTGTGTGCCACACTGTGATTCAGGTTGAACGACTGCAGACGGTTTTGTCGCCCCGCTTTGGCCCTTGGTCTTGTCTGTCAAAAGGAACCCCAATGCTCAAAAAACTATGCCAACGCGCCGCTGCTGTGGCTTCCCTTTGTGTGGTCATAGTAGGTGCGGCGCATGCCAGTACCTGGTATTCGTCGGGTATGACGTTCAGCGATGGTGCTACGGCGAGCGGTTCGTTTGAATACGACGCTACCACTGGATTGGTGGGTGCCTATAGCCTGACGACCACCGCTGGCCCGACTTTTTCCGCCTTCACCTATGTGCCAGGCGATAGCTATGTCAACTATGGGTGGCTCGCCAACAACGTGGCATGGATTAGCAATGCCGGTAATCGTTTTCTGGCATTGACTTTCATCAGTCCATTGACCGACGGCGGTGGCGCCGTTGAAATCCGCCGTGGTGGTTACGCCGCTAGCGGGAGTTGGGAGCACGTTGACGGCTTAATCAATCGCGATGTTCTATATGGCTCGATCTCCGCTATCCCGGAAGTTGAAACCTACGCCATGCTGCTGGCTGGCCTGGGTTTAATTGGCATGGTTGCACTTCGCCGTTTGCCGCGAGCAAACTAATTCGCACCGACGAAACCCAGAGCGGCACCTGCGGGTGCCGTTGTCGTTGGTGCAGGCGTCCGCAGCGCGGGGCTAATGCTGGGTGGCGTTGGTCAGCGCCGTAGCGACGAGTAGCCGGGTCTGCTCGGTTAAAAAGTCCAGAAACACCCGCGTGCGCTGGGGCAAAAATTGGCGGCTGGGCAGGGCGGCGTACAGGGTCACTTGCCCATAGGTCCAGGGCTGCAGCACCTGCACCAGTTGACCGCTGGCCAAGTGTGGTGCCACCACGTCGACCGAGCTGAAGGTCAGGCCAATGCCATCAATGGCGGCGCGCAGCAGCGTGTCGCTGTGGTTGGACCACATGACAGTGTTGACTTCGACCTCACGTGTCTCTTGTGGCTGTTGCGAATGCACCAGCCGCCACAGGCGTGGGCGTGGTCCGGGTGTCTTGAAACGTAGGCCGTCGTGCTGAACCAAGTCTTCGGGCTGTTCTGGTGTGCCTTTGCGTTTTAGGTAGGCGGGGGAGGCCACCAAAATGACCTCGGAGGTAATGATCTTGCGCGCAATCACGTCGCCATTGAAGCCGGCATCGGCCGCAAACAGAGTGATGTCAAAGTCTTCAATCGGGGGCTCTTTGTACAGTTCCACCGTGATATCGAGCACGATTTTTGGGAAGCGCTGCGCAAAGCCTGCCAACAACGGCGCCAACAGATAGGCGGCCAGTACGGGTGGTACCAACACCCGCAGCACGCCAGCCAGCTCTTGCGTGTGGGCGCTGGCCACCACATGGGCGTCGTCAATGTCTTGCAATATGGCCCGCACCCGGCTCAGGTAGGCTTCGCCCGCTTCGCTGAGCGACAGGCGGCGCGTGGTGCGATGCAGCAGGCGGGTGCCTAGGTGCTCTTCAAGGTCGGCCACCAGACGGGTTACTACCGCGGGTGACATGTCCAGCGCCCGTGCGGCGGCGGCAAAGCCACCTTCGTCCACCACCCGTTGAAACACCCGCATTGACATTAAACGGTCCATAACGCCTCTGTTTTGCGATTCAAGATCTATATTATTTCTTATATAGCAATGAATCGGTGCTTGATTGGCTATTTATCTACTGCATTAGAAACTTTAAAGTTCACCCCATCGACGAGACGCATGTATTAAACGCCCCATCGATGCTGCCCAAGACGACATACCGCCGCCGGGCAGGATCTTCAACTTGAAAAGGAAATGCATCATGAAAAACACAACTACCGCTTCGATCGTTATTGCTTTGGCGGCCTTGTCTGCTGGTCAGGCCATGGCTGCTGATTCGTCCGCAGACGCCATCCGTGACAGCTTTCGTGGTGGTGCCGATGTGGTTGAGCCTTCTACGGGCCAAAAGCTGGGCGATCTGTTCCCCGCACTCTACGGCAACGTCAGCACCAAAACCAGTGCCCAAGTGGCTGCCGAGTTGGCACAGGCCCAAAGCGCCAGCAGCGCTGGCGACGTGGTCGAGCCCACTACTGGCATGAAGCTCAGCACCTTGTTTCCTGCTGCCTACGCAACCCAGCAAGTTGCATCCGTCGGCACCCGTGCCCAGGTACGTGCTGAGGCCGTGCAGGCGATGAGCGTCCACAATGCCGGTGACGTGGTGGAGCCTGTTACAGGCATGAAGCTTAGCGCGCTGTTTGCTAGCCGTTACAGCGGCAACACCTACAACTAACCGTTGGAGCGTTTTCTAAAAAAAGGCGCGATGCCCTGGGCATCGCGCCTTTTTTTCGCAGTCAAATCACCATCTAGCCCTCGTCAGATATGCGCATGCCGCTATCTATTTGATAGTAATCGGCCGCCTATCAGGGCGCAACGTTGGCCACTAGCCATTCGTGGCGGAACAGCCATTCTTGCGGATACCACACGTTGTCCAGGGTAACTTCGCCCGATTTGTGGCGGCTCTTGACATGCCAGCGGGTGCCCAGCCACTGGCACTGGGGCAGGCAACTGGGCGCGGTCTGGTCTAGGCTGTCTTGTAGCCAGACTACGGCGTCAAACTGGGTCAGCAGGTAGGTCAAGCGCTGGGCGGGTGGCATGTCGGGCTGGTAGGCACCGGTGTTGCGGCCTTCGGCGTCATAGGGTACAAGGGTTTTGCCCGGCAGCACAAAATGAAAACGTTCGTACTGTCCAGTAAAACCGTTGGGCACCGCGATGCGTTTGCCTTGTAGCTGCGCCTGCACGGCCGCGTCGTACCCGGTGTCCGGCCCGCTCAAGGGGGCTACCATCAAGCCAAAGCTGGCGTAGACGGCCAAACACACTACCAGCGTGGCGGCGCGGCACCAATTTTTCATGCTAAATCCGACCGCAGTCCCCGCCAATCCTGCGCTAGCAGCTATCAAGACAATAGCAACCTGCGAAGTCGTTGCGATGTGCAATTCACCCATAACCCAGGCAACGCGGCCCAGCATGACGAGGGCGGGCACCATCAGGGCTAACGTGATCCAAAAACCAATACGCGGAATCTTGTCCCAAACCAGCGCCATGGCAATGGCCAACGCCGGCATGGCGGGTATGACATAGCGTTCAGACCGCTGGCTGGGAATGGTGAAAACCACCAGCCACACTGCCAGCCACACCAGCAGTGTCCATTCGGCTGGGCTGAGGCGGGTGTAGGTTTGGCGTTGCAAGGCGCGCGGCAGTGCCCACACGGCCAAACCCAGCACAGTAAACGCCAGCAAACCCGCGTTGGCAGGGTAGGCCAGTAACTGCGTCCACATGGGGTAGACGCCGTACAGCGCGGCGTGCCAGTAGCCTTGGCCACTCGACATTTTTCCGGCATTCTCGCCCACCACAAACTCTTGCCACACCGCCGACGGGTTTGGGTCCAGCACGAACCACAGGGCAAAAATGCCAAGACCAATGGCGGTGCTCCAGCCTAAGCCAATCGTTGTGTGTAGCGTGGTGCGCCAAGTCAGGCGTGGTTCGCTTAACAGTACTGCGCACCATATGGCCGCCGCTGTGGGCGCTACCAGGGCGAATGATTTGTAGGCACAGCCCAGGCCCATGGCCACGCCCATCAAGGTGTAAGCCACCCAGCCCAGGGGTGCATGGGGAGTGGGGTGGCCGGTACCGAAGCTGGGGCGCACGCGCAGCCACAGTACCCACCACATGGGCAGGGCCAGCCAAAAGGTCTCGGGCGCTGATGTTAAGTAGGCGCGCCCGTACCGAAAGGTCGAGAAAAACAGCAGGTACAGCACCACCGCCAGGCAGGCGTTACGCAGCTTGGTGGCCGCGTCGGTTGTGATGCGGTGGGCAAAAAATGCCAGTAGCGAGGCGGTGGCAAAGGTGTACAAAATGCTGGGCAGGCGCAGCGCCCACAGCGACCAATGCTGGCCCCAGCCACCGGCGACCATGGCCTGCCAGATCAGCAGTGGCGGTTTGGTGTTGCGGGTGCCCAATAGCTCAGACTGCAAGGGTAGCCAGTGGCCGCTCTCGGCCGTCATACGCGCGATGTGGATGTAGACCATCTCGTCACCATTGGTAGGGGCGTAGGGGCTGCCCAGACCATATAAATACACTGCGACACACAGGCCCACCAGCGCTAGCCAACGCCAGGGGTGGGGAGGGGGCTGGTGAAACTGCATCAGCCTTTGTGGCGCTTAAACGTCCAGCGGTCGTTGGCCAAGAAGTTGCTTACGCTGGCGGCAATGATGGCCACCACATTGGCCAAGCGGTAGTCCATGCTGCCCGACAGCAGTAGCGTCAACACGTATTGCAAGGTGCTGCCAAAGGCGGACGCAGTGACGTACTGGCCGAACTCCAAACCCAGCACGCGCAGGCCCAGGGGTTTGAGGCTGGCATCGGCCTCCAGTGTCTTAACCCGGTCCGACCAGGTCCACAAGCGGTTCCAGGTGAAGTTGTTGATGGTGGCTAGGGTAATGGCCAACGCCAGCGAGAAGTAGGGCTTGTTGTAACCGGCTTCAATGCCGCTGAACAAATACTCATGCCCATAGTGCAGCACGGCTAGGTTCACCACCGTGCCGCTAGCGCCCACGATGCCAAACTTGATATAGCGGTAACGCTCCAGCCAGCCCAGTGCCCACAACGTGGCGCGCTGCAGCGCTGTGTGCTCGCTCATACGGCCACTGCCAGCGGCGTGGCCTTCAAAAAGGCCAAGGCGTCGGCCAGCACCGGGTCGGGGGCAATGCGTTTGAGGCACTGGTTGTCGCCGTCGCAAAAGGTCAGGCGGTGGTTGTAGGCCGACAGACAGGGTGAGCAGGCAATGCCGGATTCGAGCACCGTGTTGCGCGTGCCTAACGGTCCGTACAGCTTGCCGGTCTCAGGGCCAAAAAACACCATGGTCTGGATGGGTGTCAAGGTGGCGAAGTGGCCGGGGCCGCCGTCGTTGGTAATCAGCAAGCGTGCGCAGTGCATCAGCATCAGCAGCTCGCGGATGCTCTTGGTGTAACCGGTGAGGTCAATGCAGGCTACATGGCGGATTTGCGCGATCAGGTCTTTGGCCAGTTGGGCATCGTCTTTCAGGCCAATCAGGCCCACGGCGTAGCCAGCGGCACACAGGCCTTGGGCGACCCGCGCATAGTGGGCGGCGGGCCAGGCGCGCTCGGGCAGGATGCCGCCACCGGCATACATCAGCACCAGCTCGCGCTGGGTGGTCACCGCATGATCGGCATGAACCTTGGCCCGGTAAGCGTCCAGCTCGCCTTGGTCAAACGTGACCGACAACTCGGTATCGGTGGGCAGGCTGCGAATGGGCGCGGCCTTGTTGCGCGGCATGCTGCCCGCGATACCTGGACTACCTAGTGCGTCCACCAGCGACAAAAACTGCTTGCTGATGTGCTGGTAGGGGTTGTAGGGAATGGCGTGGTTGATGAAGCTGCCGCGGTACAAACCCTCTTGGGTGTGCGGGGTAAAGCCCACGCGCACCGGTGCACCCGTTGAAAACGAGAGCAGGGCGCTCACGCGCGAGAACAGCTCACAGTCAATTACCGCATCCAGCCCTAAACGGCGCATGGCGAGGCTGACTTTGAGGATGTCACTCATCAGCGCCCCCCCAGAACTGTCATCCAAGCTGTGCATGAATTCCGGCTGGGTGAGTTGCAGTAGGCGGGTGACTTCCTGGTTTTTCTTGAGTTGCAGAATGTGGATGTTGGCCGACGGGTAGTTGCGCCGCAATTGGGCAAACATGGGGCCGGCCAGCACGATGCTGCCCATCTCGGACAGCAAAATTACCAAAATATTTTTGGGTTGGGGCTGCAGCCGCGCGGGTGCACTGAGGAGCCCCGTCAACCGCACCCACGCAGACACCCCCGCGCACAGCAGCTGGCCTACCCAGCGGTCAATGAAGCGTTGTGTCTGCAGTTTCATGGGACCAGGGGACTGATTACTTCAGCCCGGCTGCGGCTCGCAGGATGGCTGCCTTGTCAGTGCGCTCCCAAGTGAACTCGGGCTCTTCGCGGCCAAAGTGACCGTAGGCGGCTGTCTTTTCATAGATGGGGCGCAGCAGGTCCAGCATCTGGATGATGCCTTTGGGACGCAGGTCAAAGTGTTCGTTCACCAGCTCTGCAATTTTCTCGTCAGAGATCACGCCCGTGCCTTCGGTGTAGATGGTTATGTTCATCGGCTTGGCCACACCAATGGCGTAGGCCACTTGCACCTGGCACTGCTTGGCCAATCCCGCTGCCACCACGTTTTTGGCGACGTAACGCGTTGCGTAGGCCGCCGAGCGGTCGACCTTGCTGGGGTCTTTACCGGAGAATGCGCCACCACCGTGGGGACAGGCACCGCCATAGGTGTCCACAATGATTTTGCGCCCGGTCAGGCCGCAATCACCCTGGGGGCCGCCGATGACAAAGCGGCCTGTCGGGTTGATCAAAAACTTGGTGTCCTTGAGCCATTCTTTGGGCAGCACGGGCTTGATGATTTCTTCAATAATGGCTTCGGTGAAGCTGGCCTTCATGTGGTGCTGGTCTTGCGACTGATCTGGGCTGTGTTGGGTAGACAGAACCACAGTGTCAATGCTGTGGGGCTTACCATCTAAATAACGCATGGTGACCTGGCTCTTGGCGTCGGGGCGCAAGAACGGAAGGCGCCCGTCTTTGCGCAGCTGGGCTTGGCGCTCCATCAGGCGGTGGGCATAGTAGATGGGCGCAGGCATCAGCTCAGGCGTCTCGTTACAGGCGTAGCCGAACATTAGGCCCTGGTCGCCGGCACCGGTGTTGAGGTGGTCGTCAGACGCATGGTCCACACCCTGGGCGATGTCGTTGCTTTGTTTGTCATACGCCACCAATACCGCGCAGCCTTTGTAGTCAATGCCGTAGTCGGTGTTGTCGTAGCCAATGCGTTTGATGGTGTCGCGCGCTACCTGGATGTAGTCCACATGCGCGTTGGTGGTGATCTCACCAGCCAGCACCACCAGACCGGTGTTGGTCAGGGTTTCTGCCGCCACGCGTGAGCGGGGGTCTTGTTTGAAAATTGCATCCAAAATCGCGTCGGAAATCTGGTCGGCTACCTTGTCGGGGTGGCCTTCAGAGACAGATTCGGAAGTAAATAGAAAATCGTTCGCCATTTTTAATTGCTCCTATAAAACATCAAGTCGCGTTGCTTGGGCTTTAGGGCTTCGGCGAACGCTTTAGCAGACTTGTCCAGTTGGACAAGGCACAATGGCAGTCCATTTCAGACGCTTTTGTGGTGTCGCCCTGCAAGTAGTTCCGTAACTCAGCGACACGCGTGAGTTTATCCTAGACATGACTGGCCTTTTCAAAATCTTGTCCTTTTCGCCCTTATGGCTATTGCATGCACTGGGTTGGACCATTGGCTGGATTGGTTTTTTGGCATCTGTCCGCTACCGCTCTCGGTTTTTAGAGAATGTGCGCCAAGCCGGTTTGGGTTGGCGCACCGTGATCTCTGCCGTGGGGGCTGCTGGGCAGCTGCTGGGTGAGTTGCCGCGCCTGTGGTTGGGGCGTCCGGTGCCTGTACGCTGGGCGGGTGCTGAGCATGTGGATGCGGCCTTGGCGCAGGGCAAAGGCGTGCTGTTTTTGACGCCGCATTTGGGTTGTTTTGAAGTCGCCGCGCAAGCCTACGCGCTGCGTTACGGACAAAACGGCCACCCCATGACGGTGCTGTTTAGGCCGCCGCGCAAAGCGTGGCTGGTGCCTTTGGTTACCGCGTCGCGCGCCCGTCCGGGTTTAATTACGGCCCCCACCACCCTGGCAGGTGTGAAACAAATGCTCAAAGCCCTCAAAAGCGGCGCTTGTGTAGGTTTGCTTCCTGATCAGGTGCCGCCAACGGGCCAAGGACTTTGGACGCCATTCTTTGGCAAAGATGCCTACACCATGACGCTCTCGGCCCGGTTGGCCCTGCAGACTGGAGCGACGCTTTTGCTGGCGTGGGGGCAGCGCCTGTCATGGGGGCGCGGCTACGTTGTGCATGTGGCAGCATTTGAGGGCACATTGTCTGCCGACATAGCAGCGGCTACCGTGCAAATCAACCAGGCCATGGAACGCATAGTCTTGCAAGCGCCCAGCCAATACCTGTGGGGTTATGCGCGCTACAAAGCGCCGCGTGATGGCTTGTAAAACGACACCATTGAAGAACGGATGATGCGAATTTTTTTGG
Organism: Burkholderiales bacterium; assembly: GCA_038245855.1. Taxonomy (GTDB): domain Bacteria; phylum Pseudomonadota; class Gammaproteobacteria; order Burkholderiales; family Burkholderiaceae_C; genus Allorhodoferax. The sequence goes on from JBBRSA010000019.1 coordinate 48,806, forward strand.
TACTAATGCAGTGGGTAGCGCGCTTGCCGCTGTCTTGGGTTCGCGGTTTAGGATGGTCCTTGGGGCAGTTGTTGTTCGTCTTGCTAGCCGGCCGGCGTCGGGTGGTACTGGTCAATTTGGCCTTGTGTTTCCCACAGTGGTCGCAGGCCCAGCGCAGTGCTTGTGCACGCAGAGTCTTTGTCCATGTTGCCCAAAGCTGGCTGGATCGGGGGTGGTTGTGGCACGCGTCAGAAGCGGTGGTGCGCCGACGTCTGTCCATCGTGGGCGCTGTCCAGGAATTGGCGGGCGATACGCCCACGGTGCTTTTTGCGCCGCATTTCGTGGGGCTAGACGCTGCATGGACGGCGCTCACCCACCAGGTTCCACGGCGATTTGCTACCATTTATTCGCCCCAGGTGAATCCGGCCTCAGATGCATGGATTTATCAGGGGCGCAACCGCTTTGGCGCGCCCGAACTGGTGGCGCGCTTGGACGGCGTCAAGCCCATTATTGAGGCAGTCCGCAAGGGTGAACCGCTGTACTTGTTACCGGACATGAATTTCGACCCGAGCGAGTCTCTGTTTGTGCCGTTTTACGGGGTGTCAGCTTGTACTATCCCGTCGCTGTCCCGCTTTGCAAAGCTGGGGCGGGCCAAGGTGGTCCCCATTGTCACCCGCCTAACGCCCAGCGGGTACGAGGTCACGGTATTGCCCGCGTGGTCTGATTTTCCAACGGGAGATTTGGACGCCGATACCCGCCGTATGAATCTGGAGCTGCAGGGCTATATAAACCCCATGCCAGACCAGTATTACTGGGTCCACAAACGATTTAAAGACCGCCCGGACGGGCAAACGCCCCCTTATTGAGGAGTGGGCCCTGGCGGGGCGTTCTTGGGCGAAACCGCTGCACCGGTGGGGTGGGCCCATTTCCACAAAAGTTGAGCGATCTCGTCGATACCCTTGCGTTTGGGAGCGGAAAACAGCATCACGTCGCCCCCCCCGGCTTGCAGCTTGGTGATGGACAAAGCCTTGGTCGCCTCGCTGCGGGTCAGTTTGTCGGACTTGGTAAGCACGATCAGGAACTTTAGGCCCTCTTGCACACGCGGCCGAATGACATCAAGCAAGATCTCGTCGAGTTCGGTCATGCCATGGCGGGGGTCGCACATCAGCACAATGCCGGTCAGGTTCTCGCGCGTGACCAAGTAGTTGGCCATCACCTGCTGCCACCGAATCTTGTCGGCCTTGGGTACCGCCGCGTAGCCGTAGCCGGGCAGGTCAGTCAAGATGGCGTCGGTAACGCCCTGCTTACCTAGGCTGAACAGGTTGATGTGCTGGGTGCGCCCCGGTTTTTTGGACGCAAAGGCCAGTTGCTTTTGCTGGGTTAGCGTGTTGATGCAGGTCGATTTGCCCGCATTGGAACGACCCACAAACGCGATTTCTGGCAATTCCAGCGCCGGCAAAAAATGCAATTGCGGCGCAGTGGTCAAGAATTTGGCAGTGTGCAGCCAGCCCAGCGCGACGGCTGCCGCTGACTTTTGGTCTGTGGCGGCCCCTGCTGGTGAACTCGATTCTGGGGGTGGGTTTGTAGTGGTGATCATTGGAATAGAAGGTAAACCCGAAACGCCATTGTAGAATGGCTGAGTTTTGCTCACCAGACCCGACAACCATATGAAGATGATTGCCCATTTTGTACTCGCTGCCGCTGCCTTAGCTGCACCCATGTTTGCCTTCGGAGCAGAAGCCCCGCAAGAGTCGGCTGCCCATGCGGCAACGGCCACGGTCGTCAAACCCGATTTGACCAAAGGTGAGGCCAGTTTCACTGCGGTGTGTGCGGCTTGCCACGGCGCTGGCGGAAATTCGAGTACGCCCGCCTACCCCAAGTTGGCACAGCAGCACCCGGAGTACTTGATCAAGCAGTTGCAAGAATTTAAGTCCGGCAAGCGTGCTAGCCCCATCATGCAGGGCTTTGCATCTACCTTATCCGACGAAGACATGAAAAACGTGGCTTACTGGCTGACTTCGATGAAAGCCAAACCCGGTTTTGCCAGTGATAAAGAACTGGTGTCCTTGGGGGAGCGTATCTACCGCGGTGGTATTGCCGATCGCCAGGTTCCTGCTTGCGCGGGTTGCCATAGCCCCAATGGTGCGGGTATCCCTTCTCAATATCCCCGTTTGGCCGGACAGCAGGCTGAGTACGTCGTTGCGCAGTTGACGGCCTTTCGGGACGGCGTTCGCAAAAACAACCTGACGATGAGTCAGGTCACGGCCAAGATGAATGACCGCGAGATTAAGGCCGTTGCCGACTATATTTCCGGCCTGCGCTAAGCAGACCTGTCCGGTGGTGGCGTTTTAAATATCCATCGTCATCATGCCTAAAAAGGCAGTTGCACATTGCGTGCAACTGCCCTTTTTCTTTGCCCGGAGGCGGCCGCTCTGCGGCTGGTCCGCCGTTCGCGTGCGGTCCTGGAAACTCTTACTGAGTCCCTGCGGCTTGTTTTAGGTCAGTTCCATTTTGCGGGGCCGATGCCGCCGCAGTCACTTTGGCGGGCTGGATCGGCGCTGGCAGGTACAGAGGGCCGGTTTGTCCGCATCCAGCCACATAGACGGCGCCACCCCCCACGAGCAGGAGCCTGATTAGAATTCGACTTGCTTCAAACATGGTGGAATTGTAATGACTGACCCCGAATTCATGAACCAAGCGGAAGCGTTGCTTCTCGCGGTAGAGATGTGCTGTGACCGCATCAACGACAACACCGACGCGGATGTGGACAACCAGCGTGTGGGCGGCATGGTGACGCTGACGTTTACCAACCAGAGTCAAATTGTGATCAACCAGCAAAAACCGTTGCATGAAATTTGGCTCGCCAGCAAGTCGGGTGGTTTTCACTATCGCTGGGTGGATGGTCAATGGCAAGACTCTAAGGGGCAAGGTGAATTTTTTGCAATCCTGACGCATCAAGCCAGCGCGCAGGCAGGACAGTCATTGACCTTTGTGTCGGCTGTCAGTTCTTAAACAGGTCGAGAATTTTCTTTTTTTCCTCAGTGGGTGGGAAGGTTAGAACGTTTTCTTCCGGTTTGTTGTCAAATCCGAGTGTTACAACACCGTTGTTTTTTGAAAACTCGTCGTAATACCACTCGCCGGCTACGTTCACCACGCCTTCGGGGGCGCTGGCTTCCATCACTGGAACCCCTTTGAGGGCGGTTCCCATAAAGCTGATCCACACTGGCAAACTCAGACCACCGCCAGTTTCCCTGTCTCCCAGTTTTCGGGGGGTGTCATAGCCAATCCAGGTGACGGCAGTGAGTGTCTGTTGGTAGCCTGCGAACCATGCGTCCATGGAATCGTTTGTAGTCCCCGTCTTGCCATAAATATCGGGACGTTTTAGGGTGGCTTGCGCGCGCGCGGCGGTGCCAGAGCGGGTTACCTCCTGCAGTAGGCTGGTCATGATGAATGCATTGCGAGCGTCAATCGCGCGCTCGGAGTCTTCTAGAGGGCGGGCATGGGATTCTGCGAGAACTCGGCCACGCTGTTCTGTGACCTTGGTAATTAACCACGGGTTGACCCGATAGCCGCCATTAGCAAACACGGAATAGCCAACGACCATCTGCATGGGCGTTGCCGAACCGGCCCCAAGCGCCATGGTGAGGTAGGGGGGGTGACGTTCTGCATCAAAACCAAATCGCGTCGCCCAGCCCTGTGCGTACAGCGGGCCGATAGACCGCAGTATTTGAATGGAAATCATGTTTTTGGATTTAGCCAACCCACGCCGTAACGTCATGGGGCCCTCGAATTTTCCATCGTAATTCTTCGGCTCCCAGGGCTGCCCACCGGTTACACCTGCGTCAAAGAATAGGGGAGCATCGTTGATGACTGTCGCCGGCGTAAACCCTTTCTCAAGTGCAGCCGAATAGATGAAGGGTTTAAAACTTGAGCCAGGCTGACGCCACGCTTGGGTGACATGGTTGAATTTGCTCTTGTTAAAGTCAAAGCCGCCCACCAATGCTTTGATGGCACCATCCCTCGGATCCATGGCGATGAATGCGCCTTCCACTTCCGGCAGTTGGGTGATTTCCCAAGCACCTTTTGCCGTTTTAGTGACACGAATGACGGCGCCACTTCGAATCCTGATGTTGGGCGGGGCCTTGTCCGACAAGCCAGACTGTACCGGCTTGAGGCCGTCGCCCGTGATTTCGACCAGTTCCCCGCCTTGGCGCTTGGCGCGAACTATTTTGGTGCTGGCCTCGAGCACAACGGCCGACATGACATCGCCATTGTCGGGGTGTTCATCCAAAGCCTCGTCAATCGCGTCATCGGCCTCCTGGGGATTGGAGGGAAGTGTCACAAACTTCTCTGGCCCCCGGTAATGCTGGCGCCGTTCGAAGTCCATGATGCCACTGCGCAAGGCGTTGTAGGCTGCAGTTTGATCGGTGCTGCTGATAGTCGTTTGGACGTCCAGGCCACGGGTGTAGGTTTCGTCGCCATACTGGGCGAACATCAACTGACGCACCATTTCAGCAATGTATTCAGCATGGATGGGGTTGGTTTGCCCATTAGAGCGAATCTTTAGTTCCTGGTTTTTGGCGACTTCCGACTCCTTTTTGGTGATGAAACCGTTTTCCAGCATGCGGTCAATGATGTACCGCTGGCGAATACGGGCGCGCTGCGGGTTGTTGATCGGATTGTATTTGGATGGGGCTTTAGGCAAACCCGCCAACATAGCGGCCTCAGCCACCGTGATGTCTTTGAGCGGTTTGCCAAAGTAGATTTCCGATGCGGCTGCAAATCCATATGCACGGTTGCCTAAGAAAATCTGGTTCATATAGATTTCCAAAATCTGGTCTTTGGTCAGCAGGTGTTCGAGTTTGAAGGTCAACAGAATTTCATAAATTTTCCGAGTGAACGTTTTTTCGGTGGAAAGGTATACGTTGCGGGCGACCTGCATGGTGATGGTGGACGCACCTTGACTTTTCGCCTTGCCAACGTTTGCCAAGCCGGCCCGGATAACGCCTAAGTAGTCCACGCCGCCGTGCTGGTAGAACCGAGCATCTTCGATCGCCAACACCGCATTCTTCATAACCTTGGGGATCTCAGATATGGGCGTCAAATTACGACGCTCTTCACCGAATTCGCCAATTAAATCGCCTTCCGCAGAAAAAATACGCAACGGTAGCTTTGGCCTGTAATCAGACAAATCGCTGATGTCTGGTAGGTTGGGAAAAGCTACTGCCAAGGCCAAGCCGATCACCATGAGCAAGGAGAGTGTTGCTGCAATGGTCAGACCGAAGCTCCAAAGCAAAAGGCGCAAAGGCCATCCCAATTTGGTTGGGGGCTTGATTGTGCCGGGGACTTTTTTATCGGCAGAAGTAGGAGGAGTCGACATAGAGAAATTGCAGGGCGAAAGCGGTGGTAAAAAACGAGACCGCGCCCCCTTGATGTGTGGGCGTCAATCATGCCATTGTTGCGAGGTTCAGGGTATACCCGCGATTGTGTCTTCGGTTTTTTGCAGGAAATGGATACCGTCTTTTTTTGACAACGTTTGACACGGTGCGAATGAGAGAAAACCTTTGCGGCACAAGGTGCTTACTGATAGCATTCAAGTGAATTCTTAGGTTTGACCGTTCTCCTATCGGTCTGTTTCAGGGGATAGATTTGATCTCATTGGGGGCTTTATTCAGTCGTCAGCCGGCTCCATTATTGGGGCTGGATATCAGCTCGTCCAGTGTCAAGCTGGTGGAGTTGGGGCGTGACAAGGGCGGCAATCTTGTTTTGGAGCGTTGTGCCATTGAGCCGCTGGAGCGTGGCTGGATCACGGACGGCAACATTGAGAAATTCGATGAAGTTGCCAATGCCTTGCGGCGCCTGGTCAAGAAGAGTGGCACCAGCACCAAAAACGTTGCTATGGCTCTACCGCCTTCAGCGGTCATTACCAAAAAAATCGTATTGCCGGGTGGCATGTCGGACCTTGAGTTGGAGCAGCAGGTGGAGACGGAGGCCAACCAGTACATCCCATTTCCTCTAGATGAAGTCAGCTTGGACTTTTGCCTGATCGGGCCGAGCGCTACATCTGAAGGCGATGTTGAAGTTTTGATTGCAGCATCCCGGCGTGAAAAGGTGCAGGACATTCAGGGCTTGGCCGAGGCTGCTGGCTTGACCCCCGTCGTAGTGGATGTCGAGTCTTATGCAGCGCGGCTGGCAGCGGGTCGACTCATAGAGAACCTTCCTGAAAAAGGCGTGGGTATGATAGTGGCCCTGTTTGAAGTGGGTGCATTAACTACAAGCATGCAGGTGTTGCGTGATGGTGAGGTGCTGTACGACCGGGATCAGGCTTTTGGTGGTGCGCAGTTGACCCAACTCATTGTGCGCCAATATGGATTCTCCCAAGAGGAGGCAGAGAGTAAAAAACGCAGCGGAGAGCTTCCGGAAGATTACGAGTCCAGTGTCTTGCACCCTTTTATTGAAACCATGGTTCAGGAATTGGGGCGGGCATTGCAGTTTTTCTTTACCAGCACCCCGCACAACAAAGTGGACTACATCATGCTTGCTGGTGGCTCCTCCGCGTTGCCCGGTCTCACCGCAGCGGTAACGCAGCACACGACATTTCCCTGTGTATTGCTCAATCCCTTTGATGGTATGGAAATTGGAGACGGTGTTCGATTGAAGCGAATGACCCGCGAAGCACCGTCGTATTTAACGTCCTGCGGATTGGCGTTGCGGAGGTTCGTTCAGTGATCCTCATTAATTTATTGCCACATCGTGAGGCTGCGCGCAAAAAGCGACGCGAGCTGTTTTATGCGTCGCTGGGTGCCTCTGCCGTATTGGGCGGTATTGTTGCGGGGGTCATTTTTTCGTGGTATCAGGCAGCCATTTCCTCTCAGCAAAACACCAACATCGTTATGGAGACTGAAATCCATAAGCTTGAAGACCAAATTAAAGACATCGTTGGCCTAGAAGCGGAAATTTCAGCCTTGCGTGCACGCCAGCAGGCGGTGGAGGACCTTCAGTCAGACCGCAACTTGCCGGTTTACTTGTTGACCGAGTTGGCCAATCAGTTGCCTGATGGGGTCTATATTTCGAAGATGAGTCAGACGGATCAATTGGTCACGATTACGGGGTCAGCTCAAACGAACGAGCGCGTCTCGGAGTTGTTGAGAAACTTGGCGAACAATACACCTTGGTTTAGCAAGCCTGAACTGGTGGAGATCGTGGCTGGGTCGGTCGCCTTGACTCCGCGTGACCAGCGCCGGGTCGCGAATTTTACGATTCGATTTAAGCTCATGCGTGCCAGTGAGGTGGAAAAGGCGGCGGCAGCATCGGAGGCGGCGGTATCGGCAACCGTGGCTATGCCTGCGTCGGCTGCTTCAGGTCCGGTAGCTGGTCAAAAATAGCAGGAAACGCAATGGCTACCAATTCATTACGATCGTTAGATTTTGCGCAGTTGCAGGAGCAACTACTTAGTCAATTTCGCGCACTGGACCCCAAAGATCCGGCCAACTGGCCGTCACTTCCACGCTACGCTTTGTTTGCGGTGACGTCGATTGCGATTGTGGTGGTGTTGTGGTTTGTTTGGTTATCCGGTTCGCAGGAGGTTTTGCAACAGGAACAGGACAAGGAAATCAAGCTCCGAGAAGACTACAAGACTAAATTATCCAAGGCGGTGAATCTTGAGGTTCTCAAGAAGCAACGCGAGCAGGTTCAACAGTATGTAACCCAGCTTGAAAAGCAGCTTCCTAGTAAGGCTGAAATGGACGCCCTGTTGTCGGATATTAACCAAGCGGGTATAGGACGCAGTTTGCAATTCGATTTGTTTCGCCCTGGGCAAATTGCGGTGAAGGAATATTACGCCGAACTTCCAATTACCATTCGGGTGACGGGTCGATACCATGATATTGGTGCTTTTGCATCCGATATTGCAAATCTCTCGCGCATCGTTACTTTGAATAATTTGTCGATCACCCCGAAAGCTGACGGTACCTTGGTGCTAGATTCAACCGCCAAGACGTTTCGATATTTGGATAAAGACGAGGTCGCGTCCCAGCGCAAGGCCACCACGGGGGCAAAAAAATGAAGTACATGCTCTCGCTGGTATTGATGGCTATGGTTTTGGGGCTCGTTGGGTGTGGTGTATCCGGCGAGGAAAATATTCGACAGTGGATGGCTGAAGAGCGCAATCAAACCCGTCCCAAGGTGCCCCCTATTCCTGCGCCGAAACAGTTCAAACCTGAGGCCTACACCAACGGCGCGGCCATAGAACCATTTAGTAATCTGAAACTCACTCAGGCCTTAAAGCGCGACGCAACTCAAGCGGTGGCAAATGGCGGCTTGGTGGCACCTGAGTTGGCGCGGCGCAAAGAGCCGTTAGAAGCCTTCCCACTCGATGCAATGAGCTTGGTGGGTAGCATTATTAAGGCGGGTCAGCCGGTTGCGCTGGTAAAGGTCGACAATTTGCTCTACCAAGTTAAGTTAGGGAATCACCTCGGCCAGAACTATGGTCGGGTTGTCAAGATCAGTGAATCTGAAATCACGTTACGTGAGATAGTTCAGGACGCGGTGGGTGAGTGGATTGAACGTGTTGCAACCTTGCAGCTGCAAGAGAGGTCTAAATGAATAGTCAATATCAGCGTATGGGGTTGCGGATGCTGCAACGTGTTTTATTCTCTGCTGCCTTGCTGCTTGCCATGGGGGCGAACGCGCAAACTGCCATTGAGACCGTCACTGGGTCGATGCAAGGTGGCGCCGAGGTGGTGCGTATAGACCTGTCGCAGGCATTGAAGGCGCTACCAACGGGATTTACCATTCAGTCGCCCGCCCGTATTGCATTGGATTTTCCCGGAGTGACGAATGCCATGGGGCGGTCTACGGTGGAGCTTAATCAAGGTAATTTGAAATCGGTTAATGTTGTGCAAGCTGGTGAGCGTACGCGGGTGGTTTTGAATCTCAAAGCGTCCACAACGTACAAGGCAGAAATTCAAGGCAAATCGCTATTGCTGATTTTGGAGCCCGTGGTTGCCAGTACGGCAGCTGCTGCGGTGAATACAAAATTCGCAGAGAATAGAAGTCGGGATTCAGCGCCTTTGAAAGACGTGGATTTTCGTCGTACTGCGGATGGCTCGGGGCGCGTGGTTGTTTCTCTTCCGAACAACCAAGTGGGCGTAGATATTCGCCAGCAGGGCAAAAATTTAGTGGTGGAGTTCATGAAGTCAACGTTGCCAGAAGGACTTCGTCGTCGCTTGGATGTCGGCGATTTCGGAACCCCCGTGAAATCGATTACAACGACGCAGTCGGGTGACCGGGTGCGTATGGTGATCGAGCCCAGAGGCGACTGGGAGCACAGTGCTTATCAAAGTGATGATCAATTTGTGGTTGAAGTCAAAGAAATTAAGACGGATGACAAAAAGCTAACACAAGGTGTCGGTTTCAATGGGCAAAAATTGTCCTTGAATTTCCAAAATATTGAGGTCCGTTCACTGCTTCAAGTGATTGCCGACTTCACCAACTTCAACATTGTGACTTCTGATTCAGTAACCGGGTCTGTGACGCTGCGTTTGCAAGACGTCCCCTGGGATCAAGCGTTGGACATTATTTTGCAAGCTAAGGGATTGGGCATGCGCAAGAGTGGCAATGTGCTCTGGGTTGCCCCGAAAGACGAAATTGCAGCGAAAGAAAAGCTGGACTTGGAGTCAGTCGCAGCCGTGCAAAGCCTAGAACCGTTGCGTACGCAGTCATTCCAGATTAACTACGCAAAGGCTTCAGAAATTGCTGCGCAGTTGACTGCTGGTGGCAGTGGAGCAGCCAGCACCGCACGCCTGCTAAGTGTGCGGGGTAGCGTCATCGCGGAGCCGCGTACAAATCAGCTGTTTGTTACAGACATTCCCAGTAAGTTGGAGCAAATTCAGCAACTCATTGCAAAATTGGATATTGCGGTGCGGCAGGTTCTCATAGAAGCGCGTATTGTTGAGGCCTCGGACAGTTTTGGTAAATCGCTTGGTGTTAAGTTGGGCGGCGGCGGTAGTAATGCGATTACGGTTGGAACCACCGAAGGTGGACCACTGAATGGCTCCATCGGTTCAAGCTACGTGACTGGATCAGCTGCAACCACCTCTGGCAATTTCGTCAACCTACCTTCGAGTGGTGCACTGGGATTCTCTAATCCCGGGTCGGTGGCATTCTCTCTATTTGGTGCATCCGCATCGTCGTTCTTGAATCTGGAAATATCTGCACTGGAAGCCGACGGTAAAGGCAAGGTTGTATCGAGCCCTCGCGTTGTCACAGCGGATCAAATTAAGGCGATTATTGAGCAGGGTACCGAGCTTCCCTACCAGGTCGCTTCCTCTAGCGGCGCTACCTCCATTGCATTCCGCAAGGCCAGTCTCAAGTTGGAGGTGACACCTCAGATTACACCCGAGGGCAGCATTATTTTGGACCTCGATATCACCAAAGACACAGTTGGACAGACGACCCCAGCGGGTTTTGCGATTGATACCAAACATATTAAGACCCAAGTGTTGGTCGAGAATGGAGGTACGGTTGTAATCGGCGGTATCTTTACCGAAGACCAAACGGATACCAGCGCAAAAGTACCGTTTTTTGGTGACCTGCCTGGAGTTGGTGTTCTATTTCGAACAAAGGCAACCGCCTCCACCAAGCGAGAAATGTTGGTGTTCATCACGCCAAAGACCTTGGCAGAACGCACGATGGGTCGTTAACCACCTTGCGGCTTGGAACATTGCACTGCGGGGTTAGGTCGCGCAATTGCTAATATGCCTCGTTGGGCTTCCCGGATCGGGGAAAACTACAGTGGGTCGACATCTTGCCCGTCGACTCAAAGTTCCTTTTGTGGACTCGGATCACGCAATAGAGCAGCGTATCGGGTGTTCTGTGCGCGCTTTCTTCGAGCGAGATGGCGAAGACAGGTTCAGGGATGTGGAGCAAGAGGTCATTGAGCAGCTGACCCGGGAGTGTCCGCGCGTTCTCTCCACTGGTGGAGGCGCGGTTTTACGATCAATCAACCGGCAACATCTACGTGCGCGGGGCAACGTCGTCTACCTCAAATCGTCCCCAGATGAACTTTTTCGCCGCCTTAAGCATGATACCAACCGGCCACTACTGCAAGTGGCAGACCCCTTGAACCGGTTGCGGGAACTATTCAACCAACGTGATCCTCTATATCGTGAAACGGCCCATTTCGTGATCGAGACAGGCCGTCCGTCGGTGTCGACACTGGTTAATATGATCGTGATGCAGTTGGAGTTGGCGGGTGTCGTGGATCCGTCGTAGAACTTTAGGGCGTAGTCATCGGCTGCGGGCTTCACCCTGAGGCTCTAAACTACTGGGTATGAGTTATTCGATTTTGCACACAGTCCCAATCGCGCTGGCGGAGCGCAGCTACCCGATCATTATTGGCTCTGGCATTTTTGACCAGTTGGCTACTTATGCCGACTTGCCAAACTCAACGTCGGCGCTGATTGTTAGCAACACCACAGTAGCGCCCCTTTACGCGCAGCAGTTGAAGGCGGCGATAGCACAAAAATATGGATCAGTGGCACTGGTGGTTTTGCGGGATGGTGAGCAGTATAAAAATTGGGAAACGCTCAATACTATTTTTGATGCGCTTTTGGGCCAGGCCAGTGATCGGAAGTGTGTTTTGTTTGCTCTGGGCGGTGGCGTTGTGGGCGACATGACGGGTTTTGCTGCGGCTTGTTATATGCGGGGTGTAGCCTTTGTTCAGGTGCCGACCACGTTGCTGGCGCAGGTTGACTCTTCGGTCGGTGGCAAGACTGGCATCAACCATCCTTTGGGCAAGAACATGATTGGGGCGTTTCATCAGCCACTGAAGGTTGTGTGTGACATCGATACGCTCAAAACCTTGCCAGAGCGTGAATTGAGTGCCGGGCTTGCAGAAGTCATCAAATATGGACCTATCGCAGACTTGGCGTTTCTGGATTGGATTGAGTCCAATATGGCCAGACTTTTGGCGCGCGAGCCTGACGCATTAGCCCACGCCATACGGCGCAGCTGCGAAATTAAGGCATGGGTCGTGGGGCAAGACGAGCGTGAATCTGGGCTCAGGGCTATCCTGAACTTTGGCCATACCTTTGGCCACGCCATTGAGGCTGGGATGGGCTACGGGCAGTGGCTGCACGGGGAGGCGGTTGGTTGTGGGATGGTGATGGCTGCGCACCTCTCGTATGCGCTTGGCAAGGTCGAAAAGGCGTTTGTGGAGCGTTTGACTGCTATCGTCAAAGCGGCGGGTTTGCCGGTTGTTGGACCGCGTCTATGCCAGAACGACAATGCCGGTCGGTATCTGGAGCTCATGCGTCTGGACAAAAAATCGGAGGCAGGCGCGACCAAGTTTGTCGTGATCGATGGACCGTCCCGCGCCACGATGTGCGTCGCCCCGGACGCCATGGTGCGCCAAGTGATTGACCAGTGTTGCGTTTAATTTACTATAAGTTTTGTAGCGCATTACGCTGTATTGGCGAGGGCCAAAGCATGATTGGATGCAGAGTATGACCCTTGGGTGCTATGCCACAGATCCTGCCTGCTCACGTGGGCGCAGGTTTCCCGAAGCGGATGCTCCTACTCGGACCGCCTTTCAGCGCGACCGGGACCGTATCGTGCATTCGACAGCTTTTCGGCGGCTGGTTTACAAAACCCAGGTTTTTTTGAACCATGAAGGCGATTTATTCCGAACCCGTTTGACCCATTCGCTGGAGGTCGCGCAACTGGGACGCTCTATTGCGCGCACGTTGCGGCTGAATGAAGATCTGGTCGAAACCATTGCCCTGGCGCATGACCTAGGTCATACCCCTTTCGGCCACGCTGGGCAGCGTGCGCTCAATACATGCATGGTGGACCATGGCGGCTTTGAGCACAACCTGCAGAGTTTGCGCGTTGTCGACCAACTGGAAGAAAGCTACCCTGACTTCGATGGCTTAAACCTCTGTTTCGAATCCCGCGAGGGCATACTTAAGCACTGTTCACGGGCCAATGCGTTGGCGCTAGAGTCCAACGAGCCTACTTTTGCGGATGGCAAAGGCGGCGTGGGGCTGCGTTTCTTGCGCGGCACCCAGCCTAGTTTGGAGGCGCAGCTTTGCAATCTGGCCGATGAAATTGCCTACAACGCACACGATATCGACGACGGAGTGCGCTCCGGCCTGATTACGTTGGAGCAATTGCGGGACGTCCCGCTGTTTGAAGGCTTTCGCCAACAGGCGTTGCGGGCCCATCCACAACTGGCCACTCTTGAACAATCGCGACGCTTACTGTATGAGTCGATTCGGCTCATGCTGAGTGCGCAGGTTTATGACGTGATCGACGCGACACAGGCGGCCATTGATGCGGTGCAGCCCGCCAATGTGGATGATGTGCGTGCAACAGGACCTTTGGTTGGTTTTAGCGCCAGCATGGGTGAGCAGTCTCAGGCCTTGAAGACTTTTTTGATGGGACAGCTCTATCGGCACCCGCAGGTGGTTGAAAAAATGAACTTGGCCCAACAGGTCGTACGTGATCTATTTGCTGCGTACGTCGCGACACCGCATGAGATGCAACCGGATTTTGCGGTGCGTTCCCAAGCACTGGGCGAGGGCGGGCAAGGAAATGATGCTAAATACTACCGCGTTATGGCCGACTATGTTGCGGGAATGACTGACCGTTTTGCCTCCCGTGAGCACGAACGCTTGACCGGTCAGCGGCTTTTGAACGGAGGTGGGTAACGTGTTGACTATTTCGATTAGTCCTACAGAGTCTGAATGGGAGTCTTTGGCGATCGCTGAAACCCGCAAGTGGCTGGAACGTGCCGTCATCGGATTGAACCTGTGCCCGTTTGCCAAGGCGGTGCATGTTAAGGGGCAAGTTCATTATGTGGTGTCTGCGTCCGATCTCCGATCAGAATGGTTAACACTGCTCCGGCAAGAGCTGCTGGCTCTGCAGCAGACTGCGCCGACCGATCGCGACACCACCTTGTTAATATTGCCCATAGCGATGCCTGACTTTCTTGAGTTCAGCCACTTTTTGCCAGATGCAGACCGCGTATTGCGCAAACTCGGGCTGGAGGGTGAATTCCAAATTGCTAGCTTCCATCCACGGTTTCAATTTGCGGGAACCGATCCTGACGACATCACCAACTATACGAATCGCGCTCCGTACCCCACCCTGCATCTACTGAGAGAAGCCAGCATCGCCAAGGCGGTGGCGGCGTTCCCGGATGCGGAATCAATCTTTGAAAAGAATATGCAAACGCTGGAGCAACTTGGACACGCGGGATGGCGTGAACTGGGCCTGCCGGACGACACCCCGTTGGAATCCGAGAAACCAAATCCATGAAACAGCCAAAGCAGGCCAAGCCACCCGCGCCACCGACCCACCCCCTCGCTGATGAGGTGCGGCCTGGGCAAAGTGTGGAGCTACTTAAAGAGCTTCACATTTTGACCCGTGAAGGCAAGCTCAACCAAGACTCCCGCCGCAAACTCAAACAGGTCTACCACCTGTACCAATTCATCGAAAAGCTGCTTCTGGAGTTGCCCAACGCAGGTGAGGGCGCGAGTTTGGCAGACCATGGGGCAGGAAAGTCGTACCTGGGTTTTATTCTGTACGACCTGTATTTCAAGAACCTCACACGGGCACGCATTTTTGGCGTGGAAACCCGTCCTGAGCTGGTTCAAAAATCGCAGGCTCTGGCATCCAAGCTGGGTTTTGAGCGTATGGTGTTCTTAAATCTCAGCGTAACCGATGCCACGCAGTCAATCGACCTGCCAGCCCAGGTTGACGTAGTCACTGCGTTGCACGCCTGTGACACGGCGACCGACGATGCTATTGCATTTGGGTTGCAGAAGCAGGCCCGCTTCATGGTTTTGGTGCCGTGTTGCCAAGCTGAAGTGGCACGGGCGTTGAATCGGAATAAGGTCTTTTCCCTCAAGCGAACGCCCCTGGCTGAATTGTGGCGCCACCCCCTGCATACCCGTGAAATGGGCAGCCAGATCACCAATGTGCTGCGTTGCCTGTACCTAGAGGCTATGGGTTACCATGTCACCGTGACCGAGTTGGTAGGGTGGGAGCACAGCATGAAGAACGAACTCATCATCGCCCGGAAAACCGGAAAGCCTAGACAAGATTGCGCCCAGCGGCTCCGAGATTTATTGCAGGAATTCGGGCTGAATGAGCTACTTTGCTCCCGCTTTACATCACTTGCAGACAACGGTACTACGATGTGAACCGTTTGGGGAAGTGCGCGTATTTCCTCTTTTTCGAATGATGGAGACCTTGATGAAACGATTTATAAGCTTAAGCGCGGTGCTCGTTGCCGCTTCGGTATTGGTAGCCTGTGCCAGCAGCAGCCCCGATGTGATCAAGCGCGGCGACGCGCAGCAAATGGCGCAGGTACAAGACGGCGTGGTGCTGAGCGTTCGGCCGGTTGTTGTGGATGGCAGCCAATCTGGAATAGGTGCTGGCGTCGGCGGTGTGGTGGGTGCGCTTGGTGGATACAGTGCTAGCGGCGTTCAACGTGAAGGACAGATATTGGGCGTTTTGGCGGGCGTCGCTGGTGCGGCCGCAGGCAATGCCATCGAACGGTTGTCGACCCGTGAAGACGCAGTCGAAATTCTGGTTCAGCTCAAAAGCGGCGACCGCCGTGCCATCGTGCAAGCCAAAGGCAGCGAAATACTGGCGGCGGGTGACCCTGTGATTATTGTTACCACCGGTGGTAAGGTTCGGGTGATGAAGGCACCTAAGTAGGGCGCAGGTGCGTCGCGCAGTGATAACGCGGCGCCGTCCCTGAATTGAAATATTAAACCTTGCCGTGGTGGTGTTGCGATGGCCCGTCTCCCTCGACTCACACTGCCGGGCTATGCCCACCACGTGATTCAACGTGGTAATAATCGCCAGCCTATTTTTCTGCAGTTGGCTGATTACGCGACTTGGTTGCGGCTGGCGGCTGAATGTGCCCGTCAGTTCGATGTGGCGATCCATGCTTATGTGCTGATGGAGAACCATTTTCATCTGCTCGCTACCCCGGAATCTGCCGAGGGGCTGCCGAAGATGATGCAGGCCCTCGGGCGGCGCTATGTGCGGTACTTCAATGACCAGCATGCGCGCACTGGCACTTTGTGGGAGGGGCGCTACAGATCCACGGTGATTCAGGCGGAGCAATACTTACTGCCTTGCATGACCACTATGGATCTGAACCCGGTGCGTGCCGGTTTGGTTAGCGTGCCACAAGACTACCCTTGGTCCAGCTATAGCCATTATGTAGGGCAGCGTGTGGACAAGCTGGTCACGGTCCACCCAATCGTTTGGGCGATGGGCAATACCCCGTTCTCGCGCGAAGCCGCCTACGCCGATTTGGTGAAACGCGGGGTTGGAGACGGCTCGCAATTGGCGCTGACGGAGGCTACTCTGGGTGGCTGGGCTTTGGGTGACGCCCGTTTTGTCGCCGAACTGCAGAAGAAAATTCCACGCCGGGTGACCAAGGGTTCGCCGGGGCGTCCACCAGCAGTTCGTGCTCTCTAAGTGCTCTGCGCACTGTTAGTGTGCTGAAGTTAGGGGTTAGGTATTCGTGAATTTAATCCGTCCCTAATTAAAGTGACTACTAATATTCCCATACTTAAATAGTATCCGACCCTATTTAAATTATTTTGAATTTCTGCTGCATTGCAGTATCCTAGTGACAACTTTCATTTTCAGGAGAGCGCCATGACTACGGCTGCCGAAATCAAGCACCTTCAAGACCACGGTTTGTATTCCAGCGCGAATGAGCACGATGCCTGCGGCGTTGGCTTTGTTGCCCACATCCGCGGCGAGAAGAGCCACGCTATTGTGAAAAACGCCCTCAAGATTTTGGAAAATCTTGATCACCGGGGTGCGGTTGGTGCGGACAAGCTCATGGGAGATGGCGCTGGCATTTTGATTCAGTTGCCCGACGCGTTGTACCGCGAAGAGATGCAAGCCCAAGGCGTTACGTTGCCGCCACCCGGTGAATACGGTGTCGGCATGATTTTTTTGCCCAAAGAACATGCCTCTCGCTTGGCGTGTGAGCAAGAGATGGAGCGCGCTATCAAGGCCGAAGGACAGATGCTCTTGGGCTGGCGCGACGTGCCAGTAAACCGTGAGATGCCCATGTCACCCACGGTGCGTGCAAAAGAACCAATCTTGCGCCAAGTTTTTATCGGCCGGGGTAATGACGTCATCGTGCAAGACGCCTTGGAGCGCAAGTTGTACGTTATCCGCAAGACGGCCAGCGGCAATATCCAGGCGCTCAAACTCAAACACTCCAAAGAGTATTACGTGCCTAGCATGAGTAGCCGCACCGTTGTCTACAAAGGCCTTTTGCTCGCCGACCAGGTGGGTGTGTATTTCAAGGACCTTGAAGACCCTAGATGCGTGTCAGCACTGGGCTTGGTGCACCAGCGCTTTTCGACCAACACCTTCCCGGAGTGGCCATTGGCCCACCCGTACCGGTATGTCGCACACAACGGTGAGATCAACACCGTTAAAGGCAACTACAACTGGATGAAGGCGCGCGAAGGCGTCATGTCGTCACCCGTGCTCGGCGCCGACTTGCAAAAGCTCTACCCGATTAGTTTTGCCAACCAATCCGACACGGCGACCTTCGACAACTGCCTAGAGTTGCTGACTATGGCGGGCTACCCTATCAGCCAAGCGGTAATGATGATGATTCCGGAGCCGTGGGAGCAGCACACCACCATGGACGAGCGCCGTAAAGCCTTCTATGAGTACCACGCCGCGATGATGGAGCCGTGGGACGGCCCCGCCTCTATCGTCTTTACCGATGGGCGCCAGATTGGTGCCACGCTGGACCGCAATGGCCTGCGCCCTTCGCGCTACTGTATTACCGACGATGACATGGTCATCATGGGTTCGGAGTCGGGTGTGTTGCCCGTTCCCGAAAGCAACATTGTGCGCAAATGGCGCCTGCAGCCTGGCAAAATGTTCCTCATCGACCTTGAGCAAGGCCGCATGATCGACGACGAGGAATTGAAGGCTACGCTTGCCAATAGCAAGCCTTACAAGCAGTGGATCGAGAACCTACGCATCAAGTTGGACGATGTGGAGTTCGCCGAGCGCCGCACACCGGGTGCGTTGAGCCAGGTCATTGCGAAAGTGGAGCCAAAACGGGTGACCGACAAAGTCAGCCTTCTGGATCGCCAGCAAACCTTTGGCTTTAGCCAAGAAGACCTGAAGTTCTTGATCGTCCCCATGGCCACGGCCGGGGAAGAGGCTATTGGTTCCATGGGCAACGACAGCCCTTTGGCTGTTTTGTCCGACAAGAACAAGCCGTTGTACAACTACTTCAAGCAGTTGTTCGCCCAGGTGACCAATCCGCCAATTGATCCGATTCGCGAAGCCATCGTGATGTCGCTGGTGTCCTTCATTGGGCCTAAACCCAACTTGCTGGACATCAACCAGGTAAACCCGCCCATGCGGCTGGAAGTGAGCCAGCCCGTGCTGGACTTCGCCGACATGGCCAAGCTGCGTGGTATTGAAGCCCACACCCAAGGCAAGTTTCGCAGCTACACGTTAGACATCACCTACCCCTTGGCCTGGGGCCATGAAGGCGTCGAGGCCAAGTTGGCGTCCCTGTGCGCCGAAGCGGTTGACGCGATCAAGGGTGGCAAAAACATCTTGATCGTGAGCGACCGCGCCGTTAGCGCGAGCCAGGTTGCCATTCCGGCTTTACTGGCCCTGTCGGCCATCCACCAACACTTGGTGGGTGAGGGCCTGCGCACCAGCGCGGGGCTGGTGGTCGAAACTGGCACGGCACGCGAGGTGCACCATTTCGCCGTTTTGGCAGGATACGGCGCTGAAGCCGTTCACCCTTACTTGGCTTTAGAGACGCTGGCCAGCATCCACAAAGACCTGCCGGGTGACCTGAGCGCAGAAAAAGCCATTTACAACTACATCAAGGCCGTGGGCAAGGGTCTGTCCAAGATCATGTCCAAGATGGGTGTCAGCACCTACATGAGTTACTGTGGCGCCCAGCTGTTCGAGGCCATTGGCCTGTCCAGCGCTACGGTGGACAAGTACTTCACAGGAACCCCCAGTCGCATCG
This sequence comes from Burkholderiales bacterium, assembly GCA_038245855.1. GTDB lineage: Bacteria > Pseudomonadota > Gammaproteobacteria > Burkholderiales > Burkholderiaceae_C > Allorhodoferax. The sequence continues at coordinate 67,848 of JBBRSA010000019.1, forward strand.
AAGGTATTGGCGTCTTTGAGATTGCCGAAGAAGCCATTCGCATGCACCGCGCCGCCTTTGGCACTGATCCAGTCTTGGCCAATGCTTTGGATGCGGGCGGCGAATATGCCTGGCGTGTGCGCGGTGAAGAGCACATGTGGACACCAGAAGCGATTGCCAAACTGCAGCACAGCACCCGATCAAACAACTGGACCACGTACAAAGAGTACGCGCAGTTGATCAATGACCAAAGTAAACGCCATTTGACGCTGCGTGGCTTGTTTGAGTTCAAGATTGACCCCGCCAAAGCTATTCCGGTGGACGAAGTGGAGTCTGCCAAAGAAATCGTCAAGCGGTTTGCTACGGGCGCCATGTCACTGGGCTCCATCAGCACCGAGGCGCACGCAACCTTGGCCGTTGCCATGAACCGTATCGGCGGCAAGAGCAACACCGGCGAGGGCGGTGAAGATCCAGCGCGTTACCGCAACGAACTCAAAGGAATTCCGATCAAGGAAGGTGATTCGCTCAAGAGCGTGATCGGTGCGGATGTGGTTGAGGTCGATTTGCCGCTGCTTGACGGGGATTCCCTACGCTCGCGTATCAAACAGGTGGCGTCGGGCCGCTTTGGTGTAACCGCTGAATACCTCAGCAGCGCAGACCAGATTCAAATCAAGATGGCCCAGGGCGCTAAGCCGGGCGAGGGCGGCCAGTTGCCGGGCGCCAAGGTGTCGGACTACATTGGGCGCCTGCGCCACTCGGTGCCTGGCGTGGGGCTGATCTCGCCCCCGCCGCACCACGACATCTACTCGATCGAAGACTTAGCCCAGCTCATCCACGATCTGAAAAACGTGGCACCCCATTCGGATATCAGCGTCAAGTTGGTGGCGGAAATCGGTGTGGGAACCATTGCAGCCGGTGTGGCCAAGTGCAAGGCAGACCACGTGGTGATCGCCGGTCACGACGGTGGCACGGGCGCCTCGCCCTGGTCGTCTATCAAGCATTGCGGCAGCCCCTGGGAAATTGGTTTGGCCGAGACCCAGCAAACACTGGTGATGAACCGTCTGCGCAGCCGCATTCGTGTTCAGGCCGACGGTCAGATGAAAACCGGCCGTGACGTCGCCATCGGCGCGCTTTTGGGAGCAGACGAGTTTGGCTTTGCCACCGCGCCGCTGGTGGTGGAAGGCTGCATCATGATGCGCAAGTGCCATCTCAACACCTGCCCCGTCGGTGTGGCGACACAAGACCCCGTCTTGCGCCAAAAATTCTCGGGTAAGCCTGAGCATGTGGTGAACTACTTCTTCTTCATCGCTGAAGAAGTGCGCCAAATCATGGCTCAACTGGGTATCCGCAAGTTTGACGACCTGATTGGCCGCGCTGACCTGCTGGATATGCGTAAAGGCATTGAGCACTGGAAGGCCAGTGGTTTGGACTTTAGCCGCCTGTTCGCCCAACCTCAGGTTCCTGATGACGTGCCACGCTTCCAGACACTGGTTCAAGACCATGGTCTTGAAAAGGCGCTCGACAACGTGTTGATTGCCAAGAGCCGCCCTGCCATTGACAAGGGCG
>JBBRSA010000020.1:0-68950 GCA_038245855.1 Burkholderiales bacterium
ACCCAAGGCGGGCCCAGCCGAATGAAATTACCCCACAGCCTGGACAGCCTGACCTTGCGATCTGACTACCCTTGCCCAGCCTATCGGCTTACTGTTGTGAGGCTCACGTGCAATTAAGCAGCGAGTGCGAAACGTTCGTCGTTTGCAGTTAGGTTTTTTCTGCGGTTTTACGAGGTGACAGAACCTCGACATGCCCTGCTGCGCGTCCGAATCCACGTCGAAACCAGTGCAGCCCCAAGGTTTCTATTTTAGTCCCATACCGGGTTTTTCAAGAGCGCTGTTCAAGAAAAGTTGTTTTACCAACAATCCGGCGCATTGCCGCCCCCAGATTGCCTCAGCAAGCGGGGGCTCCAAACGCCGGTAAAACGCACCACTGGCCAAAGCCGGGCGCTTTCAGCGGCCACTGCGCGGCTGTGTCAACACGACGTTGCCCAGTGGCGATCAGCGTCGCGGCGCGGGTAACGCCGGCGTGGGTGACCCAGACTATCGGTTGCCCCGACGCTCGGGCTTCGTCCCACACAGCGCCCACCCGGTTCATCACCGCAGTCACAGTTTCTGCGCCACCACAGCGCCAGGTCGCAAAATTGGCGGCCCATGCATCGAGTTCGGCGCGTGCAATCGCGTCCCAAGGCTGGCCCTCCCACTGGCCGAAGTCCATCTCGGCCAGGCGCGCATCCGTTTTATGGGTCAAATCGGGCCGTAGCCCTCGTAGAACCTGCGCAAGCTGCTCACATCTTTGTAGCGGTGAGCTGACGATATGCATCCGTGCTGGCAGGGCGTTGGCCAATGCCTGTGCTGCATCGGCGGTCGCTTGGGCGTCGGCTGGCACGTCCAGCGCCCCGTAGCACACCCCGGGCTCGACCAGAGGCTGCGCGTGGCGAACCAGCCAAATGTCCGCGCTAGGCTTTGCGGGTGGGTAGGTCAACACGGTGTTTGCAACTCACAGGGCCAAAGCCAGCCCCAGGTAAAACGCCAACTCACACACCTGTTGCGTGGCACCCAAACCGTCACCGGTAAAGCCTTGCAAGCGGCGCCACAGCAGGCGCCACATGTACAAAAAGGCCAAGCCCGACAGGGCAACGCCCGCTGCCACTGGACCCAGCGTGGTGCACAAGCCCGTAGAAATCGCTATCGAATTAGTAGCTGCTTGCGCAATAACTACGAGGGCTAGCGCCATAAAACACCATACAAATCCCGTAAGCAAGGCAGCCGCGCTGATCTGGTCTGCCAGCGGCTTAGACTTGGAACCCGCTGCATCTCCCACATGCGCCATGAGGCGAATCAGCAGCAGCGGCCAGGTGCGCGACACGACATGCGCGGCGAAGATGCCCAGCACCATCCACTGCAGGCTGACCGAGCCCAGCAATGCCAGCAGTGCCACCTTGGCTAAGAGCGCCAGCACGACGGCAATAGCACCAAAGGCCCCCACGCGGGAGTCTTTCATGATCACCAAGGCGCGCTCACGGTCTTGGCTACCACCCAGTCCATCGACAATATCGGCCAGGCCATCTTCATGAAAGGCCCCTGTCACCATGACGCTGAGCACCGTGCCTAGCACCGCCGCCACCAAAGGCGCAAATACGTTGGTTGGCAGCCAGGCCAATAGCAGGGCCGTAAAGCCCGCAACCAGCGCCCCCACCAGCACACCCACGCCCGGAAAATGCCCCGCGCTGGCCCGTAGCATGGCCGGGCTAAAGCCCACCCAATCGGCCAAGCACCCGGTCACGGGAATACGCGTAAAAAACTGCAGTGATAGCAGGTAGTGGCGAATGAAGGACGACATGCGGCAACAACGATGCGATGCAAACTTTTGCGAACCAAGGCGACCTGATGTGCCTCTAGGCCACCAATGCAGTCTGCTCTACCGCGCCAGACTTCTCTGACACTCCAGCCGACTCAAAGCTGGCCATCTCACGCAGAATGGCGCAGCTTGAGAGCAGCAGCGGCCACGCCAATGCAGCGCCAGAGCCTTCGCCCAAGCGCAGACCCAAATCCAGCAAGGCTTGCACCCCCAGGTGTTGCAGCATGAACTCATGGCCGCGTTCACCCGATCGGTGCGCAAACACGCAGCGCTGCAACACGGCAGGCTGCAGTGCGTGGGCCACCAGCACCGCACTGGTGGTGATGAAACCATCCACCACCACCACACGGCGCTCATGGGCTGCCTGAAAAATAGCGCCCACCATGGTGGCAATCTCCAGCCCGCCCATGGCGGCCAACACGTCCAGCGGGTCGCTCAGGGCGGCGTTGCGCGCCATCACTTCACGCAAAATATCGGTCTTGCGCAGCACCGCAGCAGCGTCCAGCCCGGTGCCCGCACCGGTGCACTGGGCAATATCCAGTCCGGCCAACTTGGCCAACAGCAAGGATGCAGCGGACGTGTTGCCAATGCCCATCTCCCCCAACAGCAGCGTGTTGCCAGGCAATGCTTTCACCAAGGCTTGGCCGTGGTCCATAGCTTGGCGGCATTGCGCAGGTGTCATGGCGGCCTGCGCGGATGAGTCAGCCGTGCCTTTTTCAGCGCCCACCACCTTGCACACCTGCAGACCGGGGCGCGTGGCACCTTCGGGCAGGCCAGCCAAAAAGTCGCGGTTCACACCGCAGTCCACCACGGTGAGTGCCAAGCCATGTTGGCGCGCCAGCACACTGACCGCCGCGCCACCGGCCAAAAAGTTCTCCACCATCTGCCAGGTCACGTCGCTGGGGAACGCAGACACACCGCGCGCCGCCAGGCCATGGTCCGCTGCAAACACCACCATTTGCGGCTGCTCCAATGCCGGGGTGAGCGTGCCCAAAATCTGCCCCAACTGCAGGCCCAATCCCTCAATGCGGCCCAGCGACCCCAATGGCTTGGTCTTGTTGTCCAGCTTGTGCTGCAAGGCGTGGGTCAATTCCGGGTTGGAAATATCAACGAGTTGTTGGAGGTGTAGCGTCATGCAGGTCTTTCAGAGTTGAATGAGAGAAAACTCAAAATATCAAGAATGTGGCGCAATGAGCGAAGCCAAAACCCCGGCGTCAAAGTGGAGATCAATGTAATCCGCCAAGCCGTCAAACACCGAGTCCAACGTAGGCACATCGGCGCCAAACAGGGCTTGCAAAACGGCAGGGTCTTCAAACAAACCATGCAGGTACACGCCCAGCACATTGCCGCCACCATTGATCCAGCCCAGTCCGTCTGGCAACACGGCACGGGCCACATCGCCCGCCTTGGCCATAGCCGGATGCTGCACGGTTTGCCCATGGTGAATTTCGTAACCGGTTACTACCACACCAGCCAACGCTGACCAAGGCGCACCAGCACCGTCCCAGCCGCAGGCGGGCAGGCCGGGGTCCGATTTGTGCGCATTTGGCACCATGAGGCCCCCGGCCTGCCCGTCTGCGGCGTGCGAGTCCAACGATGAATTCGTGCCCACAACCCCACTGGCTAACGCCACCATATCCGAACTAAATCGCGTAGTTGTATGCCGCACCGTTTTCAAAGGGTCAAACAACGTCACCAGCGGCAATAACCCCAGCCCCGGCCCATTACCGTCAATACCGTGCGGGTCAATTAGCGCCTCGCCCAGCATCTGCAGCCCGCCGCAAATACCCAGCACCACCCCACCCTGCCCTGCATGCGCGGCAATAGACCCGTCCAGTGCCTGCGTGCGCAACCAGGCCAAATCACTGCTGGTATTTTTAGAACCCGGCAAGATGATCCAGTCGTGCGGTTTTAAGCCCACCAACTCCGACGGACTGCGCACCCACTGCAAACGCACGCCGGGCACGTTTTTCAATGGTTGGAATTCATCCAAATTGCTGATGCGCGGGTAGGCTATGACGGCCACCGTGCGGGTCACCGCGCCAGACGCCACCGAGCGGTCATCAAAAACACCGTCTTCTTCCGGCAAGCCATGCTGCCACCACATGGGCAGCGTGGCCACGGTGGGCACACCGGTCAGCTCTTGCAGCATTTGCGGCGCAGGCGCCAGCAGCGCAGCGTCGCCCCGAAACTTGTTGAGCACGTAGCCTTTGATTAGTTTGCGCTCTTCCTCGGGTAGCAACGCCCAGGTACCGTACAGGTGTGCAAAAGCACCACCCCGGTCAATGTCGGTGATTAGCAAACATTGGGCATTGCAGTGCAGGGCCACCCGCATGTTGACGATGTCGCTGGCATGCAGGTTGATCTCAGCCGGTGAACCCGCGCCTTCAATCACCACCACATCGTAATCAGAGCGCAGTTGGTCGAGTGCCTGGGCAATCTGCGGCCAGACGGCCAGGCTGCGGTCCCGCCAGGGCATGGCAGACAAAGCGTCGCTCACCTGCCCCATCAGTACCACCTGGCTATGCGTGTCACGCTCGGGCTTGAGCAAGAGTGGGTTCATGCGCACATCAGGCACGGTGCGCGCCGCCAGCGCTTGAAAATACTGCGCTGAGCCGATTTCACCACTGGCAGCGCAATTTGCCGCCGGGCCGCCCCAAGGCAAATTAGCCCCCTCGGGGGGCAGCGACCCGCGTAGCGGTGGAGCGTGGGGGCCGACAACGCGTGCGTTGTTGCTCATGTTCTGCGCTTTGAACGGGGCCACTTTGAGACCCTGGCGCGCGTAATAGCGGCACAGGGCCGTCGTGAGCCAGCTCTTGCCAGCGCCGCTGGTGGTGCCCAGCACCATGACACAACGAGCAAGGCGCTTATGGCCCTCACTCATAGTGTGTATTCGCTATAAAAGAGAGAGCGGTGTGCGCAACATCCATGAGGGCTAGCGGCCACTTTTTCCACAAAAACACGGCCGCTGGCAGTCAGCCTGCCCAATGCGGGTGCAAGTGCGAAAAACGCCATCGGTCAGGGCCGTGGCATGGGCTGGCCGGTTTTGAGGCCCAAGCGCTCCAACAGCTCCATATCCGCATTACCGGTAGGGTTGGGGGTGGTGAGCAGCTTGTCACCGTAAAAGATGGAGTTGGCGCCAGCCACAAAACACAGGGCTTGCACTGCGTCGCTCATGCTCTGGCGGCCGGCCGACAGACGCACGCGGGCCAGGGGCATGGTGATACGTGCCACGGCGATGGTGCGTACAAATTCCAATGGGTCCAGATCGGCCTGGTTAGCCATGGGCGTACCTTCGACCTTGACCAAATGGTTGATGGGCACCGACTCAGGGTACGGCGCCAAATTGGCCAGTTCGGCAATCAGGCCAGCGCGCTGCAGGCGGGATTCGCCCATGCCCACAATGCCGCCGCAGCACACACTCACGCCCGCGTTGCGCACGCGGGTCAGGGTGTCCAAGCGGTCTTGGTAGTCGCGGGTGGTAATGACGTCGCCGTAAAAATCAGGCGCACTGTCTAGGTTGTGGTTGTAGTAGTCCAGCCCGGCGTCACGCAGCTGCTCGGCATGGCCCTCGCCCAACATGCCTAAGGTGGCGCACGACTCCAGCCCCGTGGCTTTGACCGCTTTCACCAGCTCGGCCACGGCTTCCACATCGCGGTCTTTGGGTGCGCGCCAAGCGGCGCCCATGCAAAAACGGGTGGCGCCTGCAGCCTTGGCAGCCAATGCGGCTTCGCGCACGGCCTCCACACCCATCAGCTTGCCAGCCTCCACACCGGTATCAAAGTGCACCGACTGCGGGCAGTAGCCACAGTCCTCCGGGCAGCCGCCAGTTTTGACCGACAAAAGTGTAGCCAGCTCCACCATATTGGGGTCGAAGTGGGCGCGGTGAACGGTTTGCGCTTGGAACATCAAGTCATTAAAGGGCTGCGCAAGCAAGGTTGCAATTTCAGCCACCGTCCAGACGCGCTGCTCGACCTTGCTGCGCGCTGCAGGCGACTTGTGGGGTGCATGGAAATGCAGGGGTTGTGTGGCGGCAGCCAGGGCGTTAGGCGTCAAAGTGGCGGACATGGATGAAATCTCCTGATTAATCTAAATAAATCTAAATAAAAGCGCCGTAGTCACGGCCACAGCGAACATTCTGATGCACGGCTGGCACTGCGCGAACCGTGCGACAGGGTTTTTTCGGCAAACCGGGTTCAAACGGCATGATTTGCACCACTTATGGCGACCCACGGCACAACGGCCATTGCGTTACCGTGCATAGACACCAGCAGGGTGATTATCGCGGGTCGGCTGCGAGCGGGCCGCTTCGCCTACCCGCGGCAGCGCCACCCACTGCCCTTCGATGGCGTGGATGGCAATACGCTGGTCAAAAACATCGACCAATGCCTGGTGGGTAGCGGGGTCGGCGCTGGCGCCGTGGTGGGTTACCTCGCCACGGTCCATAACCACCACGCGGTCGGCGTGCAGGGCCATGCTGATCTCGTGCAGCACGCTGACCACGGTGGTGCCTTGGCGTACCAAGGCCCGCACCACGGCCAACCAATCGGCTTGGTGCGGCGGGTCCAAATTGGCCAGGGGTTCGTCCATCAGCAGCACTTGGGCCTGTACTGCCAGGGCGCGGGCCAGCAGCACACGCTGGCGCTCGCCACCAGAAAGCTGGCCCAGGGATCGGTAGCGCCAGCCCCACGCCTGCGTGGCGCGCAGCGCTTGCTCCACAGCGGCGTTGTCTTGGACGCTGGGTGACGCCAGCCAGGCCTGGTGCGGCAGGCGCCCCAACATGGCCACGTCCCACACGGTTAAATCATCGGCCCACGCCTCGTTTTGCCCCAGCCACGCCAGCTGGCGGGCGCGGTCACGGTGCGTCAGGCTGCGAAGGGGTCGCCCCAACAACGTCACCGTGCCGCTGTGGTGCAACACACCCGCTAGGCACTTGAGCAAGGTGGACTTGCCCGCGCCGTTAGGGCCCACAACGCTGGTCCACTGGCCTGCAGCAATATCCAAGTTGACGCCTTGTAAGACCACAGTTTTTTGAGAACCAAACCCCAAGCTTGCCCTTATAGAATCTGCGCGAATAGCTATCAAAGGCATAGCGCCAGCAACGGCCAGATCAGTCATAGAGAACGCCCACCCATAGCCTGCCCACCACCACCTCGGTGCATCAGCCACAACAAGTAGCCGCCTCCCAGCACGGCAGTAAGCACGCCCACTGGCAACTCCTGCGGCGCTACCAGACCGCGTGCCAATGTATCGGCGGCCATTAGCAAGACACCGCCGACCAGGCTGGACAGCAGCATGAGCGCGCCATGCGTGGTTTTGACAATGGAGCGCACCAAGTGGGGCGCCGCCAAGCCGACAAACGCGATCAAACCTGTTTGCGCCACGGCCGCGCCGGTGGCCAGTGTCACCACCACCACCAAGGCGGCGCGCATGGACGCCACGGGCAAGCCCAGGCTCAAGGCAGTAGCGTCTCCTAGGCTCAACCCATCCAACACCCGAGCTAGCAGCCACGCAGCCAGTGCGCAGGGAACCCACACCACGACCATCAGGGCACAAGCAGTCCAACCCACAAAGGCGGTAGAGCCCAGCATAAAGGCCTGCATCGCTTGTAGCGATTCAGGCGAGAACAACAACACCAGCTGTGTCAACGCACCCAGCACCACGCCGACCACCACGCCGGCCAAAAGCAGGCGTAGGGTATGGCCTACGCCGCGTGACAAAACCACCGTCAGCAACACCGCCAGCACTGCCCCGACAAAGGCCGCTCCCGTCAAGCCCAGGCGCACCCAGATGCTGCTGGAAAACACGCTGACCGCGACACCGCCACTTGCACCCAGCATGCCCGCGCCACCACCCATGGCAGCCAGCGCCAAGGCCACCCCCAACGATGCACCCGACGCACTACCCAGCAAAAATGGGTCGGCCAGCGGGTTGCGAAAAACCCCCTGCGCCACAGCCCCGGCCAGCCCCAGCAGGGCACCTGCGGCCCAGGCGCCCAGAGTGCGCGGCAAACGGATCTCCCACACGATTTGCCGCGCCATTGCGGTATGAGCCGGGTCTAAGGACGGATGCAAAAGAGGCTGCAGCAGATTCTCAAAACCCGCACTGCCCACACAGACACCGATGGCCGCAAGTACCACCGCGACCAGCACAAAACCAAACATCCAACCCATCACCCGGGGCGCAATCATTGGTGTATTCCCACCAGCGGCGCGGCGCTCGGGCCCGGTGCGTGCTTGCTAATGCACTGTGCCATCAGCCGCGCGCCCTCGGCCATGCGCGGGCCGGCGCGCACCAGCGCATCGCCTTCCTGACTAGAAAACTGGCACACCTGCCCCTGGCGCAGCGCGCGCATGGTGGACCAGCCGGGCCGCTGGGTCAGGGCTTGCACGCTGCGGTCACTAATCAGAATCACATCCGGGTCGGCACGCACCACAAATTCGGGGTTCAGCCGTGGGAATGCGCCCAGCTTGGCCGGGACAATGTTTTTGACGCCCAAGCGGGTTAACGTCTCACCAATAAACGATGCCTCGCCCGCGGCGAAGGGGCCCTCATTGACTTCAAAATACACCCGCATGGCACGGGCGCTGGGCGGCATGGACTGGGCCGCCGCCGTAACGCCCGCATCAATGCCGCGCCAAACTTGCGGTGCATTGTCCACACCCAACAATTGCCCCACGGTGCGCAAAATACGCTGCACATCCGCATGGGTCGTGGGCTCTAGCGCTACCACTTTTAGGCCTAGCGATTGCAGCCGCTCCCCGGCACGTGACGATGTGGCCATCAGAACGACATCGGGCTTGAGGGCCACGATGGCTTCGATGTTGGGGTCCAACCCACCACCGACCTGCGGCAGCTTTTGTACGCTGGCGGGGTAGTTGGTATAGCGGTCCACGCCCACCAAACGCTGGCACTGCCCCAATGCACACACGGTCTCAGCCAAGGAGGGCAACAAACTCACAATGCGTTGGGGTGGCTGGGTAAAGGTGACGGTCACGCCTCGGTCGTCGGTGATCTGCAGGGCATGGGCTGTGCTTATAAGGGTGAAGGTAATCGCCAACGCTGCCAGCAGGCGCGGTGCCAAGGCGCTTTGCTTCGTGTCCCCCGCCCGCGTTGCGGGCTCCTCCTTGACCTGCGCAAAACGCCTTGGCACCGCGCCTGCTGGCCGGTTCAATAGTTCTCGAAGACCGCGAGGGAATATCTTTTTCATGGCGCGTCTTTTACAGTCAGGGGCAGGCCAGCTGCCATCAGGGTCACACGCTGGCAGGTGGCGGCCACTTGCTGGTTTAGGCGGCCTAGGGCGTCGACAAAGGCACGCACTTCAGCACCCATGGGTATGACACCCAAGCCAATCTCGTTGCCCACCACCACGATGGGGCCGGTGGCGTTGGCGATTGCTATTAAAAGCGTAGCTGCTTGCGCAGATTCTACGAGGGCTAGAGGGCTTTTTTGTTCATTATTTTCAGGCGGGTGTGCGTGCAGCGGCATCATCCAATTGGTAAGCCACAGCGTCAGACAGTCCACCACCACCAGGGTCTGTGGGTTGCTGTGCTGGGCAATGGCTTCGGCCAACGCCAAGGGCTCTTCCACTGTGACCATGCCCGGCACACGGTCGGCCCGGTCTTTCTGGTGGCGCTGGATGCGCTGGTGCATCTCCGCGTCACCCGCAAGGGCCGTAGCAATGAGCACGGCGCGGTGCTCGCTCGCCGCACCCAGCCACTGCTGGGCCAGCGACTCGGCACGGCGCGACTTGCCGCTTTTTTGGCCACCCAGAATGAACTCACTGCGGGCAATCGTCACAGGCGAGAGCGGGTTCATGGGCTTGGTGGCTGCGCGTGATGGCGTTAGAAGCTGAACTGCGCCGACGCGGTGACGGTGCGGCCCACCTCGGGGTAGATCGACGTGGCGACGGCGCCCGCGCACGCGTAGGCCAGGGTGTAGTACTTGGCATCCGCCAGGTTCTTCACGCCCAAAGCCAGTTCTAACTTACCCACGGTGTAGGCATAGCGAGCATCCACCGTGGTGTACGAGGGAATGCTGCACTGGTTGGCAAAGGTGGGGCTTTGTTCAGCCACCCAATTGACCCCGGCATCAAGCAAATGCCCGGCCATGGGGCGCCAGGTAGCCCCTATGGCGGCCGTTTCGTGCGGCACCAGCGCAATGTCGTTGCCCGAGTAGGCCCCGGCACTGAACTTGGCTTCGCGCACCGCGAGGTTGGCGCGCATCTGCACTGACGCGTTCAACTGGTGCTTGGCTTCCAGCTCAAGCCCTTGGCGACGGGTGGGGTCAAAGTTGACGTTGGCACCCACGCCGGTCCATGAGCCTGCATTGGCGATGACCGGGTCATATCCCAGCTCGTTCGTCAAATCACTGCGGTACCAGCGCAACTCCACCCGGTCTGCGCCCTGTACCCAACGCGCGCCCAACTCCAAATCGCGGGAGGTTTGGGTTTGCAGCACCACGCCGGGTTGGGTAAAGGTGAATTCATCCGCCGTCCCGAGACGGTAGCCAGTGCCCAAATGCCCATAGGTCGTGACCGCTGGCGCCAAGGCCTGACTCAGCCCCAGTTGCCATGCGGTGGGCCGCTCGTTCAAATGAACAGCCGAAGAAGTTGTCTGCTTTTCTACGTCATCGCCCCGTACACCCATACTCAGGCGGGTCCCGGTCGCAATCCATGTCAGGTCATCTGTCACATACACCGCAGTACTTCGGCTGTCGGCAATGGTGCCCACCCCCCAGCCCGACGTGATGGTGCTTGCCCATTTGGAATTGTCAACACCGACCACCACCGCATTGGCCATGGTTTCACCCCGCGTTTCATGCCGGGCGCGCAGGTTGACATTGGAGGCGGCAACGTCCGATCCATACGCACCAGTATCAAAATTTCGAGCCTGTCGCGTACGTTCATTGGCGTCCACTGCAAACTGCCAGTCACCTACCATGGCCTCGCCAAATACACCGGTGTTTTCACTTTTGCTGGTGCCGTAGTTCACAGTTGAAGAAGCCTGTGACGGATCACCTGCATATTGGGCTGCACTCAATGGTCCAGGCCAGCCACTTTGCACCAACTGACGCCCGCTTTGTGCGCCCAGGCGCAGCCAGTCGTTGCTCCACTGCGCGGTCGATGCCAAGCTGTTGGAGGTGGACGCAGAGTTGTCTCTAAAACCATTGCTGCGTGCGTCTTTAGCCGCGACGTCCACTGAAAACCCGCCCGACGCCAAAACTGCCGAGGCATGTGCCTCACGGGTGGCAAAGGAGCCCACCGACGCACCGACGGTGGCGCCGTTGTGGCGCTCCACCCCTTTGCCGGCTTTGGTGGTGACCACAATCACGCCACCGGTGGCACCTTCACCGTATTGGACCGAACCGCTGCCACGCATGACCTCGATGCGCTCCACCGTTTCAATCGGCACAACAGACAAATTACTTGCGGACAAATCGTCTTCTTTCAGGCGACGACCATCGACAATGATGACTTGATTTTTGTCAGCTGTGCCGCCAAAGCCGCGCAAATCCAGGGTGTAGTTGCCACCACCCGATGTATCGAGCCGGCCAGGAATTCCTAGCAGCTGCATGAGCGCTTCGTTGACGGTAGTCGCGCCGGACGCGCGAATCTCATCGGCCGTCACCACGCTCACGGCGTAGGGCACCGCACTGGCGGTTTCCGCAAAACGGGTGGCGGTCACCACCACGTCTTTGAGTTGCGTTTGGGCGTAGGCAGGCAAAGTAGCGCACAGCGCCAAAGGAAGCGCCGCCAAGCGCGTTGAAAAAATAACAGATTTCATAAGAAGGAAAACACTCAGACTAAGTGCCCTCGCCGTCTTCCCCGACAGCGCATGGGCGTAAAGGCTGCACGCAGGCGTGCAGCCACCTTATTGGCCGGTATCCGGGCTGATGGAGCGACTTGCCAAGCCTTCCCAGGCGCGTGTTCAAACGCCCAGTGGCTGTATTGGAAGTTGAATCGGGTGATTCGTCCACTTACCGTTGCGGGGGCAGCGCAGGTTAGGTTGGCTGTGACCAGCACCGCCCTCCTGCTTCCCGTTGAACTGCGGCATGTGAACCACACCGCGAGCACCAACCGCGCAATTTTACGCGAGACCTGCTTGCGCTCACCCTACAATGGTTGACCTATGTCGAATCAGACTCACATCGACCAAATTACCGAACGGGTGGAGCGACTGCTGGTTCGCTATGGCGAGCTGCAACGGACCAACACCTTGCTGGCCGAACAGGTGGCGACCTTGGCCCACGAACGTGACGCACTCAAGTCGCGCCTCAATGCCGCCCGCGCGCGGATCGACACCTTGCTGGAGAAACTGCCAGAGTCGATTACATCCCCAAAAAGTTCATCATGAAACAGCTTGAAGTCCAAATCATGGGGCAAAGTTACCTACTGGGATGCCCCGAAGGTGGCGAGTCGCGCTTGCTCGAAGCCGTGGAGCGGGTAGACACCGCCATGTGCAAAATTCGTGAGGCCGGCAAAGTCAAGGCGCGCGATCGCATCGCTGTGTTGGCCGCGCTTAACCTGGCGTTTGATGTGACCGACCGCGCGCCCAACTTGGCCGTAGTACCGGGTAGTGCCACAAAAGGCGCAGCGACGAAGCCGCCCAGTGTGCCGCCCGCCCCGGTGGCCCAATCACCAGACGGTGCAACGGACTCCGACGTGCTGCTCATTTCCCTGTTAGAGCGGCTTGACCAGGCTTTGGGCGAAGACGGACGCTTGCTGTAGGTCCACAGCGGCGGGCTAAAGGTCTACAATTAACACTGTCTGCGGTGCTGTCGGGCTTTATATTTCCTTGTACCAATGCTCTTTGAGCTCGGGCTTGGAACATTGCCCCGCTAGCGTGATCATCTCGCGTTAGATGAACCCAAAGCGGGTGCTGACCTCGCCCACCTGAACCATGGTTCAGGATGCGGTCCGGTGGCACCGCAGACACCTTTCTTCTATTTTTCTCCCCATGATTCTTGAACCCCAGTTGATTGTCGAACTGGCCGCACTGGGCCTGTGTACGGGTTACATGGCGGGCCTGCTTGGCGTGGGCGGCGGCATGGTGATATCACCTTTCTTGACCCTCATCCTGTCCGCCCGCGGGGTGCCAGCCGGGTTGGCAGTCAAGATGGCAATTGCCACCTCGATGGCCACTATTGTGTTCACCTCTGTTTCCAGTGTGCGTGCCCACCACCAGCGCGGCGGCGTGCGCTGGGACTTGGTCAAAGCGTTGGCGCCCGGCATTGTGCTGGGCAGCGCAGTGGCCAGTGCCGGTGTGTTTTCCATTCTCAAGGGCGCCTCGCTCGCCATATTTTTTGCCGTGTTTGTGGGGTTTTCGGCCACCCAGATGTTCTTGGACAAGAAGCCCAAACCCGGTCGGCAAATGCCAGGCACACCGGGCAAATTGGCGGCGGGCTCCGTGATCGGATTTTTGTCGGGTCTGGTTGGCGCAGGCGGTGGTTTTGTCAGTGTGCCGTTTATGGTTGCCCACAACATACCCATCCTTAACGCGGTGGCCACGAGTGCTGCACTGGGTTTTCCCATCGCACTGGCCAACACGGCCGGTTATATATTCAGCGGCGCTGCGGTGGCAGGGCTGCCCGTTGGTTCAGTGGGTTATGTGTGGCTACCCGCCCTAGTGGTGATCGCCAGCTGCAGTGTCTTAACCGCGCCCTTGGGCGCTGCCATGGCCCACAGCCTGCCGCTGGCTCGACTCAAGCGGGTCTTTGCGCTGCTGTTGTACGCCTTGGGCAGCTACATGTTGTACAAAGGCCTGCGCGGCGAATGAATCTGCGGCGATCTGTCCGCGCCCCGTATTACGCCGCCGACGCAGGCTGGGCACCATTGACCCGCTCGTAGAAATAGGACACCCGCGAGCGCGGCGCCAAAAATGCCAGCGCCGGATCGGACAAAGCTGCGGGTTTGATGCTGCGTCGAATGCCAACTTGTGTGGCCGTCTCCAAATCCAGAATCGGCGCTTCCTCCCGCGCCACTCCACTCTCATGGACGATCAACTTGGGTTTGAGTGGCCGAACCGAATTGACCGACACCACAATACCAAACCGGTCATCATTGAGCTGCACCACCGAGCCCGGCGGGTACACGCCCATCATGCGGATAAACGCGCTCAACGCACCCACATCGAATCGGCTCTTGAGCTGCGAAAAAATCAGCGATAGGGCTTCATGGGGCGTCATGGCCGAGGCCACCTGATAAGGGTTGCACAGGTTGTCAAAACGGTTCACCAACGCCAAAATTCGCGACGCAACCGACAGGGATTCGCCGCGCACCCGTGTGGGAAAGCCACTGCCGTCAATCAGCTCATGGTGGTGGGCGATAGCCTGGAGCACGGGCTTACTCAAACCCATCTTTTTGCCCATCTGCACCCCATAGGCAACATGGTCCTGGTAGGACAGGTATTCCGCAGTGGTGAAGTTTTCTTGTGGCCAACGTACACGCTCGGGCAACCGGGTTTTACCCATGTCATGTAAAAAAGCGGCTTCGCCCAGGTCGAATAAATCGGACTGCGCCAGGCCTAATGCCTTGCCCAACAACAGGGACAAAACGGTGACGTTGACCGGGTGCACAGAAGGGTTTTCACGTCCAACGCCCGACAGCAGACGGATGATAGTTTCCCCCTCGCCCAGCATGTCGCACAGCATGGTGTTAATCACGGTATGGCAATGTTCTGCCGCCGCTTGGGGATCAATCGGGATCTGCTCCATTGTTTGCCGGTACTGCCGGGCCGCGTCACCAAAGCGCTTTTCGCACAGCGCCAAGCTGTGCTGCTCTAGCGCAATCCGCTGGAGTTCTTTACGGCGCAGTGCGTCTGCGGAGTTGTCAACTGGGGCAACCTGAACGATTTGCTCAAGCAACACGGGTTCGGGTACATCGGCCGACTCCGACTCCGGCTGCGTGGCGGAATCATCACTTTTACTGAAATTGACACGGACCCGCTTTAGGCCAATCTTGGCGATGGTGTCGATTTGATGCTGCGAAGCAATTTTGAAACGGCCACTGGGAAACGGATGGCTCAACCAATCCAATTCCAGTTCGACGAACATCCCTGTGCGCAATGCCTGCACGTCAACCCACTCAAGGGCATCGTTTTTATGGTTCATAGGCCATTCTTATTTGGTTCACTTCCACCCCCACCGCATTGAAGTTCCAACCATTATGGCGGGCATTTTTGACACCCGTGCACCATGTTCATGTGAAGGCAAAAAAAAGAGTGAATCCTTGTGTGTAAATGCACACAAAAATACGCGCCTGCGTTGACAACTAGCCCATGTGTAAGCCACCGTTCACCGAAAAATCTGCCCCGGTGGAGTAGCCACCCTCTTCCGATGCCAGCCAGGCAATGATGGAAGCAATCTCGCTGGGTTCGCCCAAACGTTTCAGCGGCACGGTCCCCACAATCTTGGTCAAAACATCTTCCCGAATCGCCTTGACCATACTGGTGCCGATGTAGCCCGGACTCACCGTATTGACCGTGACACCACGACTGGCCAACTCTTGTGCCAAGGCCATGGTGAAGCCGTGCATGCCGGCCTTGGCCGCTGAATAGTTGGTTTGCCCGGCCTGGCCTTTTTCGCCGTTGACCGAGGAGATGTTGATGATGCGTCCCCAGCCCTTGTCCACCATGTCTTCCACCACCTGCTTGGTGACATTGAACATGCTGGTCAGGTTGGTCTCGATCACCGAATCCCAGTCCTCGCGGGTCATTTTGAGGAACATGCGGTCGCGGGTAATGCCCGCGTTGTTGACCAACACATCTACACTGCCGTGCAAGGCCTTAACCTTGGTGAACGCGTCCACCGTGGACTGCCAGTCGCCCACGTTGCCGGCCGAGGCATAAAAGGTATGGCCCAGTTCCGCCTGTTCGGCGATCCATTTGGCGTGGTCCCGGTTGGGGCCGCAACCCGCAATCACTTTGAATCCATCCCGGTGGAGCCGCTGGCAAATGGCTGTACCAATGCCGCCCATACCACCGGTGATGTATGCCACTTTTTGATTCATTACAGTCTCCTTGGATTCAGCGCTCGATCGTCAGGGCAACACCCATGCCGCCGCCAATACACAGGCTCGCAATACCTTTTTTGGCGTTGCGTCGCTGCATCTCGTGTAGCAAGGTTACCAAGATGCGGCAACCTGACGCGCCAATGGGGTGGCCAATGGCAATGGCACCGCCGTTAACGTTGACTTTGGAGGTGTCCCAGCCCATCACCTGATTCACCGCACATGCCTGCGCGGCGAAGGCTTCGTTGATTTCCAGCAAATCCAGGTCTTGCGCCTTCCAGCCGGCCCGCGCCAGCGCCTTCTGCGAGGCCGAAACCGGGCCCATGCCCATCATGGCCGGATCCAGCCCCGTAGTGGCAAAGCTGGCAATACGCCCCATGGGTGTAAGCCCCAATGCAGCGGCTTTTTGAGCCGTCATCACCATGACCGCAGCCGCGCCGTCATTGATGCCCGACGCGTTGCCTGCAGTCACGCTACCTGCCTTGTCGAAGGCGGGGCGCAAACTGGCCAGCGCATCGGCATTGGACTTGCGGTTGATGTATTCGTCGGCGGCAAACACGACCGGATCGCCCTTTTTCTGGGGCAACGTGATGGGCACAATTTCATCAACAAACCTGCCCGCGTCTTGCGCAGCCGCCGCCTTTTGCTGGCTGGCTAGGGCCAGCGCGTCTTGCATGTCGCGGCTGATGGCATACGCCTTGGCGACGTTTTCTGCGGTGATACCCATGTGGTATTGGTTGTAGGCGTCCCACAGGCCGTCCACAATCATGGAGTCGACCATCTTCCAGTCACCCATACGCTGGCCATCGCGTGAGCCCAACAACACATGCGGGCTGGCACTCATGTTTTCCTGACCACCCGCGATGACGATGTCGCTGTCGCCCCAGGCCACCGCCTGCGCAGCCAGCATCACGGCCTTGAGGCCTGAGCCACACACCGCGTTGATGGTCAGAGCCGGTGTCTCCTGGGTCAGGCCGCTTTTAATGAGCGATTGGCGCGCCGGGTTTTGGCCCACGCCGGCAGCCAGCACTTGGCCCAGGATGACTTCACCAATTTGGTCGGGGCCCAGCCCGGTGCGCGTCAGCAGGTTTTTAATAACGGCGGCGCCCAAATCGGTTGCAGCCGTTTTGGCCAGGGTGCCGCCAAACTTGCCCACGGCGGTGCGGGCGGCGCAAACTATCACGATGTCTTGCATGGTCTCTCTCACTTTCAACGATTCAAAAAATTCAAGCGCGTACTTTGACGTAGCTTCCCGGTGCACTCTCGCGGGGTTTGTACACCCCTTTGCCCTTGCCGTATTGCTGCGGCGCGGGGATGGATGCACCGGCCTGGCCTTTGAGCCAGTCTGACCAATCGGTCCACCAGCTGCCGGGGTGTTCTTCAGCGCCTTTAAGCCAAGTGTCAAAGGACTTGGGCAGTTTGCCATCGGCGCGAATCCAGTGGCTGCGCTTGTTTTTGGCCGGTGGGTTGATCACCCCTGCAATGTGGCCAGAAGCCCCCATTACAAAACGCTTTTTTCCCGGCAACACCTGGGTCGACGCATAAGCCCCACCGATGGGCACGATATGGTCTTCGCGCGAGCCGTAGATGTACACCGGTATGTCCACCAGCCCCAGGTCAACCTTTTGCCCGCAGACCGTGGCTTTGCCCGGCTTGACCAAGTTGTTTTCTAAGTACGTGTTGCGCAGGTACCAGGCGTAATACGGGC
Source organism: Burkholderiales bacterium (assembly GCA_038245855.1). Lineage (GTDB taxonomy): Bacteria > Pseudomonadota > Gammaproteobacteria > Burkholderiales > Burkholderiaceae_C > Allorhodoferax. Next base: position 17,518 of record JBBRSA010000020.1, read on the forward strand.
CGGGCAAGTTGGTGCTGTCAGAGTTCCAGTACAACAGGTCAAACGGCGGCGGGGTTTCCCCCTTGAGGTAGTTACCCACCACGTAGTTCCACACCAGGTCGTTGGGGCGTAAAAAGCTAAAGGTTGACGACAAATCGCCGCCCTTCATCAGCCCGCCCTTACCCATCTCTTTCTCGCGGTACTGCACAAAGGCTTCGTCAATAAACACATCTAGGATGCCGGTGTCCGAAAAATCCAGAAAGGTGGTTAGCAGCGTGGCACTGGCCACCGGTAAGGACTTGTTGCCCCCTTCGGCCGCCGCCCGTGCCGCCAGCACAGCCAGTGCGGTGCCCAGCATGGTGCCGCCCACACAAAAACCCAGCGTATTGATGGTGGGCGCACCGGTGATGGCTTGCGTGGCGGTGATGGCCTGGATGACTGCTTTCTCGATGTAGTCATCCCAAGTGGCCTTGGACAAGGATTCATCGGGGTTGCGCCAGCTGACCATGAAGGTGCGGTGGCCCTGGGATACGGCATAACGGGCCAGGGAATTAGCCGGTTGCAAGTCCAAGATGTAGAACTTATTGATGCACGGCGGCACCATCAAGAGCGGCTTTTCAAAGACCGTATCCGTCAAAGGCTTGTATTCGATAAGCTGGAATAACTCGTTTTGAAAAACCACCGATCCTTCGGTGGTAGCCACGTTTTTTCCTACTTCAAACAGGCTCTCGTCCGTCATGGAAACATGGCCTTGGTGCAGGTCATGCATTAAATTTTGCAACCCCTTAGCGATGCTCTCACCCTGGGTGTCAATCGCCTTCTTTTGTGCCGCGGCGTTAAAGGCTAGAAAATTGCTGGGTGCGGCGGCGGCCATCCATTGATCAATGGCAAAGCGGATGCGGTTCTTGGTTTTGGCATCGGACTCCACTGCGTCGGCCAAGCCCATCATGGTGCGGGCATTGAGCAAGTACACCGCCGCAGAAAAGCCCGCCAAAGGGTTGCTACCCCAGGCAAGGTCGGAAAAACGTCGGTCACCCGCCATGTCGGGCATGGCGCCGCCTTGGCTAAACAAGGCGTAGACCTCTTGCACGTACTGCGCCTGCACAGCCTTGAGTTTGTCGGGCGAAAACCGTATCTCGGGCAAAGGCCCGCTTGGCATTACGCCGCCAGCGGCCATGCCACCTAAATCGGGGTTTTGCAGGGTCTGCAGGGCCTTGGTCCAGCTCTCCAGCATGGTTTGCTGCATCTGCTGGGCCACCTGGGTCCATAAATCGAGCGCGTTGTGTGTCACACCGGTACCTTTTGCGTAGGGCTTCTAACAGGCCCTAGTATCTCAGGCTGTGGCCTGCGCTACCCTTGCGGCCTATGCAAATTGAGCAAAGGTTGACCTAGCTATGTACATGATCCCCATTGGCTGGCTGTATGTCGTCGTCATGATGAGCGTGGCCGAGGCCACCAACTCCACCGGAAGCATCCTTGGAGCGGTCATCACTTTTGTGTTTTACGGGCTGCTGCCAGTCTCGCTGGTGCTGTATTTCATGGGGGCACCCGCTCGCAAACGCGCCATCAAACAGCGCGAAGCAGCCGAATTGGCCGAAATGGCATCACGCCAGCCAGATGCTGGCAGCCATGCGCCCACTGGCGCCATCGCGCCGGTACGAGAAGAACCGTGACGGGTTGGTCACCGTGCACCACGGGGCCGTGCTGTCATTGCCATAAACACGCCCGACGCCCAATGCTTGCAAGCGCTGGCGGGCCAGGGCCGGTAAATCTGCCAGCCACTTACCACTGGGGAGCGGGGTAAAACAATCGGCCGCCTGCGCAGCATGACCCACAAACGCAGCGCGCACCTCGGGGCCCACCTCAAACGCCTGCGGCCCGATGCAGGGACCCAGCCACGCTATCAAATTAGTAGCTGCTTGCGCAGGTTCTACGAGGGCTAGAGCACTGAAACGCTTATAAATTACCTCTAACACACCCTGCCCGCCCTCTCCGGCCAAGCCGCGCCAACCGGCGTGCACGGCGGCCACCGCCGTACCGCGGGTGTCGCACAGCAGAACGGGCAGGCAATCCGCCACCATCACGGTGCAGGCCAGCCCCACATCGACGGTAAAGGCGCCGTCGGCATCTTGCCCGTCCACGCTTGCGTGCGCCAGATCGAGCATGTGCGTTCCATGCACCTGGTTCAAAAAGACGGGCCGCGCCGCCAAGGTGGCGGCCAAAAGGGTGCGGTTGGTTGCCACCGCTTGCGGGGCATCCGCCACATGGTCGCCCAAGTTCATGCTGGCATACGGCCCCGCCGATACCCCACCTGCGCGGGTCGTACACAAAGCCCGCACATTGGCCGGTGCAGGCCAGTCTGGCGTGATCCAGTCGAGCGGCGCGAAAGTTGGTGTTTGGACTGCCATGTATTTAGCTTACCCCAAGGTGTTGGTGCGCGAAGGCGGGTCCGTCAAATGTGTCGGCCCCGTCAGCGGCTTTAGCCGACTTGGATCGGGGCCAAAATAGTCCTCTGCAAATAGTCCCCTGCAAGTACCGCTCTTTTGCGGCGCCCGTTACCATTCGCGCTATATCCACGCGCTATACCCATTGCCATTGACCCCACGGAGCCTTCTATGATTCTCGAACTTGCCGACATTCGCATCCACCCCGGCCAAAACGCCGCTTTTGAAGAGGCCATTACCCGCGCTGCCAGCACCCTCATCGTTGCGGCCAAAGGCGCGCAGGGCTACAAAATTAACCGCGGCATTGAAAGCCCGGAGCGCTATGTGTTGCAAATTTTTTGGGACACCGTGGAAGACCACACGGTGGGCTTTCGCCAGTCTGATTTATTCACCCAGTGGCGCGCCATCATTGGGCCATTTTTTGCCAGCCCGCCGGTGGTCGAACACTTTGACTTGGTGACCAAATCGAACTAAAGGCTTTCACGATGCACACCGTATTTCCACCCCCAGCGCAGGTCACCGTTCCTGTTGTTGGCCAAACTGCCAACTTCCCCGTGCACCGCATTTATTGTGTGGGGCGCAACTACGAGGCGCACGCCGTTGAGATGGGTGGCGGTGGCCGCGAGGCGCCGTTCTTCTTTATGAAACCGGCCGATGCGGTGCTGGTCGCGCGCCCCGGCGTCACGACTGATATGCCCTACCCCCCGCTCACCACCAACCTGCACCATGAAATCGAGCTGGTGGTGGCCATTGGCAAGGGCGGCGCCAACATCAGGGCAGCCGATGCTGCAGCGCACATTTTTGGCTATGCGGTGGGACTGGACATGACCCGGCGCGATCTGCAGGCGGCACTCAAAAAGCAAGGCCGCCCCTGGTGTATTGCCAAAGGGTTTGACGCCTCGGCGCCTATTGGGGCCATTACTCCAGCAGAGCAGGTGGCAGACATCACCAAGGCCGGCATTGCATTGCAGGTCAACGGGCAGACGCGCCAACAGGGCAACACCGACCAGATGATCTGGAGCGTTGCCGAGACGATTGAGCAGTTGTCCGCCGCCTGGACCTTGCAAGCGGGCGACCTGATTTACACCGGCACACCCGAAGGCGTAGGTGCTGTGGTGCGCGGCGAAGTACTCACCGCCGCCATTGACGGACTACAAGGCATCACGGTGCAGGTCGTTTAAGCCAATCGGTCCAGTGGCCCAGTGATCCACCGCGCAGAATGCTGACTACGCGCGTTATATAAATATTAGAAATATAGAAATTAGAAAAATGTATTTTTCAATATAACTAAAAATATCTACAGTCCCCCCATGCATGAATTAGCGTTTGTCTTGGCGGGTTTTTTTGTCGGCACCGTCGTTGGCCTCACGGGTGTGGGCGGCGGGTCCTTGATGACGCCTATCCTGATCTTTTTGTTTGGGGTCAAGCCGTATATGGCGGTCGGCACCGACTTGCTGTTTGCCGCGTTCACCAAAATGGGCGGCACCGTCAAATTGGCCCGCGCCAAGCGGATTGACTGGCCGGTGGTCATCAACCTCTCTGCGGGCAGCATTCCGGCCTCACTGATTACGCTGTACCTCCTGCACAGCGTTGGTGCTGCCAACCCGGCGGTCCAGAAAATCATGACCACGGCCTTGGGTTTGGCACTGCTGCTCACCGCTGCGGCTACGCTGTACAAGGTGCTGCGTGGCAAAGCCGCCCCCATTACCATTGCCACCGGACAAGAAGCCGCCGCTGCCCGCCCCCGCCACTGGGGCCTTCCTTTGCTGTTTGGCGCAGTTATTGGCACCTTGGTCACCCTGACATCGGTGGGTGCGGGTGCCATTGGTGTCACCGTGCTGATGGTGCTGTACCCCATGCTGCCGTTGCCGCGCATCGTGGCCGCCGACATTGCCTACGCCGTTCCCCTTACACTCGTGGCCGGTTTTGGACACGCCTCTTTGGGCTCTGTGGACTGGCCCATGCTGGCCAGCTTACTGGCAGGCTCGCTCCCCGGCATTTGGCTGGGATCACATTTCATGGACAAAACCCCAGAGCGCGTGATTCGTTCGCTGCTCTCCGTATTGCTGGCCTATGCCGGCCTCAAATTGATCGCCCTTTGAATCCGCACTATGTACCAATACACCGATTTCGACCGCCAACTCGTCAAAAACCGCGCCGCACAGTTTCGTGACCAGTTGGAGCGCAACCTGGCAGGCACCCTGGGTGAGGCCGAGTTTCGCCCACTGCGTCTGCAAAACGGCTGGTATATCCAGCGTTACGCGCCCATGCTGCGTGTATCCGTGCCCTACGGTGAACTGTCGACCCGCCAATTGCGCGTGCTGGCCCAAATCGCACGGGATTTCGACCAACCGGCCGCCGAGTTGTTTGAGCAGGCGCAGCAAACGCAAAGCCAACTCAGCAGTGCCCCGGCACCGCGGCTCAAGCACGGCTACGGCCACTTTACGACCCGCCTGAACGTGCAGTACAACTGGATTCCGCTGACCAAAGCCGCCGATGTGATGGAACTGCTGGCCAGCGTGGACTTGCACGGCATGCAGACCAGCGGCAACTGCATCCGCAACATTGCCAGCGATGCCCTTGCTGGCATTGCCACCGACGAATTGGCAGACCCACGTCCATTTTGCGAAATCATTCGCCAATGGGGCACCTTGCACCCTGAATTTGCATTTTTGCCGCGCAAGTTCAAGATTTCTGTGACCGGTGGCGCAGAAGACCGTGCTGCCATCGCCTGGTACGACGTGGGCCTGCAACTGGTGCAGTCAGAGCAAGGCGAACTGGGCTTTACCGTGCGCGTGGGCGGTGGCATGGGACGCACCCCCCTCATCAGCGTGGTGGCGCGTGAGTTTTTGCCCTGGAACCAGATCCTCAACTACCTAGAAGCCATCGTTCGCGTGTACAACGGTTACGGCAGGCGCGACAACGTCTGGAAAGCGCGGATCAAAATTTTGGTCAAGGTCGAAGGCCAGCGCTACCTGGACCAGGTAGAGGCCGAGTACCAGCAAATTTTGGAGCTTGATGGCGCGCCCCACACCATCACGCAAGCAGAGTTCGACCGCGTGAGTGCCTGTTTTGTGCCGCCGGTGTTAAACAAGGCCACTGCGCCCAGCCAGCCCATTACCTCCGCTGAGCAAGCCGAGTACGCACGGTGGTTGACCCGCAATGTCAGTTCACACCGCAACCCGGCCTTGCGCGCGGTGACCCTGTCCTTCAAACGGCTGGGTTACGCCCCCGGCGACGCAACCGAAGACCAGCTTGACGCGGCGGCGGACTTGGCCGACCAATTCTCCGCTGGCGAAGCACGCGTCACACACAACCAAAACCTGTTGCTGCCCTGGGTGCACCAAGACCAATTGCCCGACCTGTGGCGCGCTGCCCGCGCACTGGGCTTGGCCAAAGCCAATATCGGCCTGCTAACGGACATGATTTCCTGCCCTGGCGGAGATTTTTGCTCACTGGCCAATGCCCGATCCATTCCCATTGCCGCTGCCATTACCGAGCGTTACCAAGACATGGACGAGCTATTCGATCTGGGCGACATCGACCTGCATATCAGCGGCTGCATCAATTCCTGTGGCCACCACCATAGCGGACACATCGGTGTTTTGGGCGTGGACAAGGATGGGCGCGAGTGGTACCAAGTCTCACTGGGTGGCTCCGACGGTACGGCGCTCAGTGGTCCGGCCATACCCGGCAAGGTGGTGGGCCCCTCGTTTGGCGCCCTGGAAGTGCCAGGTGTGGTGGAAGCCGTTTTGCACACCTACCAAAGCGTGCGTATCAGCGGAGAGCACTTCATCGACACCTTCAAACGCGTCGGCATGGAGCCATTCAAAGCTGCAGCCAACGCCGCACGCATACCCGACCTGCCCCTTGGCGAAAACGTCTTGCACAACAAACCCGGCTACGCCCGCGACATCCAAGAAGCCTAAGTTTCCACCGACCGCACTGCACCGATGAATACTATGAAATTAATAGCTGTTTCCGCACATTCCACGAGGGCTAACGACCCAGACTCGGGGTTTTGCCAAAATGTCATTGAATTGGCCAACGACGTGGACCCCCGCACGCTGGCATTGGCAGGCGTGGACCGGGTAGATTTGAACTTTCCCAAGTTCACCGATGGCCGCGCCTTCAGCCAGGCTTTTTTGTTGCGCCGCCGCTTAGGATTCAAAGGTGAAATCCGCGCCACCGGCGACGTGCTGATTGACCAACTGGTGCAAATGGAGCGCACTGGCTTTAGCACCGCCGTGGTACGCGAAGACCAGAACCTGGACTTTGTGCAACGCCAATTTGACCGCTACAAGGCCTTTTACCAAGGTGATGTACACACGCCGCAACCCCAGTTTGCCCGCAAGGCGGCCGCATGAGCAGCAGTAGTCTGGGCCAATTTGCGCCACAACCGGCTGGCAGCGCCATTGCGCTCAATGCCAACCCGTCGCGGGACTACGTTATCAAGGTGGCCGAATCGCGCGCTCTGCTGGCGCAGGCAGCGGTGCAATATGCTGCGCTGACGCAGGGCGGCACCCCGCAGATCACCCAGGCCTCCAGTCTGGGCGCCGAAGACGTGGTGATCAGCCACATGATCAACAGCCAGCAGCTCGACATCGGCATTTTTGTGCTGGAGACCGGGCGCTTGCACAAAGAAACATTGGCCTTGCTGGCCTCGTTCAAGGCCAGCTCACGCGCGCCGGTCACTGTCTACACCCCGTCCCCCGAGGCCGTGGTGCAGTTTGTTGCGCGCGAGGGGAACGAGCCGATGTACAAAAGCATTGCCCTGCGCAAAGAGTGCTGCAACATCCGCAAGATGGAGCCGCTGGCCCGTGCGCTGGAGGGTAAAAAGGCCTGGATCACCGGCCTGCGCCGCGAGCAAAGTGGTGCTAGAGCCGACGTGCCGCTCACCGACAACTCGGAGGCCCGTGTCAAGCTCAACCCGCTGGCCAACTGGACCTGGGGCGACGTGTGGCACTACATCCGCATCAACGACGTTGCCTACAATCCCCTGCACGACCAGTTTTTCCCCAGCATTGGCTGCGAGCCCTGCACCCGCGCCATTAGCTTGGGTGAGGACTTCCGCTCCGGGCGCTGGTGGTGGGAGGACGAGGCGGCCAAAGAATGTGGCCTGCATGTCAAAGCCGCGTCCAGCCCAACCCTTAGCACCGCTGATCACCCCTGATTCATCTCTTTCAGAAAAATCTCCCGCATGAACGCCCGTACAAATCCCGAACTGCTCAACCACCTGAGCAACCAGCACCTCGATGCGCTGGAAGAAGAAACTATCTTCATCCTGCGCGAAGTCGCCGCTGCATTTGAGCGCCCCACCCTGCTGTTCTCGGGCGGCAAGGATTCGCTGGTCATGCTCAAGTGCGCTGAAAAGGCGTTTGGTGCGGGCAACATCCCCTACCCGCTGTTGATGATCGACACCGGCCACAACTTCCATGAAGTGACTGACTTCCGCGATTTCCGCGCCAAAGAGCTAGGCGCCGAACTCATCGTGCGCAGCGTTGAAGACTCTATGGCGCGCGGCACCGTGCGCCTGGCGCACCCCGGTGAGAGCCGCAATGTGCACCAATCGGTCACGCTCTTAGAAGCCATTGAAGAATTCCGCTTTGATGCGCTGATTGGTGGTGCCCGCCGTGACGAAGAAAAAGCCCGCGCCAAGGAGCGCATCTTCTCCCACCGCGACAGCTTCGGCCAGTGGCAGCCCAAGGCCCAGCGCCCGGAACTGTGGACCCTGTTCAACACCCGTTTGCAACCGGGCGAGCACTTCCGCGTGTTCCCCATCAGCAACTGGACCGAGCTAGACATCTGGCAGTACATCGACCGCGAACAAATCGCCCTGCCTAGCCTGTACTACACCCACAAGCGCGATGTGGTGGAGCGCAAAGGCCTGTTGGTGCCGATTACCGAGCTCACACCGGCCAAGCCGGGCGAGACGGTGGAATCGCGCGATGTGCGGTTTCGCACGGTTGGCGACATCACCTGCACCTGCCCGGTGGAAAGCACTGCTGCCACTGCCGCCGACATCGTGCTGGAAACCCTAGAGGCCGACGTGAGCGAGCGTGGTGCCACCCGTATGGACGACAAGACCTCTGAGGCGTCCATGGAGAAACGCAAGAAAGATGGGTACTTCTGATGACTGCTACTACTTTGATAGCTACTTCCGCAGATTCCACGAGGGCCACAGGCCAAAATCTTATGCAAATTGACTCCACAGCCGATACCCTAGACACCCAGTCGGCCCTGCGTTTTATCACCTGCGGCTCGGTCGACGACGGCAAAAGCACGCTCATTGGCCGCCTGCTGATCGACAGCCGTTCGGTCATGCTCGACCAACTGGCTAACGTGTCCAAGAGTGGCGAGACCGACCTGGCCCAGTTCACCGATGGCTTGTCGGCCGAGCGCGAGCAAGGCATCACCATCGACGTGGCCTATCGCTACTTTGCCACCCCGCACCGCAAATTCATCATTGGCGACGCGCCCGGCCACGTGCAGTACACCCGTAACATGGTTACCGCTGCCAGCAGCGCGCACGCTGCCGTGGTACTGGTAGACGCGACCAAGCTGAAATGGGATGTAGAAGGCTTGGTGGAACTGCTGCCCCAAACCCGGCGCCACTCGCTCTTGGTGAACCTGCTGCGTGTGCCGGGCATTGTGTTTACGGTCAACAAGCTCGACGCGCTGGGCGTTGACGCTGCGGCCGCATTCAAAAAAATTCGCACCGCGTTAGAGGCGTTTGCCGCGCATGCGGGCATCGCAGTGACGGCCATCATCCCGATCTCGGCCCTCAAAGGCGACAACGTGGTGACTGCCACGCCGGGATGGTGTGACTACACCGGACCAAGCCTCTTGACCCTGCTAGAGCAATTGCCCGTGACCGCCGCTGAAACCGACGTGCCGTTTGCATTTCCGGTGCAGTGGGTGGAAAAACCCGCTGCCACGCCGACCAGCGACACCAGCCAAGGGCGCCGTATTTTCTGGGGCCGGGTGGCCACCGGTACGGTGCAGCCAGGCGACACCATTTCTATTTTGCCCAGCGGCCAGACCGCCAAAGTAGCCCAAGTGTTGAACCACGCGCGACTCCCTAAGAATGTGCGAGCCGGCCACAGCGCGGGCATCGTGCTGGACCGCGAAGTAGATGTGTCGCGCGGCGACTGGCTCTTGGCCAGCAACGACGCCCCCAGCCACTTTAATACCACGCGTGAGGTCAAGGCCACCGTCGCCTGGATGGACGACGAACCCCTGGTTGCAGGCCGCGTCTACTGGGCGCTGCACGGCCACCGCTGGATCAAAGCCAAGATCAAACGCATCGTGCACAGCCTGGACATCAACACATTAGAGGAGCACGACGCCACCCAGATCGAGCCCAATGCCATCGGCCATATTGAGTTAAGTCTGCAAGAAGCCATCGCCGCCCTGCCCTATGCGCAGTCGCGTGTGTTGGGTTCGCTGATTCTGGTTGACACCGCCAGCCACAAAACCTCTGGCGCTTTGATGCTGGGTTGACCTGTCGCAACCCGAACGGCCCTAGCCAGCCCAATTCACCCCCTGCGCCCCCATGCGACAGGGTGGGTGATGAAAAGCCAATAAAATCCTAAGTTAGTTAACCTACTGTCGCCCTAGAGAACAAAATGACCCATACCGTCACCGAAGCCTGTATCAAATGCAAATACACCGATTGTGTGGACGTGTGCCCCGTTGACTGCTTCCGCGAAGGCCCCAATTTTTTGACCATCGACCCCGATGAATGCATTGACTGCGCGGTGTGTATTCCTGAGTGCCCGGTCAACGCCATTTATGCCGAAGAAGACGTGCCGGCCGACCAGCGCCACATGACCCAATTGAATGCCGATTTGGCCAAACTGCCCGGCTGGAAGAGCATCACCAAACGCAAGGCCGAACTGCCCGAAGCCGAAGAGTGGAAAGACAAGACCGGAAAATTACCAGAACTGCTGCGCTAATTCGCGCTTTTTAGCCAGCGCAAAGCAGGCCCCGCCCCCTTGATCGCATCCACCCCTACCAGCGGTTCGGGCTTGGATGCGCCCATTGAGGTCGACGCACTCATCATCGGCGGCGGCCCCGTGGGCCTGTTTCAGGTTTTTCAACTCGGCCTCTTGGGTGTTAAAGCCCATGTCATCGACACACTGCCCCACGCTGGTGGCCAATGCGCCGAGCTGTACCCGGACAAGCCGATCTACGACATTCCGGGCATTGTCGTGTGCTCCGGTCAAGACCTCACCGACCGCCTGCTCCAACAAATCGCACCGCTGGGCGCAACCTTCCACTACGGACACACCGTCAGCGCACTGGAGCCGATACCGGACGGGCGCCATCACGTCGCCTGCGAACACGGCCCCGCGTTCCTGGCAAAAGCCGTTTTTATTGCTGCGGGCGTGGGTGCATTTTTGCCCCGCACCCTGAAGCTGCCCGCGCTGGAACCATTTGAGCGCACCCAACTGTTTTACCGCATCAACGCGCCAGAAAACTTCGCTAACAAAGAGGTGCTGGTAGTGGGCGGGGATGACGCGGCCTTGCATGCCGCCTTGCACCTGTGCCCCGGCCATGGTGAACACCACGGAGCCAAGGCCAAGCGCGTCACCCTGCTGCACCGGCGTGCCGTGTTGCAGGGGTCGGATGCCAACCTAGCAGCCATTGAGGGGCTGCGCGACACTGGGCACTTGCGTTTTATGGTCGGCCAGATCACCGGCCACACTGAAGACAGTGGGCGCCTGACCGGTGTTCGTATTTTGGATGCCGAGGGCGCAGAGCAGATCGTATCCACCGACACCGTGCTAGTGCGCCTGGGTCTGTCTCCCAAACTCGGGCCGGTGGCGCAGTGGGGCTTGGCGATGGACCGCAAACAACTGGCCGTCAACACCGAAACCTACGCCACCAGCGTACCGGGCATTTTTGCGGTGGGCGACGTCAACACCTACCCCGGCAAAAAGAAGCTCATCGTCTGCGGTTTTCACGAATGTGTGCTCGCGGCCTATGGCGCCATGCCATTCATCTTTCCCGGTAAAAGCGTGCACTTGGAGTACACGACATCCAGTGCCCGACTGCACGCGGTACTGGGTGTCGCCTAGGCCACGCGCAACGCTAACTTTTGTCATAAAATTTCGTCGCCTGGAAAAAAGTGTCGAAGTCCACGCTATAATTCGAGGCTAAATTCCTCGATAGCTCAGTTGGTAGAGCGCCGGACTGTTAATCCGTAGGTCCCTGGTTCGAGCCCAGGTCGAGGAGCCAAAATCAAACGGAAAAAGCACCCAGGTCACAAGCCTTGGTGCTTTTTGTCTTATCGCTTGCGATCCACACCACGCCCTGCCGATACGAGCCACTACCTATCTCCCATGAAACCCATCATCCGTTTTTTCTTCCAAACCGTGCGCTTTTTGTTGGCCCCGGTAATGCTGCTGTGGGAAATCATTAGCCGCAAGTCGCCCGTGGTGCGCAGCGCTGCAACGCAGCAAGGCGTTGACCAGCAGTGCAAAAGCTTGGTGCTGTACCAGTTCAAAACCTGCCCTTTTTGCATCAAAGTGCGCAAAGAAATGCACCACTTGGCGCTGCCCATTGCCCGGCGCGACGCCCAGCACGACGCTACCAACCGCGCCGAGCTACTAGCCGCAACGGGCCTAACCAAGGTGCCGTGCCTGCGTATCACCGATGCCGCTGGCCAGGTGCAGTGGATGCACGATTCCAAGGCCATCATTGGCTACTTGCAAAGCCGCTTCGCAAGCGTTTGATTTCACGTTTTCACAGGAGGTAACCCCATGAGCAAACCCATCACCAAAACCACGATTGTGGAAGACGGGCTTCGGTACAAGTCCAAGCCGTCGGGCTCGCCATTTTTGGCGACACCGTTCTCGGCCAACACCACCATGTCGTGTTTTATGTGCGGAAAACACCGCCCGCGCACGCAGTTGATGACCCGCAAGCTGATTGGCAAAGCCCAGACGGTTTGCTCGCCCAAGTGTGAATAAAAACGCTGCGGCAGTCCGCTACACTCGACACGCTGTAACTACTGAAAGCCGCCATGTTTGACAAGCAAGGTCAATGGATTACGCTCTCCACCTACGAAGAGTTTGACAACGGATTCACCGACCTGACGGACCTGTGGTTCAGCACGTCAACCAAGGTGACTGCAGCGCGCAAAGACGCAGCGTTGCAGCACTTCAAGGATGACCTGGAAGCCGCCACCCTGCAATGGGAAGGCCACAAGGCCAAGTCCAAAAAATACGCATCCATTGCGCAAGAGCTGGCTGAATTTGAAGCTGTGCTGGTTGAGGAGGCACAGGCGGCCCACGCAGCTGCACAAACGGCCAAGTCCGCACCAGCCAAGCCCAAAAAGAAGTAGCGCGCCAGGCGCTTCCATGGGCTCGTTACACTTGCTTCCATGCTGAATTTACCTACTGCACTGCGGCGCCAGTTCCAGACTTGGCGCTCTGAGCATGTGCGTGTGGTCGACACGGCTTCGGCCATCAACCTGATTCGCGTTCGGTGGCTGACCCAAACGGTTGCCGTGCTCAACCTGTTGCATGTAGTGGTGCTGTCCATTCAGATTGCTGGCAACTCTGCACCCACATCAATCACCGCACGCTGGCAGGTCGCTTTGGCGCTGGCGCACCTGACCATGGGTGTACTCATGGTCATGGGCGCGGTGGCTGCCCACCAGCTACGCCACACCAGCCGCCTTTTGCGCGGGCAGGTGCTGCCGCTGGTGATTGCCGTGGTGGGTATGGGGTTTGGGGTCACGCTTGCCGCCGTTGACCAATGGGTTACGCCCAGCATCACCCCCTTTTTGATCGCCTGTGTACTCACCGGCTTGGCCATCTACCTGCGGCCCTTGCCTTCAGCCGCGCTGTATGCGGCGTCGTTCGTGGCGTTTTATGTGGCAGTGGGTACTACCCAGCACAACAGCGCCCTGCTCTGGCCCAACCGCATCAGCGCCTTCGTGGCCTGTGCACTGGGCTGGGCCCTGTCGGTTTTGCTGTGGCGCAAGTTCACCATCATCACCCTGCAGCAAGCCCAGCTAGACGCTGCCCACGCGGCGCTGCAAGACAAGCAGCGCGACCTAGAGCGCCTAACCCGCAATGACGGACTCACGGGCCTTTTTAACCGCAACACCTTTACCGAGCTGGCCAAGCGTGAATTACACCGCGCCCAGCGCCAAGGAACAGCCACAGCCATATTGCTGCTGGACCTGGACCACTTTAAAAACATCAACGACACCTGGGGCCACCCGGCCGGTGACGCGGTGTTAAAAATGGTGGCATCCACCGCAGGCCGCACCGTGCGCAGCACCGACTTGGTGGGGCGTTTGGGTGGTGAAGAATTTATCGTCCTACTGCCCTCCACCTCAGTGGATGCCGCGCGCCGCATCGCGGAAAAGCTGCGCAACCAATTGCAAAGTACACCCACGCTGTGGGAAAACACCCGTATTCCGGCCACCGCCAGCATCGGTGTGGCCGGCACCACGGCAAACGACAACCACGACTTCGACACCCTGTACCGCGAGGCCGACAAGGCCCTGTATGTAGCCAAGACGCAGGGACGAAATCGGGTGGTTTAAGTCGGGGCGTTTGAAATCAGCCTTTGCGCAAGGCCGCTTTTAGTTCAACACCCAGTTCGGGCTTGTGGGCAAATGGATCGGTCGGGTTGCGGGCCTGCAGCACGTCTTCCAGACGCGTTTGCACCGAACCAATGGCCTTGGGGTGGCTGTAAATGTAGAAGCGGTTGGCGGCCATGGCGTCAAACACCATTTGCGCCACCTCGGCCGCCGTAATCTTGCCGCTGCCTACGGCCTTATCACTCATGGCTTGGCCAATCAGTTGACTTTGGGTGGGGCGTAGCCCGGCTGTTTTTAGCTCAGCCGGGCGGTTACGGTGGCTTTGGCTAATGCCGGTGGGCACAAAGAAAGGGCACAACACGCTGGCACCAATCTGGTCCGTCACCAGTGCGAGGTCTTGGTACAGCGTCTCGCTCAGAGCGACAACGGCATGTTTGCTGACGTTGTAAACGCCCATGTTGGGCGCATTGACCAAACCAGCCATGCTGGCGGTGTTGACGATATGGCCCTGGTAGGTCGAGTCGTTTTTAGCGGCTTGCAGCATCATGGGGGTGAACACCCGCACGCCATGCACCACACCCATCAGGTTGACGCCCAGCACCCATTCCCAGTCCTTGACCGTGTTTTCCCAGATAAGTCCGCCCGAACCCACGCCCGCGTTGTTAAACACAAAGTGCGGTGCGCCAAAACGCGCCAGCGTAGCGGCACCCAGGGCTTCCATCTCACTGGCGTTGGATACATCCACGCGCATCGCCAGCACGGCCGCGCCGGCGGCCTGCAGTTCGGCAGTGGCTGCGTCCAGCGCGTCTTGTTGCACATCGGCCAGCACCAGGTTCATGCCCAGCTTGGCGCCAATACGCGCGCACTCCAGGCCGAAGCCGGAACCCGCGCCGGTCAGAACGGCGGTCTTGTTTTTGAAATCAGTAATCATGGCAATTGGCAATCGTTGTAGGGTTAAGGGGTTAGCGCAGTCGTGGCTCAGGTCTAAACGTCCGCATGGCGCAGCACATAACCAATACGCGGGAAGTGCACGTGTACTTGCCCGGCGCGGTGGTCGCTGCGCTGCAGGGTGTAGCGCGTGCGGGTGGCGGCGACGAGTACACCTTCGGTGGCCTCGGTGCCAAAAGACTCGGCCGCCACGGTGACACGGCTGCCCAGCGCGATGCCGTGTGCATCGTAAAATTCGCTATCATCTTGGCCTCCAGCCCTCGTGGATGCTGCGCAGGTCGCTATCGCATCGATAGCAGAATACTTCTCCATGCGGCCGTGGCCAATAGCCGCCATGCGCTGCATCCACGCCAAAACCGCAGGGATGGCTTGCAAAATATCGGCCATCACCGGAACGCAGGTGGCGGTAAACCACAGCGGGTGGTAGGCTGAAAAATCGGCCAGGCACGGCACGTCGCCCAACAGATAGGCCTGGCCTTCGAGCATGCTGGCCATGCGCTGCAAATACGACTGGTAGGCCACGCTCGCATCCCCCGGACGCAGGCGGATCATGCCGGTGGCCATGGCGGCGCGGTCGGCACCAAAAGCCTTCAGCATCTCAGGCGGAGCCCCTTCAAACATGGCTGCGGCCCCTTTGGGCTGCAGGTTGTAGGCCATGGCGGCCCAAAACAAGGTGGTGTCGGCCCACTGCGCCAGCGTCCGCACCAGCCCTTGCTGTGGCGCGGTGTACAGCGATGGTGTGGGTTGCAATTCTTCCAGAACATCGCAGATGAGCGCCGTATCGCAGTACACATCGCTGCCGATTTGCAGAAACGGTGTCTTGCGGTAGCCACCGGTCAGCGCCAGCACGTCAGGCTTGGGGCTGACCGCCGGGATGACGACCGACTTCCAAGCCAGATTTTTATAGCCCAGAACCAGGCGCACTTTTTCTGAAAACGGCGAACTGGGGTAGTGGTGCAGGATGAGATCGGTCATGGTGGGGGAGCTGTTGCTTCTGATTTACTATTAAATCGATAGCTGCTTGCGCAGTATCTATGAGGGCCAGAGGCCTATTTGGCACAAATTTCTCGCAAGCAGGGCCGCACTAGCGCACCCCGCCCGGCTGCGCTTAACCGCCGGTTACCGCACTCACGCCACCGTCCACCGCCATGTACTGGCCGGTGATGTGTTTGCCAGCGTCTGACGCCAGCAGCACGCTCAGCCCTTTGAGGTCTTCATCGTCACCCAAGCGGCGCAGCGGCGCGTGGGCAGCCATCTTGTCTTCGCCCATGGTTTCGATCAGCACCATGGCCATTTTGGTTTTGAAAAAGCCGGGGCAGATCGCGTTGACGTTGATGTTGTAGGGGCCCCATTCCGCCGCCAGCGCACGGGTGAAGTTGATCACCGCACCCTTAGAGGTGTTGTAGGCAATGGTCTTCATCTCGACCGGGTTACCGCCCAACCCGGCGATGGACGCGATGTTGATGATGCGGCCCGAGCGGCGCGCAATCATGCTCTTTTTGGCAATCGCTTGGCTGAGCAAAAAGTAGCCGCGCACGTTGAGGTTCATCACCTTGTCCCACGCCGCAGCAGGGTGGTCTTCAGCGGGAGCACCCCAGGATGCACCGGCGTTGTTGATCAAAATATCGACATCACCCATGCGCTGCAGGGTCTCGTCGGCTAGGCGGGTGATGTCGGCGTCTTTGGCGCAATCCGCCGCGATCCAGCGCGCATCAATGCCCGCTGCCTGCAGTTCGGCGGTGGCCTGCTCCAGGTCTTCGGCCTTGCGCGAGCTGAGCATGATTTTGGCGCCCGCTTCACCCAGCGCGTGGGCCATTTGCAGGCCCAGACCGCGCGAGCCGCCGGTGATCAATGCGGTTTTTCCGGTGAGGTCAAAGAGTTGTTGGATCGTACGGGTCATGGTGTGTCTTTCTGGTGATCAGGGAAAACCGGGGGGCAAAAAATCGATGGCTAATTGTGCGGGCGACTGCCCCATTGGCATGTCACCCGTGCGATACGCGATACGCAGTACTTAAAAAGCGTCTTGCGGAAAGTTGGCACAGGTGGCGTCGCGCGCGGCCACCACGCCCAGCCACGCGCCGATTTTGGGCAGCTCGTAGTGGAAGAAGTAACGCACTGCACCCACCCGGCCTTGGGTGGCTGGCAAGGCTTGCGCTGGGTCGGCTTTGAGCGCGGCGGCGGCCACGTCCAGCCACATCCAGGCAATCACGGTGTGGCCGAAGGCCTGCATGTAGGGCACGGCATTGGCCAGTGCGTCGGTGGGGTTGCCAGTGGCCCAGGCTTTTTGGGTGGTCACAGCGATCTGCTGCACCGCTTGCCCTAGAGCCGTGGCATGGGCCGACAAGGCGTCCACACCCGCCGCACGCGCCATGGTGGCGGTCATGCGTTCGGCCAGCAGTTGCAGGCCCTTACCGCCTTCCATCAGTACCTTGCGCCCCAGCAGGTCGGTGGCCTGGATGCCGTGCGTGCCTTCATGGATCATGTTCAGGCGGTTGTCGCGCCAGTATTGCTCCACCGGGAAGTCGCGCGTGTAGCCATAGCCACCGTGCACCTGGATGGCCAGCGAATTGGCCTCCAGGCACCACTCGCTGGGCCAGCTTTTGGCAATCGGGGTCAGCACCTCAAGCAGCAAGCGGGCCTCATTGGCCACTTGGCCGCCCGCAGTGTGTTCTTCGTCCACCAAATGGGCACAGTACAGCTCCAGCGCCAGCGCACCTTCGCAGTACGACTTTTGCGCCAGCAGCATGCGCTTCACATCGGCGTGCTCGATGATGGCCACCTGCGGCGCGGCGGCATCTTTACCCGCGCCTGCTTTGATCGGCCTGCCTTGCGGCCGGTTGCGCGCGTAGTCTAGGGATGCGTAGTAGCCCGCCATGCCCAGCATGGCCGCGCCAATACCCACGCCAATGCGGATCTCGTTCATCATGTGGAACATGCAGTGCAGGCCCTTGCCCGGCTCGCCCACCAAGTAGCCAACGGCACCTGCGCCCTGGCCGTCCAGCCCTGCGCCAGCGCCCTCGCTTGCTGGAACCCGGTATTTGCCTTCGCCAAAATTGAGTAGTGTGTTGGTGGTGCCGCGCCAGCCCAGCTTGTGGTTCAGGCCAGCCAAGGCCACGTCATTGCGCACCCCGGTGAGCGTGCCGTCTGCGGAAACCATCTTCTTGGGCACGATGAAGAGTGAGATGCCACGGGTGCCTGGCACCAGCTTGCCATCCGCACCGGGGATTTTGGCCAGCACCAAGTGGATGATGTTTTCGTTCAGCTCATGCTCACCCGCCGAAATCCACATCTTGTTGCCCTTGAGCCGGTAGCGTGGACCTAAAGGGTCGGACGCAAACTGCTCGCCATCTGGCACCGCGCGCGTCACGATGTCAGACAAGCTGGAGCCCGCTTGCGGCTCGCTCAGGCACATGGTGCCGGACCAAAGCCCTGAGAACTGGTTCTTGGCAAACACGTCCTTCTGGCGCGTTGTGCCGTGGGTCGTGAGCAGGTTGGCGTTGCCCGCCGTCAATATGCCCATGCCCATGCCCACCGAGGCACAGGCAAAAAAGGCATTGGCCGCCATGGCCACGCTGCAGGGCAGCTGCATGCCGCCCACAGCGTAGTCCTGCGTGGCGCTGAGCATGCCGGACTCGGCATAGGCCTGGTTGGCGTCATAGGTGGCTTGGGGCAGGATGACTTTTTCACCGTCAAAGCGCGGTTCCTCCACGTCAATCAAGCGGTTAAACGGCGCATATTTCTCGCGGGCAATGCGCTCGCAGGTGTCGAGCACGGCGTCGAATGTTTCACGGGTATGGTCGGCGAAGCGCGCGCGTTCGGACAGTGCGGCAGTACCCAGCCAGTCGTGCAGCAAAAAATCAATGGTAGGGCGCAGATTCATAGCGGACTCCGGGTCGTCAAATGTGGTGGCCCATAAAAAGGGCCGGACCAGCATTCTTGCGCAGTCTCGGCCTGCGTGGGGGTGTTTGCTGTCCGGTGGGTTACAGCGCTTCAAACACACCGACTGCGCCCATTGCCTTTAACGACGCTCTGACTGACGAGGCGCGGCGGTGCAGCAGTGCCCGGCGGCTCAAAATTTTCGCTGAAATTGCGAACGATTTTGGCCTCTAGCCCTCGTCAAATATGCGCTATAAGCTATCACTTTAATAGCATTAATCGGCCAACCGAGGTTTCGTGAGCGACGCCTACGCTTGGGGGCTTGCCATCGACCGCATACCTGCCATTGGTCCAAAAGGTCCGCCGAGCTAAAGCAATCGCCAGCTAAAGCAATCGCCAGCTAAGGCGTAGCGTCCTGCCAAGCGGCCGGTGGATCTCGGTAAAAGACCCTACTGCCAAGCTTATACAAGCACCAGCGTACAGTGCCCTCACGGCTTTCGATGGAGCACAGGGTGCCCTGCTTCACTTTTGTCACATCGGCCCTAAGCCGCACAAATACACAGGGCACCGCTTCTAATGAAGGGACCCAACCATGAGCGATACCCCAACCCCCTTGCAGGGCGATGATTTTGCGGCGGGCGTATCGCTTGGCCGCATTGCCGAGGGCAGCATGCTGCACGGCCACGCGTTCGGTCAGGCGCTGCTGCTTTCTCGCCACGGCGGTGAGCTGTTTGCCGTCGGCGCCACCTGCACGCACTACGGCGCCCCATTGGCCGATGGGTTGGTGGTGGGCGACACGGTACGCTGCCCTTGGCACCACGCGGCTTTTAGTCTGCGCACCGGCGAGGCGCTGCGAGCACCGGCGCTGGGCGGCGTGGGCTGCTGGCAGGTTGAGGCGCGCGATGGCAAGGCCTGGGTGGTAGGCAAGCGCATGGCCGCGCCCACACGCACGCTGCCCGCCAGCCCGGGTGTGCCTGAATCGATCGTTATCGTAGGTGGCGGCACTGCGGGCCATGCGGCGGCTGAGACCTTGCGCAGCGAGGGCTATACCGGCCCGATCACCCTGCTCAGCAGCGACGCCAATCTGCCGTGCGACCGGCCCAATTTGTCGAAGAATTTTCTGGCGGGCACCGCACCTGCCGAATGGCTGTCGGTGCGACCCGCAGGCTTTTACAAAGAGCAAAAAATCGACCTGCGCCTGGGCGCCCAAGTGGTAAGCATCGACACGGCTAGGCGCGAGTTGCAACTGGCCGACGGTAGCAGCATGGCCTGGGGCGCGCTGCTGCTGGCCACAGGCGCAGAGCCGGTGCACCTGCCCATCCCCGGTGCCCAGTTGCCCCATGTGTTTTACCTGCGCACACAAGCCGATGGTGAGGTGCTGGCCAAGGCCGCTGAAGGCGCTAAACGCGCCGTGGTGATTGGTGCCAGCTTCATCGGCCTAGAAGTAACCGCCTCGCTGCGTGCACGCAACATTGCGGTGCAGGTGGTTGGGCGCGAGACAGTCTTGATGGAAAAAGTGCTGGGGCCGCAGGTAGGCCAGCACCTAAAAGCGCTACACGAGCAACATGGCGTGGTGTTTCACTTGGGTGCTGCCGTGGCGCGCATCGACGCGAACTCGGTCACCCTGGAAAGCGGCGAGACACTCCCCGCCGATTTGGTGGTCATTGGCATCGGCGTGCGCCCCGCACTGCAATTGGCCGAGCAGGCTGGGCTGACAATTGACCGCGGTGTGGTGGTCGACGAATACCTGCAAACCAGTGTGCCCGGCATTTATGCAGCGGGCGACATTGCGCGCTGGCCCGACGCACTCACCGGCGAGCGTATTCGCGTAGAACACTGGGTGGTGGCGGGACGACAGGGCCAGACGGCAGCGCGCAACCTGCTGGGCCGGCGTGAGCGCTACGACGCGGTGCCATTCTTCTGGACCGAGCAATACGACTTTGCCCTCGCCTATGTGGGCCACGCAGAGCATTGGGACCAGGCCAATATCGAAGGCGACTTGGGCACGCAGGACTGCACCATCACCTACCGCCACAATGGCCAGAAGTTGGCCGTGGCCGTGGTGCACCGCGACTTGGAGGGTTTGCGTGTCGAAGTTGAGCTGGAGCGCGCTATGGCTGCCAATCCCCGTGCAGCCAGCGCGGCCCCGCTATGAGCGCCAGCATTCCTGCCAGCCACGTGCAGGTCAAACGCGCCTACGAGGCGCCGGCCCAAGACGACGGCACCCGCATCCTCATCGACCGCCTGTGGCCGCGCGGCGTCAAGAAGGAAGCCCTAGCGCTTGACCAGTGGGACAAAGAATTGGCACCCAGCACCGAGCTGCGCCAGTGGTTTGGCCACGACCCGGCGCGCTGGGCCGAGTTTCAGCAGCGCTATGCTGAAGAACTGCATACACATGCGCCGGCATTCGACACACTGCGCGCACTGGCGCGCAAAGGCCGCATCACGCTGGTATACGGCGCGCACGACGAAGAACACAACAATGCGGTGGCACTGCGGGACATGCTGCTGGCAACCGCCAAACACTAATTTTTTTGGGAGAAGGTGATGACACTGCGAATCGACTACAAACAGGCCTCCCCCGGCGCCCTCCAAGCCATGCTGGCACTGGAGAAGCACGCGCACCAGGCCGATATCGACCCTGCGCTGCTGGAGCTGATGAAGACCCCCGTTTCACAAATCAACGGCTGGAACCGACTAGCCGTTGCCTTTGGCAGCGTAGCGGGGAGCTTCGAGCTCCCCAAAGCCTGAACCACACCCTGAAGCAAGGAGCACCACCATGGACGAATCCCTCTACCCCCACGCCGGGCCCGAGATCGCGCGCAAACGCCGAGAACTGGCGCCCGGTCCACTCAATGCGTTCAAAGCCTTCAGTGCCGCCGTATTTGCCGACGGTGCGCTGCCAAGCAAGACCAAGCAGCTGATTGCTGTGGCGGTGGCGCATGTGACGCAATGCCCGTATTGCATCCGCGGGCACACGGAGGCGGCGCTCAAGGCCGGCGCTACTGAGGCAGAAATCATGGAAGCGATTTGGGTGTCAGCGGAAATGCGCGCCGGTGCCGCCTATGCACACTCGGCGCTGGCCATTGACACCATGCTGCATACCCACCCACACGGCACCACCGTGGCCTGAGCGCCAATCAAGAGGCCCAGAAAATAACTTGCATAAAAAAGCCGCGCGGCCCTCACGGAACATGCGCGGCCAGCTACTAATTTAGTAGCATTCAGCGGGTTTTTTACCCGCTGAAGTGGTTACAGCACTTCAAACACGCCGGCTGCGCCCATGCCGCCACCAATACACATGGTCACGCACACGCGCTTGGCACCACGGCGTTTGCCTTCGATCAGCGCGTGGCCAGTCAAGCGCTGGCCGCTCATGCCAAACGGGTGGCCCACAGCAATGGCGCCGCCATTGACGTTGAGCTTGTCGGCCGGAATGCCCAGCTTGTCGCGGCAGTAGATGACCTGCACAGCGAAGGCTTCGTTCAGCTCCCACAGGTCGATGTCGTTGATGGTCAGACCCAGGCGCTTGAGCACTTTAGGCACGGCATAGATCGGGCCAATACCCATCTCATCAGGCTCGCAACCTGCAACCGCAAAGCCCAGGAAGCGGCCCAGGGGCTTGAGGCCCTTTTGCTCGGCCAGCTTTTCGCTCATCACCACCACCGCGCCGCTGCCGTCAGACAACTGGCTGGCGTTACCGGCAGAAATCAAACCGCCGGGTAAGGCAGAGCGCAGGCCTTTGATGCCGTCATAGGTGGTGCCGGCACGGATGCCTTCGTCGTCGCTAACGGTGACTTGTTTGGTCATCAGGCCCATGACTTTATCGGCCACACCCATGGTGACCGTGATGGGGGCGATTTCGTCTTTGAACAGGCCTTGCTCCAACGCGGCAGAGGCCTTTTGCTGGCTCATGGCGCCGTATTCGTCCATAACTTCGCGGCCAATGTTGTAGCGCTTGGCCACGTTCTCAGCGGTTTGCAGCATAGACCAATAGACCTCGGGCTTGTTCTTGGCGAGCCAAGGGTCTTGCAGCATGTGCTGGTTCATCTCTTGTGCGGTGCATGAGATGGATTCCACACCACCGGCCACATAGATGTCGCCTTCATTGGCGATGATGCGTTGCGCTGCTATGGCAATGGTTTGCAAGCCGGACGAGCAAAAACGGTTGATGGTCATGCCCGATACGGTGACGGGGCAGCCCGCGCGCAAGGCGGCTTGGCGGGCAATGTTGACGCCGGTGGCACCTTCGGGGGTGCCGCAGCCCATGATGACGTCGTCCACCTCACCGGCCTCGATGCCAGCGCGCTTGATGGCATGTTCCACCACGTGGCCACCCAATGTGGCACCGTGGGTCATGTTGAGCGCGCCCTTCCAGCTCTTGGTCAGGGGCGTGCGTGCGGTCGATACGATTACTGCTGAAGTCATGTTATTTCCTTGTTCTATTGTGTAGCGGGGCGCTTAGTTGAAGGTCTTGCCTTCAGCAGCCAACTTGGCCAGCAAGGGTGCTGGCGTCCAGAACTTCGCATCGTCCAGCGGGTTCTTGGCAAAACGGCCCATGGCTTGGACCACGTTGAACAGGCCCACTTCGTCGGCGTAGTTCATCGGCCCACCGCGGTGGGGAGGAAAACCGTAGCCAAAGATGTAGACGATGTCAATGTCGCTGGCCTTGTTGGCAATGCCCTCTTCCAAAATATGGGCCGCTTCATTTACCAGCGAGAACACCAAACGCTGCACAATTTCTTCGTCCGAGATTTTGCGCGGTGTAATGCCCAGCGACTTGCGGTGCTCTTCGATCATCTTGACCACATCCGCATTGGGGATGGCGTCACGTTTGCCAGCCACATAGTCGTACCAACCGGCGCCGGTCTTCTGGCCAAAACGGCCTTGCTCGCACAACAGGTCAGCGGTCTTGCTGTACTTCATGTCAGGCTGCTCGCTGTAGCGGCGCTTGCGAATGGCCCAACCAATGTCGTTGCCTGCCAAGTCGCCCATGCGGAAGGGGCCCATGGCCATACCGAATTTTTCCATGGCTTTGTCCACCTGCGCGGGGGTGCAGCCTTCATCTAACAAGAAACCACCCTGGCGGCCGTACTGCTCGATCATGCGGTTGCCGATGAAACCATCGCACACGCCGGACACCACTGCCGTCTTGCGTATCTTCTTGGCAACGCCCATGACGGTCGCCATGACGTCCTTAGCAGTCTTGGCGCCACGCACCACTTCGAGCAGCTTCATCACGTTGGCCGGGCTGAAGAAGTGCAGGCCCACCACGTCTTGTGGACGCTTGGTGAATTCGGCAATGGCGTTTACATCCAGCGTGGAGGTGTTAGAGGCCAAAATGGCACCCGGCTTCATCACACGGTCCAGCTCGGTGAACACGGCCTTTTTAACGCCGATTTCTTCAAACACGGCTTCGATCACCATGTCAGCATCGCCGATCTCGTCGTAGCTGAGCGTGGTGCTCAAGAGCGCCATACGCTGCTCGTATTTATCTTGCTTGAGCTTCTTCTTGGTGACCTGGGATTCGTAGTTTTTGCGGATGGTGGCAATGCCACGGTCCAGCGCTTCTTGCTTCATCTCCAGCATCTTGACCGGGATACCGGCGTTCAAGAAGTTCATGGCAATGCCGCCACCCATGGTTCCAGCGCCAATAATTGCTACAGAGTTGATAGCGCGCTGCACCGTATCTGCGGGGACATCAGGGATCTTGGATGCTGCACGCTCACCCAAGAACAAGTGGCGCAGGCTGCGGCTCTCAGACGTCATCATCAGGTTGATGAAGATGTCGTTCTCTACCGCCATGCCGGCGTCAAACTTGTTTTTGGTGGCAGCTTCGACCGCGTCCACACACTTGGCGGGAGCGGGGAAGTTTTTGGACATACCCTTGACCATGTTGCGGGCAAAGGCGAAATACGCATCGCCTTGGGGATGCTTGCATTTGAGATCACGCACCAGGGGCAAAGGGCGCACGTCGGCCACCGAGCGGGCGAAGGCCAGTGCCTCTTCGGCCAAGCTTTCAGCAGAAGCCGAAATCTTATCAAACAGCTTTTGGCCGGGCAGCATGGCCAGCATTTCAGCCTTAATGGGCTCGCCGCTGACGATCATATTCAGTGCGGGCTCAACGCCCAGCACGCGGGGCAGGCGCTGTGTGCCACCGCCGCCGGGGATCAAACCAAGTTTGACTTCAGGCAGGGCCACGCTGGTGCCGGGGGACGCGATGCGGTAGTGGCAACCCAGTGCCAGCTCCAGCCCACCGCCCATAACGACGGTGTGGATAGCGCCAATGACGGGCTTGGTCGAATTTTCCAGCACGCCGATCACGCTATTCAGATCGGGCTCTTGCGAGGCCAAGGGCGAACCAAATTCCTTGATGTCGGCGCCGCCCGAGAAGGCATTGCCAGCGCCGGTAATAACAATGGCTTTAACGGCTGCGTCGGCGTTGGCCTTGGCCATACCGTCGGCAATGCCTTGGCGGGTGGACAAACCCAGGCCGTTGACCGGCGGGTTGTTCAGTGTGATTACGGCGACGTCACCATGGACTTGGTATTGGGCTGTCATGCGTACATTCCTCTAAAGTAAAAGATGAATCATCAAAAAAATAGAACGATCGTTCTTTTTTATGAATTGTAGGACGTTTATGGGGCGAACAGCCGAGCATTGTCACCGCTGGGACAAACCGGGTCAAACCTCCAGCCACTCCTTGCGGGTGTCGCTGTCGTTACGCAATTGGTTTGGGGTTCCGTCAAACACGATGGCTCCGTGGCCCATGACCAGGCAGCGGTCTGAAATCTTCATGGCGATGGTGAGTTTTTGCTCAATTAGCAATACGGATACACCACGCTGGCGCAGCGTCTGTAAATACTCCGCCACCAGTTCCACGATTTTGGGCGCCAGGCCTTCGGTAGGTTCGTCGATGATGATTAGGTCCGGGTCACCCATCAGGGTGCGACACAGGGTCAACATTTGCTGTTCGCCACCCGACAAGACGCCGGCTTCGGTGTGCTCGCGTTCTTTGAGGCGGGGGAACATGCGGTACATGTCGTCAAACGACCAGCGCGGATTCTTTTTACCGCGCTTTTGACCCAGCAACAGGTTTTGGTGGACGGTGAGTTTGGGAAAGATGTCGCGGGACTCTGGCACATAACCCAGGCCCAAATGGGCGATTTCAAAGGTCTTGCGGCCGATGATCTCTTGTTCGCGCCAACGGATAGAACCCTTGCATTCCACCAGTCCCATGATGGATTTAGCCGTGGTAGAACGCCCCGAACCATTACGCCCCAACAGGGCCACGATTTCGCCAGCATTGACCTGCAGATTGACGCCATGCAAGACATGGCTTTTGCCGTAGAAGGCGTTGAGGTTGGATAGTGTCAACATAGTCAGTGCCCCTGTGCCTGTGCATCCGCCACTGAGGAGCCCAAGTAGGCCTCTTGCACGCTGGCATTGGCCCGCACGGCGTCCGGGGTGTCAAAAGCAATCACTTCGCCGTACACAACCACGGCGATGCGGTCCGCCAGACCAAACACCACGCCCATATCGTGCTCAACGGTGAGTAAGGTTCGGCCTTCGGTGACCTCTTTGATCAGCGTGATGAAGCGGCCGGTTTCGCTGTGGCTCATGCCTGCGGTGGGCTCGTCCAGCAAAATCACGTTGGAGCCGCCGCCGATGGTGACGCCGATCTCCAGCGCACGCTGCTCTGCATAGGTCAGGTTCACGGCCAATACATCGCGTTTTTTGTCGAGTTGGATCATCTCCATCAGTTCTCGGGCGCGGGCATTGGCGTCATCCAAATTGACCAGAAATTTCAAAAATGTGTAGCCGTAGCCCAAACTCCACAACACACCGCAGCGCAGGTTCTCAAACACACTGAGGCGGGGGAAGATGTTGGTGATTTGAAAGCTGCGCGACAGACCCAAGCGGTTGATTTCGTAAGGCTTGAGCCCATTGATGCGTTTGCCATTGAGTAGCACATCCCCACTGGTGGGCTCCAGGCGCCCGCTGACCAAGTTGAACAAGGTCGATTTGCCCGCGCCATTGGGGCCAATAACCGCCACCCGCTCGCCTGCGCGCACCGACAGGTTGATGCCCCGAATGATTTCAGACTTGCCAAAACTCTTGCGCAGGTTTTTGAGCTCCAGTGCGTATTGCTCGGGTGTACTCATAGTGCTGCCCTTTGCTTGATTTCCTTTTCAATATGCTCTTGGATGGCACTCCATTGGCGGGCAAACCGGCGCTGCACCAGGGTAAGCAAACTGCCGCCCACTACAAACACTGCGGCAGCACCCATCCAACTTTGGCGAGAATGGGCGTCTAACGTGACGCCAAAAAACCGCAAGCCATCGCCCTGCCCCGAATCAAGCTGCAAGAGGTAGGTCATCTCGACCATGGCGCCTAGGCCCGCCAAGGTCACCAAGAGGGTGAACCCCAGTCCGAGGTAAGGCACCAGCAAGCCACGCAATTTTCCGAAGCGCGCCACCCGCAGATTCATCATGATCAGGCTCGCGATGCCGCCTGGGGCGTACATCACCATAAACATGAATATCAACCCCAGGTACAAGAGCCACGCCTGGGTGAATTCACTCAGCAAGGCAAATGCCAGCACCATCAGCACGGCGCCAATGATGGGCCCAAAGAAAAACGTCGCACCACCCAAAAAGGTAAACAGCAAATAGGCACCAGAGCGGCTGGCACCCACCACTTCGGCGGTAACGATTTCAAAATTGAGCGCCCCCAACCCTCCGGAAATGCCGGCAAAGAAACCGGCAATGATGAAAGCGGTGTAGCGAATTCTTTGGGTGTTGTAACCAATAAACTCCACCCGCTCGGGGTTGTCGCGCACCGCATTGAGCATGCGCCCCAAAGGTGTCCCGGTAAAGGCATACATGGCCGCCACCGACACAAAGGTGTAGATAGCAATCAAGTAGTACACCTGTATGGATGGGCCAAACGTGATACCCGCAACCGCCTCGCCCACCACCCGGTTGCCCGAAACACCACCTTCACCACCAAAGAATTCAGGCACCATCAACGACATGGCAAACACCAGCTCGCCGATGCCCAGGGTGATCATGGCAAATGTGGTGCCCGACCTGCGTGTGGTGACATAACCCAGCAGCACCGCAAAACCCATGCCGGCCAAGCCACCCACCAAGGGAACGAGTGACACCGGAATGGGAAACGCCCCGCTAGAAATGGCATTGAGCGCATGCATCGCCATAAAACCGCCCAAACCGGGGTACACGGCGTGCCCAAAGCTCAACATACCACCTTGGCCCAGCAGAATGTTGTAGGACAAACACACGATGATAGCAATACCCATCTGCGACAACACCGTGATGCCAAGGCCACTGGTAAACACCATCGGCGCCAGTGCAAGCACCAGGGCAAACAGACTCCAAGTGGCCCACCGTGCGGTATTGAAACCTTTGGCGCCGTAACTACTCTGCATGCCTAACCCTCCCGTGTGCCAAGCAGGCCTTTGGGCCTAAAGATAAGAATCAAAACCAGAAACAGGTAGGGCAAGATGGGGGCTACTTGCGATAAGGTCATTTTGACGAAGGTGTTGTTCAGCGTTGACTCGCTCAGCTGCAAGCCCAATTGCTGCGCGAGGGTGGCGACTGAATAGTCAAATGCGATGGCAAAAGTTTGAATCACGCCAATCAAGATCGACGCCAAAAAGGCCCCAGACAGCGAACCCATCCCCCCCACCACCACTACCACAAAAATGATGGATCCCACCGTGGCCCCCATGGCTGGCTCGGTCAAATATGTGCTTCCGCCAATCACACCCGCCAAGCCCGCCAAACCGGCACCGGCGCCAAACACCAACATAAAGATACGCGGCACGTTGTGGCCCAGTGACTCCACTGCATCGGGGTGCGTCAGGGCAGACTGAATGACCAGCCCCACGCGGGTGCGGGTCAGCAAAAGCCAAACCGACACCAGCATGACCATCGCAACGAGCATCATGAAAGCACGCGTGGCTGGAAACGGCGAACAGACGATACGCACGCCCGCGTCAGTCGCCGCACACAGCTCGGACGGCGCCGCGCCCCACATCACCGACAAACCGTGGACAGAATGGTTGATCAGGGTAAAAGCGGGGCCCATCAGTACCTCTGGCGGCTTGAACTCCATGGCCAATCGCCCCCACACCAAGGTCACCAACTCCAGCACCACATACGAAAGCCCAAAGGTCAGCAGCAATTCAGCAACATGGCCAAACTTGTGGACCCGGCGCAGGCAGACACGCTCAAACAAGGCTCCCATGGCACCGACGATCAGCGGTGCCAAAAACAAAGCGGGCCAAAAACCCGTCACGGTGGACACGCTATAACCCACGTAGGCACCCAGCATATAGAAGCTGGCGTGGGCAAAATTTAATACCCCCATCATGCTGAAGATCAGGGTCAAGCCCGAACTCAACATGAATAACAGCAGGCCATAGCTCAACCCGTTGAGCATGGAGATGATGAAAAATTCCATGGCGGTGCGCTCCCCCACTCATTGCCACATGTGAAAAAGCCCGATCCGGCAGACCCGATCGGGCTCCTAAAATCCGCGCCGAAAGTTTATGGGCGCTTCATCTGGCAGCTTGTGGGTGTGCTGGATACGAAGTTAGGGTATTCCTTGACGGGTGCCAGTGTCATGCCAGTGCCCTCGGCGCTGTACGAATTTTTGCCGCCCACTTTTTGCCACACGGCCATGTATAGGGGTTGCTGCAACTGGTGGTCGGCTTTGCGCATCTCGATTTCACCGTTGAAACTCTTGACCTTCAAGCCCTCCATGGCTGCGGCCACTTTGACCGGGTCGGTGGATTTGGCCTTGGCCATGGCGTTACCCAAAATGGCGAAGATGTGGGCAAACTGGACGCTGGTGAGGTCATCACCCGTTTTGGCGTGATACTCTTTCATCCATTTTTCCATTTGACCGCCCATGTTGTAAGAGCCCACACCCACTTGGTAGACGCGACCGGCGCCCTGTGTCCCCAAGGCGGTGGGAGTACCTGCCGCTGCGGTGTAGTAGGTGAATATCTTGCCGGTGTAGCCACCTTCATTGGCCGCTTTGATAAACAGCGACAGGTCAGAACCCCAGTTACCGGTGATCACCGAGTCCGCACCCGATGCCTTGATCTTGGCAATGTAGGGCGCAAAGTCACGAACTTGGGCTAATGGGTGCAGGTCTTGACCCACAATTTCGATGTCGGGGCGCTTGCGGGCCAACGTCTCTTTGGCGTATTTGGCAACCTGCACACCGTGCGAATAATTCTGCCCCAGAATGTAGACCTTTTTGATGTCTTTTTGCGCGGCCATAAAGGTCGACATTGCTTCCATCTTCATGGAGGTGTCGGCATCAAAACGGAAATGCCAGTAGCTGCATTTGCTATTGGTCAGATCAGGGTCCACCGCCGAGTCATCGAGAAAGATAACTTCTTTGCCGGGGTTACGCGCATTGTGCTTATTAATCGCATCAATCAAGGCCAAGGCGACTGAGGAGCCATTGCCTTGCACGATGTAACGCACACCTTGGTCAATGGCCGTCTTGAGTGCGTTCAAACTCTCAGTAGGGCTGAGTTTGTTGTCCATAAAACTGACTTCGAAATTCACCCCGGCCGGATTGCCGGCACCGCTGAACTTTTCGGCTAGGTACTGGTAGGTTTTTTCCTGGTTGATACCGACTGGCCCCAGCAACCCAGACAGCGCATCAATACGCACCATTTTGACGGTCTCGCCTTTCTGTGCCATGGCGGTGGTAGCACACAACACGATCGCAGAACAGGCAACGAGTTTCAACGCAAATTTCATACAGGGTCTCCAGTAAAAAAAGTAAATCATTCTTAGTGAGGCACTGCATCAGGTTACAAGTATTCGTTCGATACCTTGCGAGGGTTTGCCCTAAGACCTATCACCTATGTGACGTAATCACCCTGTTTCAAGAGCTACGGAAGCCTGTAATCTTTGAGCAATTCGCGCAGTTTTGTCTTTTGCATTTTCCCTGTGCCACCTAGGGGTATTGCGTCGACAAAAACGACGTCATCGGGGATCTGCCACTTGGCTGATTTCCCATCGTAAAACGCGATCAGTTCGTCGCGGCTGACCTCGCAGTCGGGCTTCTTCACCACCGCGATGATGGGACGTTCATCCCACTTGGGATGCTTGATACCAATACACGCGGCCATAGCCACGGCGGGGTGCGCCATGGCTATGTTTTCAACATCAATTGAGCTGATCCATTCGCCACCGGACTTGATCACATCTTTGCTGCGATCGGTGATCTGCATATAGCCGTCGGGGTCTATGGTGGCGACGTCACCCGTGGGGAACCAGCCGTTGACCAAGGGGGATGGTCCCTCGCCTTTATAGTAATCACGGATCACCCAAGGTCCTTTGACCAGCAAGTCGCCGTAGGCCTGACCATCCCACGGCAGCTCTTGACCCTGGTCGTCAACAATTTTCATATCAACACCAAAAACGCCGCGCCCCTGTTTGAGTCGCACTTTCATTTTTTCGGCCGGGTCAATACTCAGGTGCTTGTTCTTCAAGGTGCAAACTGTCCCCAACGGAGACATTTCTGTCATGCCCCACGCATGCAAAACTTCGACCCCATAGTCGTCGTTGAACGCGCGGATCATCGCCGGTGGGCATGCCGAGCCACCAATCACGGTGCGTTTCAGGGTGGAAAATTTGAGCTTACCTGCCTGCATGTGGGCCAACATCATTTGCCACACCGTCGGCACCCCGGCGGCAAAACTCACCTTCTCTGCTTCGATCAACTCATAGATGGATTTGCCGTCCATCGCCGGGCCAGGGAACACCAATTTGGCCCCCGTCATAGCGGCCGAGTAGGGCAAGCCCCAGGCGTTGACGTGGAACATGGGCACCACGGGCAGCACCGTGTCGCGCGCACTCATGCACAGCGCATCGGGCAAAGCACCGGCTAGTGCGTGCAGCATGGTGGAGCGGTGGCTGTACAAAGCGGCTTTGGGGTGACCCGTAGTGCCACTGGTGTAGCACATGCTGGACGCCGTGTTCTCGTCAAACGAAGGCCATTCGTAATCCGCCGATTGACTGCCAATCCAGGTTTCGTAACTCTGTAAGCCAGGAATGCCCGTGTCGGCCGGCAGCTTGTCCGCATCGCACAGTGCGATGAAATGTTTGATGGTGGTACAGCGGCTGTACACCGCTTTCACAATGGGCAAGAAAGACAAATCAAAACACAGCGCCTGGTCTTCGGCGTGGTTGGCGATCCAGACAATCTGGTCCGGATGCAAACGGGGGTTCAGCGTATGCAAGACCCGGCCCGAGCCGCTCACACCAAAATACAGCTCCAGATGGCGGTAGCCATTCCACGCCAAGGTTGCGATACGGTCACCAAACGCCAAGCCGGTGGCATCCACCGCATTGGCCACACGGCGGGCGCGCTGCGCAACGTCTTTGTAGGTGTATCGGTGCAGGTCGCCCTCGACCCGGCGCGACACGACTTCGCCTTCGCCGTGGTGTCGCTCCGCAAACTCAATCAGCGACGAAATTAGCAGTTGTTGGTTTTGCATTAACCCTAGCATGTGCACTCCTCTTGGCGTTGGTGGGTGATTGTTCATCATAGTGGTTTGTGCACGAAAGTTAAAAAGCATCTTGCGCGTCGGAGACACCAGAGCCCATCCAATTGGTGCAAATTAAGGAGCCGTTATGGGCGCGGCTTTGACCCTGCCGCCAGTGGGTTACCCAGCACTGCTGGACAATGACGGCATGACGAAAACCATCCCTGCTGACGCACACTTACCCGATGGCTGGCAATGGAGCAAAGGCTACGCCGCACTGGGTCCAGACTTTGTCACACCCGTTGATTTGCAGCCCTTACCCGCACCGTATCCTGTTGCATTCAGCACAGGTGCAGCCGCGCTGATGGGGCTTGACCTGCAGCGCCTGCATAGCGATGTGTGGCAACAGGTGTTGTGTGGCAACACTGCGCCACCCGATACACAACTCGGCGCCAGTGTGTACAGCGGCCACCAGTTTGGCGTTTGGGCCGGGCAACTCGGTGATGGTCGTGCGGTATTGCTCGGTGCGGTCACGCCGCCACCGAGCCAAAACGGCGCATCCTATGAAGTTCAGCTCAAGGGCGCAGGCCTGACGCCCTACTCCCGCATGGGCGACGGCCGGGCGGTACTGCGCTCCAGCATCCGCGAATTTCTGTGCAGCGAGGCCATGCATGCACTGGGTATACCCACCACACGCGCACTCAGTGTGGTGGGCTCAGACCAGCCTGTTTACCGGGAGCAGACCGAAACAGCAGCGGTGGTGGCCCGGTTGGCACCCAGCTTTATCCGGTTTGGGCACTTTGAGCATTTTTCGTTTCACGGCCACCACGCGCAATTAAAGACCCTGGCGGACTACGTCATCGCCCAGCACTATCCACAGTGCCTTGGCTCAATCCAGTTCGGAGGCAATGCCTATGCGGCGCTGCTCCATGCCGTCACCCTGCGCACGGCCGACATGCTGGCCCAGTGGCAAGCAGTCGGTTTTTGCCACGGGGTGATGAACACCGACAACATGAGCATTCTGGGCCTGACCATCGACTACGGCCCCTTCCAATTCATGGATGCGTTTGACCCTGGTCACATTTGTAACCACTCCGACACGCAGGGCCGCTACGCTTTTTACAAGCAGCCCAATGTGGCTTACTGGAACCTCTATTGCCTTGGGCAGGCCTTAATGCCCTTGATCGAGGATCAGTCCCTGGCAGTGGCCGCACTGGACACCTTCAAAACACAGTACCCACTGGCGTTTGATCGCTGCATGGCCGCCAAGCTCGGGTTTGCCCAGCCGCGTGAGGGGCTGCGCGCCCTAGTAGACGAACTCCTGCAGTGCATGGCGGCGGACCGTGTGGACTACACCATTTTCTGGCGCCGCCTGAGCCATTGGGCCAAAGACCGCAAGCCAGACGACCAATCGGTGCGGGACCTGTTTATCGACCGGGACGCCTTTGACCGCTGGTTGCTACAGTATTCGGAGCACCTTGCGCATATTCCACGAGGGCTAGAGGCCGATTTGATGCTAAAAATAAATCCTAAATACGTTCTGCGGAACCATTTGGGCGAATTGGCCATCCAAGCGGCCAAGACCAAAGATTATTCGGTTCTGGCCCAGTTGCAATCGGTACTGGAGCGGCCGTATGACGAACACCCCGGGCTGCAAGCCTACGCTGACTTTCCACCCGCTTGGGCAGGTAGTATCGCCATCAGTTGCAGTTCCTGATCGTTTTTGGGTGGTCCCGTTTCTAAAGAAAGCTTGAAAATGCGTTATCCAGTGGACAAATCTGACGCCGAGTGGAAGGCCGCTTTAGAGGCCAAAGGCGCCGAAGCGGTCGCATTTGAGGTCACCCGCCATGCAGCCACGGAGCGCCCGTTTACCGGGAAGTATGCAGACCATTTCAAAGACGGGGTCTACCACTGCATGTGCTGTGACAAGGTCTTGTTTGCATCCAAGGGGAAGTTTGACGCCGGTTGTGGCTGGCCCAGCTTCGACCAGTCTGCGACACCCGACGCGGTTGCAACCCGGACTGACCACGCGCACGGCATGGTGCGCACCGAGGCACTGTGCCCCGACTGCGGTGCCCACCTGGGGCATTTGTTTAACGATGGGCCTTCTGAGACAGGGTTGCGCTACTGCATGAACTCGGCCTCGTTACACTTCACACCGTCATGAAAATACTAATTGATTTTTTTCCGATATTGCTGTTCTTCGGCGCCTACAAGATGTTCGACATCTATGTCGGCACTGGTGTTTTGATGGCAGCTACCGTGCTGCAAATGGCCATCATCTATGCCATGGACCGCAAACTGCAGGCTATGCACAAGATTACCCTGGCACTGATTCTGGTGTTTGGCGCCCTGACCCTGGCCCTGCACGACGAGCGTTTTATCAAGTGGAAGCCCACCGTCTTGTACGCTGCCATGGCCATTGCGCTTGCCGCCGCCGCATGGGGTGCGCGAAAAAATGTGCTCAAAATGATGCTGGGCAGCCAATTGACCCTGCCAGATAACGTGTGGCAACGGCTCAACTTGATCTGGATCGGGTATTGCCTGTTTATGTCGGCTATCAACGCCTATGTGGTGCTCTACTACAGCACCGAAGCGTGGGTTTCGTTCAAACTGTGGGGCTATGTGTTTCCGCTGGCCTTCATCATCGGCCAAGGCATCTACATCGCGCCGCACATTCAAGCCAACGAAACGCCTGATACGGACCCTACCCCATGACCATTGCCCCCACCGCCCCCCAACTCGAACAGCGCCTGCGCGAGCGCCTAGAGCCCATCCATTTGGAAGTGCTGGATGAAAGCTACCAGCACAACGGCCACGCCGGGGCAAATGGCACCGGATTTGGCACCCACTTCAGGGTACGGATTACTTCACAACAATTTACCGGCAAGTCCCGCGTTGCACGGCACAGGCTTGTGTATGATGCGCTGCAAGATTTCATCGACCAGGGGCTCCATGCGCTGGCTATTGAAACTGAAGATACCACTCCCGGCGCGCCAACTGCCACGGCCTAATGTTTACTTATTTTGAATTGTCCCCCGAAGGAAACAGCATGAAAAAACAAATTTTTTCCACCCTTGCCGCTACGGCCCTGTTGGTGGCTCTGGCTCCTGCGGCCCTGGCCCAAAACGTGGCGATGGTCAATGGCAAGCCAGTGCCCAAGTCACGCATTGAGGCGCTGGAGCAGCAGGTTATTCGCTCTGGCCGTCAGATCACCCCCGAGATGCAAGTCCAGCTGCGCGACGAAGTCATCGCCCGCGAAATTTTTATGCAAGAGGCAGTGGCCCGCGGTCTGGACACCACGGAAGACTTTAAGAACCAGCTAGAACTGGCCAAACAGTCCATCTTGATCCGCGAACTCTTCACCGATTTCCAAAAGAAAAACCCGGTTACCGACGTAGAAGCCAAAGCCGAATATGACCGCTTTGCCGCCGCGAACTCGGGCAAAGAATACAAGGCTCGCCACATTCTGGTTGAGACCGAAGACCAAGCCAAGTCAATCATTGCCCAGCTGAAAAAAGGCGCCAAATTTGAAGACCTAGCCAAAAAGTTCTCCAAAGACCCCGGTTCCGCTGCCAAGGGCGGTGATCTGGATTGGGCAAGCCCTAACAGCTACGTGAAGGAGTTCACGCAGGCACTGGTTGCACTGGGCAAAGGCAAGTACACCGAGACCCCTGTGAAGAGCCAGTTTGGCTACCACATCATCCGCCTAGAAGACACGCGGGTTGCCCAGTTGCCCAAGTTTGAAGACGTGAAGGCGCAAATTTCGCAACAACTGTTGCAGCAAAAAATGGCCAAGTTCCAAGAAACCCTGCGCGGCAAAGCCAAGGTTGAGTAAGCCTTAGCCCGCAACAGCCCTCATAAAAAAACGCGGCTTAAAGCCGCGTTTTTTTATGCCCAGGCCACTCTGAAAGATAATTGCGCCATGTCCCTCCCTAATTTTCAGCTTGAGCTTTTGGCCCCCGCACGCGATACCACCATAGGCATTGAAGCCATCAACCACGGCGCCGATGCGGTCTACATCGGTGGACCGTCCTTTGGGGCCCGCTCCAGCGCGGACAACAGCGTGAGCGACATTGCGCGCCTGGTCCGCCACGCCCACCGTTTTAACAGCCGCATTTTTGTACCCATGAATACGATTTTACGTGACGATGAGTTGGAAGGCGCACGCAAACTGGCTTGGCAGCTATACGACGCCGGGGTTGACGCACTCATCATCCAGGACATGGGGCTGCTGGAATTGGACCTACCACCTATTCAATTACACGCCAGCACCCAAACCGACATCCGCACACCCGAGAAGGCCCGCTTTTTGCAGGATGTAGGGCTGTCACAAATCGTTCTGGCGCGTGAACTGACCCTGGCACAGATTGCGACCATTCGGGCCGCCACCGACCCGCAGCACTGCGCACTGGAATTTTTTGTGCATGGAGCTTTATGCGTTGCCTACAGCGGCCAGTGCTACATCAGCCATGCCCACAGCGGGCGCAGCGCCAACCGCGGCGAATGCAGTCAAGCCTGTCGCTTGCCCTACCAGGTGGTTGACGCCAAGGGCGGCTTTGTGGCACACGACAAACACGTGCTGTCCATGAAAGACAACAACCAGAGCGACAACCTGGCTGCGCTGGTGGATGCCGGCGTGCGCAGCTTCAAGATTGAAGGGCGCTACAAAGACATGGGCTATGTCAAGAACATTACCGCCCATTACCGTAAGCTATTAGACGCTTTGATCGAAGACCGCCAGCAGTCAGCACAGCCCCTGTCCCCTGCTAGCAGCGGCCGCACCACGTTTACCTTTACCCCCGACCCCAACCAGAACTTCAACCGCGAATTTACCGACTACTTTGTCCAAGGACGCAAAGAAGACATTGGCGCTTTTGACACGCCCAAGAATCCCGGTCAAGCCATCGCGTACGTAGCGCAGTTAGGCCCGAACTGGGTGGAGTTAGAAACCATCAGTGGCGACACCGTTTTGCACAATGGCGATGGTCTGTGCTACTACGACCTGCAAAAGGAACTGGTGGGCTTAGCCATCAACCGGGCGGAGCCCATTGGGAAGCCCAAGGCAGGTGTACAGCGCACTTGGCGGGTTTACCCAAAGGATGCTCTGGCCGCATTGAAAGACCTGCGCAAGGGCACTGAAGTCAATCGCAACCGCGATGTAGACTGGGTTCGCGTGCTGGAGCGTAAATCCAGCGACCGCCGCATTGGCGTGTGGGCACGTCTGGCCGAGTCCCCTGCTGGTATGACACTCACACTGACCGACGAAGACGGTCACACCGCATCTGCGCACACCACCCTGCCGTGCGAGCTGGCTAGGGACGAGGCCCTGTGGGCGGCCAGCTTGAGTGAGAACATTGGCAAGATGGGCACCACCATTTTCTCTGCCATCGACATACAAGTCGTATTTTCCCAACCCTGGTTTGTCCTCAGCTCGGTATTGAACCCCTTGCGCCGCGAAGCGGTAGAGGCACTGGAGGCAGCACGCAGCAAAGCCCACCACCGTTTGCCGCGCGCCCAAGCTGTGGCGCCACCCGTGCCCTACCCGGAAGACGCCTTGACCTACCTAGGCAATGTGTTCAACCAAAAGGCCCACGCTTTTTACGCGAGGCACGGCGTCAAAGTGATCGACGCGGCGTATGAAAGTAACGAGGAGCTGGGCGAAGTCAGCCTGATGATTACCAAACACTGCGTGCGCTTTTCACTCAGCCTCTGCCCCAAACAGGCCAAGGGCGTGACGGGTGTACAGGGTACGGTCAAAGCCGAGCCACTGCAGTTAATCCACAATAACGAGAAGCTCACGCTGCGCTTTGATTGCAAGCCCTGTGAAATGCATGTCGTAGGCAAGATGAAGCCCGGCGTGCCCAAACAAGCCAAAAACGCGCCGCTGACGTTCTACAAGACAAAACCAGAACACGCCTTTGGTCACTGAGTGGCAGCCATGCACTGCAGCCCCTGGACGACCGTCGCGTCACACAAGGACACAACGTTTCACCTACGCATGAGCCTACCCAATAGTGAACGTCACGGTTGGAACGCTGGGATCGGCAAATGAAGCGCCTAAAGCCAACTCACCGTGACCGTGCAAGACGCACTCCTCGCGCCGCAGAAGTACGTCGGCACCCGACGATCCCACGAACCGAATCCAGCTGCCGTAGCTGCTAACGTCGACAAAGACCACGCTCCCATTACGCCACTCCAATCGGGCATGGGTACGAGAAACGCGTCGATCATCCACAGAAAAATCAGAATTCTTACCTCGGCCAATGGTCATTGGCAGGTCAAAGGCATGGTAATGCTTGCTAACACCCAGCCAGGAAAGCTCGATTTCGCGCCCAAGGGCATCGGCGCTACCCGAAGACAAGGTCTGGTCCAGAGCGCCTTGCATCGTGAGGAAGTCGGTAGCCACCTCCTCACGCCATTCGATCTGGTAAACCGTGCAGGGCTCGGCCCGCCCGCGGATGCTGATGGGGCCCAATAAGCGGAACGATGCGCCACCCGCTTCGGGCTCGCCTTTCAAGGTGGCAGCATTCACCCAAATCTGGTTTGGCTCACACAAATCGCACAGGCGCGACGCCACATTGACAGGGTCACCATAACAGTCTCCACCAACCATTTCGACGTCACCACTGGCGACACCAATACGCATGGGCATTTTTAAGTCACTGGGGGCGCGCAGCAGCCATTTGGAGTGCCCTCTTTGCAAACTGACCACTGCCGCCACGGCACTGTGCCGGTCTGCAAACATCGCGAGCACGCCGTCACCCAAGGTCTTCACCACCGTGCCACCGTGCCGATTGCATTGCTGTGCGATCCAGGTGGTAATTTGGGTCACTGTTTCAGCCGCGCGTGCATTGCCCAGCGCTTCAAACACAGCGGTGCTGCCATGCAGGTCAGTAAACACGACGGTCGAGAAAACGCCCATTCCCAATATTCCGATACTTATCTAGGCGTTGAGTTTAGGGCATTGCAGCTGGATTGAAAACACATTAACGGCATGAACTTACCGAACAAACGATCGGCGGGACCAGATAGACAAAAACCAGTGGCCACGCAAACCCAGCGCCTTACTGCACTGCCAATAGGTCTAGCAAGGACATAGGTGCGTCAATGCTTGCATGGGCGCCCCAGGACTGCACATCGACCGCCGCCCCCAGGTAGCCGTAACACGCAGCGACAGTTTGCATCCCCGCTGCCAAGCCGGCGACAACATCGCGCTCGTCGTCTCCCACATACAAACACTGCGATGCGTCCAACCCCAGCCGACGGGCTGCCTCAAGCAATGGCGCAGGATGGGGCTTTGCATGAGGCGTGGTATCACCACTCACAATGACTTGCGCGCTGGCGAACAATGGCATAGCCTGCGTCAGTGGATTGGTAAATCGCATAGATTTATTGGTTACAACGCCCCAGCGCAGCTTACGCTCTGCAAGCGCCGCCAACAATTCTGGTACGCCCTCAAAGACGGTCGTGCGTTGGGTCAAGCACCGGGCGTAGTTGCCAAAAAACTCATCTCGCAGGTACGCAAAGTTCGGGTCATCAACCTTTACATCGAATGCCACGCCCAACATACCGCGCGCACCGGCACCCGCCATGGGGCGGTAAGCAGCCAGGGGCAGTGACGGCATGCCGCGATCAATACGCATTTGATCCGCTGCCGCTCCTAGGTCAGGCGCGCTGTCGATGAGCGTGCCATCCAAGTCAAACAATACGGCGGCGATATTTTTAAAAGTCTGCATCAAGAATCCAGCAAGGGTCTGTGTACCGCGAACATGTAATTCACCGATGTATTGGAGCTCAGCATATAACGCTTACTCACCGGGTTGTACTCCAAGCCCTGCGTATGGGTTAAGTCCAGCCCACATTGGCGGCAATACGCGGCCAACTCGCTTGGGCGAATCATTTTTGCGTAATCGTGGGTTCCACGCGGGACTAGATCCAAGAGATACTCGGCACCTACGATCGCAAAAAGAAATGATTTAGCGTTGCGGTTGAGCGTCGAGAAGAAAACCCAACCGCCCGGTCTGACCAACTCGGAGCATGCGCGCACGATTGAAGCAGGGTCCGGCACATGCTCCAACATTTCCATGCAGGTGACCACATCAAACTGGCCCGCTCGTTCTGTCGCCAATGCCTCGGCAGTGACCTCACGGTATTGCACGCTCGGCGTCTGCGCCTCCAGCGCATGCAGTGTGGCAACTTTCAGTGCATTGGTTGACAGGTCAATCCCCAAGACCTGGGCGCCCTTTCGGGCCATGGAATCGGCCAAAATGCCACCGCCACACCCCACATCCAAGACGCGCTGCCCGTGCAACGCCGCAATGCTGTTAATCCACTCCAAGCGCAATGGATTAATGTCATGAAGGGGACGAAACTCACTGTCCAAATCCCACCAGCGGTGAGCCAACTCTGAAAACTTGGCTACTTCTGCCGGGTCGACGTTTAACGTATTACTCATCACTTTATTATGTCCAGGTTGTTCTCGCACCATCAACGGATAACAAAAAACCCGCCTAGGCGGGTTTTTTGTTTAGGCAAACCGGCTAACAATTATTTAGCGCGTGTACCCACCAATTCAATATCAACCCGGCGGTTCTCCGCACGTCCTTGTTTGGTCTTGTTGGTAGCAGTGGGGTTCATCTTGCCTTTACCTTCGGTATAGACGCGACTCTTCTCAATGCCTTTCGACAACAAATACGCCTTGACCGCTTCAGCACGCGCTACCGACAACTTTTGGTTATACACATCAGTACCAACAGAGTCGGTGTGTCCAACGGCGATGACCACCTCAAGGTTCATACCTTTGATTTTGCTCACCAAATCGTCCATCTTGGCTTTGCCTTCAGGCTTCACAACCGCCTTGTCAAAATCGAAGAAGGCATCAGCGGTGAAAGTCACTTTTGCGGGCGCTGCGGCAGGCACCACAGCTACGGCTGGCGCTGGTGCAGCCGCTGCAGGTGCCATGGCTGCTGGCGCAGCTGCTGCAGCCATAGGTGCAGGTTCGGCCTTAGCCGACGCCAGCTGACCATCACAACCGGGAGCTGCAGTAGCTGGGGTCCAGCTGGCGTCACGCCAGCACTCGCCAGAAGCATTCTTCCAGACGTCACCATCGGCGCTTTTCCAATTGTGAATTTCTTGTGCACCCGCAGTGGCTGTCATTGCAGCAGCGGCGAACAAAACAGCTAACGTATTGAACTTCATCATAAATTTCCCTTCACGGAACAAGCAGCAGTGCTGCGAAAAATGGTTTAGCGATTTGTACACAATGCACATAAACCGTGTTGGGCATTGTGCCATAGCCAAACAAATACGCTAGCGCTCAAAATTAAAACCACAATAAATTTACTATTAACATTAAATCAACTTTCTAAACGCGCGCCTGCTGTTGTCGGAGTGCGACAAGCAGGGGGTCGTAGAATGTGAGGTTGTCCCAGCCCCTGCTCCAAGCACCCCATGACCCAGTTCGCAAAAGAAACACTGCCCATTGCCCTTGAAGAGGAAATGCGGCGCAGCTACCTCGATTACGCCATGAGCGTGATTGTGGGTCGTGCCTTACCCGATGCACGGGACGGACTCAAGCCGGTGCACCGGCGGGTTCTGTTTGCCATGCACGAGCTGAACAACGACTGGAACCGGGCATACAAAAAGTCCGCCCGTATTGTTGGTGACGTCATTGGTAAATACCACCCCCACGGCGACAGTGCGGTGTATGAAACCATCGTCCGAATGGCGCAGGATTTTTCCTTGCGTCATATGTTGGTGGATGGTCAGGGCAATTTCGGATCGGTCGATGGGGATAACGCAGCGGCCATGCGGTACACGGAAATCCGAATGTCCAAAATCGCCCACGAGTTGCTGGCCGATCTGGACAAAGAAACGGTTGATTTCGGCCCCAACTACGACGGCAGTGAGCAAGAGCCGTTGGTGATGCCGGCCCGGTTTCCCAACTTATTGGTCAATGGATCGTCGGGTATCGCCGTGGGCATGGCCACCAACATCCCCCCCCACAACCTGAATGAAGTGGTGGATGGTTGCCTGCATTTGCTGCGCAACCCCGAGGCCAGTGTGGACGAGCTGATGGAAATTATTCCGGCACCCGACTTCCCGACTGCCGGCATTATTTATGGCATCAGTGGCGTGAAAGACGGCTACCGTACCGGCCGTGGCCGCGTTGTCATGCGGGCCAAGTGCCACTTTGAAGACATCGACAAAGGCCAGCGCCAAGCCATCATCGTCGACGAGCTGCCTTATCAGTGCAACAAAAAGACTCTTCAGGAGCGTATGGCCGAACTGGTGCACGAGAAGAAGATAGAAGGTATCAGCCATATTCAGGATGAGTCCGACAAGTCCGGCATGCGTCTGGTGATTGAGCTCAAGCGCGGCGAAGTGCCCGAGGTGGTGCTCAACAACCTGTACAAGCAAACCCAGCTGCAAGACACGTTTGGCATGAACATGGTGGCATTGGTTAATGGCCAGCCCAAGTTGTGCAACTTGAAGGACCTGATCGAGGTGTTCCTGGAGCACCGCCGCGAGGTCGTCACCCGCCGCACCATCTACAACCTGCGCAAGGCCCGCGAACGCGGCCATGTGCTGGAAGGCTTGGCGGTGGCGCTGGCCAACATTGACGAGTTCATCGCCTTGATTCGCAACGCGCCTACCCCGCCCGTGGCGAAGGCAGAGCTGATGAGCCGCCCGTGGGACAGCAAACTGGTGCGCGAAATGCTCACCCGTGTCCGGACCGACGGCGGCGTTATCAATGCAGACGACTACCGCCCCGATGGTCTGGAAAAAGAACTCGGTATGGGTGCTGACGGCTTGTACCGCCTGTCTGAAACCCAGGCCCAAGAAATTCTGCAAATGCGTCTGCAACGCCTGACCGGGCTGGAGCAAGACAAGATCGTTGCCGAATACAAAGACGTGATGGGCGAGATTGAAGACTTCTTGGACATTTTGGCCAAACCCGAGCGCGTGTCCACCATCATCAGTGAAGAACTCACCGCCGTTAAGACCGAATTCGGCCAAACCAAGGTTGGTGCACGCCGCAGCCTGGTGGAGTACAGCTCGCATGATCTGAGCACCGAAGACCTGATTACGCCCACCGACATGGTGGTCACACTCAGCCACAGTGGCTACATCAAGAGCCAGCCGCTGGGCGAGTACCGCGCACAAAAGCGCGGTGGGCGCGGCAAGCAGGCCACGGCGACCAAAGAAGACGATTGGGTCGACCAGCTCTTCATCGCCAATACGCACGACTACATCTTGTGCTTCTCCAACCGCGGCCGTTTGTACTGGCTCAAAGTGTGGGAAGTGCCCCAGGGTTCGCGCGGTTCACGCGGTCGCCCCATTGTCAACATGTTTCCCTTGCAAGAAGGCGAAAAAATTAACGTGGTTCTGGCGCTGACCGGCGACAAACGCAGCTTCCCAGCCGACCAGTATGTGTTCATGGCCACCAGCATGGGCACCGTCAAGAAAACAGCCTTGGACGACTTTAATAACCCGCGCAAGGGCGGCATCATCGCCGTCAACCTGGACGACGGCGACTTCCTGATTGGTGCTGCGCTGACGAACGGCAAACACGATGTCATGCTGTTTAGCGACGGCGGCAAGGCAGTACGCTTTGACGAAGACGACGTACGCCCCCTGGGCCGCACCGCACGCGGTGTGCGCGGCATGATGCTGGACGACGGCCAAAGTGTGATTGCCATGTTGGTGGCGCAGGATGAGCAGCAAAGCGTGCTGACCGCCACCCAGAACGGCTACGGCAAACGCACAAGCATCACCGAGTACACGCGCCACGGCCGTGGAACCAAGGGCATGATCGCCATCCAGCAAAGCGAGCGCAATGGCAAAGTGGTTGCAGCCACACTGGTGCATGCAGATGACGAGATCATGCTGATCACCGACAAGGGCGTGCTAGTGCGCACCCGTGTCAGCGAGATCCGCGAGTTGGGCCGCGCGACCCAGGGCGTAACCCTGATGGCACTGGACGAGGGCTCCAAGCTCAGCGGGTTGCAGCGCATTGTGGAAAACGACGCCAACCCCGCAGCAGACGAGGCACCAAGCGATACACCGGGCGAAGCCGATGGCGAGGCAGAAGGCGCTTAATTGCTATTAACTTTATAGCTGCTTACGCATATAAAACGAGGGC
This sequence comes from Burkholderiales bacterium, assembly GCA_038245855.1. Taxonomy (GTDB): domain Bacteria; phylum Pseudomonadota; class Gammaproteobacteria; order Burkholderiales; family Burkholderiaceae_C; genus Allorhodoferax. The sequence continues at coordinate 62,016 of JBBRSA010000020.1, forward strand.
TAGCGCCCTATTTAACCCCTTATGACGCTGATGCAACGACCTTTTAACTTTTCAGCAGGCCCCGCCACCATCGCGCCCGAAGTTCTGACGCAAGCCGCAGCCGAAATGCTGAATTGGCCCGATGCAACGGGTCGGCGCAGTGGTATGGGCGTGATGGAAATGAGCCATCGCGGCAAAGAGTTTCTGTCCATCTACGCACAAACCGAAGCCGATTTACGGGAGTTGCTGGCCGTACCGGCCCACTTCAAGATCCTGTTCATGCAAGGCGGTGGTTTGGCCGAGAACGCCATCGTTCCACTCAACCTGAGCCGCCTCCGTTCGACTCCCAGTGAGACCGGTTCGACCGGCGCGGCAGACTTTGTGGTCACCGGAAGCTGGAGCGATAAATCCCAGAAAGAAGCGCGCAAATACTGCCAGTCGCATATCGCGGCCAGCAACCAGTCAGATGGCCACACCAGCCTGCCAAGCCCATCTACCTGGCAGCTCCACGCAGAGTCCAGCTACGTTCACGTGTGCACCAATGAAACCATCAACGGTGTCGAATTCCACACTCTACCCGACCTGAAAGCGTTGGGCTCGGACGTGGAATTGGTGATTGACTTCTCGTCCCATGTGGCATCTCGCCCTGTGGATTGGAGCCGGGTGGGTCTGGCCTTTGCCGGGGCGCAAAAAAACCTGGGCCCTGCAGGTTTGACGCTAGTGGTGGTCCGTGAGGATTTGCTGGGCCACGCTATGGACATCTGCCCCAGCGCGTTCAACTACAAGATGGTGGCGGACAACCAGTCCATGTACAACACGCCGCCGACCTACGGCATCTACATGGCGGGGCTGGTCTTTCAGTGGCTCAAACGCCAGGGTGGCATCGCCGCCATCGAGGCGCGCAATATTGCAAAAGCCCAGATGCTGTACGCGGCCATTGACACATCAGGCCTTTACGTCAACAGGGTGCACCCCAGCTGCCGCTCCCGAATGAACATACCCTTCTTTCTACGCGACGAGTCGCGCAATGACGCGTTTTTAGTCGGCGCACAAGCGGCAGGGCTGTTGCAGCTAAAAGGCCACAAGTCGGTGGGCGGCATGCGCGCCAGCATCTACAACGCCATGCCGATTGAAGGGGTACAAGCCCTGGTCCACTACATGCAAGAATTTGAACGCACCGCCGCGTAATGCCAGGCAGCGCCCCAACCATGGCTAAAACACTCCCCGAGCTGCGCACCCAGATCGATGCGCTCGACCTGGAATTACTCGCGATGCTCAACCGCCGTGCCGCCTTGGCCAACGAGGTTGGCGAGATCAAGCGCGTCGAAGGCTCGGCCGTGTTCCGCCCTGAGCGCGAAGCGCAGGTGATTGCGAGCCTGCAGCACGCCAACCCAGGCCCCCTGAAGGGCCAAAGTGTAGCTATGGTCTGGCGTGAAGTTATGTCGGCGTGCCGCGCACTCGAAGCACCGCAACGCGTGGCCTACCTGGGCCCCAAAGGCACCTTTACCGAGGAAGCCGCGCTGCGTTTCTTTGGCTCTAGTATTCAGCACGTTCCCTGCAGCAGTTTTGACGAGGTTTTCCATGCCGCAACCGCAGGATCGGCCGAATTTGGCGTCGTCGCGGTCGAAAACAGCACCGAAGGTGTGGTCACGCGGTCGCTTGATCTGTTGCTGCACTCGCCGTTACACATCGTGGGAGAAATCAGCCTACTTGTACGCCACAACCTGCTGCGCACAACACCTTCGGTGGAAGGGGTTGAGGTTGTTTTGGCGCATCCCCAAGCACTGGCCCAGTGCCAGCAGTGGCTCAACACGCACTTACCCAACGCGGAACGCCGCGCAGTTTCCAGCAACGCCGAAGGTGCGCGCCTCGCGGCGGGTAATCCAGCTTGGGCCGGCATTGCCAGCGAGCGTGCGGGCACCGAGTTTGGCTTGCACATCGCCGCCCATGCCATTCAGGACGATCCCTACAACCGCACGCGTTTTGTGGTCGTGTGCCTGCCCAGCACCATGCCTGCCCCGCAGGCTACCGGCAACGACTGTGTCAGCTTGGTTGTGTCCGTACCCAACCGCCCTGGCGCGGTGTACGACATGTTAGTACCGCTCAAAAAGCACGGCGTATCGATGTCCCGCTTTGAATCGCGTCCCGCGCGCTCCGGGCAGTGGGAGTATTACTTTTACATCGATCTGCAGGGACACCCCTCCCAACCTGCGGTTGCCGCAGCCTTGGAAGATTTACGGGGTTTGTGTGCCTTCTACAAGGTGCTGGGCACCTATCCCTTGGCCGATTGATCCGTATGACTGCCGCAGCCCTCAGGACGAATTATGTTTGAACAGCTTGGTTTGATTGGTTGCGGCTTGATGGGGGGCTCGTTCGCCCTGGCACTGAGAAGGGCTGGGTTGGTTAAGCGGGTCGTGGGTTACAGCAAGTCGCCCAGCACCACCGAACGTGCCCGCATGATGGGTGTTATCGACGTTGAAGCGCCCTCTGCCCTCATGGCCGTTTCGGGCGCTGACATTGTGCTCATTGCCGTGCCTGTTGCGGCCACCGAAGCCACTTTTAAGGCGATCAAGCACCTCGTTACCGCAGATATGTTGGTGATGGACGTAGGTTCCACCAAACGCGATGTCATTGATGCGGCCCGCCGCGCCCTGCGTGAACATGTGGGCTCGTTCGTTCCTGCGCACCCGATTACCGGCAAAGAGGTATCAGGTGTCGACAATGCAGACCCCGACCTGTACACCGGTCGCCAAGTCATCATCACCCCAGTTGACCGCACCCTGCCAGCGCAACTGCAAAAGGCAATTGACGTCTGGAGCGCGCTGGGGTGCCGCGTGCTCAAGATGACCCCCGAACAGCACGACGCGGCGTTTGCATCGGTTAGCCACTTACCCCACATGATTGCGTTTGCGCTGATGAACGCCGTCTCGGGCCAGCCTCAGGGCAAGGACTACCTGTCACTGGCAGGCCCAGGGTTTCGGGACTTCACCCGGATCGCGGCCAGCGATCCCAAGATCTGGCGTGACATCCTGCTGTCCAACCGGCAAGAACTGCTGGCGCAGTCCAAACTATTCCAAGAAAGCCTCCAGGCACTCGAGCGCCAGATCGACAGTGGCAACTCCGAGGGTCTTGAAAGCCTGATCGAAAAAGCCAGTCGCACCCGCAGCAACTGGACCATGAGCGCCAAGCAACGACCATAATGTTTTCGACCGAATTCCTGGACATTCCCGCCCTCAGCGGCGCAGCCGGCACCGTTACGCTGCCAGGCTCCAAAAGTATTTCCAATCGTGTCCTGCTACTGGCGGCGTTGGCCGAAGGGCGCACCACCATCCACGACCTGCTGGACTCGGATGACACCCGCGTCATGCTCGACGCCTTGCGCCTATTGGGTTGCGCCATTGCCCACGACGGCAACACACTACAAATCAACGGTTTGTGTGGCGCGCTACCCGAAAAACGCGCCCACCTGTTTCTGGGCAACGCGGGCACGGCCATGCGACCACTCACCGCCGCCCTTGCGGTGCTAGGGGGCGACTTTGAGCTCCGTGGCGTAGCGCGTATGCACGAGCGCCCGATTGGCGACCTGGTAGACGCCCTGCGTCAGCTGGGCTGCCAGATTGACTACCTGGGCAACGACGGCTTTCCACCACTGCACATTGGTACACCCTCGCTCATGCTGAATGCGCCCATCCAGGTGCGCGGAGACGTGTCGAGCCAGTTTTTGACCGCCCTGCTGATGGCTCTGCCGCTGGTGGCACACAAAGATATCGTGATCGAGGTCGTTGGCGAGCTGATCTCGCGCCCTTACATCGAAATCACCCTCAACCTACTGGCACGTTTTGGCGTCGCGGTGCAGCGCGATGGGTGGCAGCGTTTCACCATTGCGGCGGGCAGTCGTCTGCGCACACCGGGTGACATCCACGTCGAAGCAGACGCCTCATCTGCTAGCTATTTCATAGCGCTTGGCGCAATAGCCGAGAGGGCCAACAGGCACAATGGCATAAAAATTCAAGGTGTAGGCGCAGACTCCATTCAAGGCGATATCCGTTTCATCGAAGCCGCCGCACTGATGGGTGCCCACATTACCAGCGGCCCCAATTACTTGCAGGTGTGCCGTGGTAGCTGGCCGCTCAAAGCAATTGACCTGGACTGCAACCACATTCCCGATGCAGCCATGACGTTGGCAGTGATGGCCTTGTACGCCAATGGCACCACTACCTTGCGCAACATCGCCAGCTGGCGGGTCAAAGAAACCGACCGCATCGTCGCCATGGCTACCGAACTGCGCAAATTAGGCGCCACTGTGGTCGAAGGCCCTGACTTTATCCAGGTGACGCCGCCGCCGGCGCAAAGCGACTGGAGGGCCGCACGCATCCATACCTACGATGACCACAGGGTGGCCATGTGTTTTTCTCTCGCGGCTTTCAACGCCGCTGGCGTGCCGGTGCGGATTGAAGACCCCAAGTGCGTGGCAAAAACCTTTCCCGACTACTTCGAAACCCTGTTTTCGGTTGCCTCGGCCCCTGCGGCGTCCATTCCGGTGATATGCGTAGATGGCCCTACCGCCTCCGGCAAAGGCACTCTGGCAGACGTGCTGGCGCAACAACTCGGTTACCACTTTTTGGACTCGGGCTCGCTGTACCGTATCACCGGGCTGTCCGCAACACGCGCGGGCATCGCACTGGACGTGGCCAACGAACAGATCATCGTTAACCTGCTGCGCAGCCTGCCCATTCACTTTGAAGGCAGCCATATCTGGCTGGCGCAAGAAGACGTAAGCGAAGCCATCCGCACCGAAGAGGCGGGCATGAATGCCTCCAAGGTGTCCGCCTTTCCGGCGGTTCGGGCAGCCTTAATCGATTTGCAGCGCGGTTTTCGCCAGTTGCCGGGTTTGGTCGCCGATGGGCGCGACATGGGCACGGTGATCTTCCCAGACGCACAGCTCAAGGTGTTTCTCACCGCCAGCGCAGAGCGCAGAGCAGAGCGGCGCTACAAGCAGTTGATTTCAAAGGGAATTTCCGCTACACTTGACAGTCTTCGCTCAGACTTGGAAGCACGTGACGCTAGGGACTCTTCCCGCGCTGTCGCGCCGCTCAAGCCCGCGCAAGATGCCCAGTTGCTAGACAACTCGGATTTAACGGTTGAGAAATCGGTGACTCTGGTGTTGGACTGGTGGCAAAGCAAACAGCCTTTTCAGAACGTCTGAACAGGCTGACCGGTCCACACCGCCCCTCTCGCGCAGCAGCGCACTGGTGGTGTGGTTCACAACCTAACCCCGCGACCTCGGTTGCAAAAAAAATGTCAGAATCTTTCGCAGACCTATTTGAAGAGTCACAAAAACGCTCGGAAACCCGCATTGGTGAAGTCGTTACCGCTGAAGTCGTTCGCATCGAACACAACTTCGTCGTCGTCAACGCTGGCCTCAAGTCCGAAGCCTATGTTCCATTGTCCGAATTCAAGAGCGACAAGGGTGACCTCGAAGTTCAAGTAGGTGAGTTTGTTTCCGTCGCCATCGTGGCCATGGAAAACGGTTACGGCGACACCATCGTCAGCCGCGACACCGCCAAGCGTCTGGCTTCGTGGATGTCTCTGGAAAAATCTCTCGAATCCGGCGAATTTGTCACTGGTACCACCAGCGGCAAGGTCAAGGGTGGCCTGACCGTTCTGGTCAATGGCATCCGCGCATTCCTGCCTGGTTCGCTCGTCGATACACGTCCTACCAAGGATCTGTCTCCGTACGAAAATAAGACCATGGAATTCAAGGTCATCAAGCTGGACCGCAAGCGCAACAACGTCGTGTTGTCACGCCGTGCCGTGGTTGAAGCCTCCATGGGCGAAGAGCGCGCGAAGCTGATGCAGACCCTCAAAGAAGGTTCTGTGGTTCAGGGCGTGGTCAAGAACATCACCGAATACGGTGCGTTTGTGGACCTGGGCGGTATCGACGGCCTGCTGCACATCACCGACATGGCATGGCGTCGCGTGCGTCACCCATCGGAAGTGGTGACTGCGGGTCAAGAAATCACAGCCAAGATCCTGAAATTTGACACCGAGAAAAACCGCGTGTCTCTGGGTCTGAAGCAAATGGGTGATGATCCTTGGATGGGCGTGAACCGCCGCTACCCACAGGCTACCCGTATGTTCGGCAAGATCACCAACATCGCTGACTACGGCGCATTTGTTGAGCTGGAGCCAGGAATCGAAGGTTTGGTGCACGTGTCCGAGATGGACTGGACCAACAAGAACGTTGCGCCTTCCAAAATCGTTGCCCTGGGTGACGAAGTCGAAGTCATGGTTCTGGAAATCGACGAAGACAAGCGTCGCATTTCCTTGGGCATGAAGCAGTGCAAGGCCAACCCATGGCAAGAGTTTGCTCAAAACACCAAGCGCGGCGACCGCGTGAAGGGCCCGATCAAATCCATCACCGACTTCGGCGTGTTCGTCGGATTGGCTGCTGGTATCGACGGTCTGGTGCACCTGTCTGACCTGTCTTGGAACGAAACCGGCGAAGCCGCTGTGCGCGAATTCAAGAAGGGTCAAGAAGTCGAGGCTTTGGTCTTGGCTGTGGATGTGGACCGCGAGCGCATCTCCCTGGGTATCAAGCAGTTGGATTCCGATCCGTTCACCACCTTCGTGTCGATCAACGACAAGGGCCAGGTTGTGACCGGCAAGGTCAAGACTGTGGACGCCAAGGGCGCTGAAATCGACCTGGGTGAAGACATCATCGGTTACCTGCGCGCATCTGAGATCAGCCGCGACCGCGTTGAAGACGCACGCAATGTGTTGAAAGAAGGCGACGAAGTGACTGCTGTGGTTGTCAATGTGGATCGCAAGACCCGCAACATCCAGTTGTCCATCAAGGCCAAGGATGCCGCTGACCAGGGTGAAGCCATGGCTGCTCTGAGCCAGTCTTCTGCCCGTGAAAACGCTGGTACCACCAGCCTGGGCGCTTTGTTGCG
>JBBRSA010000021.1:0-62020 GCA_038245855.1 Burkholderiales bacterium
CGCAGCTTTGTCTCGTCCATGTTGATCACCATCCTTGGATGATCAAGCCAATGGCAGTTGGACCTAAACCTACCCCTTCAGGCTCATTTCTGGTTGGAAATACGCAGGCCGTTCAGGCTCATACCTCGTTGGACAAGGCTCCTTGGCACCATATTCAATCTTGACAGTTACAGTGTCCCCGTTGATGTTCCAGTCAGCTCGGCTAAGTGGCATGGTATCCACTCGCCACTGGCAGGCCTCTTCACGCCGAATTGCGGTTTGAATTATCAAGTCACACATTAGCGCCTTGGTAATGCCCTTCTCAATCTTCACCACTTTCAGCCAGTGTGCTATTTCGCTCGCAGTTGGCAAACGCAACGTAGTCGGATCTGGGCGAACCTTGCCAGCGCGAACTTTGATTTCTTTTTGCACACGTCTGCCAGCATGTTGATGGCTTGGCAAAATTACCTTGTAGGTTAAGGTGATGGCTTCAAATGGCTTGCGTAAAGACCGTGCCGCGCTCCACTGCAAGAACCGCATAGCTTCTCCTACACGCATGTTGATGGTCTGGGCAGAAAGTGGTTTTCCGCTTGCAGACCACAAGCCCGACCCCATTTGCGTTTGGTATCCGTGCACAAGATCGCTGGTGTACTCAACGATACGCCAGTCGCGTGAGGTCAATTCGCACCAGTCCAAAAAGTCAACTAAAGAACTGGCATAGGTAGAAAGACTTTGTCGGGTGGGGTACCTACCGTTGTGTAGGGTGTTGCCAGGTGCCCACGCGAGTAATGCTCGATCGCGCAAGTACCAGCTCGCCTCGCGGTGATAGCCGGACGCACCCGCAATTACAAATGGGATCTTTGCGAGGTGCTGAAATCCTGACTCTTGCATCTGGCCTAAAATGGGCCACATCACATAACTTGTCATATAACTAAAAAAATGGACTTCTATATTTTTATGGTGGTTCATTAATTTAACGTCGTCAAGATGTATTTATATTTATAACTGGACCTTTTATATGAGCATCAAAAGCGACAAATGGATTCGCCACATGGCCGAAACCACCGGCATGATCGAGCCGTTTGAGCCAGGCCAGATCCGCCAGCAAGACGGCAAGAAAATTATCAGCTACGGCACCAGCAGCTACGGCTACGACATTCGCTGCGCGCCCGAGTTCAAGGTGTTTACCAACATCCATAGCACCGTGGTGGACCCCAAAAACTTTGATGAAAAGAGTTTTGTCGACTTCCATGACGAGGTGTGCATCATCCCGCCCAACAGCTTCGCGCTGGCCCGCACCATGGAATACTTTCGCATTCCACGCAATGTGCTCACCATTTGCTTGGGCAAAAGCACCTACGCGCGCTGCGGCATCATTGTCAACGTGACCCCGTTCGAGCCCGAGTGGGAAGGTTATGTCACGCTGGAGTTTTCTAACACCACGCCGCTGCCCGCCAAGATCTACGCGGGCGAAGGCTGTGCGCAGGTTTTGTTCTTTGAGAGTGACAAAGACGACGTGTGCGAAGTGTCCTACAAAGACCGGGGCGGAAAATACCAGGGCCAAGTGGGCGTGACCCTGCCCAGGGCCTAAACCCTGCCTTCGCCGGGGCCGGATGGTGACCCTTGCGGTGCGTAGAAGCCCGAATAGAGGATAATGCGGGTTTGTCCCTAGCATCAGGGGCCCAATCAGCTATCGGATAGATAGCACTTTTTACTGCTATGCATGACCGAATTGATTACTGAAGTTTCTCCCGCTGTTGCCCTCCCGTCGAACGAATTAAACGCGCAAACGCCGCCCATGGCCTTTGCGCAACTGCAGTTGGCAGCCCCAATAGCCCGCGCTGTGGCCGAGATGGGTTACGAGACCATGACCCCGATCCAGGCCCAGGCGATTCCTGTGGTCTTGGCGGGTAAAGACGTGATGGGTGCCGCCCAGACCGGTACCGGAAAAACGGCCGCTTTTGCCTTGCCGCTGCTGCAGCGCATGATGAAGCACGAGACCCCATCCACATCACCTGCGCGCCACCCGGTGCGTGCGCTGGTGCTCTTGCCCACCCGCGAGCTGGCCGACCAAGTCGCCCAGCAAGTCAAGCTATACGCCAAATACACCGAGCTGCGCTGCGCCGTGGTGTTTGGTGGCATGGACATGAAGCCTCAGACGCTGGAACTGAAAAAAGGCGTTGAAGTGCTGGTGGCTACCCCCGGGCGTTTGCTGGACCACATTGAGGCCAAAAACGCAGTGCTCAACCAGGTCGAATATGTGGTGCTGGACGAAGCCGACCGCATGCTGGACATCGGCTTTTTGCCCGACCTGCAGCGCATCCTGTCCTACCTGCCCAAAGAGCGCATCACGCTGCTGTTTTCGGCCACGTTCTCGCCCGAAATTAAGCGTCTGGCTAATAGCTATCTGCAAAACCCGGTCACGATCGAAGTGGCCCGCTCCAACGCGACGGCTTCGACGGTGGAGCAACATTTCTTCAGTGTCGGTGAAGACGACAAACGCCACGCACTGCACCAGATTTTGAAATCACGGGGCCTGAAGCAGGCCTTTGTGTTTGTCAACAGCAAACTCGGTTGCGCCCGTTTGGCGCGCTCTTTGGAACGCGAGGGCCTCAAAACCGCCGCTTTGCACGGTGACAAGAGCCAGGATGAGCGCCTCAAGGCCCTAGAGGCATTTAAGAGCGGCGAAGTCGACCTGCTGGTGTGCACTGACGTGGCGGCCCGTGGTTTGGACATCAAGGATGTGCCGGCGGTATTCAACTTTGACATCCCCTTCAACGCAGAAGACTATGTGCACCGCATTGGCCGTACCGGCCGCGCGGGCGCCTCTGGCTTGGCGGTCACTTTTGTCGGTGGCGGCAACGATGCCCGCTTGTTGGCCGACATTGAGAAGCTGATCAAAACCAAGATTGAACTCGAAGCAGTTGAGTTTGACGAAGACCAGCCCAACATCGCCAAGCAAGGCCGCATCAACGACGGCCGGCGTATGTACTCGCAAGAGGGTTCTAGCCACCAAGGTGGTCGTGGTGATGGCCGTGCCGATGGCCGTGGGGAAGGTCGCAGCCACAGCCGCGGCGGTCGTGAAGATGCGCCCCCCAGCCGCGCACCGCGCGCGAGCCGCAACGACTATGTTCGCGCGCCGATTTTGCGTGACCCGTTTTTTGACAAGCCTTACGAGGCGCCCGTGGCGGCCGATGCCGATGCCAATACGCCGTCGTGGGAGGCCACCGCGCGCCCTGCGGCACGCAGCATCTCTGCCAACATCAAGCACAAGGTCAAGGTGCCTGCACTGTTTAAGTCCCCAAGCTCCGAGGCCTAGGCTCCGGGTTGCTGCGCCTCGGCGCATTGAACCTGAATCAGTTCATGTGCATCGGAGCTGCTGCCAATGCGCAGCGCACTCAAAGCGCCACCCCACACACAACCCGTGTCCAGCGACAGCACGTCGCTGCGACCCAACCACCCCAGCGTTGACCAGTGGCCAAAGGCCACCGTGGTGCCCACTGTGCGTCGACCCGGCACTTCAAACCAAGGCATATAGCCAGCAGGGGCGCCGTTGGCGCCTTCTTTGGCATCAAACTCCATCTCACCGTGTGCAGTACAAAAACGCAAGCGCGTGAGGGCATTCACAATCACCCGTAACCGGTCCATGCCGGTGAGGCGTTCGTCCCATGCTGTGGGTGCGTTGCCATACATGGTCTGAAAGAATGCGGCGCTGTGGTCGCTTTGCAGCGTGGTTTCCACTTCCCTAGCCAAAGCCATGGTTTGCGCGGCGGTCCACGTGGGCAACACGCCAGCATGCACCATAAGAATCTCGGATGCCGAACCCGGGTTGAGCAAGAACGCCATCCGCTGGTGGCGCAACCAGTGCAGCATGGCGTGGCGGTCGGGTGCCTGCAGCACTGCGTTCAGCGTGTCCTTGCGATGTGGTTTGCGCACACCGTGGTCAATGGCCAGAAGGTGTAAATCATGGTTGCCCAGCAAGCAGCGGGCGCAATCGCCATAGGCCATCATGCGGCGCAGCACACCTGCGGAGTCGGGGCCTCGGTTGACGAGGTCGCCCAAAAGGTAAAGGGTGTCGCGGCTGGGGGAGAACGCGATGGTGTCTAGCAGTGTCTGCAGGGCCGCATCACAACCCTGCACATCGCCGATAAGGTACATTGCCATGTTCTGTATTTTGCTTGGGTTTCATGGATTTCCTGCTGATTATTGTGTTGACCTTGCTCAACGGCGCTTTTGCCATGTCAGAGTTGGCGCTGATGGCCAGCCGCAAGGTGCGCCTGCAAGCCATGGCGGACGCTGGAGACAAAGGTGCCCAGGCTGCCCAAGCGTTGCTGGCCAACCCCACCCAGTTTTTGTCCTCCGTGCAGGTGGGCGTTACTTCCATTGGCATGCTCAATGGCATCGTGGGTGAGGCGGCTTTTAGTGCGGGTGTAGCGCAGTCGCTACAGGCCAGTTTGCACCTGTCACAGCGCGTATCTGAGGTCTCGGCCACCGCGCTGGTGGTGACCTTGATTACGTTTGTGACCATTTTGTTTGGTGAACTGGTACCCAAACGCATCGGGCAGCTGTACCCCGAGGCTGTCTCGCGTGTTCTGGCACGGCCTATGACCTGGTTTGCCACGGGTGCCAAGCCGTTTGTGCGGCTGCTGTCCATGTGTACCCACGGTATGCTGCAACTGCTGCATATTGATGTGACTGCCAACCGGGCCGTCACCGAAGCCGAGATTTCGGCGAGTCTGGAAGAAGGGGTTGACGCTGGCATCATCGAGCAGCATGAGCACCAGATGGTGCGCAATGTCTTTGGGCTCGACGACCGGTCGCTGTCGTCCATGATGCTGCCGCGCAGTGACATCGAGTGGTTGGATGCGGCGACAAGCGTTGCGCAGTGCCTGCAGCAGGTCAGTCGGGGCGGCTCCAAGGGGGCGCACTCGTGGTATCCCGTGTGCCGCGGCTCGCTCGACCAAGTCGTGGGGTTGGTGAGTGTTGCGCGCCTGCTGGAGCTCGGTGCCGATTACAGCGGCCTTGTAGGGTCGGTGGTGGAGGCGGTGTCGTTTGTGCCAGAAACGCTCAGCGGCATGGAACTGATTGGGCAGTTCAGAATTCAGGCTGCACGCATGGTTATTGTGGTCGATGAGTATGGCGTGGTGCAGGGCCTTTTGACCCCGCATGACTTGCTGGAGGCCATTACCGGCGAACTGCAACCGACGACCCTCACACAAGCCTGGGCCGTTCAGCAAGATGATGGCTCGTGGGCCCTGGACGGCTTGATGCCGGTGGGCGAACTCAAAGCCCGTCTGGACATCGACGACCTGCCGCAAGAAGAGCGCGGCCGCTACAACACCCTTGCGGGCTTGTTGATGGCCGTCTCAGGTCGTTTGCCAGGTGTGGGGGATCGTATCGATTGCGCGCATTGGCAGTTTGAAGTGGCTGCCCTTGAAGGCAAGCGTATTGACAGAGTGCATGCACGGCTGTTGGCCGATGTGCTTACAGTCGGCCCATGACGCGGTAGCTCACAATGCCCAGCCATTCGTGCAACAGCATTTGCCACTTCTGAACACCTTCGCGTAGGGAATAGTCTATCCAGGGGGTTGTGACACCGGTGCGAAAATCCACCGGATAGGCCGTTACCCGCCAGCCCGCCTTGGTGAAGGTCCCCATGGCGCGGGGCATGTGCGAGGCCGAGGTCAGCAGCAGCCACGGCTGCGTAGGGTCGATGCCGGGCAGGCGTGCGCTAAACACCGCATTTTCATAGGTATTGCGCGAAGCCGACTCGTACTGCACCTGTTTTTCGGTGAGTCCCATGCTGTCAAAAAAGATGCGAGCGCGTTCAGCCTCGCTGGGGCCGCTGCCCAGTAAGGTGCCTTCGCCGCCGCTGTAGACAATGTGCAAATGCGGGTTGTGGCGCAGCAAGATGACCGGTGCCGTTAGGCGTTCGCCGGCATCGGTGAACAGCGGCTGCACATGGCTTTGTGCCACATGGCCAGCTTCTGTGCCACCACCCAAAACAACTACACCGACAAAACCACTCAGATCAGCTTGTGGGGAGAATTCGGGGTAATGGCTCTCCAGGCTGCGCAGAAAATAATCGGGCGCGCTCTGCCAGCCTATGAGCACGATGACCGCCAGGGCTGCCACCACGCAGGTGCGTGCTGCTTTGGGCTTGCGCGTCATTATCAGCAGAGACAGGGCTAGCAGGGCAATCACCCAGGCCAATGGCTGGGTCAGCAGGGCGAGGACTTTGGCAGCAAAAAACATGGGGCTACTGTACCAACACGGCACCTTTGGTCGCCTGGGGTGGGCAAAATAGTGTCACCGTGATCTTTTAGCCCCCCGTAGCCACAGCATAGCCATGCCCAAACGCCTAACGCCACGCGGAGTCTCCGCGCGACAGACCCGAGTCTGCGCAGATGTTGTGCAGGCCTATAGGCGTACCGCCTATGGTGTAGATGCGGACACACCTTTTGCAATGGCTGTGGGCCAAGCCAGCGCCCCGCTACAAGGCCTGATGGCGCGACACCAATGTCACAGCGTCGCCTACATCACTGCGTGCAACCCGGCGGGGCGGGTCTTGGCGGATGCAGCTAATGCACACCGTCAGGCGGCTTTGGCCGCAGAATTGCAGCGTTGCGGCTATGCGTTTTTTCGCGGGGAAGGGCGGGGCGTTGACACCCATTGGGCGGCTGAGCCCAGTTTTATGGTGCTCGGTATGCCGCTGCCACTCGCCAAGACCATCGGTCGTCGGTGGGGTCAAAACGCGATCCTCTGGTGTGGCGCAACTGGTGTACCGCAATTGGTTTTGTTGCGGTGAATGTGGCGCTACGGGTCGGCCTTAAAGGGATGGTGCTTTGATGCGATTGTGCCCGGCCAGGGGGTGATGGTCTTTGAACAGCGCGGTGATCTGGGTCAACACGTCGCGGGCGACGACCTCACCCGCAGATACGGAAAGGGCCTGCATGAGGTCAGGACGTAAATACCATAACTCATAGATGCCGCGCGCGATTTTGACCTTGAGGTTTATCGGATGGGGCTGCGCGCCGCAATGGGTTGCCAGTGCATACAACATGCCTTTGCGGACCCGTTCAGCGACGATCTCCGGTGGTTCCGGCAACTCGTGGCCCAAGAAGGCCCAAAAACTTTTTTTGATTCGCATACCAACAATGCCTCCATTCACCCTAGGCTGGGTGATGATGTACCTGCTGGAATGATCCGACTCTTTGGGTCAGCAAGCGCCCCAATGAACACCCCGTTGACAGTCTATTAATCGCCTTTAACGCCCAAAGCGTTCAGGAAGCGTCGCGGTCGATCAGACTGGCCTCGTACTGGTCACGCATCAGTTTGGCGGTAGAAATGGCGCTGCCCACCAAATACAGCCAGCTGACCACCATGAAGGCCTGGTGCCACGGTGTGACGTTCAAATTCCACAGACCCCATGCCATGAACGCCATGGAGGCCACAAAGGCGGCCCATACGGCGTTGATCCACAGGGACGTATCGGATGGGCCATCGCGGTTGTCGCGAATCGTTTTGGCCACTGCAAAAGACGCAAATACGCAGAAGATCAGCCCGATCACCAGGTACGCCGTGCTTGCCGTGTCTGGTGGCATGTAGACCACGCCGAGGGTGCAAGCCGCCACCGACAGGGTGAAAGAAGTCCAGATTTGGATGCGCCACCCCATCGTGGGGCGTTGAATGATGAACCGTGTTGGCATGGGATTCCCTTGCGCGATTGAAACAAAATCCGCTATTAAAAGAATAGCGGTTTTTGTTCCGAAGTGGTGCCGGAGAGATGAATCGAACACCCGACCTTCTCATTACGAATGAGTTGCTCTACCGACTGAGCTACACCGGCTGGTAAGCCTCGAATTATATCGCGCCACCCGCGGCGGTAGCCGCCCTGCAGGCACGCTATTTTTGTGCAGCGTGCTCCGTGTGGTATTGGGTGACCCGCGCGACCTCATTCTTGGAGCCCAAAAGCACGCTCACCCGTTCATGCAGCTTGGTGGGCTGGATGTCAAGGATGCGCTGGTGCCCATTGGTAGCGGCGCCGCCGGCTTGCTCGATCAGCCAGCTCATGGGGTTGGCTTCGTACAGCAGGCGCAGCTTGCCCGGTTTACCGGGCTCTCGCTTGTCCCAGGGGTACATAAAAATGCCCCCACGCATGAGGATGCGGTGCACGTCGGCCACCATGCTGGCAATCCAGCGCATGTTGAAATCTTTGCCGCGTGGGCCTTCCACACCAGCCAGGCATTCGTCGACATAGCGCTTCACTGGGGTGTCCCAATGGCGCATATTGCTCATGTTGATGGCAAACTCTTTGGTGTCTTCTGGAATTCTGATGTTTTCTTCGGTCAGCACAAACGAGCCTTGCTCGCGGTCCAGGGTGAACATGGCGACACCATCGCCCACGGTGAGCACCAATGTCGTTTGCGGCCCAAACACACAGTAACCGGCTGCAACCTGCTTGGCACCGGGTTGTAAAAAGTCTTGCTCGGAGACGCCCACGCCCTCGGGCTTTTTGAGCACGCTGAAGATCATGCCGATGCTCACGTTCACATCAATGTTGCTGGAGCCGTCCAGTGGGTCAAACAGCAGCAAAAATTCGCCTTGGGGGTAGCGGTTGGGCACCACATAGATGCCCTCCATTTCTTCACTGGCCATGGCTGCCAAGTGGCCGCCCCATTCGTTGGCTTCAATCAGCACTTCATTGGCGATGATGTCTAGCTTCTTTTGCATCTCGCCTTGCACGTTTTCGCTGTCCGTGCCGCCCATCACGTCACCCAAGGCGCCTTTGCTGACCGATTGGCTGATGCTTTTGGAGGCGCGCGCCACCACTTCCAACAATAGCCGTAATTCAGCCGGGATGTGGCCTTCCTGGCGCTGCTGTTCAACCAGGTAACGGGAGAGGGATATCTTGGGTGCCATACAAATTCCTAATGGTCAATCTGCCAATGCGCGGTCTATGACTTCGCGCACGTCGCTGCTGAGGTCGGTCTTGGCGGCCACGCGCGCCAGGGCTTCGCGGGCCGCACCCCGGTAGGGCTCGGCCAGCTTTTTCCAGCGGTCCATGGCTCGGGCCAGGCGGGCGGCGACCTGCGGGTTGATGCCGTCGAGTTCGATCAGGCGCTCGCGCCAAAACACATAACCAGCCGCGTCCTTTCGGTGAAAACCACCGGGGTTACCACTGCAGTAGCTAAAGATCACGCTGCGGGCCCGGTTGGGGTTGCGGATGTTGAAATCGGGGTGGTTGAGCAAATGGCGCACGGCGGGCAGAACCTGGCCGTTGCGGTCTGGCGTGCTCGCTTGCAGGGCAAACCATTTGTCCAGCACCAGCGGCTCGTTTTTGAACAGGGCATGAAAGCGTTGCAAGGCTGGGATAGCCAGCGGGTGGCCGCTGACCACCAGGGCCAGCAGTGCGTTGAAGCGGTCGGTCATGTTGCTGGCGTCTTTGAAGCGCTGCAGTGTCTTGCCCGGCCACACCGTGTCGCCCGACTGGGTGGCGCCGAGGCACAAAAAGTACAGCGCCATGCCTGCCAGCGCGCGACGCCCGCTGGAGACGGTGTCGGGCGTGTAAGCGCCATTGTCCTGATACGCCTCATAGGTTGCTGCCCAGTCGGCCTGCAGGCTGGTAGCCAGCTGCAAGCGCATGCCTTCACGCACCGCATGGATTTGCTGCGGGTCGACCACGTCGAGCTGCTCTGCGATGTAGGTCTCGGAGGGCAGGGTGAGCACCAGTTCTTTGAACGCCGCATCCAAGGAAGGGTCACGCAGTACGCTGCGCATGGCTTCTAAATAGGCATCATTTAGTGCTCCAGCCCTCGTGGAATCTGCGTGGCCAGCTATCGCATTGATAGCGCTGCGCAGGGCCAGGCGTTGGCCTGCTTCCCACCGGTTAAACGGATCAGGGTCGTGCGCCAACAGGCTCAGCAGTTGTGCGTCGCTGTAATCAAACTCCAGCACCACCGGGGCCGAGAAGCCGCGCAAGATCGACGGAACCGGCTCTTCGTCAATGCCGGTGAAGGTGATGCTGGCTTGTGCATCGGTCATTACAAACAGGTGGTTGGCTGAACTCGCTGTGTCACTGGCTGCGTCACTGCCTTGCACCTGCAGGGCCACGGCCGCGCCACTTGGGGCAACCAGACCGAGCAGAACGGGGATGACAAAGGGCTCTTTGGGGGCTTGGTGGGGCGTCGGCGCGCAGCTTTGGGTGAAGTGCAGCGTATAGGTGCGCGCTGCCGCGTTAAATTCACCCCTAGCGCCCAAGCGGGGCGTGCCTGCTTGGCTGTACCAGCGTTTGAACTGGGGCAGCAATTGGGCCAGACTGGACGTGGGGTTGGCGTCGGCCATGCTCTGGGCAAAGTCGTCGCAGGTTACGGCTTGGCCGTCAAAGCGCTCAAAGTACAGCTTCATGCCTTTGGCGAAACCGTCGCGGCCCACCAGGGTTTGCATCATGCGCACCACCTCGGCCCCTTTTTCGTAAATGGTGACGGTGTAGAAGTTGTTGATTTCGATGTAGCTGTCCGGGCGCACGGGGTGGGCCATGGGGCCTGCATCTTCGGGGAACTGGGCGGTGCGTAGCACGCGTACGTCTTCAATGCGCTTAACGGCGCGGGCCGATGCGTCACCGCACAGGTCTTGCGAAAACTCTTGGTCGCGAAACACCGTCAGGCCTTCTTTAAGGCTGAGCTGAAACCAATCGCGGCAGGTAATGCGGTTACCGGTCCAGTTGTGGAAGTATTCGTGCCCCACGACCGATTCGATGTTGGAAAAATCTGCGTCGGTGGCGGTGGCGGCATTGGCCAGCACGTATTTGGTGTTGAAGATGTTGAGGCCCTTGTTCTCCATGGCGCCCATGTTGAAGTCGCTGGTGGCCACAATCATGAAGCGTTCCAGGTCGAGGGACAGGCCAAAGCGGGCTTCGTCCCAGGCCACAGACGCCATGAGCGAATGCATCGCGTGTTCGGTTTTGTCCAGGTCCCCCGGGCGCACATAGACCTGCAGCAAATGGTCATTGCCTGCGCGCGAGGTTATGCGCTGCTCGCGCGCCACCAGTTGCCCAGCCACCAGGGCAAACAGGTAACAGGGTTTCTTGTGCGGGTCGACCCACTGGGCGAAGTGGCGGCCATCGTCCAAGAGGCCACTGTCGACCAAATTGCCGTTGGACAGCAGCACCGGGTACTTGGCCTTGTCGGCGCGCAGGGTGACGGTGTAGCTGGCCATCACGTCGGGGCGGTCCAGGAAATAGGTGATACGCCTAAAGCCTTCAGCCTCGCACTGGGTGAAGAACGAGTCGTTACTCACGTACAGGCCCATCAATTTGGTGTTCTTGACGGGTGCGCAGGTGGTGAAAATTTCCAGGTCAAAGGGCTCGTTGCCCTCTGGCAAATTCTCCAGCACCAGTTTGTCGCCCTCAAGCTTGAACGAGGTGCCTTGGCTGTTGACCAGCACCCGTGCCAGGTTGAGTTCTTCGCCGTCCAAGCGCAGGGCCTGGGCCGCCACGTCGGGGTTGCGGCGCAGGCGCATCTTGTTGAGCACCCGGGTTTTTGCAGGGTCCAGGTCAAAAGTGAGCGCAACGGTCTCAACCCAAAAGGGTGGGGCGCTGTAGTCAGAGCGGTTGACGACCGTGGCCGCGCCATTGTTCTCACGCAAATGCATCATGCAGTGTCTCCAGAAATTGTGATTCGAATAATTCGTTGTAGTCGCGCACGGCCGCCAGTACATGGGGACCCGCCAGTTCGGCCGCACTGTGGGTAGTGCACAGGGCCACCGCGCGCATGCCCGCACGGCGTGCCGCCTCGATACCAAAGGGGGCATCTTCAAACACAATACAGGCATCAGCCCTCGTATTCATTCTGCGGGCTGCTTCTAAAAATATAGCAGGGTCGGGCTTGCCGGGCAACCCTTCGTCGCCACCCACAACCACATCTGGCACTTGGAGCAGCTGCAGGTGCTGCAGCACAAAGGCAATGTTTTTCTGGTCGCCTGCGGTACCAATACCGACCTTGAGACCCTGCGTCAGGGCATGCTGCGAGAATGCCTTGAACCCGGCCACTTCCGAGAAAACCGGCGCATACAGCGCCCGGTAAATGTCTTCTTTTTCGTGGATCAAGCTCCACGCTTCTGCGTCGTCCATGTCGCGCTGAAACAGCTCACGGATACATTCAGCCCCGTTGCGTCCGGTGGTGCGGCGCATCAGGTCGGGTAGGTCCAAGGTGATGCCATGACGGCGGGTGAACTCGACCCAGCTTTGGGCGTGCCAAGGCATGGAGTTCACCATGGTGCCGTCCATATCAAAAATCAAGGCTTGCACCATCAAACGCCTTGCTTCAAAGAAGCTTCAATGAACACATCCAAGTCACCGTCTAGCACTTTTTGGGTGGCCGAGACTTCGACGTTGGTGCGCAAGTCTTTGATGCGGCTGTTGTCCAGCACGTAAGAGCGAATCTGGTGGCCCCAGCCCACATCGGTCTTGGAGTCTTCCAGTTTTTGCTGCTCTTCTTGTTGCTTGCGCATCTCGAAGTCGTACAGTTTGGAGCGCAGGCGCTTCCAGGCCACGTCCCGGTTGCCGTGCTGGCTGCGACCGTCTTGGCACTGCACCACGATGCCGGTGGGCAGGTGGGTTAGCCGCACGGCGGAGTCGGTCTTGTTGATGTGCTGGCCACCGGCACCGCTGGCGCGGTAGGTGTCGGTGCGCACGTCGGAGGGGTTGATGTTGATCTCGATCGAATCATCAATCTCAGGGTACACAAACACGGACGCAAACGATGTGTGGCGTCCGCCGGAAGAATCAAACGGGCTTTTCCGTACCAAACGGTGTACGCCGGTCTCGGTGCGCAACAGGCCAAAGGCGTATTCGCCTTCAATCTTGATGGTGGCGCCCTTGATGCCCGCAGTGTCACCGGCGGTTTCGTCTTCAATCGTGGTTTTAAAACCCTTGCGCTCGGCGTACTTCAGGTATTGGCGCAGCAGCATGCTGGCCCAGTCGCAGGCCTCAGTGCCGCCAGCACCGGCCTGGATGTCCAGAAAGCAGGGCAGGGGGTCTGCCGGGTTGTTGAACATGCGGCGGAATTCCAGGCCCTTGATGGTCGTGTTGAGCTTTTCAGTCTCGCCCTCAATGGTCATCAGCCCGGCCTCGTCGCCGTCCTCCTTGCTCATTTCAAACAACTCGGTGTTGTCGGCCAGTTCACTCTCCAATGCGTTGAGGGTGACCACGATGCCGTCGAGTAGTTTTTTCTCTTTGCCCAGTTCTTGGGCTTTTTTGGGATCGTTCCAGACGGCGGGGTCTTCTAGCGAGGCATTGACGGTACGCAGGCGTTCAGCTTTGGCATCGTAGTCAAAGATACCCCCGTAACTCTTGCGTCCGGGCGCTCAGGTTCGCCAGGGTGGTGCCAATGAGGTTGATGCGTTCGATGTCCATGGTGCGGGTCCTGACGTGTGCGAGTTTCAAATAACCGGCTATTTTCGCATGCACATCACAAATTTATTGCATAAAGCGCTCAATCAGGGCTGCCAGTGCATGCGGTTGGTCGTGGTGCAACATGTGGCCCGCGTCTTGAATCACCGCAATTTCCACGTTGGGTATGGCAGAAATACGCTCGTGGTACTGGGCCAAGGTGAAACGGCCTTTCCACCACTGCCCTAGGCTGTCGCCTGTAGCTTCCACCGCCAGCACCGGCATGGTGGCGCAGCGGTACAGCGCCAGCACTTCATCCAGCCGGAACAGGTTTGCGCCCGAGACTTTGTGCGCGGGCTCCCCCATGACGGCCCACTTACCCTGTATGTTTTCTTGCGCCCAGTGCGCTGCCAGCCAATTGGCCTTATCAAGGCTCAGGCGGGGGTTGGTTTTAATGAGGCGGCGTGCTACGTCGCCCACCGTGTCGTAGGCTTTGAGCGCCATCTCTCCGCGATGCAATTTCTTCAGCTCGTTCATCCAGGTGGCGTAGCGCTTGGGGGCTTGCTCGGGCCGGGTTTCTGGCATGCCAAAGCCTTCTAGATTGACCAAGCGGCGCACCCGCTCGGGGCGTACACCGGCGTACAGCACCACCGCGTTGCCGCCCAGGCTGTGGCCTACCAGGTTCACAGCCTGGTTGGGCGCATAGTGGTCCAGCAAAAAGTCCAGGTCCGCCAAGTAGTCGGGGAACCAAAAGTTGTCAGTCCCACTGGCGCTGGTCTTGCCAAAACCGCGCCAGTCGGGGGCAATGATGTAGTGGTCTTGTGCCATCGCGTCCACCACAAACTGGTAGCTGGCTGCCACATCCATCCAGCCGTGCACCATCACCAACGGTGTCTTGTCGGGTGCAGGCGCGCCCCACACCTGAACGTGGTACTGCAAATTGCGGATGGGGACAAATTCGCTGCGGGGGATGCGGGTGGCTTGGTACATGCGGGGCATCATACGGAGGTAGCCCGTGCGGGGCAGTCAAGCGTGTGACAAGTTGCTATACAAATAATAGCTTCTTACGCATATTTGGCGAGGGCTAGAGGCCGATTTGATCAAAAAATTCTCACTACCGAAGGCATGGAATTCCCGCTTCTGCCCTCCCTGTGGTTGGTCCGCTTAACCCGCGCGACAGCGCGGTTGGTGCACCGCCGCTACACTGGCTTGCGCCTATGTCTAGCCCCATTTTTGCTTCATCCACCCACTCCAACCACGACCATGAAAACGATCCAACTCGGCCACAGTGATTTGCACGTTACCCCCATTTGCCTAGGCACCATGACCTTCGGTGAGCAGGTCGATGAACCCACCGCCCACGCCATCATGGACCACGCGGTTGCGCGCGGCGTCACCTTTATGGACACCGCCGAAATGTATGCCGTGCCCCCAAGGGCCGAGACCTTCAACGCCACTGAGAAGATCATGGGCAACTGGCTAGCTGCGCGCCCTGGGTTGCGGCAAAAGCTGACCATTGCCACCAAAGTGGCGGGCCCTTCGCGCGGCATGCCCTGGGTACGCGGCGGCAGCGGTGATTTGACGCCCGCCGACATCGTTGCCGCCTGCGACGGCAGCCTGCAGCGCCTGAAAACTGACGTGATCGACCTGTACCAAATCCACTGGCCCACCCGCGCAGTGCCCATGTTTGGCAGCATGTACTACACCCCGGCGGATGAAAACGCCGTGACCAGTATCCACGCCCAGCTAGAAGCCCTGGGCCAATTGGTGAAGGCGGGCAAGGTGCGCGCAGTGGGCTTGTCCAACGAGACACCCTACGGCGTGCACGAGTTTGTGCGCCTGGCTGAGCAGCACGGGCTGCCACGCGTGGCGTCGGTGCAAAACGTTTACAGCCTGATCAGCCGCACGGTCGAAAACGGGCTGGACGAAACCATGCACCGCTTGGGCGTGTCGCTCTTGGCCTACTCGCCCCTGGCGTTTGGCTTGCTGACTGGCAAGTACGACGCCAGCGGCATCACCGGGCCCAATGCACCCCCGGAGGGACGCATTGCCAAATACGAATCCGTGCGCAAACAGCGCTGGGGCCGCAAAGAGTCGTTTGCCGCATCGCTGCGCTACAACGCTTTGGCCCGTGAAAATGGCATGACGCCGACGCAGATGGCTCTGGCCTTTTGTTACACCAAATGGCAGGTGGCTAGCACCATCATCGGTGTGACGTCAATTGCGCAATTGGATGAAGACATCAACGCCTATGGCACCACGCTGGCACCGGAGGTGTTGAAAGCGATTGATGCGATTCGGGCGGAGATGCGCGACCCGGCTTGCTAGAACGCGTAAGGCATCGTTCCGGCCGCAACTGCGCGCGATATGTGGCTGGGCCCTAGCCCAGCCCAGGCCAGCAAGGGCCAACGTGGGGCACTAAGGCTTTTGGCCGACCAAAAAATTACCCGCGCGGCAGTGATGGGCTGCGGCGCGGGTGGTTTTGCTGGGTGGCGCTAGCCTAGGGCGTTATTTCAGCAACATGAAGCCCGATTTAATTGGATTTGGGCTCGAATTATCATAAATCGCGGTCGTCAGAATCGCATTTCCGTCGGGAGTTGCACGCATGGTCTGGTAGCGGAAACTCGAAGTACCGTAGTAGTCTATGCTGTTCAAAGTATCAGTTGGCCCAATACGCTTGAGGTTTGAAAACACGCCATTCTTGGAATAGGTTCCGGCCCATGAATAGCCAAAGTTTTCGTCCCCAGATGTGATCAGGGCAGTTCCCCATTGGTCAATCGCAAGGTCCGCCGCCACGTACTGTTTTGCCAGTGACGGCAATGCGCCTGTGCTTGTTACGCTGTAGACGGGTGTGAGGTTTGTTGCCCAACCTTGTAGAGACGTAACGGCGCATGCGGCGCAGTTGGTAATAACAAGCCTTTGGGCACCACCGCTCGGAGTTTCCAGCATCGTCAGGGCAACGTCGCCGCCGTCATTGACGGCGATCATGGGACGGACGTAAGTGTTGGAAGGTGTGTAATTAAAATTGATAACCTTCCCGCTCGACCAGTTGATACCATCTGCCTGCAGTCCAGCCGTGTGCACCGCGAAATTGGGGTTCCCGGTGGGAATTTGTGGCCAGGCGATCATCCCTTTTTGACCGCTGGGTGAAAGGCTCATCGACAGTGATGAAGGGGGTGTTGCCAAATTGTCAGCTACTCGAATGACGGGGGTCGACCATACTCCGGGAGATCCGGGGGAATAGGTTTGCACCGCGACCGAACTGCCCGATGTGCTGCCGCTCAACACACCAACTGCATAGATTTTGGACTGGGTGTTGATGGCCACATCAAACGCGCGGAAGCGCTGGTATAACTGTAGCCCAGCGATGCCTGTGTCGGTAACGCCGCATTGGGTGCTGATGGACTTGGCGGTGCCTTCAGTGATTCCGGTGATGGGCACCACCATCGCCCCTGCGTTGGTGCAATAGGCAATGGCCCCGTTCCCATCATCGTTGACCACTACCTTTACCGAGCTATTAATAATGGGCGTGGTGATTTCTTTGGCAACTGTCCACGGATCATGCAGGCTGCTCTTGGTGCTGAAATAGAGCGAAGAGCCGGCCATCCACGCGGCAATGGCATGCCCGTTGGATGAAACGGCCATATCAATGGGTGCAGTTTCACCGTTAGAACCGAGAGTACCGTTGGAGTCGTCATACGGTGACTGGTTGGCGCCGGTGTACAAGACGTCGGGTGAGCCGCCAGTTGGGCTCTCCCCTGTGTTGGTAACTGTCCAGTTGGGACTGCTCAGCGACGCCAAGCCGGCAGCGACCGCCTTGTCGATGGTGTTATAGCGACGGATCCAGACGCCATAGAGGTCACCCGCGCTGGTAATTCCAGCCACGGGATACGGTGAAGCATTGGTCTCCAATGCGCGGTAGGTGGTCCAACTTTTGCCCAAAAATCCGTTCATGGCAGCGGCCAAAACAGTGAGCCGCAACGTGGCGGTACCGGCGGTGGTGCCGGCGGTGTCGGTGCAGGTGACCGTCACGGTGCGGGTTCCCGCAGCCGAATCTAGGTAGTTGTGGGGGGCGTATGACCCGACTGTGGTGCTGTCGCCGAAATCCCAGGCGGCTGTGAGTGTGCCCGTGCCGCCGCTGCACACACCGCCATCAAATCGCAACGTGTTTTCTGCAATGGTATTGGGTGTGGCACTGTTGAGCGAAAGCGCCGAAACGGTGATTGCTGGCGGCGGCGGCGGTGCTGCCGGAGGCGGCGCATCGCCTCCACCACCACCACATGCGCTGAGCAATCCGGTCAAGATGAGCCCCGCGAGAGGACTGAGTTTTTTGAGTTGCATGGCGTTGATCCCAGAAGTCAATGAGTTAAAAGGCTGCACATCACCCATGCGGGCAGGCAGCCTTTGGCAGTAGTCGTTGAGTTTAGGGGCGCGTTCGTGCTGCGTCTATCGGGCACAGCCGCCATCGGTGCAATTGGCCTAATGGGACAAAGGATTGGCGCGCAAAGGGTCCAGCCGCGCCCGGTGGCGGGCAATTTGCGCCCTCACCTGCACGGGAGCCGTACCACCCAAAGTGTTGCGGGCGTTGAGTGAGCCGCGTAGGCTCAAACATTCGTACACGTCCTTCTCGATGCCGGGGTTGAACGTTTGCAGCACGGCCAGCGGCAGCTCGGACAAATCCACTTGGTGGCTGGTGGCGGCTTTGACGGCGTGGGCCACTACCTCGTGCGCATCGCGAAATGGTAGGCCCTTTTTGACCAGGTAGTCGGCCAGGTCGGTGGCGGTGGCGTAGCCGCGTAGGGCGGCTTGCTCCATGGGGATGGGGTTGACGGTGATGCCGCCTTCCTTTTGGCCGGTGGCTGCATTCATTTGGCCGCCCACCATTTCGCTGAAAATACGCAGCGTGTCCTTCAAGGTGTCCACGGTGTCAAACAGCGGTTCTTTGTCTTCTTGGTTGTCTTTGTTATAGGCCAGGGGCTGGCCCTTCATCAGTGTGATCAGGCCCATCAGGTGGCCGACCACACGGCCAGTCTTGCCGCGCGCCAGTTCGGGCACGTCTGGGTTTTTCTTCTGCGGCATGATGGAGCTGCCAGTGGTAAAGCGGTCGGCGATTTTGATGAAGCCAAAGTTTTGGCTCATCCACAAAATCAGTTCTTCGCTCATGCGGCTGATGTGCACCATGGTGAGCGTGGCGGCGCTGGTGAACTCAATGGCAAAGTCACGGTCGCTGACCGCGTCCAGACTGTTCTGGCACACCTGCGGATTGCCTGCTGCATCGACCATACCCAGTGTTGTTGCCACACGTTCGCGGTCCAGCGGGTAGCTGGTGCCCGCTAAGGCGGCAGAGCCTAAGGGTAGGCGGTTGGTGCGCGCGCGTACTTCGGCAAAGCGTTCGGCATCACGGCTGAACATTTCCACATAGGCCAGCATGTGGTGGCCAAAGCTCACGGGTTGGGCTACCTGCAAGTGGGTGAAGCCGGGCAGGATGACTTCCACATTTTTTTCCGCCACATCCACCAGCGATCGTTGCAGGTCCACCAGCAGTTCGCCAATCAGGTCGATCTCGCTGCGCAGCCACAGTCGCACGTCGGTGGCGACCTGGTCGTTGCGTGATCGGCCGGTGTGCAGGCGTTTGCCGGCGTCACCCACTAACTGGGTCAACCTGGCTTCGATGTTGAGGTGCACGTCTTCGAGGTCCAGCTTCCAATCGAAATTGCCGGATGCGATGTCTGTAGTGATCTGCGCCATGCCGCGCTGGATGGATGCATGGTCTTCGCCATTGATGATGCCCTGCGCCGCCAGCATCTCAGCATGGGCCAGGCTGCCGGTGATGTCGGCCTGCCACAGGCGCTTGTCAAAGAACACGCTAGAGGTGTACCGTTTGACCAGTTCACTCATCGGCTCAGAGAACAGGGCTGACCATGCCTGGGATTTTTTGTCGAGCTGGTTATCGTTGGGTTTGGAGGACATGGGTGCGCTGCGAAGAATGGAGTCAAAATCCAAATTGATGAAAGATACCCAAATATTATCGGCGTTCCACGACCCGAGCCCCTCGCAGCCCCCGGTTTTGGTGGAGCAACAGCCATCGGCTTTGGTTTTTGATGCTTGCCAGACCGGTGTGGTGCTGCGCGCCGTACTGTTTGTCGAGCTGTGCGTGGGGGTGGCCGTGGTTTTTGCTGCCGATACCTTTATGGATTGGGTGCTGCACTTGGCATTGGTAACCGGTGGTGCCCTGCCAGCGACATTGGCCTGGTTGTTGGTGGCCTGTGCGTCCAAGCGCCTCTTGGCGCGTATGGCGCCTGCTTGGCAGTATGTGGCTGCAGTGCTTATGGGTGCATCGGCAGGTCTTTATGGGTGTTTTATGCTGTCGGTTTCGGGTTTGGTCATCAATCCACCGTGGGTTGCCAGTGCCTGCAGCGGCGCTTTGTTGTCGTCTTTGTTGGTTGCGGCCCTGGTCTTGCGGGCCAAGGGGCGCATGCCTGCGCACACATCGGCGCGCCTGGCCGAGTTGCAGTCGCGCATACGCCCCCATTTTTTGTTCAACACCCTCAACAGCGCGATTGCCCTGGTTCGCGCTGAGCCCGCCAAGGCCGAGGCGCTCTTGGAAGACCTGAGTGACCTGTTTCGCCACGCCCTGAAAGATGCCGATGCGCCAGTCACTTTGGCCGAAGAGATCACGCTGGCGCAGCGTTACCTTGCGATAGAGCAGGTGCGGTTTGGTGAACGCTTGAACGTGCAATGGTCGATAGACCCGCAAGCCGATGGCGCTTTGTTACCACCTCTGTTGCTGCAACCCCTGGTAGAGAATGCAGTGCGCCATGGGGTTGAGCCCAGCACCGAGGGGGCAGATGTGCGTATTTCCACCCAGCGCCGTGGTTCTGTCGTCGTCATTAAAGTGACCAACACTGTGCCCGCAGGGCAAGGCGAGCGCGGCCATGGTTTGGCTTTGCACAATGTGCGTGACCGGCTGGCACTGTTGCACGATGTACAGGGGCAGTTTCGCTGTGGTTTTAGGGATGGCGTGTACCAAGTTCGCATGGAGGTGCCCTTGTGAGTGATTCCGCAGTGCCTAGCGTCGCCTTGAAAGTCTTGGTGGTAGACGATGAGGCCTTGGCGCGTTCTCGCCTGCGCACCTTGTTGTCTGATTGCAAGGCGCCAGGGGTGCAGTTGGTATGTGAAGCGTCGAACGCGGTACATGCGATGGAGCATCTGCAGCACCACCCGTTTGATGTGCTGCTGCTGGATATCCACATGCCCGGAGCCGACGGCTTGGCACTGGCGCGTATGCTGCAAACCCTGCCAAATACGCCGGCCTTGGTCTTTGTGACTGCGTATGCTGAATACGCCCTGCAAGCCTTTGAGCTGGAGGCGACTGACTACCTCACTAAACCTGTGCGGTTGGAACGATTGCAAGCCGCTTTGCAAAAGGTGGCGCGGCGCATGGCCGCGCGTGGTGAAGTGCCTGCAGAAGCGGCCCATGAGGAGGCTTTGATCATTCAAGAGCGCGGGCGCACCGAGCGGGTGCCGCTGCGCCAGGTGGTGTATTTCAAGGCCGAGTTGAAATACGTCACCGTCCGAACCGCCGCGCGCAGCTACCTGTTCGATGGTTCGCTCAATGAGCTGGAGGCCAAGTACCCGCAGCAGTTTTTGCGTATCCACCGCAACGCCCTGATTGCCCGCAGTGCGGTGCGGGCGCTAGAGAAACACTTTGAAGCGGAAGAGGGCGAGGGCTGCGCGGTGCGGCTCGATGGTGTCGATGAGTTGCTGGCGGTGTCCCGCCGCCAGCTCGCCGCAGTGCGCGCCCTGGTTAAGGGTTAGCCCGTATTACGCAGCCCGGCGGCAATGCCGTTGATGCTGATGTGAATACCGCGCTGCACCCGTTCGTCGGCCAAGCCAGAGCGGTAACGCCGCATCAACTCCACTTGCAGATGGTGCAGGGGGTCAATATACGGGAACCGGTGGCGCATCGAGCGTTGCAAGGCCGCATTGGTGGCCAGGCGGTTTTTCTCGCCGGTGATGGTGGCCAGTGCCTGGGTGGTGGTGTGCCACTCATGCTCAATGGCGGTAAAGATTTTTTTGCGCAGGCGGGCGTCGCCCACCAGTTCGGAGTAGCGTGAGGCCAGTGCCAAATCGCTCTTGGCCATCACCATGTCCATGTTGGAGAGCAGGGTGCTGAAAAACGGCCACTGGCGCACCATTTTTTGCAGCAAAGCGATGCGCTCTTTTTTCTGGTCGGCCGTGCCGGTGGTGATGAAGGTTTGCACGGCTGAGCCAAAGCCGTACCAGCCCGGCAGCGTCAGGCGGCATTGGCCCCAGCTAAAGCCCCAAGGAATGGCACGCAGGTCTTCAATTTTTTGGGACGCCTTGCGAGACGCGGGGCGCGAGCCGATGTTGAGCTCGGCAATCTCGCGGATGGGCGTGGCACTGAAAAAATACTCGGTGAAGCCGGGCGTCTCGTACACCAGTTTGCGGTAGGCCGCCATGCTGAGCTGCGACAACTCGGCAGCCGCTTCCAAAAACGCCGTGGTTGCCGGTTTGGTGGGTTGCAGCAGGGTGGCTTCTAGCGTGGCCGCCACCAGGGTTTCGAGGTTGCGTCGGCCGATTTCGGGGTTGGCGTATTTGGAGCCTATCACCTCGCCTTGTTCGGTCAGGCGTATTTGCCCGCGCACCGTTCCCGGTGGCTGCGCCAAAATAGCCTGGTAGCTGGGGCCGCCGCCGCGCCCCACCGTGCCGCCACGGCCATGGAACATGCGCAGCTGGATATTGTGCGATGCAGCCAGTTCGTCAAACAGCTCCACCAAGGCGATCTCGGCGCGGTAAAGCTCCCAGTTGCTGGTGAAGATGCCGCCGTCTTTGTTGCTGTCTGAATAACCCAGCATGATGTCTTGCTCGCGCCCGCTGCGTACCGCCATGGCGGCAATGCCCGGCAGGGCATAAAACTCGCGCATGATGGGCGCGGCGTTGCGCAGGTCTTCAATGGTCTCGAACAAGGGCACCACAATCAGGTCGTTGGTGGCCAATGCGTCCAGGGTGCCCACCAAGAGGCCTACTTCTTTTTGCAACAGCAACACTTCCAGTAAGTCGCTCACTGTTTCCGTGTGGCTAATGATGTAGTGGCGAATGGCCTGCGCGCCAAAGCGCTGGCGCATGGTTTTGGCCATGTCAAAAATGGCCAACTCGCTGTGGGTGTGTGCACAGTATTCGGCGCCGTTGACGCGCAGTGTGCGTGCGTCGTTGAGCAAACCCAGCAGGAGCGTGCGTTTGTTCGCCTCGTCCAATGCGCTGTAGTGCGCTTCAATGCGTGCTGTGGCCAGTAGCTCGGCCACTACTTGCTCGTGTTTGTCAGAGCTTTGGCGCAGGTCGACGGTGGCCAGGTGAAAGCCAAACACCTCTACCGCGCGGATCAGCGGGTGCAGGCGCTGGTTGACCAGCGCCGCGCCATGGTTGGTGTTGAGGGATTCTTCAATGGTGCGCAGCTCGGCACAAAAGTCTTTGGCCTCACGGTAGGGGTTTTGCGGTGCTACTGCGTGGCGCGCGGCTTCGGTGCCGGTCAGGGTTTTGAGTGTGGCCGCCAGCCGGGCATACACGCCTGTGAGGGCGCGGCGGTAGGGCTCGTCCATGCGGTGCACATTTTTGTCGGGCGAACTTTCCGTCAGTGCCTGCATGGCCGGTGAGCAGTCGCTCAGCATGGCCGATACCGACAGTTCGCTGCCCAGCAGGTGGACCTCGGTCAGGTAGTGGCGCAGGGCCACTTCTGACTGGCGGCGCAGCGCATATTCCAGGGTTTGGGCGCTGACGTTGGGGTTGCCGTCGCGGTCGCCGCCAATCCACTGCCCCATACGCAAAAAACTGTGCACCGGCTGGTGGCCCAGCAGGTGCTCTAGGTTGCCATAAAGCTTGGGAATTTCGCGCAGAAAGGTTGACTCGTAGTAACTCAGCGAGTTGTCAATCTCGTCGGTGACGGTGAGTTTGCTAAGGCGCAGCAAGCGGGTTTGCCACAATTGCATAACGCGGGCACGTATTTGGGTCTCGTTAGCGGCCAGCTCGCGCGGCGTCAGCGCATCCTTTTTGCCGTCAAAGGCGGCGCCACGGATTTTGATCTCGTCGCGCGCGCTGAGCAAATGGGCAATGGCGCGTTCGGCATCCAGAATACTTTTGCGCTGCACTTCTGTGGGGTGCGCGGTGAGCACGGGCGAAACGTACGCGTTGGCCAGCGTATTGGAAATGGTTTTGGGTGCAATACCCGCCCAGCGCAGGCGCGACATGGCGACCTCAATGCTGCCTTCTTGGGTGTCGCCAGAACGTTCGTGGATGGCGCGGCGGCGAATATGGTGCCGGTCCTCGGCTAGGTTTGCCAGGTGTGAAAAATAGGTAAAGGCCCGAATCACGCTGACCGTCTGGTTGTCCGTCAAGCCTTTGAGCAGTTTTTTGAGTGCTTTGTCGGCTTCGTGGTCCGCATCGCGGCGAAAGGCAACCGACAGGGTGCGGACCTTTTCGATCAATTCGAACGCTTCCAGGCCCTCTTGCTCCCGAATTTCGTCACCCAGAATCCGCCCCAGTAGGCGGATGTCGTCGAGCAGTGGGCGCTCGTTGTCTTTGCTGCGTTTGGCGGGCTCGGTGGCAACGGTGTTTTTCATGGGGCTCATGCTAGCATTGAAGACCATTCTTGGATTACCAACGGGTTACCGTTTACCGCATATTTATGACCGCGAACACTTTAACGATTGCCACCCGCGAAAGCCGCCTGGCGATGTGGCAGGCCGAACACGTTCAGGCCATTCTGCAGGGCCACGGCCATACCGTGCATTTGCTGGGTATGACTACGCGCGGCGACCAAATTTTGGATCGTTCTCTGAGTAAGGTCGGCGGCAAAGGACTGTTTGTGAAAGAACTGGAAGTCGCCCTAGAAGAGGGGCAGGCCGATTTGGCGGTGCACTCGCTTAAAGACGTTCCCATGGAGTTGCCCGAAGGCTTTAGCCTGGCTTGTGTGATGGAGCGCGAAGACCCGCGTGATGCATGGGTGTCGGGCCGCTATGCCCGTTTGGCCGAATTGCCGCAGGGTGCCGTGGTGGGCACGTCGAGCCTGCGGCGCATGGCTTTGCTGCGTGCATTGCGTCCGGATTTGAAGATTGAGCCTCTGCGCGGCAACCTAGATACGCGCCTGAAAAAGCTCGACGACGGGCAGTACGACGGTATTGTGCTGGCAGCGGCAGGCCTGAAGCGCTTGGACCTGGCGTCACGCATTCGCTCCGTGTTTGAGCCCGAGCAGATGCTGCCCGCCGCCGGTCAAGGGGCCTTGGGGATTGAGGTGCGCGCAGACCGCAGTGATGTGATGCAGGCCTTGGCGCCCTTGTTGCACAGGCCCAGTTGGTTGGCGGTATCGGCTGAGCGGGCGGTCAGTCGTGTGATGGGTGGGAGTTGCTCCATGCCCTTGGCCGCCTACGCCACATTTGCCGGTGACACGCTGCATATTCGCGCCGCTTGGGGTGACCCTGAAGGGGTCTTGCCGCTGGTTCATGCTGAGGCGCAGGGCGCGGTATTGGATGTGCAGGCGGCGGTTACTTTGGGTGAGCAGGTGGCGCGGCAACTGCAGACTGCGGTCGGTGCCCAGGCGGCGACCAAGGCGTAAGCCCATGCGGGTCATCGTGACGCGTCCGGTACAGGACAGTGCTAAATGGGTCGACGCACTGGCGCAGGCCGGGTTCGATACCCAAGCCTTACCCTTGATTGCTGTGGGCCCTGCGCCGGACTCCGAGGCGGTGCGTGCGGCTTGGGCGCGGATCGCCAGCTTTGATGCAGTGATGTTTGTCAGCGGCAATGCTGTTGCGCATTTCTTTGCATTAAAACCAGCCTCAGCCCTCGTATTTGCTGGGCAAGCAGCTATCAAAACAAGAGCATTTGTTCCTGGCCTTGGCAGTCTGGACGCCCTGCGGCAAGTGGGGGTCAATGCGGCGTGTATTGATGCGCCAGACGCGCAGGCCGGTCAGTTTGACTCCGAAGCCCTGTGGGCGGTGGTGGCGCACCGGGTGGTGCCAGGTTACCGGGTGCTGATCGTGCGTGGCACGGGCGATGCCCGCATGGCGCCTGACGTAGGCAGTGGCGTCGGGCGCAACTGGTTTGCCAAGCAGGTGGAATCTGTCGGCGGTAGCGTCGAATTTGTAGTGGCTTACCAGCGCTGTGTACCGCACTGGAGCGAAGCTGAGGTGGCTCTGGCCCGAACCGCGGCCTCAGACGGCTCCGTTTGGCTTTTCAGTAGCTCCGAGGCGGTGGCGAACTTAGTGGCTGCGTTTCCCGATGCGCCGTGGCACCAAGCGAGGGCTGTGGCCACCCATGTCCGTATTGCGCAGGCGGCTCGGGCAGCCGGATTTGCTGTTGTTTGCGAATCACGTCCCACGCTGGACGCTTTGGTGTTCTCTATAGAATCACTGCAATGAACCCAGAGTTGACTGCCGCCGCTGTACCGCCCTCCAGCCTGGGCGTTGCGTCGCCGCGTCCCCACTGGGGCATCTGGCTGGTAAGCGCAGTTGCGGTGCTGGCTTTGGTCGTAAGTAGTTTATTGTGGCTGCGGCTGTCGTCGATCCAGGAGCAGTTGGCGCGCCAAAGTGCCGACTCCGGCGCGCAGGCTACCGCAGCCCAAGCTAGCGCGAAACTGGCGCAAGAACAGGCCATGGCCACAGCGGCCAAATTGGCGGTGACCGACGCCCGTCTCAGCGAAGTCACGCTGCAACGCAACCAGCTGGAAGAACTCATTCAAAGTTTGTCGCGCTCGCGCGATGAAAACCTGGTGATTGACATCGATGCAGCCATTCGTATGGCCCAGCAGCAGGCTCAGCTTACCGGCAGTGTTGCACCCTTGATGGCCGCACTCAAGAGCGCGGAGTTGCGGCTCAACCGGGCTGCACAACCCCGCTTGGCGCCGTTGCAGCGGGCTATGACCCGTGACATCGAGCGCATCAAGTCCACCGCTTTGGCCGATACGCCGACTTTGTTGGTCAAGCTCGATGAACTGGTCATGCTGGCCGATGAGTTGCCAGTTGCCAATGCGTTGCCGGCCACACGGGGTGTGCGGCCCCTGGCCCGCCAATCGGAAGAAACCGTGGGCAGCTGGTGGTTGCGCGTGCTGTTGATCGTGCGCGAGGAGTTGCGTGGTCTGGTGCGGGTGAGTCATATCGAAGATCCTGATGCTGCCTTGTTGTCGCCGGAGCAGTCGTTCTTCTTGCGGGAAAATTTTAAGTTGAAATTGCTCAATGCGCGCTTGGGTTTGCTCTCGCGTCAGGTCGATTCGGTGCGTGCGGACCTGGCGTCAGCCGCCAGTTCGCTAGACCGGTTTTTTGACCCGTCGTCCCGTAAAACCCAGATGGCAGCGGCCGTACTGCGTCAGGTGCAAGCGCAACTCAAGTCACTCGAAGTTCCGCGTATTGATGACACGCTGGCGGCTTTGACGGCGGCGGCGGCAGGGCGCTGACCATGCGGGCCGTACTGTGGCTGATGGCCCTGTTTGCGATTGCGGTGGCAAGTGCGCTGTTTGCGGGCAATAACCATGGCACCGTCACCGTGTATTGGCCGCCCTACCGGGTAGATTTGTCGCTGAATTTGGTCTTGCTGCTGTTAGCACTGACCTTTGTCACCGTGTACGGCGCGATGCGGGCCCTGTCGGCCTTATTGAGTATCCCCCGGCAAGCCCGCAGCTGGCGCTTGTTGCAAAAAGAACGCGCGATCCATGCCGCTTTGCTGGAAACACTCTCGCATTTGTTTGCGGGCCGGTTTGTGCGTTCGCGCAAATCCGCTGAATTGGTGGTGGCACTGGAAGAGTCGGTTGAGCGCAGTGGTTCCCATGTACCCTACGCCGGACCTTTGCGTGCATTGGCGCACCTGTTGGCCGGGGAGAGTGCCCATGTGCTGCAGGACCGGGTGGTGCGCGACGCGCATTTCCAACTGGCATTAGAAGAAGCTGCACGCCGCGATGCGGTGGATGTGCGAGACGGCGTGTATATGCGTGCGGCGCGCTGGGCGATTGAAGACCGCGACGCGGGTGCGGCTCTGCAATGGCTAGACCAACTCCCACAGGGTGCTGGACGGCGCACAGTGGCCTTGCGATTACGTTTTAAGGCGGCACGTTTAGCAGGCCAGGCCAAGGTGGCCCTGGATACGGTGCGTTTGCTGACCAAACACCGTGCGTTCTCGGAGGCCGCAGGCAAAAGTATTGCGCGCGGCCTGGCCCTGGAGGTGATTCGCAGCGCCCATGACCCCGTTCAGGTGCAGCGTGCGTGGGATGATTTGGAACCGGCTGAGCAGCAGATGCCAGAGGTCTCCATTGCTGCCGCCGAGCGATTATTGGCCCATGGTGGTGAAGCGGTGATGGCACGGCAGTGGCTGCTGCCCGCCTGGGAGGCGATGGTGCGGCGCGGTGATGCTATGACAATGGCCCAGCAGGTGCGCTTGGTGCAAGCGCTAGACCATAGTTTTGGTGCCTCAGGCGGTACGCCAGACACCCTGTGGCTAGCGCGTATTGAGGCCGCACAAATGGCCCACCCACGCGACGCGGTGATGCAATATTTGGCGGGTGTTGTGTGTATGCGGCTGTCCTTGTGGGGGAAAGCGCAACAAATGCTCAAGCAATCCTTGGCCATGCTGGACGATTCTGAACTGCGCCGCCACGCATGGCTGGCCCTGGCCCAATTGGCCGAACAACGACAGGATGTGGCGGCTGCAACAGCGGCGTATCGGGAGGCTGCGAAAAGGTGACGGAATAGGGATTCCCGATTATTATTCGCCCATGCCTACACTTACCGAACACATCATTAAGCTGACCGATCACCGCGATCGCGAGCGTCTGGAATTGACCCTTTGCAAAGCGCTGATTGATCTACTGCACATTGACCGGGTTGTTGTCTCCCGTGTCATGAGTGAGGAAGGTGTTAAACGCTGGCTGGAGGTTGCTTCCTTGGACGCACGGGGTGGTGGCAAGGTGACCGATCCGCTGCGGGTGGACTTTGCGTTATTGCGTTTGCTTGAAGACGATCGTGACCGGTTTCGCTGTATCCAAGAGCGCGACACTGTGGAGCGCGCATGGGCCGGCGAAGAGGGCCCGCGCATCACCCATTTCCCTTTGTTTGCGGATTCGCGCAACGACGACGAGGGTGTTGTCGAAATCCATTCGGGTAACAGCTTGGACAAGGGTCGGCTTGAAATTGTGAATGACTTGGTGCATGTATTTCGCAACATGTACAACCTGCTGGCCTATAGCGACCGCGATGCATTGACTGGCCTGCTTAACCGCAAGTCCCTGGACGACTCGTTCTACAGCGCAGTGCTTGAAGAAATGGACCATGGACTGGAGGGTGAGAGTCGCATTTTGGAGGCCGATGTGTTGCCCGTTTCCGAGCGGCGCCACCGCGTTCCGCCCAATTACTGGTTGGGAACGGTGACCATCGATAACTTCTCAGCCATCAGTGACCGCAATGGCCATTTGATTGCCGAAGAGGTGCTGTTGCTGGTGGCCCGCATCATGAACAACACCTTTCGAACCTATGATCGCATTTACCGGTTTGGTGCTGAACAGTTTGCGGTGTTGATGCACTGCCCCGATGAAGCTTTGGTATTTGCGGCGTTCGAGCGTTTCCGCGTGAATTTAGAGAAGTTCAACTTCCCTCAGGTGGGGCGTGTGACCGCCTGTGCGGGCTTTACCCGCGTTGCGGCAGACGATTCCCCCAGTACGACCTTGGGCCGTGCCGAGCGGGCGGTAGATTACGGACAGCACAACGGCCGTAACCTCGTCTTTAGCCACGATGATTTGGTTCGTAAAGGGCTGTTTGGCGATGACGTGCCTCATATCGGCGAGGTTGATTTGTTTTAAATAGCGTAATTGAGGTCAAAAATAAGGGGCACCGTGGTGCCCCTTATTGATTGAGCCCCGCTGGTGCGGGGCGCTATTGACGCGGCATTATGTCAATGCGATGCCTGCTCAAACGGCAAGGTCATGTTGCGCAGATCCCGTTTGGTTTCCACCAGGACCAGCGGCCCATGGTCGATAGCAACCGGCGCTTGGCGTTCACGGGGGATGTGAACGGGCGCAGGCTCCGCCGCAATCGCCGCTTGTACGGCAGCAATGCGGCCAGGGTCTGAATTGACCCACTGCAGGCCCGAACCTTGCGCCACATCCACCAGTGTCTCCATGGGTAGTGCGTAGGACGCAATAGCCGGCATGGCGTTGCCTGGGGCGGCTGTTGCAGTGCCTTGCGGCGCCGCTGCAGGCTTCACTACAGGAGCAGGCGCGCTAGGTGCCGCAACACGTGGCACTGCAGGTGCAGATGGCTCAGCAACCGTTTGCGCAACGGGTGCGACTGCCATCTCTGGTGCTACTTCCAAGTTAGCCGGTTTGTCTGCGGGAATACGCAGGTCCGGCCGGTCGGCGCGGTCCGGACGCTCTTGGCGAGGGCCACGCTCGCGACCATTGCGGTCACGTGGGCGTTTTTCGCGCGCTTCGTTTGAATCGCTGCGTTGGCCGTTTTCGCCCTGCGCATCGCTTTGTGCGGCGCGTTGTCCCTCGGGCATGTCACCGAGATTGGCCTGTGGTGCTTCGGAAAACCCGAGTTGGCCTTGTGGGCCTTCACCGGTCATGGCGCGGCTGCCATCGTCTTGGCGCGGACCACGACCGCCACGGCCACCGCGACCGCCTCGGCCGCCACGTCCGTTGCGGCCTTCGCCAGCCTCGCCGCCTTCGCGCTCATGCTGGGGAGCGTCAGGACGCTGATCGGTACTTACCGATTCAGACGCACCGTATGTACCCTGACCCTGTGCGGCCATGGTATCGAAGCGTTCGCCGTCTTGGCGTTCACCGCCCCGGCCAGAACGGTTGCCGCGTTCTGGGCGCTCTGGACGTTCAGCGCGGGGAGGTCGCTCGGAACGCGGCTCAGGGCGAGCACCCTCTGTTGCCATTGGGCCTTGCACATTGGCCGCATCGGCTGACATGGGCTTGCCGTCTGGGCTGAAGCGTTCCCGCTGTGCGCCGCCTTGGCGTTCACCGCCACGGCCACCACGGCCGCCACGGCTATTACGTCCGTCACCGCGACCGTCGCCACGGCCTTCACCGCGTGGGGGACGAGCGCCTTCAGGGCGGCTGTCAGCACGGGGTTCCGATCGACCACCGCTGCGGTTGCCGTCACGGCCACGACCCTCTTGAGGCGTGTTGGTTTTTGCGCTAGGGGTAGGCAACGCCGGTGTGACCGGTGCACTTGGCGCGCCGGTGAACAGGGTTTTGAGCCAACCAAAAAAGCCTTTTTCCTGCGGAGCGAGGAAACTGGCCACAGGGGCTGCAACCTGAGCTACTGCAGGTGCGGCAGCAGGTTGCGCGACTGGGCGTGGAGCCGCCATCGGCGCCGGTGCATCGGGCAACACACCTTTGATGATCGGTGTTTGCTTGTTGGTGGGCTCTTGCGAGCGGCGGGTCACGCCGGTGGGGTCTTCGTTTTCATCAGCCAACTTGTAGCTGGCCTCGATGTTGTCCAAACGGGGGTCGTCGTGCTTCAGGCGCTCTAACTTGTAGTTAGGTGTTTCCAACGTTTTGTTGGGGATCAACAGCACGTTGATGCGCTGCTTGAGTTCGATTTTGGCGATCTCGGAGCGCTTTTCATTCAGCAGGAATGACGCCACATCCACAGGCACTTGGCACATGACGGAGGCCGTGCTGTCTTTGAGGGACTCTTCTTGGATGATGCGCAAAATTTGCAGCGCGCTGGACTCGGTGTCACGGATGTGGCCTGAGCCTCCGCAACGTGGGCAAGGAATGGAAGCACCCTCGGACAGAGCCGGACGCAGGCGCTGGCGGCTCATTTCCATCAGACCGAATTTGCTGATGGTGCCAAATTGCACGCGAGCACGGTCTTGGCGTAGGGCGTCGCGCAAGCGGTTTTCTACATCGCGGCGGTTGCGGGACTCTTCCATGTCGATAAAGTCGATCACGATCAGGCCGCCCAAGTCGCGCAGGCGCATCTGGCGTGCCACTTCGTCAGCGGCTTCCAGGTTGGTGCGGGTGGCGGTCTCTTCAATATCGCCGCCCTTGATGGCGCGAGCCGAGTTGACGTCCACGGACACCAGCGCTTCGGTGTGGTCGATCACGATGGCGCCGCCGGACGGCAGGTTCACGGTACGGGCGTAGGCCGATTCGATCTGGTGTTCGATCTGAAAGCGGCTAAACAGTGGTGCGTCGTCGCGGTAGCGTTTTACACGGGCTGCGTGCTCAGGCATGACGTGGGCCATGAACTGCTGGGCTTGCTCGTACACGTCGTCAGTGTCGATCAGGATGTCACCGATGTCGTTGTTGAAGTAATCGCGGATGGCGCGAATCACCAGGCTCGATTCTTGATAAATCAGGTAGGCGCCTTTGCCGCCTTTGGCTGCGCCGTCAATTGCGGTCCACAGCTTCAAGAGGTAGTTCAGGTCCCACTGCAACTCTGGTGCGCTGCGGCCAATGCCGGCGGTGCGGGCGATGATGGACATGCCGTTGGGGTATTCCAACTGGTCCATGTTTTCTTTGAGCTCAGCGCGGTCTTCACCCTCAATACGGCGGCTCACACCACCACCACGCGCGTTGTTGGGCATTAGCACCACGTAGCGCCCGGCCAGCGACACCATGGTGGTCAGTGCCGCGCCTTTGTTGCCGCGTTCTTCTTTTTCGACCTGTACCAGCATTTCCTGGCCTTCGCGAATGACGTCTTGGATGCGTGCCTGGTTAGCAGGGACGCCCTCCTTGAAGTACATGCGGGAGATCTCTTTGAACGGCAAAAAGCCGTGGCGGTCTTCGCCGTAGTCGACGAAGCAAGCTTCTAGACTGGGCTCAACACGGGTGACGACGGCCTTGTAGATGTTGCCTTTGCGCTGTTCGCGCCCGTCAATTTCGATTTCGTAGTCGAGGAGTTTTTGTCCATCGACAATAGCCAAGCGGCGTTCTTCAGCCTGCGTGGCGTTGATCAGCATCCGTTTCATGGATAGCGTCCTTTTCAGTTGTCACATGCTCCAATTGAGCAAACGATGCCTGAACGGTCGAACTGAAGTGAGATGGAATTGCCGGAGAACTTCGACTCAAATGGTGCGTCGAAGCGTAGGCGGGTGGATGCAGGCGAGGGGATGTGTTTGCGAAACAGCTATTAAATTGATAGCTGCTTGCGCATTGTGGACAATGGCTAATGGCTGATTAGTGCCAAAAAACGGCGCGCAAACGCGCCGTAGGCACAGGTACATCAGTTGCATCAACACAAACATCTCGTTTCATTCCGCCTGCAGACCAGGGGGTCTACAGGTTGTGGGTATTCCGGTTCAAGTTTTCAATTCGTCCGCTTGACCGCATTGTTAGCACGCCATCACGCGCATTTGGCAGGTGATTTACGTGTCGCACAACTTGGCAGCATCGACCTTCTAACGGGGCTTCAGTGGGGACCTGGACTAAACTCCAGACAAATCAACCACTTACGGCACGTCGCTAGTGAAACACATTATAGAGTCGAAACCCTACACGCCGGCGCCGCAGGTGCAATCGATCACGGTTGACGAAGACAGTGCCGGTCAGCGGCTGGACAATTACCTCATGCGCCACCTCAAAGGGGTGCCCAAAACGCATGTGTACCGCATTATCCGCAGTGGGGAAGTGCGCATCAACAAAGGCCGCGTCAGCGCCGATACCCGGGTGCAAGCGGGCGATGTGGTGCGCTTGCCGCCGGTTCGCATTTCTGAACGGGTGGCCGAAAAAGCCCAAGCCATGGCCGAGCAGGTTGCCAGCCGTGTTCCGGCGAAGGTGTTTCCGATCTTGTTTGACGATGACCAATTTATGGCGATCAACAAGCCAGCTGGTGTGGCGGTGCATGGCGGATCGGGCGTGAGTTTTGGGGTGATCGAGCAACTGCGCATGGCTTACCCAAACCTGCATTACCTAGAGCTGGTGCACCGGCTGGATCGTGAGACCAGCGGCGTATTGCTGATTGCCAAGCGCCGCGGCGCCCTGAAAAAACTGCAAGACCAGTTCCGCGAGCGCGAAACCGGCAAAACCTACCTGGCGATGGTTTTGGGCCAATGGCCCAGTAACAAGCGGGTGCTGGACAAGTCCTTGCACAAGTATTTGCTGCCCAATGGCGAGCGCCGGGTCAAGGTGGTGGCCAAGGATGATCCCGATGCGATGCCCTCGCTCACCTTGGTTAAGTTGTGCGCTGCCGATGCTCCCATGCCAATGCCCTCGGTGGCCGCTTTGGGGGCGCAGGGGTGCAGCCTGCTGGAAGTAACCATCAAGACCGGGCGCACCCACCAGATTCGCGTGCACCTGGCATCGGAGGGGATGCCCATCTTGGGCGACGACAAATATGGCGACTTCGATTGCAACAAGGCCTTGGCACGGGCCGATCAGGCGGTGCCGCTCAAGCGCATGTTTCTGCATGCCTGGCGTTTTCAGTGCAAACATCCGCTGACCGGTAAACGCATTGCCCTACAGGCGGACTTGCCGCCAGAGTTGGCCCTTTTTCTGGCGCATGCCGCGCCCGGCGTTGGGCCTAGTGCGCCACCCCCTACATCGCAAGACGCCGCCTGAGTGGCGCGGCTGCGCTGCCAACCTGCCCCACACCTGCACAAACATTAGCCCTATGGTCATTACCACTGCTGTACCCCGTTCGCCCTCTCGCCAATTTGACCTGATCGCGTTTGATTGGGATGGAACCCTGTTTGATTCCACC
This sequence comes from Burkholderiales bacterium, assembly GCA_038245855.1. Taxonomy (GTDB): domain Bacteria; phylum Pseudomonadota; class Gammaproteobacteria; order Burkholderiales; family Burkholderiaceae_C; genus Allorhodoferax. Next base: position 34,084 of record JBBRSA010000021.1, read on the forward strand.
GCACTCATCACCCGCTGCATCCAATTGGCGGTGGTCGACGTGGGCGGTAAGTTACCTAGTGACAAGGACGCAGCCTATGTTATTGGTTTGGGGTTGATGCAGGCCTTAGCCCATGCTGCGCCCGACGTGCCTCCCAGCAAATACCCCGAGCTAGGGGCGCGTTACCGATTCCATTACACCCGCCATCAAGACGACATCAGCCTGTTTACGGGGGTGTTGCCCTTGCTGGCGGAACTTAAAGCGCGCAACCACTTGCTTGCCGTGGCCACCGGCAAAAGCCGCCGGGGGCTGGACGAGGCGCTCAAGGCGGTGGAGCTACAGGGCCTGTTTGACAGCTCCCGTACCGCCGACGAAACCCAGAGCAAGCCCCACCCTTTGATGCTGCAGGAGTTGATGGCCGAGTTCGACGTGCAGCCGCACCGGGTACTGATGATTGGCGACACCACCCATGACTTGCAGATGGCGCTCAATGCCAGCTGCCCCAGTGTGGGTGTCAGTTATGGTGCCCATGAGTCGGCGACTTTTGACGCCCTCAAGCCCTTGTTTGTAGCCCACACCGTGGCTGATTTACACGCGTGGCTAGGTGCCAATGCATAGCGGCGGGTTGACTGGAGCTACTTGATGGAGCCTGAACTCATCCCTTTGTGCAAGGCGTCTGACCTGGTGGACGCGGGCGACGGCGTGCCGTTTGACCTAGAGTACTATGGCCGGGCCTGCCGTGGCTTTGCGGTGCGCTACCGGGGCGTGGCCCATGCCTACCTGAACCGCTGCACCCACGTCCCCATTGAAATGGACTACCAGCCCAACAAGTTCTTTGACATAACCGGGCACTACCTCATTTGTGCCACCCATGGGGCGGTCTACAGCCCGGAGACGGGCCAAGGGCGCGGCGGCCCGTGCCGCGGTGGCCTGGTAAAAATTACGCTCACCGAACGCGACGGTGTTGTCCACTGGCATACTGCCCCCCACTTAAAACCGATTGCATTCTGATATGACTTCTACGCCCCCCGAACACCCAGATTTATCGTCAGATACGCCTTCAGCCCTCTCAGATACTGCGCAAGCAGCTACAAAAAACGTAGCAAAAGACGTTGTGGATGGCGCGCCCGGGTGGGAGCGCAGCACGCTGGAGAAGTTGGCCATGGCCGCCATCGTCGAGCAGCGCCATGCCCGGCGCTGGCGCAATGGCATTCGTCTGGCATGGTTGGTCTTTTTGGCCCTGCTGGTGTGGGTTGGTATGGAGCGCGGCGCTGGAACGACAGACTCGTCGATGCGCCACACAGCAGTGGTCAAGATTCAGGGTGAAATCGCCTCCGGGTCCGACGCCAGCGCCGAACTGATTGTCGACGCCATGCGCAGCGCGTTTGAAGACAAAGGCGCCCAAGCAGTGGTACTGCTGATCAATTCGCCTGGGGGTAGTCCGGTACAGGCCGGCATCATCAACGATGAAATTATTCGCCTCAAGACCCTGTATCACAAACCGGTTTATGCCGTGGTGGAGGAAACGTGCGCGTCTGCGGCGTACTACATTGCGGTGGCTGCCGACAAAATTTTTGTCGATAAGGCCAGTGTGGTGGGCAGTATTGGGGTGCTGATGGACGGTTTTGGATTCACCGGACTTATGGATAAATTGGGCGTAGAGCGGCGCCTGATGACGGCCGGTGAGAACAAAGGCTTTATGGATCCGTTTAGCCCCCAAACGGAAAAACAACGTGCGTTTGCGCAGGCCATGTTGGACCAGATTCACCAGCAGTTTATTGCGGTGGTGAAAGCCGGTCGTGGTGCCCGCTTGAAAGAGACTCCGGAAACATTCAGCGGACTTTTCTGGACCGGCCAGCAAGCGGTTGACATGGGCTTGGCTGACCAATTGGGTAACCTAGACTACGTCGCGCGCGAAGTGGTCAAGGCCGAAGAAATCATGGACTACACCCGCCGCGACAATGTTGCTGAACGCTTGGCCAAGCGTTTTGGTGCGTCCATCGGCGAAGGTGCCGTTCACGCTATCCAACTCATGCCAGCCCTTCGGTAGCTGCCAAGGGCGGCGTGTGTTTTAGCGCCCAATGGAAAACACCGTGGGTGTGGCGTTGTCCAGGCTCCAAAGCTTTTGTTTCCAGTTTTTGCTGAAATCGCTGCGGCAGGATGCGTTGTTCAGCGTGAGCCCGCTGGCCGTGGCCAACCGGGTGTTGGCTTGCAGGGTTTGCAGCAGCGCGGCCAGCATGGCGGCATTGCGGTAGGGTGTTTCGATAAAGATTTGGGTTTGCCCACTTTTGAGGGCTAAAGCCTCTAGTTCGCGAATGCGCTGGGTGCGCTCGGCCGGTGTGCTGGGCAGGTAGCCCACAAACGCAAAGTTTTGTCCGTTGAGCCCACTGGCTGCCAGCGCCAGCAAGAGCGACACCGGCCCCACCAGCGGCACGACTGCTATACCTAAATCATGGGCCGCACGCACTACCGACGAGCCGGGGTCGGCCACGGTGGGCATGCCAGCTTCGCTGACCAATCCTATGTTGTGCCCTTGCAGTGCGGCTTGCAGCATGGGACGTGCGTCAAAGTCCCCCTGGTGGTCCCCTTTTTTATGAACCGCGTGCGGCAATTCTGCAATGGCCATGGCCTGCAACGGCGCACACAGGGGGTGCGTCTCATGGATACGCTTGAGGTAGGCACGGGTGGACTTGGCGTTTTCACTCACCCAGTGCTGCAGGCCGGCTGCCACTTCTAGCGTGCGTAGCGGCATGGATTGGTTGAGTGGTGTTTGGCTGTCACAGCCAAAGTCCAGTGGGGCTGGGACCAGATAAAGCGTGCCTTTTTGCATGGGGCTCATACGACTTGGGTCGGTTTGGCCAGCAGCACAATGCCCGCGGCGCGCAGCATTTGGCTGGTGCGAATCAAGGGTAGGCCAATCAGGGCGGTGGGGTCGTCGCTTTCGATGGCGCTGAGCAAGGTAATGCCCAGGCCTTCGCTTTTGGCGCTGCCGGCGCAGTCGTAGGGCTGCTCAGCCAACAGATAGCTCTCAATTTCGGCATCGTCCAGTTGCCTAAACGTGACCTTCACAGGCGCCAGCATCTGCTGGCAAAACCCCGTCTGCTGACAAACGACTGCCACTGCGGTGTGGAATAAGACGGTTTGACCACGCATCTGGCGCAACTGAGCGGTTGCACGGGCGTGGGTGCCGGGTTTGCCTAAGGCATTGCCGTGCAGGTCGGCCACCTGGTCGGAGCCAATCACCACCTGCTCGGGAAAGCGGCGTGCCACCGCCGTGGCTTTGGCCAGCGCCAGACGGCGCGCCAAGTTGGCGGGGGACTCGTGGGGCAACGGGGTTTCGTCCACATGAGGCGACTCCACCGTGTAGGGAATACGCAAGCGGTCCAATAATTCGCGCCGGTAGACGGAGGTGGAGCCCAAGATGAGTTTGCGGAGAGGGTTTTCTGCCATAGCCTGATTCTCTTACACTGCAGGGATGAAACACGACTATGACATGCAGCATTTCAATGTGCTTGCTTTTGCCAAGGCAGACGACCAGTGGGTGGGGGAGGCGCGTTTGGCGCAATTTGCGCGCTTGATGGCGGAATCACAAGGTTTGGGGAGCGACGCCGTCGTTCAATTTGAAGCCCAAGGCACGCTGCGCGTGGACGCCAGTGGCGCTGAGTCGGCGTGGCTGCGTGTGAGCGCCCAAGTCGCCGTGCCGCTGACCTGCCAGCGTTGCCTGGGGCCGGTCGAGGTGCCACTGGCCTTTGCACGCGATTACCGGTTTGTTGAAACGGAAGCGGCCGCCGAAGCGCAGGATGAGGTGTCTGAGGAAGATGTACTGGCGATCAGCCGGGATTTCGACCTTTTGGAATTGATCGAAGACGAGTTGCTGATGGAGTTGCCGCCAGTACCCAAACACGACGAATGCCCGGTGGCGGTGCAATTCCAGGCTGCGGATGTCGACTTTAGCGACGAGCTGGCCGAAAAGCCCAACCCCTTTGCGGTGCTGGGGCAATTGAAAAAGAAGGCATTGTCCTGATAGGCAACTTTGGGCTATAATGCGAGGCTAAATGCGATGAAGTAGTCACGCATTTTTCCTCTAACCCACGTGTTGCCGCCTGTGCAACGCTCTTGCTCAGGAGCCGATTATGGCCGTCCAACAAAATAAAAAATCACCTTCGAAGCGCGGTATGCACCGTTCACACAATGCGCTGGACGTTCCAGGTATTGCGGTTGAGCCAACCACCGGCGAAATCCATTTGCGCCACCACATCAGCCCCACCGGTTTTTACCGTGGTCGCAAGGTTGTAAAGACCAAATCCGAAGCCTGATACCCGCCGGTCTCCGCCAAGCCCGAGGCCGCTTTGTATGCGGTCGTCGGGCTTTTGTTTTTTTGCGTTCGGCCTGTGCCGGGTGCGATAGCTTATTTTGGTTCTTATCCCATGATCACAATCGCTGTTGACTGCATGGGGGGCGACCATGGCCCCCAGGTGACTTTTCCGGCTTGTGCGAAATTTCTGGAGCAGCACCCCGATGCGACCCTGATTTTGGTGGGTTTGCCGCAGCAGATGGAAGAATTTAACCATCCGCGCGCCCGTGTTGTGATTGCCTCCGAAGTGGTCACCATGGATGACCCCTTGGAGGTCGCCTTGCGCCGCAAGAAGGACTCTTCGATGCGTGTCGCCATTCAACAGGTCAAAGACGGCGCCGCGCAGGCTGCTGTTTCAGCCGGCAATACGGGCGCACTGATGGCGATTTCGCGCTACGTGTTGAAAACCATCGACGGCATTGAGCGCCCCGCCATTGCCGGTCAAATCCCCAACGCCATGGGTGGCGCCACCACCGTGTTGGATCTGGGTGCCAATGTGGACTGTACGGCCGAGCACCTGTTGCAGTTCGCGGTCATGGGCTCTGCCCTGGTCTCGGTGCTCAGCAACAAAGAGTCGCCCACTGTGGGCCTGCTCAATATTGGCGAAGAAGTCATTAAAGGCAATGAAACCATCAAAAAAGCCGGTGAATTGTTGCGTTCTGCGGCTAAAAATGGCGATTTGAACTTTGTCGGCAACGTCGAGGGCAACGATATTTTCAAGGGCAGTGTTGATATCGTGGTCTGTGATGGCTTTGTGGGCAACGTCGCGCTCAAAGCGATTGAAGGCACCGCGTCCATGTTCGGCAGCTTCTTGAAAGCCGAGTTTTCGCGCAGCGTGTTTACCAAATTGGCGGCGGTTGCTGCCAATTCGGTCCTGGTTGCGTTCAAAAGCCGCTTTGACCACCGTCGCTACAACGGCGCCGCACTCCTCGGGTTGCGCGGGCTGGTATTCAAGAGCCATGGCTCGGCCGACGCGCTGGCGTTTGGGAATGCCCTAAACCGCGCGTATGATGCAGCCCGAAACAACTTAGTCGACCGCGTTCAAGCCCGCATTGCGCATGCGGCGCCACTTTTGGTGCCTGTGCAAGCCCTGCAGTAGCCGACAGCGGTGGCACCAACCCCCGACATGAAACGATATTCGCGTATTTCCGCCACCGGCAGCTACCTGCCGCCGCGCAGGGTGTCGAATGCTGATCTGGTTTCCCAGTTGGCAGCGCACGGGGTGGAAACCTCGGACGCGTGGATTGTGGAGCGCACCGGCATAAAGGCACGCCATTTTGTGGGCGACGGCGTGTATGCCAGTGACCTGGCCGTTGAGGCGGCAAAAAATGCTTTGCAGGCTGCGGGTTGCAGCGCGCAAGACATAGACCTCATCATTGTGGCGACGTCGACCCCGGACATGGTTTTCCCATCGACCGCTTGCATCGTGCAAAACAAGCTCGGTGCGGCTGGGTGCCCAGCGTTTGATGTCCAGGCCGTTTGCAGTGGTTTTGTATACGCACTGACCGTTGCCGACGCCATGATCAAGACCGGTACCGCCAAGCGGGCGTTGGTGATTGGCACGGAGGTGTTCTCCCGCATTCTCGACTTCAAGGACCGGACCACCTGTGTGCTGTTTGGAGACGGTGCCGGTGCCGTAGTGCTGGAGGCGTCTGATGTTCCCGGCATTCTGGCCAGCGATTTACACGCTGACGGCCAACATGTGGATATTTTGTGTGTGCCCGGTCATGTGTCGGGCGGCGCGGTATTGGGTGATGCACTGCTCAAAATGGATGGGCCAGCGGTGTTCAAGCTGGCGGTAGGTGTGCTGGAAGACGCTGCGCGTGCGGTGTTGGCTAAGGCTGACATGACCAAGGCCGATATTGACTGGCTGGTCCCCCACCAAGCGAATATCCGCATCATGCAAAGCACGGCGCGTAAGCTCAAATTGCCGATGGACAAGGTGGTTGTCACCGTGGACCAGCATGGCAATACTTCTGCTGCCTCGATACCCCTGGCACTGGACTGGGCGGTGCGCTCGGGCAAGGTTCAACCGGGTCAAACGCTGTTGCTTGAAGGCGTTGGCGGTGGTTTTACCTGGGGTGCAGTGCTCCTGAATTTATAGCTGCTTGCGCATTATTGGCGAGGGCTAGAGGTCAATTTCATATTGAAAGTTTATGCATGAAACAATTTGCTTTTGTTTTTCCGGGGCAAGGCTCGCAGTCGGTGGGCATGCTCGACGCTTGGGGTACTCACCCCATCGTTGCACAAACCCTAAAGGAGGCGTCGGACGCCTTGGGCGAGGACGTGACCAAGCTCATCCACGAAGGTTCCAAAGAGACTTTGGCCCTGACCAGCAATACGCAGCCGGTGATGCTGGTGGCTGGCGTGGCTTCCTACCGCGTGTGGATGTCTGAGGTGGGTGTTGCGCCCAGCGTGGTTGCAGGCCACTCACTAGGCGAATATTCGGCCTTGGTGGCTGCTGGGGTGCTTACCTTGGCGCAGGCCGCACCCTTGGTGCGGTTGCGGGCCCAGGCGATGCAAGAGGCTGTGCCCGTGGGTGTGGGGGCAATGGCCGCTATTTTGGGTATGGAGGCTGCACGCGTGGCGGCCGGATGCGCTTCGGTGACAGAGTCTTTTGGCGCCGACTCGGCAGAAATTGTGGAAGCGGTGAATTTCAACGACCCATCCCAAACCGTGATCGCCGGTAGCAAAGCAGCCGTCGACAAGGCCTGTGAGGTGCTCAAAGCCCAGGGCGCCAAGCGGGCCCTGTTGTTGCCGGTGTCGGCCCCATTTCATTCGCGTTTAATGCTTCCGGCTGCCGAGAAACTGCGTGCTCGTCTAGAAGAGTTGGAGTTTGCAGATCCGAAGATAGCGCTGATCAATAACATTGACGTGGCCGTGGAAGTCGATGCCGACAAAATACGCGATGCACTCTACCGCCAGGCATTTGGACCGGTGCGTTGGGTCGAATGTGTGCAAGCCATTAAGGCGCGCGACGTGACGACCGTGGTCGAGTGTGGCCCTGGCAAGGTGCTGGCCGGTCTGGTAAAGCGTATCGACGCCGACATGACCGGTTTGGCCGTGTATGACCCCGCCAGTTTGGAAGCCACCCGAGGTGCATTGGAATGAGCGAGACAACATTTCAAGGGCAAGTGGCGTTGGTCACCGGAGCTTCCCGCGGCATTGGTGCTGCCATTGCTTTAGAGTTGGCACGCAAGGGCCTTAAGGTTATTGGCACCGCAACCACCGATGCGGGCGCTGCCGCCATTCGGGAAGCCCTAGCGGCGTTTGAAGGATGTGATGGACGCACGCTGAATGTGACACAGGACGGTGCGGGAGACACCCTGGTAGACGCCCTTGTCAAAGAGTGTGGTGGCGTGCAGGTACTGGTGAATAACGCCGGTATCACCCGCGACAACTTGGCCATGCGGATGAAAGATGGCGATTGGGATGCGGTGGTCGACACCAACCTCAAGGGCGTATTTCGCATGAGCCGCGCCGTGATGCGCACCATGATGAAGCAGCGTTACGGCCGCATCATCAACATTACCTCGGTTGTGGGCGCTTCTGGCAACCCTGGGCAGGCGAACTATGCGGCTGCCAAGGCCGGTGTCGCGGGTATGGCGCGCGCTTTGGCGCGTGAATTGGGCTCGCGCAATATCACGGTCAATTGCGTTGCGCCCGGTTTTATTGATACCGATATGACCGCCAGCCTGCCCGATGCGCAGCAAAAAGCATTGTTGACTCAGATACCATTGGGGCATCTCGGAAAACCGTCAGACATTGCCCATGCCGTGGTCTACTTGGCATCGCCCGATGCTGCGTATGTGACGGGCCAAGAACTGCACGTCAATGGCGGTATGTATATGTAAGGCGCGGCGCGCCACCAATCAGCCGAATTGTCCGTTCGGCTACCCACTTAGAGGTCAACTGTAAGCGCGGGTAAAATTACGGATTCTTTTACAACCCTTAGAGGGAACACATGAGCGATATTGAAGTCCGCGTCAAAAAAATCATTGCCGAGCAACTCGGAGTGGAAGAGTCACAGGTCACCAACGAAAAAGCCTTTGTGGCCGATTTGGGTGCCGATTCTCTGGACACCGTTGAGTTGGTGATGGCCTTGGAAGACGAGTTCGGAATCGAAATTCCTGACGAAGACGCGGAAAAAATCACCACCGTACAAAACGCTGTGGACTACGCGACTTCGCACAAAAAGGCCTGATCCACGTTGAAGGCTGCGACCTTCTAGGCCAGCCTAGGCAGGCCGGTAGCAGCCTAGCGGCGCCTGGGCGATTGGTCTCCAAGGTCGCTGCCCATTTGCACTATTTTTAACGAACTGCTGAAAACGAATTGCTATGTCACGTCGTCGCGTTGTTGTCACTGGTTTGGGCTGCGTAAGCCCCGTTGGAAATACCGTTGCACAGGCTTGGTCGAACCTGTTAGCCGGCCAGTCCGGCGTTGGTTTGATCACCAAATTTGATGCCTCTGCCTTTGGCTGCAAAATTGCCGCCGAGGTGCGCAATTTTGATGTGGAACCCTACATCAGCCTGAAAGAGGCTCGGGCAATGGACACCTTTATCCATTACGGCATCGCCGCTGCCATGCAAGCCGTTACCGACGCAGGTTTGCGCACCGGTGATGCACTAGGGGAAGAAGAGGCCACTCGCATCGGGTGTGTCATCGGCTCTGGCATTGGCGGATTGCCCATGATTGAGAATACCCACGCAGAGTTGGTCAGTCGCGGCCCACGGCGTATTTCTCCGTTTTTTGTTCCCGCGACCATCATCAACATGACTGCCGGTCATGTGTCGATGCGGTTTGGTTTCAAAGGGCCCAATATCGCCATTGTTACGGCCTGCACCACGGGCTTGCATTGCATTGGTGAAGCCGGTCGCATGATTGAATACGGCGACGCCGACGTCATGGTGGCCGGTGGCTCGGAGGCCACCGTGTCGCCGCTGGGCATTGGCGGCTTCGCAGCCATGCGCGCTTTAAGCACCCGCAACGATGATCCCGGCACCGCGTCGCGCCCCTGGGACAAAGACCGCGACGGATTTGTGCTGGGTGAAGGTGCCGGTATTTTGGTGCTGGAAGAGTACGAACATGCCAAAGCACGGGGCGCCAAAATTTATGCGGAGTTGGCCGGGTTTGGCATGAGTGGCGACGCTGGTCATATGACGGCGCCCAATATGGATGGCCCACGCCGGGCCATGCTCAATGCACTGCGCAACGCCGGCGTTAACGCCGACCAAGTTAACTATTTGAATGCCCATGGCACGTCGACCCCCTTGGGCGACACCAATGAAACCAATGCCATCAAAGCGGCATTGGGCGATCACGCCAAAAAAATCGTGGTCAATTCCACCAAATCCATGACGGGCCATTTGCTCGGTGGAGCAGGTGGACTTGAATCGGTCTTTACCGTGCTGGCATTGCACCACCAGAAAAGCCCGCCGACGATGAATATCTTTAACCAAGACCCCGAGTGCGATCTGGACTACTGCGCCAACGTGGCCCGTGACCTGCACATTGATGTTGCGGTCAAGAACAACTTTGGTTTCGGCGGCACCAACGGCAGTTTGGTGTTCAAGCGGATCTAAGGGGCCACCGCCCTTTGGTTTGTTTTCATGCACCACGCCCCGGCAGTCCATTTTGCCGTGGGGCCGTCGCGGTGGTTGGCTCGCATCGTGTGGACGCTTTGGGTACTGGGGTGTGGCGCCATGGTTGCATTTTTTACAACACAAGCACTGTCGCTTCCCATTGGGCTGCTGTGGGGCTCTGTGCTGCTAATTGGCGCTGGCACGGCGCTGCGGTCGCAGCGCGGCATGCCGTGTGGAGACTTGCGCTGGGATGGTGCTGCTTGGCATTGGTCTGGTTTTTCTGGTGCATCGCCGTGTCATTTGGTATTGCACATCGATTGGCAGCAATGGCTGGTTGTGACCTTGCACCAGCAGGATAAACGTAGCATTTGGCTGTGGTTAGAGCCTCGGTCCGATAGGCATGCATGGCTGGCCCTGCGCCGGGCCGTGGTGGGAGCGCGCCGCGCAGCGATTACGCATGGCGATGGCGACGCGGTGGGTCCTGCTCAGGAGCGTGCATGAGCGTGCCTGAACCGCCAACGGCGGCGGATTCCGATTGGGCACTGGTGCAAATGACGGTTGCTGGCGATCAGCGGGCCTATGGTCTATTGGTCTTGAAATACCAGCGGCGCATCCAGCGCCTGATCGCACGTATGGTGCGTGATACTGACCTGGTCGAAGACATTGCGCAAGAAACATTTATTCGCGCCTACCGCGCCTTACACCAGTTTCGCGGGGATGCACAGTTCTATACCTGGCTGTACCGCATCGCCATCAATACGGCTAAAAAGTTCTTGTTAGAGCTCAAGCGTGAACCCAGTATTGCGCGTGCATATCCCGACAAGGATGAAGACGATGAAACTTTTTCCCGAAAGCAGGAACCAACCACCGATGAAACCCCAGAATCGGTGTTGGCGGCCAAAGAGCTGGCAGCGATGGTGAATGCCGCTGTCGACGACTTGCCGGTGGATTTGAAACAAGCCCTGGTGTTGCGGGAGGTGGAGGGATTGAGTTATGAGGAGATTGCCGTGTCTATGAATTGTCCCATTGGAACCGTTCGCTCCCGGATTTTTCGGGCGCGTGATGCCGTCTCAGCAAAAATCAAACCTCTTTTGGATAAACAAACTGGCAAGCGCTGGTAAGGAAGGCCACCATGACGGATTCACGCACCCCATTGGATGAGCGTATTTCGGCATTGATGGATGGCGCTTTGCGTGCGCAGGAGTGCCCCGGCATAGTGCGGCAGGTCTTGGCCGACCCCGAAGGTGCGCGGGTGTGGCACGCCTACCACCTTGTGGGCGACGCACTGCGAAGTCCAGAACTGGTACCCGCAGGTGACGATCATGCCTTTTGGGAAAGACTGTCGCAAAAACTAGCGCAAGCGACCGATCAGCCCCATTGGGTTGTCGCAGCCGCTACGGAGGCAATGGTCGTTGATGACGCGACGTCAATTTCGTCGGTGCGGGCAATTCCAATTCCGCGCCCGCGCGCCCGCGTTGCCGCCAACGCGTCGCTATGGAGATGGAAATTACTTGCCGGTACTGCGTGTTCCGCGCTGGTGGGGGTAGTGGTTTTGGGGCTGTGGCCGCAAACGTCGGCGACCAATGGCATACAACTAGCCAGCCTGGCCGCGCCTGAGGCCGAGCAGGCGTTGGCAGCCGTTGAAGGAAGTGAGGGTGTGATGCTGCGTGATCCCCACTTAGACCAGCTCATAGCGGCGCACCAGCAAGTCAGCGGGCATTCGGCTCTGCAAGCGCCGTCTGGCTTTTTGCGCAACGCTACCTACGAGGGCGCTGAACGGTGAAGTCTTTGACCTGGCGATGGGTGGTGTTGGTACTGCTTGCTCCGTGGGTGGTGCAGGCTGGCGTGCCCGCACAGACCACACCGCCACCGACCACATTGACACAGTGGCTCATGCGGGTACACCAAGCAACACAACAAAAGGCCTACGTGGGCACGTTTGTTGTGTCGACAGGGTCGACTTTGTCCAGCGCCCGTATTTGGCATGTGTGTGAGGGCTCTGAGCAAGTTGAGCGGGTGGAGGTGCTCAGTGGTACGCCGCGTACAACCTATCGGCGAAACACCGAGGTCGTTACTTTTTTTCCGACATCCAAGCGGGTTGTCACGGAAAATCGTGTTTCACCCAGCCTCTTTCCCAATTTGGGCCGAACCATTGACTCGTCCATCGGGGAGTACTACCAATTTTCTGTGCTTGGATCTGAACGTATCGCTGGATTTGACGCCGATGTGGTCGAATTGAAACCCAAGGATGCGCTGCGGTACGGTTTGCGAATTTGGACTGACAAAAAAACCGGCTTGGTATTGCAATTGAAGACACTGGATCGCAATGGACACACGCTCGAGCAAGCTGCGTTTTCTGACTTGCAAATGGGTGTTCCGGTCGATCGGGGGCAAATGCTCCAGGCGATGGTGCGCACGGACGGCTACCATGTTGAACGTGCCGCGTTGCACAAAACCAGTGCGGATGTGCAGGGTTGGGATTTGCGGTCTGATGTGCCTGGATTTAAGTCCGTGGGCTGCTACCAGCGCCCCACTGTGGTCGGCGAGGCAGCAGACAAGCCCGAAAACAGCACGATGCAGTGGGTGTTCTCCGACGGCTTGGCAACGGTGTCGGTGTTTGTCGAAGCCTTTGATGCACAGCGCAACGGGCAAGAAGGCGTGCGCGCGCTGGGGGGAGCGTCCCATGCGATGACCAGGCGGATCAACGCGTGGTGGGCTACCGCGGTAGGCGAGGTTCCGGCAACGACTTTAGGTGTGTTTTTGCAAGAACTTGAAAGAAAAAAATAGGGCGCTATCTAACCTTTGTCCCTGTATCTCGGATGCAAGCCGCGTAGTGGCTTTTCACAGCTTTTATGGAAGTAATACGATGACTCTGATACCCATGCAACCCATTCGTTCTATGTTTATGGCGCTGGCATTTACCGGCGTAGGGCTGGTTGCGGTGGCACCGTTGCAGCCCGCCATGGCGCAGGCCCGTGCACTGCCGGACTTCACGGATCTGGTAGACCAAGTTGGCCCGTCCGTTGTGAATATCCGAACGATGGAAAAAGTCAGTACCCGTCTTGCGCAAGGTGGCCCTGGTGAGGCCGAGATGCAAGAGTTCTTCAAACGTTTTGGTCTGCCCATGCCGAATATGCCCCGCCAAGGGCCCCGCTCTAGTCGGCCGCAACCGGACGAGGACCAGCCTCGGGGCGTGGCCTCCGGTTTTATTTTGACGCCCGATGGATACATCATGACCAATGCCCATGTGGTGGACGGTGCTGATGATGTCCTCGTTACCCTGACAGACAAGCGCGAATTTAAAGCCAAAATTATTGGTTCGGACAAACGCTCGGATGTTGCGGTGGTCAAGATTGATGCAACCGGATTACCGGCGGTCAAAGTCGGTGATATCAATCGTCTGCGCGTCGGCGAGTGGGTGATGGCCATCGGTTCTCCCTTTGGCTTGGAAAATACCGTCACTGCGGGCATCGTGAGCGCCAAGCAACGCGATACGGGCGACTATTTGCCACTGATTCAAACGGATGTGGCCATCAATCCCGGCAACTCTGGGGGCCCGCTGATCAATATGCGCGGCGAAGTGGTGGGGATTAATAGCCAGATATATTCTCGTTCCGGCGGATTTATGGGGATCTCATTTTCGATTCCGATCGACGAGGCTATCCGCGTAAGTGACCAGTTGCGCGCCAGTGGGCGGGTGGCGCGGGGTCGCATTGGTGTGCAAATTGAGCAAGTGAGCAAGGACGTTGCGGAATCGATTGGCTTGGGTAAACCGATGGGCGCCTTGGTGCGCGGCGTGGAAGCGGGGTCACCCGCTGAGAAAGCCGGCGTGGAAGCGGGCGACATCATTACCCGTTTTGATGGCAAGGCGGTTGACAAGTTCAGCGACTTGCCGCGGCTAGTGGGCGGTACCAAGCCCGGCTCCAAAAGCACGATGACCGTTTTTCGGCGCGGCACATCGAAGGATTTAACAATCACCATTGCGGAAGTCGAGCCCGATAAGGCGGAGGTAAAAACCTCGGCGCGCGATGATAAATCCAAACCATCTGCAGCGGCTCAAGCCTTTGGACTGGCAGTGAGTGAGATATCCGATGCGCAAAAGAAAGAGCTCAAGATCAAAGGCGGTGTCAAAGTGGATGTGGCCACCGATGCGGCAGCAAAAGCGGGCTTGCGTGAGGGCGACATTATTGTGGCGTTGGCCAATACCGAGGTCGCCAATGTGAAAGAGTTTGATGCCATATTGGCCAAATTCGACAAGAATAAACTCTTGAACGTGCTCTTTCGCCGGGGCGATTGGACCCAGTACGTGGTGATTCGCGCTGTGCGTTGACCCCGCAATAGACCCCTAAAAACCCCAAAGACCGCTCGGAAATGGGGGCTTCTGAGGCCTATTCCCGTACTTTTTGGCAGTCAATTTGGTTTTTATTTTGGTAGTTTGCGACCACTAACGTCGCGGGTGCATTTTGAGGTTTGGTTAGAATACCCGGCTCGGGTACGCTATTTTTGACATATAGACGTCCCAATTAGTCCATCATGCGGAATGCCGCAATGTGCACACAGGTGGTCCACAGATCACGCACATGTTGTCCAGAGCCAAGTCTTTTAAATTGTGAATAAGTTGTGAGTAAGTTCCTGTTGTTGGGTGGCAACGCTGACCAAGCCCGGTTTTTTGGACTGTGTTCCCCAGCATTTTTACCTACAATGAAAGCCCAACCTTCGCAGTTGCCAATGATTGTTGGTTCAGGGCGCGTCTCCATCGGACGCGCCCTTTTTTCTTGCCTGGCCGCCTTTTAATTCAACCACTTAAGCGATTCCCTTGATGAATCACATCAGAAATTTCTCGATCATTGCCCATATTGACCATGGCAAATCAACGCTGGCAGACCGTCTGATACAGCGTTGCGGTGGACTGGAAGCACGCCAGATGGAAGCGCAGGTTTTGGACTCGATGGACATCGAGAAAGAGCGTGGGATAACCATCAAAGCGCAAACGGCAGCACTGCACTACAAAGCCAAAGACGGGCAGGTCTACAACCTCAACCTGATCGACACACCAGGGCACGTGGACTTCTCGTATGAAGTAAGTCGCTCCTTGTCGGCATGTGAGGGTGCGCTGTTGGTGGTTGATGCCTCACAAGGGGTGGAAGCACAAACAGTGGCCAATTGCTACACCGCGCTTGACTTGGGTGTGGAAGTGCTGCCGGTGCTTAACAAGATCGATTTGCCTAACGCAGACCCTGAAAACGCCCGCAGCGAAATCGAAGATGTGATCGGCATTGATGCGACCGACGCTATTCAGTGCTCCGCCAAGACCGGGCTGGGGATTGACGACATCCTGGAAGCTGTTGTCGCCAAGATCCCCGCGCCCAAGGGCAACCCGGACGGCCCGTTGCGCGCCATGATCGTCGACAGTTGGTTTGACAGCTATGTGGGTGTGGTCATGCTGGTGCGGGTGGTCGACGGCCGATTGGTTAAGGGCGAACGCATCAAGTTGATGGCATCGGGTGCCATGTACAACGCCGACAACCTGGGCGTTTTTACGCCGGCGAACCAGCCGCGACCGTCACTCGAAGCGGGTGAGGTGGGTTACATCATCGCCGGCATTAAAGAGTTGCAGGCAGCCAAGGTGGGTGACACGGTTACCCTCATCAAGCCCGGATCCGGAGGGGCTGCCTTTACCGCCACTGAGGCATTACCCGGCTTTAAGGAAATCCAACCCCAGGTGTTTGCGGGCCTGTACCCGACCGAGGCCAGCGAATACGACTCCTTGCGTGACGCGTTAGAGAAACTCAAGCTCAACGACGCTTCCCTGCATTACGAGCCTGAGGTTTCTCAGGCCCTGGGTTTTGGCTTTCGCTGTGGATTCTTGGGCCTGTTGCACATGGAAATTGTGCAAGAACGTCTGGAGCGTGAGTTTGACCAAGACCTGATCACCACTGCACCCAGCGTCGTGTACCAGGTGATGAAGAACGACGGTGAGGTGATCATGGTGGAGAACCCCTCCAAGATGCCGGATGTAGGCAAGACCGCTGAAATCCGTGAGCCCATCGTCACCGTACACCTTTACATGCCGCAAGAGTATGTGGGCGTGGTGATGACATTGGCCAACCAAAAGCGTGGCGTGCAGATGAATATGGCCTACAAGGGGCGTCAAGTGGTGCTGACGTATGAGATGCCGCTGGCCGAAATCGTACTGGATTTCTTTGACAAACTTAAGAGTGTGAGCCGGGGTTATGCCTCCATGGACTACGAGTTCAAGGAATACCGGGCGGCCGATGTCGTCAAGGTCGATATCTTGCTGAACGGCGAGAAAGTGGATGCGCTGTCCATCATGCTGCACCGAACCCAAAGCCAATACCGCGGCCGCGCGGTGGTGGCCAAGATGCGCGAAATCATCAGTCGCCAGATGTATGACGTCGCCATCCAGGCTGCCATTGGGGCCAACATCATTGCGCGTGAGACAATCAAAGCCCTGCGCAAGAACGTGCTGGCCAAGTGCTACGGTGGCGATATCTCGCGCAAGAAAAAACTCCTTGAAAAACAAAAAGCAGGCAAGAAACGCATGAAACAAATCGGTTCGGTGGAAGTTCCCCAAGAAGCCTTTCTGGCCATTTTGCAGGTGGAGGATTGATGCAAGTTCTAACCTCTGCCGTTTTGGCCGCCTTTGTGGCGTATGCGGGTGCCTGGTATTTCGGTCTGTTTGAAGGAAATTTCGCCCTGCTGTTGTTTTTGGCAACCGCGGTGACGGGTGTCTATTGGCTGCTGGAGCGCTTCTACTTTTTGCCCCAGCGGAAAAAGGCGGCCGCTGTGCTTGAGGCCAATGACCTCAAGCGCCGGGAAGACCTGGCCAAGATGGGGATCAATCAGGTCGATGGCGACTTGGCGCAGGCCAAGGCCCGTCTGCTGGCGCAGCCCTGGTGGCTGGACTGGACAGCAGGCCTGTTTCCCGTCATTGTTGCGGTTTTCTTTTTGCGCTCTTTCTTGTTTGAGCCCTTCAAGATTCCGTCCGGCTCCATGATCCCCACCTTGCAAATCGGCGATCTGATTTTGGTAAACAAGTTTACCTATGGCATCCGTTTGCCGGTGATTAACCTCAAAATCACCGAAGGCCATAGCCCCCAGCGTGGTGATGTCATGGTGTTTCGCTACCCACCCAAGCCGAGCATGGATTACATCAAGCGTGTGGTAGGTGTGCCGGGTGACACGGTGGCATACATGAACAAGCGCTTGACGATCAATGGCCATGCTTTGGAAACCACCGAAGTGCCTGATTTTTTTGATGCGGACACCATGCGTTATTTCAAACAGTACGAAGAAACGATGGGTGGCAAAAAACACCACTTGCTCAATGACGACAGTCGCCCTGCCTTTGTGGCTGGGGTGGATAATTTTCAGGGGCGTGAGAACTGCACCTACACCATCGAAGGTGTGACCTGCAAGGTGCCCGAGGGCCACTATTTCATGATGGGTGACAATCGCGATAATTCATTGGATTCGCGCTATTGGGGTTTTGTGCCTGACCAGAACATTGTGGGCAAAGCCTTCTTCGTGTGGATGAATTTTGGCAACCTACGGCGCATTGGCGCTTTTAATTAACAAGGAAGACAAGATGACAGTGCAACTCCGGTCGCGTCAGCGTGGTATCTCATTCTTTGGTTTGATTTTTGTAGGCGCTTTGCTCGCCATGGCGGGCGTGGTGGCCGCGCAAATATTCCCAACTTTTGTTGAGTTCAAAGCTATTCAGAAGGCTGCTAACAAAGCCACAGAAGGTGCTACCCCGGCGGAGGTCCGGAATATTTTTGAAAAGCAGTCAGAAGTTGATGATTTCAAATCGGTCACGGGTAAAGACTTGGTGGTCACCAAAGAAGGCGACAAAGTGGTTGTTTCCTTTGCTTACCAGCGCGAAATCCACTTGGTGGGGCCTGCTTGGTTAACACTGAAATACGCTGGCCGATCCAATTAAAGTGAGTGATGGTTTACGTGCGTTGCAAGGCCGTTTGCAACATGAATTTACCGACGTTTCTCTGCTGACGCGGGCGTTGACCCACCGCAGCTTTTCTATAGACCATTACGAACGCCTAGAGTTTTTGGGTGACTCCGTCCTGAACCTGTCGGTGTCGGATTTGCTCTACGCCCGTTTGGGCACCTTACCCGAGGGTGATTTGTCCCGTGTGCGGGCCAATCTGGTCAAACAAGACACCTTGCACCAGTTGGCGGTGGACCTCGGGTTGCCGGAGGTCATCCGACTGGGTGAAGGTGAAGTCCGCTCCGGCGGGCAAAAGCGGCCCTCCATCCTGGCCGACACGTTAGAGGCCGTGATTGGTGCGGTTTACCTGGATGCAGGTTTTGCGGCTGCACAGACGCTGGTGCAGCGTTTGTTCAAGGCGGTCGAGATCAACCCGCAGATGGACGCCATTGGCAAAGACCCCAAGACCGAGTTGCAAGAGTGGCTGCAAGGGCGCAAGATGAAGCTGCCACTCTATAAGGTGGTTGCCACCATCGGCGCGGCCCACAAACAAAGTTTTGACGTGGAGTGTGAAATCCCTGAGTTGCGCTTGACCGAGCGCGGCATCGGCAATTCACGTCGGTCCGGCGAGCAAGCCGCCGCCACAGCCATGCTGCAAACCATCAAAACGAAATCAAAATTATGACTACTCCTAAAAAGATAGCTACTTCCGGAGGTTCCACGAGGGCTGAGGGCGCCAATGAGCCTCAAACTGACCTGGACAGCATGCTCGAAGGCCTGCTCAAAAGTACACCCAAAATGGCGCAGCCTGGTGCACAGGCAGAAGGCCAGCGCTGCGGTTTGGTCGCTATTGTGGGCAAACCCAATGTGGGCAAGTCCACCTTGCTTAATGCGCTGGTGGGCCAAAAAATCAGCATCACCTCCCGCAAGGCACAGACCACCCGCCACCGCATCACCGGCATGCACACCCGCGGTGCCACGCAGTTTGTGTTTGTGGATACGCCGGGGTTTCAAACGCTGCACGCCAATGCGCTGAACAAGTCGCTCAACAAGACGGTGCAAGGTGCTGTGGCTGATGTGGACCTGATTTTGTTTGTGGTGGAGGCGGGCAGCTTCACTCCGGCGGACGCGCGCGTCCTGGCGCTTTTGGGAAAAGACATCCCCACGCTCTTGATTGCCAACAAGTTTGACAATATCCACCGCCGTGGTGATATTGCCCCGTGGTTGCAAACCATGCAAGAAAAGCACAACTTTTCTGAGTTTGTTCCCATGTCGGCCACGAATGCCAAAGACGTGGAACGCTTGCTGGGTATTTGCGAAAAGTACCTGCCCAGGCAAGCCTGGTGGTATGCCGAAGACGAACTCACCGACCGCAGCGAAAAATTTCTGGCCAGCGAGTTGGTGCGCGAAAAGCTGTTTCGCCTGACCGGTGACGAGTTGCCATACACCTCTACCGTCGTCATTGACACCTTTGCCGAAGAGCCACCGCAGAAAAAAGGCCAGAAGCGCCTGCTGCGTATTGCCGCCACCATCGTGGTAGAGCGCGACACGCACAAAGCCATGGTCATTGGCGACAAGGGCGAACGCATCAAGCGCATCGGCATGGAAACCCGGGTCGAGCTAGAAAAGCTGGCCAATGCCAAGGTGTTTCTTGAGCTGTGGGTCAAAGTGCGCTCCGGTTGGGCCGATGATGCGGCGCGGGTGCGCAGTTTTGGCTACGAATGAATGTTGCCCCCACGCTTGTCACTGCATGTACTTCGCTGCCCCCCGAGGGGGCCTAGGCCTGCTTGGGGCGGCCCGGCGCTGGCCTGAGCTTTGGCCACCAAACGCATTGCTGACGAGCCAGCCTATGTGCTGCACCGTTACGACTGGAGCGAGTCCAGTCTGATTCTGGAAGTATTTACCCGGCACCACGGGCGCATAGCCTTGGTGGCCAAGGGCGCCAAGCGACCTAGCTCTAGCTTTCGCCCAGTCCTGCTGCCTCTGCAAATGCTGCATGTCGCCTTTGGTGGCGACGCTGAAGTGCGCACCCTCAAAAGCGCCGAATGGCAGGGTGGCCACGTCATGCCCACGGGCGACGCGCTCTTGTCTGGCTATTACCTCAACGAATTGCTGCTTACCCTGCTAGCGCGGGACGACCCCCACCCGGCCTTGTTTGACGTGTACGCCAATGTGGTCCGAGTGCTGGCCAGCGAACACGGTGAGGTCTTGCAAACCGCTTTGCGCACTTACGAGCTGCTACTGCTGCGCGAGATTGGTCTGCTGCCTCAATTGGACGTGCAAACCATGACCCTGGGCCCCTTAGTGGCCGATGACCGCTACTGCTTGGTGCCCGAAGGCGGCCTGCGCCAAGCCCATGGTGGCGACCGCGCCAGCCTTACCGGCGCGCAGTGGCGCAGTTTGCAGGCCGCATTGGCCGATGATGCCCCGTTTACCACCACCTTGCGCGCCTGCGCAGGCGTTATGTCAGGGCTCAAGCCCCAGCTGCGTGCGCTGTTGCACTACCATTGCGGCGTAAAAACCCTGCGCACCCGCCAGATGATGATCGACATCCAAGCCCTATGACCACGTCCCTTTCTGTCAATTTGAACAAAGTAGCCCTGGTGCGCAACACGCGCCACCTCGGCATTCCCAGCGTCACCCGCGCAGCGACGCTGTGCCTGCAGGCTGGTGCCGCTGGCATCACGGTGCACCCGCGACCCGATGCCCGCCATATTCGCGCCGGCGATGTGCTTGACCTGGCCGCCCTGATGCAGGCGTGGCCGGGCCGCGAATTTAATGTCGAGGGCAACCCTTTTCACAACCTGATGGACTGCGTGGCCGACCTGGTGGCCCGCAAGTTGCCGGTGCACCAGGTCACCTTTGTGCCCGACGGTGAAGGGCAGTTCACCAGCGACCACGGCTGGAGCTTCCCGCAGGACGCCGCGCGCCTGCAGCCCCTCATTGCCCAGACCCATGCCCTTGGGCTGCGTGTAAGCCTGTTTATGGACGCCGACCCCACTGCCATGGCCGCCGCCAAAGCCGTGGGCGCAGACCGTGTTGAGCTCTATACCGAACCTTATGCCGCCGCTTGGGGCACACCCGAGCAGGATCTGCAATTGACCCGTTTCGCACAGGCCGCGCAGGCTGCGCTAGACGCAGGCTTGGGCGTGAACGCCGGCCACGATTTAAACCGCGACAACCTGGCGGCTTTTGTGCAAGCCGTGCCGGGTGTCTTGGAAGTATCCATTGGCCACGCCTTGATCGGCGATGCCCTGGAGATGGGCTACGACGCCACCATCAAAGCGTACCTGGCGTGCCTGGGCCGCGCTTAAGGCAACGGCCATGATCTACGGCATCGGTACCGATATTTGCGACGTGCGCCGCATCAAGGCTAGCCTTGATCGCCATGGCGAACGTTTTGCTGCCAAGGTGCTGAGCGAGGCAGAATTTGCCACTTGGCAAGCCCGCAGCGCGCGTTGGCCCGAGCGCGGTGTGCGCTATGTGGCAACCCGATTTTCGGCCAAAGAAGCGTTTAGCAAAGCCATCGGCACCGGCATGCGTATGCCCATGACTTGGCGAATGTGTGAGATCGCCAACCAGCCACAAGGCCACCCCCAGACCGGCCAACCTTTTGTGGTGCTGCACGGCCCCTTGAAGGTGTGGTTTGAGGGGCAGCAACTGCGCGTACACGTCAGCGTGACGGACGAGAGCGACTACGCTGCAAGTTTTTGCGTCGTCGAAAAAATGGGTTAAAAGTGCCTCTAGCCCGCATAAAATATGCGCAAGCAGCTACGAAATACATAGCAACCTCATCTACCAAAATAGCCTCATATGACGCCTCATGCCCCCCTCATCATCGACATTGCTGGCACCACCCTGAGCAAGACCGACCGCCAACGCCTCAAACACCCGCTGGTGGGTGGGCTGATTCTGTTTGCCCGCAACTGGCAAGACCGCGCTCAGCTCAGCGCGCTGTGCCGCGACATCAAAAAGGTACGCAAAGATCTGCTGATTTGTGTGGACCACGAAGGCGGGCGCGTGCAGCGCTTCAAGACCGACGGCTTTACCCACCTGCCACCCATGCGCGCCTTGGGCGACATGTGGATGGCCGAGCCCGCTGCCACCCAGGCTGCCAAGCACGCAGGCCCTATGGACGCCACCAATGCCGCCACCGCCTGCGGCTTTGTGCTGGGCGCCGAACTGCGCGCCTGCGGTGTGGACCTGAGCTTTACTCCCGTGCTCGACCTGGACTATGGTGAAAGCAGCGTTATCGGCGACCGTGCCTTTGCGCGCGACCCCCGGGTGGTGAGTCTGCTGGCCAAAAGCCTGATGCATGGGTTGCACCTCAGCGGCATGGCCAATTGCGGCAAACACTTCCCTGGCCACGGCTTTGTCAAAGCCGACTCGCACACCGACATCCCGGTGGACAAACGCAGTCTCAAAGCCATTCTGGCCGACGACGCGGCACCCTACCGCTGGCTGAGCACCACCATGACCAGCGTGATGCCCGCGCATGTCATTTACCCCAAGGTGGACGCGCGCCCGGCCGGGTTCTCTAGCAAATGGTTGAACGACATCTTGCGCGCCCAGTTGGGCTTTGGCGGCGCTATCTTCAGCGACGACCTCAGCATGGCAGGCGCCCGGTTGATTGACGGCAAAGAGGTCAGCTACACCCAGGCGGCGGTGGCGGCGTTGACTGCTGGCTGCGACATGGTGCTGCTGTGCAACCAGTCCACCCCTGAGTGCGAAGGCGCTGGCCGAGCGGTAGACGAACTAATCGCTGGCCTGACCGAAGCCCAACTCAAAGGCCAGTGGCAGCCCAGCGACGCCAGCGAAGAGCGCCGCCACGCGCTACTACCCGCCGTGCCTGCGCTGGATTGGGACGCGCTGATGGTCAGCCCCAGCTACATGCAGGCGCTGGACTGGTTGCCCTGAGTCGCCATACGCCCACAACACACGGTGTAGCCATGAATGCTGAACACCTGCAACACTTGGTCACCCGCACCATGCCATTTGGCAAGTACGAGGGGCGGCTGATCGCCGATTTACCCGGTGACTACCTCAACTGGTTTGCCCGTACTGGCTTCCCTAAGGGCGAGATCGGCCGCCTGTTAGCGCTGATGCACGAGATCGACCACAATGGCCTGTCTGACCTGCTCAAGCCCCTGCGCCAATCAAAATAACTACCAACTTTGAAAGCGGCCCTATGACCCTCCAAGCGCAAGACCTGCAAGCCCTACAGGCCGCTTCCGCCAGCATGGGGCTGGAGCTTCCCAGCATGGCTTACATCGTGGGCGCCATACTGTTCAGCACCATCGGGTATGTGGCTTGGAGCTATGGAAGAAAGCGGCAGCTAACCCGGGTCAAGTGGCTGGGGGTGGCGTTGATGCTTTATTCGTATGCTGCGTTCGAGACTTGGATCCTCTATGCCGTTGGGGTCGCCTTGTGTGTGGCGCTGTATGTGTGGCGCGGTGAGTAGCACTAACGTCTTTCAGGCCTTGGAAGCTGCGGGATAAAGCCGTGTAGCGCACGGTTAACCCGCACAGTGCACACGGTCAGGTGCGCACGTCGGCCACCGCTTGTTCCCCAAAATCAGGCCGCTGCAAAAAGGCCAGTATGCGGCTCGCAGCTTCTGCGGGACTGGTGAGTTGCCCGCTTGACGCTAGGTTAATAAAGACCGCTTGGTCGGGAAACGCGGCTGCGTCGGCACTGCGCAACTGCACCTGCATGTCGGTCGCAATCACCCCCGGTGCCAGCGCGCATACTCGGGCGCCATTGGGTTTGAGTGCTTCCTCCAAGGCCAGGCAGCGGGTGAAGTGGTCCATGCCCGCTTTTGCAGCGCAATACGCGGCCTGTGAGGCCATCGCGCGGCGACCCAGTCCGGAGGAAATATTCAGCACTTTGCGCTCACCCGACCAGTCAGCCGTCGATGCCAAAAAGGTGGCGCACAGTTGCATGGGCGCTTCCAGCCCGACCCGCAGCGCGTTGGCCAGTTCCGTTGGCTGTGTGTCGCGCAGGGGCACGATGCGTGGGATCACGCCTGCGTTGTTAATCAGGGTGGTGCTGGCGTAGTCTGCGCCATTCAGGGTACCCAGCCAGGTAGACAGCCGCGCTGCAGCCGCAGCGCCGTCGGCCAGGTCTTGCGACCACTGCAGAAGATGTGCGCCGTTGGCGCGGGCTTGTCCAGTCAGGGCGGTGTTGGTGTGGCGGGACATACACAGCAGCGTGTGCTCAGCGTGCAGCAACTGCTGTGCCATGGCCAAGCCCATGCCACGTGAGGCGCCGGTGAGGATAAAGAGGTGTTGGTTCATGGCGCACATCGTAGCGTGCCATAGTCGCAGCGGCGGCTCTGGGGCGCGTTCAGACCGGTGTTGCCGTGTCCCACAGCCGCGCGCCGCCCGCGTCTAGGTGGGTGAGGTACATGCGCACTTCAAATTCCAACTGGTGGTAGTCGGGCTCCATGTGGCTGCATAGCTGATAAAAGGCCTTGTCGTGGTTGCGTTCGCGCAAGTGGGCCAGTTCGTGCACCACAATCATGCTCAAAAACTCGGGCGGTGTGTCTTTGAAAAGGCTGGCCACTCGGATCTCACGCTTGGACTTGAGTTTGGCGCCCTGCACGCGGGACACCGTGGTGTGCATGCCCAGTGCGTGCTGCACCACCTGCAGCTTGCTATCAAACGCCACCTTGGACAGCGGCTCGGCGCTGCGCAGGTGTTCGCTTTTCAGGGTTTGGACGTAGTCGTACAGAGCACGGTCGGTGCGCAGGCCATGACCACTAGGGTATTTCTTGCGCAGCCAGGGGCCAATACGCTGGGCGGCCAGCATCTCTTGCACCTGGTCTAGCGTGTCCTGCGGGTAACCCTGCAGAAACGTCAGGCGCGTAGATGCTACTGTTTTCATAGCTGGTTGCGCAGGTTCCGCGACGGCTAGAGGCCGATTTGGCTTAATTTTCCCGGCGCAGGGCAGGGAAGAGAATGATGTCGCGGATGCTGGCGCTGTCGGTCAGCAGCATCATCAGGCGGTCAATGCCAATGCCACAGCCGCCCGCCGGGGGCATGCCGTATTCCAGCGCGCGCACAAAGTCGTGGTCAAAGTACATGGCTTCGTCGTCGCCGCTGTCCTTGGCGGCTACTTGGCCGTGAAAACGGGCGGCTTGGTCTTCGGCGTCGTTTAACTCGCTAAAACCGTTACCGAACTCGCGCCCGGTGATGTATAGCTCAAAGCGCTCGGTTACACCGGGGTTGGTGTCGCTGGCGCGGGCCAGTGGCGAGATCTCCACCGGGTGTTCACAGATGAAGGTGGGCTGCCACAGTTGCTCTTCCACGGTTTCTTCAAAATACATGACTTGCAAGCTAGCCAGGCTGCGGGTGGATAGTTGGTTTTTGGCTTCTGACAAGCCCAGCTTGAGCAGGGCACTCTTGAGCCAATCTACGTCATTCACATGGGGGCCAGCGCCGGTGTATTTAGCAATGGCCTGCACAATCGTCAGCCGCTCAAAGGGTTTGGCTAGGTCTACGGGTTTGCCGCCATAACTCAGTTGCAGGGTGCCCACCGCTTTGAGTGCGGCGTCGCGCACCAGGTCTTCGGTAAAGGTCATCAGGTCTTGGTAGTTCCAGTAGGCCGCGTAGAACTCCATCATGGTGAACTCAGGGTTGTGGCGCACGGAGATGCCTTCGTTGCGGAAGTTGCGGTTGATCTCAAACACCCGGTCAAAACCGCCGACCAGCAGGCGCTTGAGGTACAGCTCAGGCGCAATACGCAAAAACATCTGCTGGTCCAGCGCGTTGTGGTGCGTGGTGAACGGCTTGGCGTTGGCACCACCGGGAATGGGGTGCAGCATGGGTGTTTCCACCTCTAGAAACCCGTGGTGCACCATAAATTCGCGCAGGCCGCTCACGGCCTTGCTGCGGGCTACAAACCGTTTGCGCGAGGTCTCATCTGTCATCAGGTCGATGTAACGCTGGCGGTACTTCACCTCTTGGTCGGCAATGCCGTGGAACTTGTCGGGCATGGGGCGCAGGCTCTTGGTGAGCAGGCGCACGCGGGTGGCGCGTACGGATAGTTCCCCCGTCTTGGTTTTGAACAGGGAACCTTCTGCTGCCACGATGTCGCCCAGATCCCAGTGTTTGAAATCGCCATACAGATCTGTGCCGATGTCTTCCCCTGTGATGTAGATCTGAATGCGCCCACCTGTGGTGCCAAACGATGCGTCTTGCAGGGTGCAAAAACTGGCCTTGCCCATCACGCGCTTGAGCATCATGCGGCCCGCTACTTTGACCGTGGTGCCCACGGCAGCCAGTTCTTCCGTCGTTTGGCTGTCAAAGGCGGCAAACAACTCGGCCGCCTGGTGGCTGGGCTTGAAATCGTTGGGGAAGGCTACGCCCTGGCCGTCTGCCTGGCGCTGGCGAATTGCTTTGAGCTTTTCTCGGCGTTCGAGAATTAGTTGGTTTTCGTCTTGGGCTTCGGGGGCAGGTGCGGGGGCGTGTGGGTCAGACATGGGAATTGCGCAGTGAAAATTCGGGTGGCGGTCGCGGGTGCGTGGCCATAACCCGCTATTCTAAGTTTTTGTAGCGGGCCACAGTACGGTTTGCTCTCTAGTGGGGCCTATCCGTCGGGTCATCTGCTGCGGCTATGATGCTTTGGCATCTACCTTGAACACCATGCTTTACCAAATTACCGCTTTCTTGCTTGAAGTTGCCGCTGGACTGCTTAGTGGCGTGTGTTTGTTGCGTCTGTACATGCAGTACCAGCGTATTCCCATGTCTGCCCGCTCAGGCAATCCCATGGGTAAGTTCATCTTTGCTTTTACCGATTGGTTGGTCTTGCCGCTGCGCAAGGTGGTGCCGGCGCTGGGGCGTTGGGACATGGCCAGCCTGGTGGGGGCCTTCTTGGTTCAGTTGGCCCAGTTTGGTATTTTGTGGGCAATCAATGGCATGGAAGCCAGCGTGGCCTCGGTGCTGGTGTACGCGGCCTTTGGTTTGGTGCGAATGACGGTTTCAGGCCTCACTGGGCTGGTGATTGTGTATGCGGTGCTGTCGTGGGTGCAGACCCAGTCCTACCTGTCGGATTTGCTGGAGCGGTTGGTTATGCCGGTGTTGATACCCATTCGCCGCGTGCTGCCGTTGGTCGGCGGCCTTGACCTGTCACCCCTGGTGCTGCTGGTGTTGCTACAAGTTGCCGGCATTGTTGTGGGCTACCTGCAGGCAGCCGTTTTAGTTACCATTTAGACCAAAACCGGTGGCGCTTGAGCGCTGGTTACATGACCGCGTCGGCCGGCTGGCGTTGCAAAATCGCCAATGAACTGGCCACGGTTTTGCGCAGTTCGCGGCGGTCGCAAATGAAATCGATGGCCCCCTTGGCCAGCAGGAATTCTGAGCGCTGAAACCCTTCTGGCAGTGTGACGCGCACGGTGGATTCGATCACCCGTGGGCCCGCAAAACCGATCAATGCCTTGGGTTCGGCAATGACGATGTCGCCCAAAAAGGCAAACCCTGCACTGACGCCACCCATGGTGGGGTCGGTCAGTATGCTGATGTAGGGCAGATTTTTTTTGGCTAAGCGGGTCAACGCTGCATTGGTTTTGGCCATTTGCATCAATGACAACAGTCCTTCTTGCATGCGAGCGCCGCCAGTGGCTGTGAAGCACAAAAACGGCACTTTTTGCTCAATGGCGGTTTCTACACCACGCACAAACCGTTCGCCCACCACCGAGCCCATGCTGCCACCCATGAAATCAAATTCAAAGCAGGCGGCGACCAGGCTTATGCCGTGCACCGCACCCCCCATGACCACCAAGGCGTCGGTCTCGCCGGTGTTCTCAAGCGCCTCTTTCAGGCGCTCGGTGTATTTGCGGCTGTCTTTGAACTTGAGCGCGTCCACCGGAAGCACCTCTTGGCCAATCTCAAACCGGCCTTCGTTGTCCAAAAACGCGTTAAGCCGTGCACGCGCGTTGATGCGGTGGTGGTGGCTGCAACTGGGGCAGACGTTTTGGTTTTGCTCCAGATCGGTCTTATAGAGCACCGTCTCGCAACTGGGGCATTTGATCCACAGCCCCTCGGGCATGGTGCGCCGGTC
>JBBRSA010000022.1:0-54266 GCA_038245855.1 Burkholderiales bacterium
CCTGTGATCTCAGCTCTGCGCTGTGCGAGCGCCGTGGTGCGCGCTTGATGTATTCCATTGTGTCCACCTCATTTGTTGGTGGACACTATCTTCGCTATCAATGCCAGCGCCTTCAAGATGCCGCGGCTGGACGCTTACCGATCACGGTGTTGTCAGTGGCTTTCAAAATGGCCACGATGCGCGCCATGGCTTGCTCCGGCGAGCCGCTAAAACGAATAGGGTCGATACGCGCAAATTGCCGCTGCGGGTGGTCGGGGTACAGGTCGGCCTGGCTGCTGACGCTGTTGGGTGTGCGTGCCGGTGGCTTGAGGCGGCCGTCTTTAACGCCCAGGCTACTGGGGGCTTTTCCGCGCAGCAAGCCCATTTGTCCGACTACGACCAATGCGATGGCGATCACCGCCAAACCTACCAACAGGGTTCCAAAAATACGCATGCTGCGCTCCTAAAGGGCTAGCAAAACATCAAGGCCAATATTGCGACGTCATCGCCCAGGTTCATCAAGGCGTAGGCCGAGATACGGTAGGCCAGCGCCATGAAATGCTCACCGGACCCATCGCCCACCAACAGGCGAAGCGCGGTGATCACGACCCGGCGGCTTCCGAACGGCTGCTCAGGTCCAGCCAACGCTCTTCCAGCTCCGCCAGTTCGTCATTCACCGATTTCAGGCGCTTGCCAATCTCCGCAATTTCTTGCGGGTGCGGGTTGGTGGAGAGTTGGCTCTCCAGCGCGGCGCCTTCGCCATTGAGAACCTCCATGCGGGCTTCAACATCTTGCAGCTCTTTTTTGAGCTTGGGCGATGTGTTGGCTTTGCCTTTAGCCGAGGGTGCTGCAACGGGGACGACCACCTTGGGCGGTGCCTTGGCGGCCATTTTGGCCTCTTCGCGCTGGCGCTTGGCTTCGTCCAGCAGGTAGCGCTGGTAGTCGTCCAGATCGCCGTCAAACGGTTCTACACCGCCGCGCGACACCATCCAGAACTCGTCACAGACGGCGCGTAAGAGTGCCCGGTCGTGGCTGACCAGCATCACGGTGCCTTCAAATTCGTTGAGCGCCATGCTCAAAGCCTCACGGGTGGCGAGGTCCAAGTGGTTGGTGGGCTCGTCCATCAGCAGCAGGTTGGGACGCTGCCAGACCAGCATGCACAGCACCAAACGGGCTTTTTCGCCGCCGCTCATGCTGCCCACGGCCTGCTTGACCATGTCGCCACCAAAGTTGAAGGTGCCCAAAAAGCTGCGCAAATCCTGTTCGCGGGTTTGTTGGCCGGCGATCTTGCCTGTGGCGGTCATGTCTTTGACCAACCGAATCATGTGCTCTAGCGGGTTGTCGGACGGGCGCAGCACGTCCAGTTCTTGCTGGGCAAAGTAACCAATGTTCAAGCCCTTGCCTTCAGTGATTTCGCCGTCCAAGATGGACAGGTCGCGCGCAATGGTTTTCACCAGGGTCGATTTACCCTGACCGTTGGCGCCCAAAATGCCGATGCGCTGGCCGGCCAATACCGACTTGCTGATGTTGCGCACAATGGTGGTGGGCGGCGTGCCCTCGGGTGCGTCTTCGGGGGCCGGGTAACCCACGCTGATGCCACTCATGGAGAGCATGGGGTTGGGCAGGTTGGCCGGTTCTTTGAACTCGAAGGTGAAGTCGGCTTCGGAAAGCAGCGGCGCAATCTTTTCCATGCGGTCCAGCGCCTTGACCCGGCTTTGTGCCTGCTTGGCCTTGCTAGCCTTAGCCTTGAAGCGGGCAATAAACTTCTGCAAGTGGGCTATCTTGTCTTGCTGCTTGGAATAGGCGCCTTGTTGCAAGGCCATCTGCTCGGCACGCAGGTCTTCAAACTTACTGTAGTTGCCACCGTAGCGCACCAGTTTTCCGGCGTCGATGTGCAGCGTCACGTTGGTTACCGCGTCCAAGAACTCACGGTCGTGGCTGATGACGATCATGGTGCCTTCGTACTTCTTGAGCCAGGCCTCCAGCCAGACCAGGGCGTCCAAGTCCAAGTGGTTGGTGGGCTCGTCTAGCAGCAGCAGTTCGCTGGGGCACATCAGTGCGCGTGCCAGTTGCAAGCGCATGCGCCAGCCGCCAGAGAAGCTGTTGACCGGGTTGGTCAATTCGCTGGTCTTGAAGCCCAGACCCAAAATAAGTGCCTGTGCGCGTGCCGGTGCGTCGTGCTCGCCGGCGTCGCCCAACTCGGTGTAAGCATGGGCCATGCGGTTGTAGTCGTCGGTGGCCTCAGCAGCGGCCACCTCTTGGCGGGCGGCCAGCAGCACAGTGTCGCCTTCGACCACAAATTCGGTGGCGCTTTGGTCGGTCTCTGGCATGTCCTGGGCGACCTGGCCCATGCGCCACTGGTGCGGTATGTAGTACTCGCCGCCATCTTCATGCAAGCCGCCGTTTAACAGTGCAAATAGCGACGACTTGCCCGCACCGTTACGCCCTACCAAGCCGACTTTTTCACCGGGGTTGAGAGTGACGGTTGCACCGTCTAGAAGGACCTTGGCGCCGCGGCGCAAGGTGACATTTTTTAAGGTAATCATGTTTCGGGTTCGCTATTTCTAAAATTCTTCACGACGACTGTTTCGCGTGTTGTGGTGTTTGGTTGGTAAATGGCCAGGTTGACAGTGCGAGAGGTGGGTAGGAGGACGGGGCACTGTGAAGCTCCGTGTCCCCCGGCCTTCGGCCTCCTCCTTTACCTGCGCTTCGCAGCGCCCCGTCCTCCTGCCTTGCGGGCTGGGTTGGTGTGCATGTTTCTGTCAATTCAAATTCAAATACAAATAACCATGGGCAGAGAAGTTAAATGGGCTGGGCGTGTGGCGCAGTGAGGTAAAGGAGGAGGCCGAAGGCCGGGGGACACGAACGAAGTCACATGCTCAGGCCGTTTGGCTTCGGTTAAGTGCCTCAAGCGTCACCAGCAGCACTTGGTCTTCTCCCGCACTGGTTTCTAGCCAAACCGCGTCTAGCGTGGGAAATGCCGCTTCAAAAAAGTCGCGCTCATTGCCAATTTCCAGCACCAACACACTGCCCGGCGCCATATGGGCGGGGGCTTGGTTGAAGAGGGTGCGTATAAAGTCCATGCCGTCGGAACCACCGGCCAGGGCCAACACTGGCTCGGCTTGGTATTCAAGCGGCAAGTTCGCCATGCTCTGGGCATTGACGTAGGGCGGGTTGCACAGAATCAAGTCGAACGGGCCACGGGCTTGCAGCGCGGGCGCCGCCAGCGCGTCGGATTCCAGCAGGGTAATGCGGTCTTGCAGACCATGTTTGTCGACATTGATGCGGGCTACGGCCAGTGCGTCGGCGGACAGGTCGCTGGCGGTCACTTCTACATCGGGGAACACGGTTGCGGCAATCACTGCCAAGCTGCCGTTTCCCGTGCACAGGTCCAGCACACGGTGGGTGGATTCGGTCAACCAGTAGTCCATGCCGCCGTCTACCAGCAGCTCAGCAATCAGCGAGCGCGGCACGATGCAGCGCTCATCCACATAAAACGCCATTCCTTGCAACCAAGCTTCGCGGGTCAAGTACGCGGCGGGCTTGCGGGTGCTGATGCGTGCTTCCAAAAGTGTAGCTACTCGCGCAGTATCAGCGAGGGCTAGAGGCCGATTTATCGCAGAATTTTCGCCATCGGCGACATCGTCTAAAGGCGTGTCCAGTGGCAGGCCCAGGCACCACAACACCAGCCAGGCGGCTTCGTCTTTGGCGTTGGTGGTGCCGTGCCCGAAGGACACCTTGGCGGCTTCCAACTGCTGTGCGCTGGAGGTAATCAGTTCAATCAGCGTCATGTGGGGAGCGCGTTGGCGCTTTGGTGCTCTAGGTTTTCGAGCACCCGGCGGTAGATGTTCTTCAGTGGCTCGATGTCGGCCACGCTGACGTATTCGTTGATCTTGTGGATGGTGGCGTTGGGTGGCCCCAGCTCGATCACCTCGGGGCAGATCTGGGCGATAAAGCGCCCGTCGCTGGTGCCGCCGGTGGTCGACAGTTGCGTGTCGATGCCGGTCTCCGCTTGGATGGCACTGCGCACCGCGTCCACCAAGGGGCCCGGTGTGGTGAGAAAGGGCAGGCCGCCCACCGTCCAGGTCAGGTCGTATTCCAGTTCGTACTTCTCTAGCACCCGGGTCAGGCGGTGCTGCAGGGCGTTGGGTGTGGATTCGGTCGAGAAGCGAAAGTTGAAGTCAATCACCACCGTGCCCGGTATCACATTGCTGGCACCGGTGCCGCCGTGGATGTTGCTCACCTGCCAGCTGGTGGGCTGAAAAAATGCGTTGCCTTCGTCCCAGGCAATGGTGGTGAGCTCGGCCAATGCGGGGGCTACTGAATGGATGGGGTTTTTCGCCAGATGCGGGTAGGCAATGTGGCCCTGAATGCCTTTGACGGTCAGCTTGCCGCTCATGGTGCCGCGGCGGCCGTTTTTGATCATGTCGCCGGTGCGCTCTACCGCAGTGGGCTCGCCCACGATGCAGTAGTCCAGCGTTTCGCCACGCGCTTGCAAGGCTTTGCAGACGACCACCGTGCCGTCGTTGGCGGGGCCTTCTTCGTCGCTGGTCAGCAGCAGTGCAATGCTCAGCTGCGGGTTGGGGTTGGCGGCCAAGAATTCTTCAATGGCCACCACAAAAGCGGCCAGCGATGTTTTCATGTCGCTGGCGCCCCGGCCAAAAAGTTTGCCGTCGCGGTGGGTGGGCGAAAACGGCGCACTGCGCCATTCGCCGACCGGGCCGGTGGGCACCACGTCGGTGTGGCCGGCAAAAACCAGGGTCTTTCCCGGTGTGGCATTTGCTATTGAATTAGTAGCTGCTTGCGCAGGTTTGGCGAGGGCCCCGGGCCGTTTTGCCCATAAATTTTTCACCGAGAAGTCGGTCGGGCCGCTGATGATGGTTTCGCAATGAAAGCCCAGTGGCGCCAGGCGCGCAGCAAGCACGTCTTGGCAGCCGCCGTCCTGCGGCGTGACCGAGGGCAGGGCGATGAGTTGTTCGGCTAGCCGTAGTGTTTCGTTCATGCGGCGCCCTGGGTGGTGGGTGCGGGAGCGCGGCGTGGTTGGGTGGCCTGGTTCAATGGTTTACGTCCAGGGAAATTTCGGTAAACGACGCGCCTTCTTCCTCGGGCGCCACTTCAACGGGCTTGGCAGCCTTTTGGAAGTCGTTTTGCATGCGCCACATCAGGTTGGTAGGCGAGTCGGCGTTGGCCAAGCCTTCTTTGCGGTCGACAACACCCTCCACAATCATGCGGGCAATGTCGGCCTCGAACGACTGCGAGCCGTCTGCCATGGATTTTTCCATGGCCTCTTTGATGCCAGAGAAGTCGCCTTTTTCAATCAGTTCAGAAATCAACTTGGTGTTAAGCAGCACCTCAACGGCTGGCATGCGCGCACCAGACGTGCTGCGCAGCAAGCGCTGCGACACCACCGCCTTCAAAGACACGGCTAAGTCACCGAGCATGGTGGGGCGCACTTCGACGGGGTAGAAGCTGAGGATACGGTTGAGCGCCTGGTAGCTGTTGTTGGCGTGCATAGTGGCCAGGCACAGGTGGCCCGACTGGGCATAGGCGATGGCCGCCGACATGGTTTCGCGGTCGCGGATCTCGCCGATCAAAATGACGTCAGGTGCTTGGCGCAGCGCATTGCGCAGGGCCACTTGCAAAGACTTGGTGTCGGTGCCAATCTCACGTTGGTTGATAACCGAGCGTTTGTTTTTAAACAAAAACTCGATCGGATCTTCAATCGTCAGGATGTGGCCCGAGACCGACTCGTTGCGGTGGTCAATCATGGCCGCCAGCGTCGTGCTTTTGCCCGCACCGGTGGCGCCTACCATCAGCAGCAAGCCGCGCTTTTCCATGATCAGGTCACCCAGCACCGGCGGAACCGACAGGGTGGCCAGTGGCGGAACATCGGCCGAGATAAAGCGAATCACCACGGCCACCGAGCCGCGCTGGTGCATGGCGCTAACCCGAAACCGGCCTATCCCTTCCAGCGGGAAACCCATATTGAGCTCACCCACCGCATCCAACTCGGCGATGTTTTCGGGCGACAAGACCTCAGCCAACAGGTTCCTGGGCGCCTCGGGTGGCAATGCCTGGCTGTTGATCGGTACGCACTGGCCGTTGATACGGATCAGCGCCGGCGA
Source organism: Burkholderiales bacterium (assembly GCA_038245855.1). Classification (GTDB taxonomy): domain Bacteria; phylum Pseudomonadota; class Gammaproteobacteria; order Burkholderiales; family Burkholderiaceae_C; genus Allorhodoferax. The sequence continues at coordinate 6,105 of JBBRSA010000022.1, forward strand.
ATGGGCCGAAAGGTAAATGTCCGACGCCTTCTTCTCACACATCAAGCGCAAGATGCGCTCCATGGTGCCGGATGAATTGGTGGTTGCCATAGGTCCGCCTTGCTCGTTGTGGTGTAGGGAAGAAACGTGCGGCGCTTAGTCGCGCAGCAGGTCGTTCAGGCTGGTTTTGGCGCGGGTTTGTGCGTCGACCCGCTTGACGATGATGGCCGCGTACAGGCTGTATTTGCCGCCGTCTTTAGGTAGGTTGCCGCTGATAACGACTGAGCCTGCGGGAATGCGGCCGTAGCTCACCTCACCAGTGGCGCGGTCGTAAATGGGGGTACTTTGGCCCAGGTAGACACCCATAGAGATAACCGAGTTTTCTTCCACAATCACGCCCTCAACCACCTCAGAGCGCGCGCCAATAAAGCAGTTGTCTTCGATGATGGTGGGGTTGGCCTGCATGGGCTCTAACACACCGCCAATACCGACGCCACCCGAGAGGTGCACGTTTTTACCAATCTGGGCGCACGAGCCTACGGCGGCCCAGGTGTCGACCATGGTGCCTTCGTCCACATAGGCGCCAATGTTCACAAAGCTGGGCATCAAAATCGCACCCTTGGCGATAAAGCTACCCCGGCGGGCCACAGCTGGTGGCACCACGCGCACGCCAGTGGCTTTCATGGCGTCGGCGCTCAGGTGGCCAAACTTGGTCGGCACCTTGTCATAAAAGCCCAGGCTACCGGCAGGCATCACTTCGTTGTCTTTCAAGCGAAAGCTCAGCAACACCGCCTTTTTGATCCACTGGTGGGTGGTCCATTGGCCCACGCCGGAGCGGGTGGCAACGCGCAGTTCGCCTTTGTCCAAAGCGTCGATCACATGGTCGACCGCTTCCATCACTTCTTTGGGGGCAGATTGCACGGACAGGTTGGCGCGGTTTTCCCACGCGGCGTCGATGGTGGCTTCTAATTGTTGGCTCATGGCAATGGTTTTCTCAGGGTTTTAATGTCGGGATTGCACAAATTGGACGATGCGCTGGGCGGCTTCGATGCATTCAGCACCTTCGGCTACCAGCGCCATGCGGATACGGTTTGCGCCGGGGTTTGCGCCGCGGACGTCTCTAGCGAGGTAGCTTCCGGGCAACACCGTCACATTGTAAAGACGCAGCAGCTCGCGGGCGAAGTCGGTGTCGCTGCCCTGCACGCGAGCCCACAGATAGAAACCGGCGTCGGGCAGGGCTACATCCATCACAGCGGAAAGCACAGGCGTGACCTGCGCAAACTTGGTGCGGTACTGGACGCGGTTGTCCAGCACATGCTGCTCGTCGTCCCAAGCGGCGATGCTGGCGGCCTGCACCACCGGGCTCATGGCGCTGCCGTGGTAGGTGCGGTAGAGCAAAAAGGACTTGACCAAGCGTGCATCGCCCGCGCAAAAGCCGCTGCGCATGCCCGGCACATTGCTGCGTTTGGACAGGCTGGTGAACATGATCAGGTTTTTGAAGTCGCTGCGGCCAAGTTGGGCGGCGGCCTGCAGACCCCCCAAGGGCGCTTCGTCGCGGAAGTAAATCTCGCTGTAGCACTCGTCTGATGCAATGACAAAGCCGTGTTTGTCGCTCAGGTCAAACAGCTTCTTCCACTCAGCCAGTGGCATAACGGCGCCTGCCGGGTTGCCGGGTGAGCACACGTAAAGCAGTTGGGTGCGGGCCCACACTTCAAAGGGGACGCTGTCCCAGTCCTGGGCAAAGTTGCGTTCGGGCACCGAGGGTACAAAATAAGGCTCTGCGCCGCTGAGCAGGGCCGCACCTTCGTAGATTTGGTAGAACGGGTTGGGGCACACCACCAGCGGCTGCTCGCCCTTAAGGCCGGCCGCCTTGGGGTTGACCACCGTTTGGGCAAAGGCAAACAGCGCTTCGCGCGAGCCGTTGACTGGCAATATTTGGGTAGCGGGGTCTACCGCCAGCCCGTAGCGGCGCTGCAGCCAGCGGGCCATCGATTGGCGCAGTGCGGGCTCACCCGTGGTGGCGGGGTATGAAGCCAGGCCGCCGGTGGGGCTCATGATGGCGTCGCAGTAGGCTTTTTTGATCAGATCTGGCGTTGCGTGGCGGGGCTCACCGATGCCCAGGCTAATGGGGCGCAAAGCGGAGTTGGGGGTAACGTCGGCAAACAACTGGCGCAGGCGCTCAAAGGGGTAGGCCTGCAACTGGGACAAATTCGGGTTCATGGGGGCGCATTATCCCTGAGCTACTGGCAGCGCGTGCTGCCGATGGGGCATTGGCTCGGCGCTGGCCTAGCCTAGGTGCGGCGCCCGTGCGGCGTTACAACACCGGCGCAGGCCGGGGGCCCGCGCAGTCGACAACACGCTTATTTTTTCGCCTTAGTCGGCTTTTTGCCAGACGCTTGTGGCTCCGCGGGTTTGACTTGGTCACCGATCACGCCTTTGAGTGGGCAGATTTTGAAGGCCGGGCATTTGGCGCAGCCGCTGACGATGGCAATGGGGCAGAGGGTCATGTATTTATCCTGAATGGGGTGAAAAGGCCGAGAGTATGCGCCCAAGCGTGGGTCGACGTCGCCAGCAAGCGGCTGCGGGTGGCCAGTTCAAAACCCGCGCGGTGCACAAGGGCCCAAGGCGCCAAGGGGTGATCCCACCCCCCCACACGGTATCATTGCAGGCTGCTGCTCCGTGTTAAAAATGGAAAAGCGCACTGCAATCAACTACTTAGCCTGACTACCTTTACCCACTCGTCTTTCCCGTGCGTCTCAATTCGATCAAGTTATCCGGGTTCAAATCGTTTGCCGAGCCCACCAATTTTCTGCTGCCTGGGCAATTGGTCGGCGTGGTGGGCCCCAACGGGTGCGGCAAGTCCAACATCATGGACGCGGTGCGCTGGGTTTTGGGTGAGAGCAAGGCCAGTGAGTTGCGTGGTGAGTCCATGCAAGACGTTATTTTTAACGGCACCAACACGCGCAAGCCTGCCAGCCGCGCCAGTGTGGAGCTGGTTTTTGACAATGCCGACCACCGCGCTGGTGGCCAGTGGGGCCAGTTTGGCGAGATCGCCGTCAAACGCGTTTTGACCCGCGACGGAACCAGCAGCTACTACATCAACAACCAGCCGGTGCGCCGCCGCGACGTGCAAGACGTGTTTCTGGGTACAGGCCTGGGGCCGCGCGCCTACGCCATCATTGGCCAGGGCACGATCAGCCGCATCATCGAATCCAAGCCCGAAGAGCTGCGTCTGTTTCTGGAGGAAGCGGCTGGGGTTTCCAAATACAAAGAACGCCGCCGTGAGACCGAAAATCGCTTGTCCGACACGCGCGAGAACCTGACCCGCGTCGAAGACATCCTGCGTGAGCTCAATACCAACCTAGAAAAGTTGGAGAAGCAGGCCGAGGTGGCCCAAAAGTACAACACACTGCAGGCCGACGTAAGCCGCAAGCAGCACCAGCAGTGGTTCTTGAAACGCGCCGAAGCACTGGCCGACCAGGCCAAGGTGCAAGCCGACGCGCGTGGCGCGGTTAATGCGCTGGAGAGCCGCATGGCCGATTTGCGCCACATCGAGGCCGAGTTGGAGGCTGTGCGCGAAGCCCATTACGCTGCGGGTGACCAGGTCAACCAGGCCCAGGGCTTGCTGTATGAGGCCAGCACCGATGTGGGTCGCTTAGAAGCCGAAATTCGTTTTGTGGTCGAAGGCCGCCAGCGCGTCGAGCAGCGCCTGGCTACGCTGCAAGAGCAAGTGGCCCAGTGGGCTACGCGCAAGGAAGACGCCCAGGGCGAAATGGAACGCCTGGCCGAGTTGTCGGCGCTGGGCGAAGAGCAGACCGAGTTGCTGGCCGCACAGGTGGAAGAGCAAGCACTGCAGCTGCCCGAGCTGGAAGACGCTTTAAGCAGAGCCCAAGGCGCTGCCAACGACCAGCGTGGCAGTGTGATGCAGGTGCAGCAGCAAATCCAGGTGCTGGCCGCCGAGCAGCGCAGCATTGAAGAACAGCACCGCCAGGTCTCGAACCGAAGTGAACGCCTGGGGCTAGACCGCAACGCCTTGGCTGCCCCCGACGAGGCCCGCTTACAGCAGTTGCAAGGCCAGCTGGAAGAGGCCCAAGAGGCCGCCGCCGTGGCCGATGCCAAGTTGCAAGAGCTGCAAGAGGCGCTGCCCCAGCGCGACGATGCCCGGCGCACCCAGCAACAGCTTGTGAACGACGAGTCCGCCCGCCAAGCCGATTTTTCAGCCCGGCTGGAAGCACTCAAAGCCCTTCAAGCCAAGGTCAAGACCGACGGCAAATTGCAACCGTGGCTCAGCAAACACGGGCTGGACCATTTGCAGGGCTTGTGGAGCCGCATCCATATCGAGCAGGGCTGGGAAAACGCACTCGAAGGTGCGCTGCGCGAACGCCTGGCGTCGCTAGAGGTATCTCGTCTGGACATGGTGCGTGCCTTTGCGCAAGATGCTCCACCCGCCAAGCTGGCGTTTTTTAGCCCGCCGCAGGCAAGCGTGCCAGAGCCGACTTCGGCCTTGCCGCGCTTGGCGGACCTGTTGCGCATCACCGATGCCGGTCAAAAAGCAGTCTTGGTGGACTGGCTGCAGGGCTGCTACACGGCGGTCAGCTTTGAAGAGGCCTTGGCCCAGCGTGAGACGTTGCAGAGCGGTGACAGCATTTACATCAAGTCCGGCCATGTGGTGACCCGCCACAGCGTGAGTTTTTATGCGCAGGACTCGGAGCAAGCCGGCCTGCTCGCCCGCGCCCAAGAAATTGAGAACCTGGAAAAGCAGCTGCGTGCCCAGGTGATGATTGCCGACGAGGCCCGCGCTGCCTTGGTGCGCGCCGAAGCCGCTTATGCCGATGCCGCCCAGCGCTTGGTCGGTGTGCGCCGCGAGGCCACGGATACCCAAAGCCAAGTGCATGGTCTGCAGGTGGAGACGCTGCGTCTGTCGCAGTTGGCCGAACAAGCCCGCGCCCGCAGTGCCCAGATCGATGCCGACCTGGCCGAGGTGCAAGCCCAGTTGGACGACTTGCAAGAGCGCCGCACCGCGTCTGAGGGGCGCTTTGAAGAATTAGATATGCAACTGGCCGACAACCAGGAGCGCCACGCCCAGCTTGATGAGCGGGTGATTGAGGTGCAGCGCAAACTGACCCAGTGCCGCGAACAGCAGCGCACGCTAGAGCGCCAGGCCCAAGAGGCCACCTTTGCCCAGCGTAGCCTGCAGGCGCGCAACGCTGAATTAAGCCGCACCATCGAGACTGCTACGCAGCAGACCGACTCTATCCACACTGAGCGCCAGCGCGCGCAGGACGAGTTGACCCGCCTGACCGATGCTGCCGCCCAAGCCGGTTTGCAAAACGCACTGTCCTTGAAGCTAGAGCGCGAGCAGGCTCTGGGTGCCAAGCGCAGCGAATACGACGACCTGACCGCCAAACTGCGCGCCAGCGATGAGCGGCGTATGCAGCTGGAGCGCGAGCTCGACCCCCTGCGCCAACGCATCACCGAATTCCAACTCAAAGAACAAGCCGCACGGCTGGGTTTTGAGCAGTACGAACAGCAACTGCTCGATGCACAGGCTGACTTGCAGGCAGTTGAGCAGTCCATCCGGGAAGGCAATGTGCGCCTATTGGGCATGCAGAGCGAGATTGATCGCTTGCACCGCGAGATCGCGGCCCTGGGCGCTGTCAACTTGGCGGCGCTGGACGAATTGGCAGCGGCGCGCGAGCGTAAGCAGTTTCTTGACGCGCAAAACACCGACTTGGCGCAGGCCATGCAGACCCTGGAAGACGCCATTCGCAAGATTGACGCTGAGACGCGTGAGATGCTCTCTGGCACCTTCGATCAGGTCAATTACCATTTTGGACGCATGTTTCCAGAGTTGTTTGGCGGCGGAAACGCCCGCTTGGTGATCACGGGCGACGAGATTTTGGACTCGGGTGTGCAAGTGGTGGCGCAGCCACCGGGCAAAAAGAACCAGACCATTCACCTGCTGTCGGGCGGTGAGAAAGCGCTGACCGCCATTGCGCTGGTGTTTGCGATTTTTCAGCTCAATCCGGCGCCGTTTTGTTTACTCGACGAGGTGGACGCGCCATTGGACGACGCCAACACCGAACGTTATGCCAAGCTGGTGTCGAGCATGAGTAAGTCGACCCAGTTTCTATTTATTAGCCACAACAAGATTGCCATGGAAATGGCCAAGCAATTGATTGGCGTGACCATGCAAGAGCAGGGCGTGTCACGCATTGTGGCGGTGGACATGGAGTCCGCTATACATATGGCCGATTTGGCCTAAGCAACTATGAGTACTCTTCAGATTGGTTTAGCAATTGCAGGCGGTGCGGTGCTGGTCGCCGTGGTTGCCCATGGTGCCTGGAGCGCCCGGCGCAGCGTACCGCGCCAGGCCCAGCCCGAAGTCCATATAGATCCTGCGCCGTTGGTGGACCACGAACCGGTGTTCAGCGAGCCGGACATGGCCCAGGAGCCATTTGTGGTGCCGGTTATAGCGCGCCGCCCGGCGATGGATGCGTTGATCGATGTGATCGCCACCATTGCTCTGGACGGCCACACACCAGCGGTGTCCGGTGACGCTGCGTTGGCAGCCATGCCCGCAACCCGGCGCGCGGGTAGCAAGCCGTTTGCGATTGAGGGCTACAACCTGCTCACGCTGGTGTGGGAGCCGCCCATGGCTGGGCAGCGCTACGGCGGCTTTCAGGCGGGTGTGCAGTTGGCTAACCGCTCAGGCGCGCTCAACGAGATTGAATACTCCGAATTTGTGGTTAAAACCCAGGCGTTTAGCGACGCCATCAACGCCACGCCTGAATTCCCAGAGATGCGTGAAGAAGTGGCCCGCGCCCGTGAGCTAGACCAGTTCGCCAGCGCCCATGACGCCCAGCTGGGCTTTACCATTCGCGCCCGCAGTGCCTCGTGGAGCCCCGGTTACATCCATCAGGTGGCAGCCCACCTGGGCTTTGTAGCGGGGTCTATTCCGGGGCGTATGGTGCTACCGGCCAACACCGAGGGGCAGGGGCCCGTGCTGGTGCTGAGTTTTGACCCGCAGGCGGCGCTGGCCGAAGACCCGGCACAGTCGGCCATACGTGACATCAGCCTGCACCTGGATGTGGCGCAGGTGGACCGCGCCGAGCAGCCGTTTGAACGCATGCGCGAAGCAGCCGTTGCGTTAGCCAGCAGCATGGAAGGCGTGGTGACCGACGACAACGGCCAGCCCTTAGCCGCCGAAACCATGGATGTGATTGGAAGCGAGTTGCAAGTCTTGTACGACACGCTGGAGCAGCGCGACATGCCCTCGGGCTCGATGCTGGCGCGCCGCCTTTTTTCCTGATTGCACCTGCGCCCCGCGCCCGACGCAATGACTACGCAGGATTTGTTTGCCAACGCCGCCCCCAGCTCGGGTTCGGCGGCGGCTGACGCACACGCCCTGCAGCGGCTGCGCCAGCAACTGCACCACTACGCCCACCAGTATTACGTGTTGGATGCACCCAGCGTGCCAGACGCCGAGTACGACCGCCTGTTTCAGGCGCTGCAGGCACTAGAAGCCGCCCACGCCGACTGGGTTACGCCCGACTCGCCCACCCAGCGCATCGGCGGCAAGCCGCTGGACGGCTTTGCCCCGGTGCGCCACGCGGTGCCCATGCTCAGCATTCGCACCGAGACCGACACCGAAGCGCGTGGTGCGTTGAACTTTGATGCCCGCGTGCGCAAAGAGTTGGGGTTGACCGAAGTCGACCCTGCTGTCGAATATGTGGCGGAGCTGAAATTTGACGGCCTGGCCATGAGCCTGCGTTACGAGCATGGTGTGCTGGTGCAGGCCGCCACCCGGGGTGACGGTTCCACGGGTGAAGATGTGACCCAAAACATCCGCACCATTGGCCAGATCCCCCTGCGTTTGCCCGAGGGTGTGCCACCCGTGCTGGAAGTGCGCGGCGAGGTCTACATGCGCCGGGATGACTTTGACGCGCTGAATGAGCGCCAACGCGCGCGTATTGCGGCGGGCGAGAAAAACGAGAAGACTTTTGTGAACCCGCGCAACGCCGCAGCCGGTGCGGTGCGCCAGCTTGACCCAGCCATCGCGGCGCAGCGGCCGCTGAGCTTTTTTGCCTACGGCGTGGGTGAGGTCACACCGGTAGAGCAAGGCGGGCCGGAATTTGCCACCCATTACGGCTTGCTTCAGACCCTAAAAATATGGGGATTTCCGGTTGCAGCCCAGGTAGAACATGCGCAAGGCGCTACTGATTTAATAGCGTACCACCAGCGTATCGGTGCCACGCGTGACCAGTTACCGTTCGACATTGACGGCGTCGTCTACAAGGTCAACAGCCTGGCGCTGCAGCAGCGCTTGGGTTTTGTTACCCGTGAGCCGCGCTGGGCGGTGGCCCACAAATACCCGGCGCAAGAGCAGATAACCACCGTGCTGGCAATCGACATTCAGGTGGGGCGCACCGGCAAACTCACGCCCGTGGCCAAGCTGGCGCCGGTGTTTGTGGGCGGCGTCACCGTGACCAACGCCACGCTGCACAACCTGTTTGAAGTGCGCAAGAAGGATGTGCGTGTGGGCGACATGGTGGTGGTGCGCCGTGCGGGGGATGTGATTCCTGAGGTGGTGGGGCGTGTGCTGCCGGCAGAGCATTTGGCGCGCAACCCATACGTGCCCAATTTTCATATGCCACGCCAATGCCCCATTTGCGGCAGCGACGTGGTGCGTGAGCCCGGTGAAGCTAACCACCGCTGCACCGGAGGCCTGTTTTGCAGCGCCCAGCGCAAGCAGGCGATTTTGCATTTTGCCCAGCGCCGCGCGGTGGAGGTCGACGGCTTGGGCGACAAGCTGGTGGACCAGTTGGTGGACGCAGGCATCGTCAAAACCTTGCCCGATTTGTACCGCCTGGGGCTGGCGGCATTGGCCGGGCTGGACCGCATGGCGGATAAGTCGGCGCAAAACTTGGTCGATGCGCTGCAACAGTCTAAAAACACAACCTTGCCACGTTTTGTCTTTGGCCTGGGTATCCGCCATGTGGGTGAGGCCACCGCAAAAGCGCTGGTGCAGCATTTCGGCACCATGGACGCCATCATGGACGCCAGCCTGGAGCAACTGCTGGAGGTGGACGATGTGGGCCCTATCGTAGCCAAAAGCCTGCGCACTTTTTTTGACCAGGCCCACAACCGCGAGGTGGTGGAGCAGCTGCGCGCCTGCGGCGTGGTGTGGGAAGAGGGACCGCCCGCACCCCAAGCTGCCAAGCCCCTGGCTGGCAAGACCTTTGTGCTGACCGGCACCTTCCCCACACTAAGCCGTGACCAGGCCAAAGACCTGCTGGAAGCGGCAGGCGCCAAGGTGGCAGGTTCGGTCAGCAAAAAGACCGACTACGTGGTGGCAGGCGCCGATGCCGGAAGCAAGCTCGACAAGGCCGTGGCGCTGGGCATCACCGTGCTTGACGAGGCCGCTATGCAAACGTTATTGACCAGTCCAGCTGCCCGCACCGAACCCGACACGCCCGAAGGAGACCCAGCATGACCGTACGCGACATTCTTAAAATGGGCGACCCACGCCTACTGCGCCAAGCCCAGGCAGTGCCGCAAGACGCCTTCGACAGCGACGCCTTGCACCTGCTGATTACCGACCTGCTAGACACCATGCACGCCGCGAACGGCGCGGGCCTGGCAGCACCACAAATTGGGGTGGATTTGCAGTTGGTTATTTTTGGCTCCGGCGCGTCCAACCCGCGCTACCCGGACCGCGCGGTGGTGCCCCAGACGGTGCTGATCAACCCGGTGATTACCCCGCTGGGAGAGGCGCAAGAGTCCGACTGGGAGGGCTGCTTGTCGGTGCCGGGTTTGCGCGGCTTGGTGCCACGCTGGTCGCGCATCCACTATGTCGGATTTGACCAGTACGGTGACCGCATCGAGCGCACGGTAGAGGGTTTTCATGCCCGGGTGGTGCAGCACGAGTGTGACCACCTGTGGGGCACGCTGTACCCGATGCGGATGACGGATCTGTCAAAGCTGGGTTTTACCGAGGTCTTGTTTCCCGACTTGGCTGCGGCTGAGGACGACTGAAGGCTAGTCTGGGTTGAGCGCTTAACCCAGCTTATCGCCCCGGGTTGCGCAACGGTGGAGGCTCAGCGCGTCCCACACGTATTCACGTTGGCCGATGACGCCCGGCTGGCAGTTGGCGTGGTAGTGGGCTTGCGCCTTGCGGGTTTCGTAGCACGTCTAAACCGTACCTGGTCTGGCGTCGTTTTGGTCGGTGGCCACTTGGCTTAACACGCAGCGGTTGTACGCATTTCCGCGCACTACTCTGACTGGTCTACTTTGCATCCATGTTGTCACCACCTTCTCGCAGAGTTTCACTTCCGCGCCGCAGCTCCCAATAGAACTTGATACCCCCATCCGTCCACACAAAATACAACCACAGCATGGTCTCTGGTACCTTGTTCGCAGGGGCCTGTTGCCTGGCAACAATGGCTTGTTGAACTACATCTTGGGGCACCCGAGATCGCACCGGCACGCGCTGCGTCTGGCGCGCAATGGTGTCCATTTCGGCTTTGGTATAGGGCACAGCCCGGTTGTACACCGTATCAAACCAAACAAAATCCACCCACTCCGGCAAATTGCGATGGTCACCCGAAGCGCCTGAGGTTGCACCCGGGGCTTGTTTCCAGTTTTTATGCCATTTACCCCCAATGCCGCCGGGGCTGCCCCAATGGGTGCCATCGGGCAAAGTGATGCTGAGAACTTGCGCTCGTAGGCCATCACGCAATCCGATATAGGTCAATATCATCCCTGGCCCCGGCTCGGATGGTTTCGCATGCAATGCTTGGCACGCGCTGGTGAACGCCACCGGAAGCGTCCGCACAAAGGTTCTGCGTGTGGTCATGGTGGTGTGGCCTGTTAGTTACAAATCGGTGTTGAGGTTGGCGCAGTGATCGCGATATTGACACCTTGTCCCTTGGCATCATCGTGTAGGGCTCGAATTATGTTGTTCGGATAAAGCGTACGCAGCCCTAAGGCATTGCATTCAGTATAGTATTTAGAAGCCAATTCGGCCTCCAGCCCTCGTATTCATTGCGCAAGCAGCTATAAAAACAATAGCTATGGTGCGACAGAACTTTAAGTGCCCAAGGCAGCCAGCAACTCGGTTTCGATTTCGATTTGCTTGCGGTTGTGCTGCAGCTCGGGCCACGCTGTAGAGCAGGCCAGCGCGGTCGCTGGCGGAGATGTTGAGCAATACAGTGTCAGGCTCAAATTAATGCCCACTCAGTGGTAGTCACTCTCCCTTTGATGCCGCATTGCCATGACCGTCACTGTATCGGCATCGGTGATTTCAAACAACGCAACATAGCCAGAACTGCCAAAGCTGATGACCAATTCGCGCCACAGCGACCCCATGTCGCCGCCATTGGCTTTACGACAGGTGTGGGGATGGTTGCGCATGGTGTCCAGTGCGGATTCTATGATTTCGATGGCGCGTTCTGCCCTTTGCAGGTCGATGTCTGCCACGAAGTCATAGAGGCGATACAGATCGTCTTGCGCCTCAGGCGCAAACGCTAGCTGGTAGCGTTTCATGCGGCTTTGGTCGACTTTACTTTTCGCTTTGTTTCAAGAATCGCACGCAGACCGGACATGACTTCCTCGGTAGAGTATGTTTTACCGCCAGCGCGCACTTTTGCGCTGGCTGCCAAGCCTCGGGCATAAAACTCGGCATCGTCTTTTCGCCACTGCGCTTTTTGCTTCAAACTGTCTTCAATAAACATCGACAGCGTTTCGCCTTTACGCAAAACGGATTCAGCCAAAGCACGCACTTCTGGCGTAACGCGCACAGCAGGCAAAGTTGACGTTTTCATGTTTAACGCTCACTAGAATATTTGTATTTCAATTGTAATGCAAACGACTGCGATGCCGCTCAATGAGATGTTTGAGACAGGCGCTTGAGACGTAAAACTCAAAGCGTGCGACGTGCGATAGCGTTGAATACATGCAGGTATGGTGGCCATAATATTTAGGCCAAATAGGTCTCTAGCCCTCACAGAACCTGCGCGAGAAGCTATTAAAAGAATAGCAAAAGCGCTACGGCACTCAGGCCGCCAAGGCCGCCAACAACTCGGTTTCGATTTCAATTTGCTGGCGGTTGTGCTGCAGCTCCGACCCGTCGATGAGGAAGGTGTCTTCCACCCGCTCGCCCAATGTGGCAATTTTGGCCAACTTCAAATTGACTTGGTGGTGCGCCAACACCCGTGCCACGCTGTAGAGCAGGCCGGGGCGGTCGCTGGCCGCGATATTGAGCAGCCAGCTCTGGCCACGCTCATCGGGGTTCAGCGTCACCCGTGGCGCTACCGGGAAGCTCTTGACCCGGCGCGACACGCGGCCCTTGCTGGGGGCGGGCAGTGGCCCGGTGTCGGTGATGGCTTTGGCCAGCCCGACTTCGAGCAGGCTGCACACTTCGCGGTATTCGTCCGGCGTGGCCGAGGTAATGACCTGGAACGTGTCCAGCGCATGGCCGTCTTTGGCGGTGTGGATGCGGGCATCCAAAATGCTGTAATCGCCTTGGTCGAAATAGCCGCAGATGCGGGCAAACAGGTCGCTTTGGTCGGGGGTGTACACCAGCACCTGCAGGCCCTCACCAGCGGGTGAGCGGCGAGCGCGCACCACCGGCGTGGGCGAGCCCACCAGGCGCGAGAGTTGGCGGGTGTGCCAGGCGATATCGGTGGCGTCGTGGCGCATGAAGTAGCCCACGTCCAGCGTGTCCCACAGCGCCTTGTGGGCCTGGTAGGGCAGGGTGTGCATGGCAACCTTGATGAGGGCGTCGCGTTTGCGTGCTTCCACCTCGGCGTCGGGGTCGGGCGCGTGCCCGCCCAAAACCCGGCTGGTGAGCCGGTACAGGTCTTCCAGCAGCTTGGCCTTCCAAGCATTCCACACTTTGGGCGAGGTACCGCGAATGTCGGCCACCGTGAGCAGGTAAAGACCGGTGAGGCGGCGTTCGCAGCCGACATGTTTGGCAAAGTTGGCGATCACCTGCGGGTCGCTCAGGTCGGACTTTTGGGCAATGCGGCTCATGGTCAGGTGCTCGCGCACCAGAAATTCGATGAGCTGCCCGTCTTCTCCGGTGTAGCCGTGCTGTTTGCAAAAGCGCCGTACTGCAATGGCCCCCAGTTTAGAGTGGTCACCGCCGCGCCCTTTTGCGATGTCGTGGAACAGGGCAGCGACATACAGCAGGCTGGGCTTGTCCCAGCCCGAGGCCAATTGCGAGCAAAACGGGTAGTCGTGGGTATGCTCGGCAATAAAATACCGGCGCACATTGCGCAGCACCATCAGGATGTGCTGGTCCACCGTGTAGACGTGGAACAGGTCGTGCTGCATCTGCCCCACGATGCGGCGAAACACCCATAGGTAGCGCCCCAGCACCGAGGTCTGGTTCATCAGGCGCATGGCGTGGGTAATGCCTTCGGGCTGCGCCAGGATGGCGCAAAACGTCTGGTGGTTGACCGGGTCGCTGCGAAACCGCGCGTCCATCACGTCGCGGGCGTTGTAGAGCGCCCGCAGGGTGCGTGCCGAGAGGCCGTTAACACCGACTGTGCTCTGGTAGAGCAAGAAGGTTTCCAAAATCGCATGCGGGTAACGCTGGTAGATGTCGTCGCTGACCACATCGATCATGCCCGCCTTGTCATTAAAGCGCGCGTTGATCGGCTGGGGTTCGTGGGTGGACGGGTTCAGGCGCTCTTCGATGTTGAGCATCAAAATTTGGTTGAGCTGGACCACGGCCTTAGCCGCCCAGTAGTAGCGGCGCATCAGCGCTTCGCTGGCCCGCACAAAGGAGCTGGGTGTGGGTGTGGTCGTGCCATAGCCAAATGCAGCGGCCACTGTGTCTTGCATGTCAAACACCAGGCGGTCTTCGCGCCGGTTCGCAATGGTGTGTAGGCGTGAGCGGATGAGCCACAAAAGGGCCTCATTGCGCTGGATTTGCTGCACTTCAAACTTGGTTGCCAGCCCGTGGCGGGCCAGATCGCTCCAGTGCGCGCCAAACCCGGCTGCCTTGGCCACCCACAAGATCACCTGCAGGTCGCGCAAACCGCCAGGCGACTCTTTGCAGTTGGGCTCCAGCGAATAGGGTGTGTTATCGAACTTGGTGTGGCGCTGGCGCATCTCCAGCGTTTTGGCAATAAAAAATGCCTTGGGGTCCAGCGCGGCAAAAAAGGCTTGGGTAAATTGGCCTACCAGGTCGGCGTTGCCGGTGATCAAGCGGCACTCCAGCAAGGCGGTTTGTACGGTGACGTCTTTCGCGGCTTCGGCCAGGCAGGTGGACAGGGTGCGTACGCTGGAGGCAATCTCTAGCCCCGCATCCCAGCAGCTGCCAATAAAGGTTTCAATTTTTTCCTTGAGCACGGCGTCGTCGTCGGCCGACACGCTGTCGGGTAGCAGCAGCAGCACGTCGATATCCGAATGCGGAAACAGCTCGCCACGGCCAAAGCCGCCCACCGCCAGCAGCGCCAAGGGCGACTGCAAACCCGCATACTCCCACAACTGCTTGAGAGCTTCGTCGGCCAGCAGCGCCGTGCGGGTGAGCAGGTTGCGCACGTCGCGGGCCGAGGCCTGCGGGCGGCTGATGGTTTGCAGCAGCTGGGCCTTTTGAGTGCGGTAATCGGCGCGCAAAACCTGCAGGTCAAGCCCCGCAGTGGCCGTGGGTGCGGGATCTACCACCTAGGCTGTCGCTAGTGGCGGCACAAAGGCGGGGATGGCGGGGCTACCGGCCGAGACAGTCAGAACTTCGTAGCCGGTGGGGGTGACCAATATCGTGTGCTCCCACTGGGCGGACAGGGAATGGTCTTTGGTGACGATGGTCCAGCCGTCTTTCTCGGGGCCGTTCTTGATCTCTTTTTTGCCGGCGTTAACCATGGGTTCGATGGTGAAGGTCATACCCTCAACCAGCTTTTGCAGCGTGCCGGGGCGCCCGTAGTGCAGCACTTGCGGTTCTTCATGGAAAATCTGCCCAATGCCGTGGCCGCAGAATTCGCGCACCACGCTAAAGCCGTGGCCTTCGGTAAACACCTGAATGGCGTGGCCAATGTCGCCCAAGTGAATGCCGGGCTTGACCATCATGATGCCGCGCCACATCGCGTCGTAGGTGATGGCGCTCAGGCGTTTGGCCGCAATGGAGATATCGCCCACCGCAAACATGCGGCTGGTGTCGCCGTGCCAGCTGTCTTTGATGACGGTGACGTCGATGTTAAGCACATCCCCCTTTTTAAGCACCTTGTCATTGGGGATACCGTGGCACACCTGGTGGTTGACCGAGGTGCAGACGGATTTAGGAAAAGGGATGTCACCACCGCCGGTGTAATTCAGCGGCGCCGGAATGCCGCCCTGCACCTGGGTGATGTAGTCGTGGGCCAGTTTGTCCAGGGCGTTGGTGGTAACGCCGGGTTGGACAAAGGGGGTTAGGTAGTCCAGCACTTCGGAGGCCAACCGGCCTGCAATGCGCATGCCCGCAATGCCTTGGGTGTCTTTGTAGGTAATTGTCATGGGTCAATTATCCCCGAGTGCGGCGGGCTCTGCTTGCGGTGCTTTGGTCACTAAATGGCGCAGTGGCTTTTCACGCCAGCGCGACGCGCCCAGCAGCACGACCAGCATTTGGCGCACAAAGTTCTCGATCATCTCGGTCTCCAGCAAGGGTTGCTCCGGCGGAAGGTCAAGTATCTCGGGCGCTGCGGCCAACATGGTGGTAACGATCAGGCCGCACACCATTTGCAGGCTCTGCGTCGACATGTCCTTGTAGACACCCATGCGGCGGAAGTCTTGCGCCATCTCGTTGGTGAAGTGGTTTACTTCGTTGCGGATGGCCAGGCGCAGGATGCGGCTGCCGCCGGAACGTTCGCTCGAAATAAACAAAAACAGCAGCCGGTTCTGGATGATGTATTGGTGGTAGACCTGCACCGAGCGGCGGGTCATCTCGGCTTGTTCCACCGCGTTTTGGCGCACTTCGCGCAGCAGGCGCCGCAGGGTGATACCCACCTCTTCAACCAGTGCTAACCCTAAATCGTCGGTGCTGCGAAAGTGCCGGTAGAAGGCGTTGGGCACCATCGCCGCTTCGCGGGCGATCTCACGAATACCTAGGCTGGTGAAGCTGCGCCCCTCACCAATCAGGGCCAATGCGGCCTGCAACAGGTTGTTGCGGGTGATGTCTTTGCGTTCGGTGCGGGTTAGTTTGTCTTTGCGCTCAGGCGGCGTTGCGGCTTTGGTCATGGTCAATATCGGTGCTTTTCTGACTTATTGTTGTGTACAGCTGAACTTTTAATATAAAAAAATACGCAATGCAAGTGGCTGTTTTTAATGGATATATTGGCATTCTTCTCTAATTTAACACGGTAACATTGACAAATTGTGTACGTATGTACACAATGCAGTCATTGCCATCCATGCTTCATAAACGGGAGACTAATATGTCCACTGCTTCCACTTCATCCCACACGCGCTGGGTACAGTCTATCAATGCGCCGATCGTCGCTGCTTTGCAGCACCCTTGGGTCGAGTCGATTGTTCGTCTAAGCGCGGTGGAAGATGTACTAGCTGATCTGCATCCCTTGCTGTCTTTGACGCAGGTGCGTGCCCGCATCGTCAAGGTCATTGACGAGACGGCCTCGGCGAAAACATTCGTCTTGACGCCTAACGCGTTGTGGGCTGGTGCGGCCGCAGGCCAGTTTGTGCGGGTGCGGGTGGAAATCGATGGCCGCTTCGTTGAACGTGCTTACAGCCTGTGCTCAGCGCCGGGTGCACGTCGCCTGGCTTTTACTGTTAAACGGCAGGAGGGCGGGCTGGTATCCAACCACCTGCACGACCATGCCAAGGTGGGTGGTGTGCTGACGATCAGCCAGGCCCATGGTGAATTTGTCTTGCCAGAGCAATTACCCGCCCAGATGCTGCTGCTCAGCGCCGGCAGTGGCATTACCCCGGTGATGGCCATGCTGCGCGACTTGCACCAGCGCCAGTACCAAGGCGATGTGGTCTTTTTGCATGTATGCCGTTCGCAGCAAGACTTAATTTTTGCAAAGCAGTTGCAGGCCATCGCCGCTGACTATGCAGAGTTAGGCCTAATGCTGCATTTTGATGATAGCCAAGGTCGCTTCACCCCCAAAGCATTGTTGCAAGCCGTACCCGACCTAGCGCAGCGCAGCACCTGGATGTGTGGCCCCGCCGGTTTGATGGACGCGGTGCACGCCTATTGGGTAGACGAAGCCTTGCCGCTGCCGCTATACAGCGAGCGCTTTGTCGGTACACCTTTTCTGCCCACCACGGCGCCTGGTACACCGGTGAACGTGGAATTTGCCGCCAGCGGCAAGCGCTTTACCACCGTTGGTGTCGAACCTTTGTTGCTGCAAGCTGAGCGCGCGGGCCTGACGCCTAAGTACGGTTGCCGTATCGGCATTTGTCGCAGCTGCCAGTGCGTCAAGGCCAGCGGCACGGTGGAGAACTTGCTGACCGGAGAAATTTCGTCGGCGCCCAATGAATTGATCCGTCTGTGTATTTCGACGGCGCGCTCGGACGTGGCACTCGACCTGTGATGCCGCGTCTTAGTTCGACCTACTCTTTACAACCCAATCTACCTAACCTTTGGAGCACGCTATGAGCTTTGCTAAACCGACCCACCTGAGCCGCAAACAGGTTGCTGAATTTGAACGTGAGGTCAACGCCATTCGCGACAGCGTGATGAACAACCTGGGTCAGGCCGATGTGGACCACATCCGCAACATGATCCGCATCAGCCGGGCCAGCGAGATTGGCGGGCGCGCACTGCTGCACTTTGGTCTGGGTCCCTTGAGCTGGGTGGCCGGTGTGATGGCTTTGGCCAATGCCAAAATTTTGGACAACATGGAAATTGGCCACAACGTGATGCACGGCCAGTATGACTGGACGGGCGACCCCTCGCTCAACTCCCAAACCTTTGAGTGGGACATTGCCTGTGATGGTGAGCAGTGGCGCCACTCGCACAATGTGATGCACCACACCCACACCAATATCCTGGGCAAGGACCGGGATTTGGGCTACTCCTTGCTGCGCTTAACGGATGAGCAGCGCTGGAAGCCCCGCCACTGGTTTCAGCCCCTGGCCAACCTGGTGCTTGCGATGGGGTTCCAATACGGCGTGGGCTCGCATGATCTGGAGATTGGCCGATACACCCACGGTGCCATGCCCAAGGCCGAATTCAAGGCGCGTTTGAACCGGTTTTTGAGTAAGGTTGGCAAAGTGTGGTTCAAGGACTACCTGCTGTTCCCCGCACTGGCACTGTGGAGTGCGCCGCGCGTGTTGGCGGGTAACTTTTGTGCGAACCTGATCCGCAACCTGTGGACCTATGTGGTGATCTTTTGTGGGCACTTCACCGAAGGGGTGGCCATCTACCGCCCCGAAGACACCTTGAACGAAACGCGGGGTGACTGGTACCTGCGCCAGTTGTCCGGTTCTAGTAATTTGACTGGCGGGCGGCTGTTTCACATCATGACCGGGCACCTGAGCCACCAAATTGAACACCACCTGTTTCCCGACATGCCAGCGCACCGCTACGTCGAGGTGGCACCCAAGATAGAAAAATTGTGTGAAAAATACGGACTGTTTTACAACACCGGTAGCCTGTTTAAGCAGTACACGACGGTGATGAAACGTATCTTGACCCACACCCTGCCGCCCAAGAAGCTTGCTGTTTAAGGCTTGTAAGGCCCCAACTCAAGCGCCAAACCAAGCCCCAGCGCCTGGAGGTTGACTGCCCTCGGGCAAGGGTTTCGAGAGGCTGGCCTCAGGGATTCAGGGGCGCGTGTGCGGTGCTCGCAGCCACTTGGCGGCGGGGCACCAAGTCACTGTCCAGCAGGCGCTCGATTCGGGCAAACACCTCGGAGCGGGAGAATGGCTTCTTCATGAAGTCGTCGGCACCAATGGCGCTGCCGAAAAACTGCTCGGTGGCCTGCTCGTTGCCACTGATCATGATGACCGGAATGTCCCGGGTCTTGGGGTCGCGCCGCAGGTGGCGCAGGGCCGAGAAGCCATTCATACGCGGCAGAACGATGTCCAGAAAAATCAACTCTGGGTTTTCGGCTTTCATCATCTCTAAACCGGTCTCAGCGTCTAGCGCTTGCGAAGTAATGCAGCCCGCAGAGCGCAAGATCTTCTTCAAGGCTGCACAGACGGTGGGTGAGTCATCAATGATCAATACACGCAGGTTTTCGCGGGCGTTGAGGCGTCCACGCGTGCGGCGCTCACCGACGGGGGCGTTGGGGTCAACGTCGGCGCTGGCCTGTGCGGCAGGTTTCTCTGGCGGCGCGGGCCTTTTGAAGAGAGCGCGCAATCCGGATAGAAATTCCATGATGTCTTTCTTCTTCGTGTTCTAAAAACGCAAGGGCTAAATGGGGAATTGTGACATGGGTGTATCGGAGCTTGCTAACGGAGCCAGTTAAAATTCTGCCCTAGTCGTGCCGTGTGCCCAAAAGGCATCGGTTTGGCTCCCGTTGTCTACGCCCTTGTCTCCCACCAGCCCACCCTCTAGGCCGCCCCCGTGACCCTGCATATCACCCAATTTGAGGGCAGCAATGCCCTGAGCAGCTTTCGTGTTCAGCAACTCCTGCCCGGCCTTGCCGACATTCACGACAAGATCACGGGCATCTCGGCCCGTTTTGTGCACTTGGTTGCTACCGAGGCTGCGCCCGAGCCGGCCCTGCATGCCAAGCTGACCGCTTTGCTGGTCTACGGCGAGCCCTACACCGGGCCGGTGGAAGGCCCCTTGCTGGTGGTATCGCCCCGGTTGGGAACGGTGTCGCCCTGGGCATCCAAGGCGACCGACATTGCCCACAACTGCGGCTTTGCCGTCAAGCGGGTGGAGCGCTTGGTGGAATACCGCCTGACCCTGAAAAATGGCCTGATGTCCAAGACCGCACTTAGCCCTGCGCAAATGGCGCAGGTGGCCGCTTTGTTGCACGACCGCATGACTGAGAGCGCGATGTTTGAGCGCGACCAGGCGCTAGCCTTGTTTAGCGCCTTGCAGGCCGCGCCCATGGACCATGTGGATGTATTAAAAGGCGGCAAGGCGGCGCTGATTGCCGCCAACACCACCTTTGGCTTGGCGCTGGCGGCCGATGAGATTGATTACCTGCTCGATGCCTTCACCACCCTGGGGCGCAACCCTACCGATGTAGAGCTGATGATGTTTGCGCAGGCTAACAGCGAGCATTGCCGCCACAAGATTTTTAACGCCCAGTTCACCATTGACGGCGTAGCGCAAGACCAGAGCCTGTTTGGCATGATTCGCCACACCCACCAGCAGAATCCCCAGCACATGCTGGTGGCCTACTCCGACAACGCGTCGGTAATGGAGGGCTCAACCGTCGAGCGTTTTGCAGCCAAATCGGCCTCTGGCCCTCATGGAATATGCGCACCAAGCTATGAAAAGCATAGCGAAATAAACCACATTCTGATGAAGGTTGAAACCCACAACCACCCCACGGCGATCTCTCCATTCCCCGGTGCGTCCACCGGCGCAGGCGGCGAAATCCGCGACGAAGGCGCTACGGGCCGTGGCTCCAAGCCCAAGGCGGGGTTGACCGGCTTTACGGTGTCTAAGCTGTGGCCCACACCAGGCGTGGATGATTTTGGCAAACCCGAACACATTGCCAGCCCGCTGCAGATCATGCTTGAGGGCCCGCTGGGTGGCGCGGCCTTCAACAACGAGTTCGGCCGCCCCAGCCTGCTGGGTTACTTCCGTGAATACGAGCAAAGTGTGGTCAGTGATGTAGATACCGTACAGCGCGGCTACCACAAGCCCATCATGATCGCTGGTGGGCTGGGCGTGATTGACGCGGGCCAGACCCACAAGATCGAATTCCCAGCGGGCAGCCTGCTCATTCAGCTGGGCGGCCCCGGCATGCGTATTGGCATGGGTGGCAGTGCGGCCAGCTCCATGGCCACGGGGACCAATGCGGCCGAGCTGGACTTTGATTCGGTGCAGCGCGGCAACCCGGAAATCGAGCGCCGGGCGCAAGAGGTTATCAACCAATGCTGGATTCAGGGCACAACAGGCGGCCCCGCCGGTAGCGGCAACCCCATTCTGGCCATCCACGACGTCGGCGCTGGGGGGCTCTCCAACGCCTTCCCCGAGCTGACCAACGACGCAGGCCGCGGTGCACGTTTTGATTTGCGCGCGATCAAGCTCGAAGAGTCCGGTATGGCGCCCAAGGAGATCTGGTGCAACGAAAGCCAAGAGCGTTATGTGCTGGCCATTGCCCCCGAGTCGCTGGCGCAGTTTGAAGCGCTGTGCGAGCGTGAGCGCTGCCCGTTTGCGGTGATTGGCGTGGCGACCGAAGAGCGCGATTTGGTGGTGAGTGATGGAGGAGTTATTGGCGCTGGTACGCAATTCCCCGCCGGGCCGCCCCAAGGGGAATTAGCCCCCCCGGGGGGCAGCGAACCACACGGAGTGGGGAGCCCCGGAGTGAGCGGTAGCGAGCTACGCAAGGGGGCACCAGTTCACATGCCGATGAATGTCTTGTTGGGCAAGCCACCCAAAATGCACCGTGATGTCAAAACGGTGACGCGTACCTTTAAGCCACTGGACCTGACCGGCGTAGACCTGCAAAAGACCGTCATCGACGTGTTGGCCCACCCCACAGTCGCGTCAAAACGCTTCCTGATCACCATTGGCGACCGCACCGTGGGTGGCCTGTCCCACCGCGACCAGATGGTTGGCCCTTGGCAAGTGCCGGTGGCGGACTGCGCCGTGACGCTGGCCGACTTCAAGGGCTTTGCCGGTGAAGCCATGTCCATGGGCGAGCGCACGCCGCTGGCCTCGCTCAACGCACCCGCATCGGGCCGTATGGCAGTGGCTGAGGCCATTACCAACTTGCTGGCGGCACCCATAGAACTGCCCCGCGTCAAGCTGTCCGCCAACTGGATGGCGGCCTGTGGTGAAGCAGGCGAAGACGCTGCGCTGTACGCCACCGTCAAGGCCGTTGGCATGGAGCTATGCCCGGCGCTGGGTATCTCCATCCCGGTGGGCAAAGATTCGCTGTCCATGCGCACGCAGTGGACGCAGCCGCAAGGCGAGGCCGGTGCTGCGGGGCAGGCGAAAAAGGTCACGTCCCCCGTGTCCCTGATCGTCACCGCCTTCGCCACGCTGGCTGATGTGCGCGGCACGCTGACGCCCGAGCTGAACCGCACAGAAGACACCACGCTGGTGTTGATCGACCTGGGCCACGGCAAAAACCGCATGGCGACCAGCATCCTGGCGCAAACGCTGAACCAGGTCGGTGACACCGCTCCTGATTTGGACGATGCCAAGGACCTGGTGAACCTGGTCAACGCCGTCAACGTTCTGCGCACGCAGGGCAAGATATTGGCCTACCATGACCGCAGTGATGGTGGTTTGCTGGCCTGCGTGGCTGAGATGGCCTTTGCAGGCCGCGTGGGTGTGGCTCTGAACGTGGACATGCTCGTCATCGAGGGCGATGGCATCAGCGACAGCCGCATGGATGTGGGCGACAGCAAAAACTGGGCCGCGCAGGTGGGCGCCCGGCGCGAGGAGCTGACGCTCAAAGCGCTGTTCAGCGAAGAGCTGGGCGTGGTGCTGCAGGTGCGTACGGCCGAGCGCGGTGCCGTGATGCAGGTCTTGCGCGAGCACGGACTGTCGGCGTTTAGCCATTGTGTCGGCACCACGCGCCCCGCGTCGTCGGTGATCGATGCCGGCAAAGACCAGTTGCAAGTCTGGCGTGATGCCAAAGCCATCTTCAAAGCCCCCTTGCTGGACCTGCACCA
The DNA here is from genome assembly GCA_038245855.1 of Burkholderiales bacterium. Classification (GTDB taxonomy): domain Bacteria; phylum Pseudomonadota; class Gammaproteobacteria; order Burkholderiales; family Burkholderiaceae_C; genus Allorhodoferax. The sequence continues at coordinate 28,842 of JBBRSA010000022.1, forward strand.
GGTCTGGGACAGCGTGAGCTGGAAGATTTGCCAGCAGCGCGACAACCCAGCCTGTGCCGATGCCGAGCACGCCAGCGCCGGTGCGTTGGGTGATTCCGGACTGCATATTTACATGCCAAATCAGGCGCTAGCCCTCGTGGAATCAGCGCAAGCAGCTATTAAATCGGGAGCAAACCTATCCGTTCGGGCTGAGCCTGGCGAAGCCTTGCTCAGCCCTTTGTCGGGCCCAGAGCGAGTGGGTTTGTTGCTGGCGCGTCCCAAGGTGGCGGTGCTGCGCGAGCAGGGCGTCAACTCCCATGTGGAGATGGCTTACGCTTTTACCGAGGCCGGTTTTGAAGCCTTTGACGTACACATGACCGACCTGCAAAGCGGGCGTGCAAAGCTGGCTGACTTTCAGGGTGTGGTGGCATGCGGAGGCTTTTCTTACGGCGACACCCTGGGTGCGGGTATTGGCTGGGCACGCTCCATCACCTTCAATGCCGCCTTGGCAGACCAGTTCAAAGCCTTCTTTGCTAGAGGCGATACCTTTGGTCTGGGCGTGTGCAACGGCTGCCAGATGTTTGCCGAGCTGGCCGACATCATCCCCGGTGCGCAGGACTGGCCACGCTTTACCACCAACCAGAGCGAACGTTTTGAGGCGCGCCTGTCCATGGTGGAGGTGTTGGAATCACCCAGCCTGTTCTTTAAGGACCTGACCGGTATGCGAATGCCCATTGTGGTGTCCCATGGCGAAGGGTATGCCAACTTCAAACATCGGGGTAATGCGGACAAGGCTATCGCCGCCTTGCGGTTTGTCGACAACACGGGTGCGATGACCGAAACCTACCCGTTTAACCCCAACGGCAGCCCCGCTGGCCTGACTGCGGTGACCACCGCCGATGGGCGCTTCACTGCCATGATGCCGCACCCTGAGCGGGTGTTTCGCAACATTCAGATGAGCTGGAATGGTCTGGACGCCAACGCCCACAGCCCGTGGATGCAGCTGTGGCGTAATGCGCGCAAGTGGGTGGGCTAATTCCCACTTAAGGGTTGTGGCGGCTGGGCCCCTACAACAGTAGTAGCAGCAGACCGGCTACGGCCGTGGGTGCTATGGCGCCCAGCAACAGGCCGCCCGCGCCAATGGTCTCGTCCTGAAAACCCCGGCGCAGCAGGGCGACGCCCGCTGGGTTGGGTGCGTTGGCAATCACTGTCAGGCCGCCACCGGCCACGGCACCGGCTACCAGTGCGTATTGGGATGCAGGTGTGATGCCTTGGATCAGTGACCCCAGGTAGGTGAGCGCGGCGTTGTCGGTCAGAGCCGTCAGGCCCATGGCACCAAAAAACAGGGCCGTGGGTTGCAGGCTTGAAACGATGGGTTGCAGCCACCAGCGCTGCATGCCGCCCAGCACTACCAAACCGGCCAGGAAGAATCCGACCAATAGACCTTCTTTGAGGATCAACGGATTCTGGTAGCGCGCATAGGCTTGGGTAAACCCCAGGAAGAAAAGAAATAGGCCGACAAAGATCACTGGATGGTGGGCAAAAACGACCACCGCGACCAGAAACGCCAGATGCACGGCTTTGACGATCAGTGGCACGCTGTCGGGCATGCCCAGGGGGATGTCATTGGCGCTTCGGAGCAGGTGAGGGCGCAGTATCCAGGTCATGGCCGTGGCGTTGATTAGTACGGCGATGGCGGCCTTCCAGCCAAAGGTGGTGAGCATGAACATGCTGTTCCACTCCCAGGTGGCCGCCACCATCAGCACGGGTGGCGCCGCAAAGGAGGTGAGCGTTCCACCAATGGAAATGTTGACAAACAAGACGCCCAAGGCCCCGTACTTAGTCCACTCCGGCATACGTGGGCGAAACACCAGCGGCGCCAGCATCAAAGCGGCCAAGGTCATTGCAGCCGGCTCGGTTATCAGCGAACCAATGAGGGGCACGAGTGCTAGGCACAGCCATGTCTGTGCCACCGTGGTGTGCAGGGGCGCTAGGCGTGCGATGGATGCGATCAAACTCTGAATGGTGACCAACACCGGTTTGGACGCCGCCACCACCATGATGACAAACACAAACAGCGGCTCTGTGTATTGCAGCGACTCGGCATAGGCCACCGCCTGGTCGCCGGTCGTGACCAGTGCCATCACAATGATGAGTACAAACGCCCAGAAGCCAAATACCACTTCCACCTCGCCCAGCAGGTGTAACAGGCCCGCATGGCGCGGCATGCGGTGTGCGAGCCGCTGGAAAAAGCTGGTGCAAAAAGTGTGTACCAGTGCCAAGAAAAACAAGACGGCGGCAATGGCTTCAATGGTCGTCATAGATGGGTAGCGATCGCGTGGGCAGGGTACATCGGGCAAGTTTAACGGCACGCGTATGCACCGGCGCTGCTAAGCGCTACAAGGGGCACCCATAAAAAAAGACCGGTAACAACCGGCCTTTTTGCGTGTCAGACTTGCTGACGATTATTTCAGGTGCTTGCCAATCAGGCCAGCCATCTCAAACATCGACACCTGCACTTTGCCGAAAACTTCTTTGAGCTTGGCATCGGCATTGATCATGCGCTTGTTGACTTCGTCTTGCAGCTTGTGCTTCTTGATGTAAACCCACAGTTGCTTGACCACTTCGGTGCGAGGCAGTGGGCTGTTGCCCACGATGGAAGCCAGTGCAGCGCTGGGTGTCAAGGCCTTCATGAAGGCTGCGTTGGCAGTGCGCTTTTTCGCAGGCGCTTTTTTTGCGGCTACCTTTTTCGCGGGGGCTGCTTTTTTCGCAGGAGCCTTAACGGCTACTTTCTTGGCGGGGGCTGCAGCTTTAGCAGGTGCCGCCTTTTTCGCTGGTGCCGCTTTTTTTGCGGGTGCTTTTGTCGCAGTTGCCATGATCGATTGTCCTTCTTGAAGTTGATTAATCTCCAGCAAAAATCTGCCTCTTCACTGGTAACCCGGATGCTACTGGAGAAAAAGCAGCTTTCCAAGCGAGAAAATGCTTTTTTCATAGGGGAATGTTGTTTTTTTCATTGGAGAATAGGGTATTTCGTTGAAAAGGAGCCTTCAGCCATGACTACAGCCTTCGCTACATGTGATTTGTGCGACGCCCACAAGGCAGAAGCAGGCGGCAATTTCCGCGTGCTTGCGCCAGTCTTTAAGGACTTCGGCAAGCACACCCGATTCTTTGGGCCGGTAGCAACCGTGAAGTGTTTTGAGGACAACACCTTGGTTAAAGCGGCGGTGGACTCAGTAGGTTTTATGGATACGCCGCAAGGGCGTGTTGGCAAAGTGTTGGTGGTCGATGGCGGCGCATCCTTGCGCCGTGCCTTGCTGGGTGGCAACCTGGGTGCCGCCGCCGCACGCAATGGATGGGCTGGCGTGGTGATTGACGGCTGTGTACGTGATACCGCCGAATTGGCAGACCATGCTGTTGGCATACGGGCATTGGCTGCAATACCTTTGCCCACTGAAAAGCGCAACCAGGGGCAAGCCGACGTGCCGGTGCAGGTGCAAGGGGTTTGGGTCCGCCCAGGTGATTGGTTGTATGCGGACGAAGACGGTATCGTCGTCGCGGCTCACGCCTTGGTGTAACGGACGCTACCTGCCCGGCGTGAATCGGGCAGGGTGGCCAATACGACACCTACGAGGGCCATGGCAAATGCGGCCCATTGCAGGGTGCCAAAGGATTCGCCCAGCACCACCACCCCAACTACGGCGGCCGAAATCGGCAGCATGACGGTAAATACGCCAGCGCGAGCAGCCGGTATAGTTTTGAGCCCGGTCATCCACAGCCATACGGTCCAAACGCCGGCCGCCAGCGCGACATAACTGCCGACCAACGTCATTCTCATGGCCAGATACCCATAGGCAGTCCATCGTTCCTTTTGCGGTGGTGCGGGTGGGTGGGGCGTCATAGAGGTGTCTGGCTCATTAAAATGCGCTGGGCGTATTTACGCTGGCCCATTCATTCGCGAAAAGGTAATTTGGTGGCAACTCAATCCGAAAATAGCCCCGCATCGATACCCGTTGCAGGCGCGCCATTCTTGCAAATCAAGCGACTGGTCAAAAAGTTTGACGATGTGTTTGCCGTGGATGAGGTTAATCTGGACATCCAAAAGGGTGAGATTTTCGCCTTGCTCGGGTCCTCGGGGTGCGGCAAGTCTACGTTGCTGCGGATGTTGGCGGGTTTTGAGACACCGACTTCGGGTGAAATATGGCTGGGTGGGCGCGACATTGTGGGCTTGGCTCCGTATGAGCGCCCCATCAACATGATGTTCCAAAGTTATGCGCTGTTTCCGCACCTTACCGTGTGGGCCAACATCGCATTCGGATTGCGTCGAGACGGCCTACCCAAGGCGGAGATACACGCACGGGTGGCGCAAATGCTCGAATTGGTGCAATTGCTGTCTTATGCCAAACGGTATCCGCACCAGTTGTCGGGTGGGCAGCAGCAGCGCGTGGCCTTGGCACGCAGCCTGGCCAAGCGCCCGCAGCTTTTGCTTTTGGATGAGCCCTTGGGCGCGCTGGATGCCAAATTGCGCGAGCGTACCCAGCTGGAATTAGTGGGCATCATTGAGCAGGTGGGTGTGACCTGCGTCATGGTCACCCATGATCAAGAAGAGGCCATGACCATGGCCACCCGTATTGGCGTCATGAATGAGGGCAAAATTCTGCAGATTGGGCGCCCCACCGAGATTTATGAGACGCCGGATTGCCGCTTTGTGGCCGACTTTATTGGCAGCGTTAATTTATTTGGCGGCGAGGTTGAAGCAGATGCCTCCGACCACGTTCTGGTTGCATCGCCTGAGTGCCAGCACTACGTGAGCCACGGCATTACCGGAACGCAGGGTATGCACGTGTATGTGGCGGTGCGGCCCGAGAAGATGATCATTCAAAAAGGCATGCCGAGGGACGAGGAGCGAGAGTCGCCGGCTGAGGTTGGGTGCAACCTGGTGCTTGGCGTCATCCACGAACTGGCCTATTTGGGCATTTTGACCACCTACCACGTCAAGCTGACCAACGACATGGTTGTGAAAGTCACCCAGACCAACGCAGCGCGGCACGACGCGGCGCACCTGACGTGGGGTGACGCGGTGACGGTGTGGTGGTGTGGCAGCGATGTTGTGGTGCTAACGCGTTAAGGCCGACTATGACATCCGACACCGAACACCGATTGCCGCTCATGACACGTTTGTCTGACATGTGGGGCCGCACCGCACTGGTTGGGATTCCGATGGCATTTCTGGTCGTCGTGTTTTTGCTGCCATTTTTGGTGGTGATCAAGATCAGCGTGTCCGAAATGGACGAGGTCTTTCTTCGGGATATCGCCGTCTGGGCCAATGGCGTGTTCTCGATTCGACTCAACCTGGGCAATTACATTGCCATGGGCCGAGACACGCTCTATATAGACACCTACCTGAGTTCCCTTGGATTTGCGGCGATCACCACCGGCATTTGCCTCTTGGTCGCATATCCGTTTGCCTATTTTCTGGCGCGCAGCCCGTCGGATCGGCGCCCGGCGCTCTTGATGCTGGTGATGCTGCCGTTTTGGACGTCTTTTTTGCTGCGGGTCTATGCTTGGAAGATGCTGCTGGCCGACGCTGGCGTGATCAACGCTGTGGCAATGTCATTGGGTTTGATTGCCGAGCCCATCAAGATGATCAACACGCCGTTTTCTCTGCTCTTAGGCATGGTCTATGCGTACGTGCCATTCATGATTTTGCCGCTGTATGCCAACCTGGTGAAGATGGATCTGCGTCTACTAGAGGCAGCCCAAGACTTGGGTGCGACGCCGTGGCAGGCGTTCTGGCGCATTACTGTGCCTTTGTCCAAAAGCGGGATCGTGGCCGGGTCTATGCTGGTATTTATCCCCTGTGTCGGCGAGTATGTGATCCCTGAATTATTAGGTGGCCCGCACACTTTGATGATTGGGCGGGTGTTATGGGACGAATTTTTTAGCAACAACGATTGGCCGATGGCCGCCACCGTGGCGGTGGTGATGGTGATGCTGGTCATCGTGCCCCTGGCGGTTTTTAACAAATACCAAGCCGAAAACGCAGACAGGGGCCGTGTATGAAGACCCGCTCTGAGCGTGCCATCTCGTTCGTGTGGCTTGGCGCCGTATTTTTGTTTTTGTACCTGCCTATTTTTACCCTGGTGGTACTCAGTTTTAACGACAGCAACATGGTGACCCGTTGGGGGGGCTGGTCATTGCGTTGGTACCGGGCGCTAAGCACCGACACCGAATTGATCAACGGATTTGTGTTGTCGCTGAAGATTGCGTTGATGACGGCGACCTCGTCGGTCATATTAGGAACTTTGGCGGCATTGTCCCTGCACCGGTTTAAGCGCTTTCCGGGTCGCACTTTGTTTGCAGGCATGGTGCACTCGCCACTGGTTATGCCGGACGTGATCATTGGCTTGTCGCTGCTGTTGATGCTGGTTTCGGTGGAACGGGTCTTTGGATTCCCTGAGCGGGGAATGGGTGCAATTTGGTTGGGGCACACGCTGTTGGGAATGGCCTATGCCACCGTAGTTGTGCAGTCGCGGCTTCAAGAGCTGAGTCCCAGTTTTGAAGAGGCTGCGCAAGACCTGGGCTGCCGCCCGTTGCAGGTGTTTTTTTTGATAACCCTGCCTTTGATTTCGCAGGCCATTGGTGCGGCGTGGTTGTTGACCTTCACTTTGTCGCTTGATGATGTGGTGCTGTCCTCGTTCCTTTCCGGGCCAGGCTCAACAACTATGCCTATTGCAATATTTAGCCGGGCGCGTTTGGGCCTGAATCCCAGCGTTAACACGGTTGCGACTTTGACCGTGGCGGTAGTTAGTGTGGGTGTTCTTGTTGCCAGCATCATGATGGCGCGCTCGGCGCGGCGTCGGCAGGCCGATGTTGCCGCGACCTACCGCGAAGGCCACGGCAAAAAGCACAGCACCGTATAAAAAAGGCGCGCGCGGTGTCCTGTTTTGGGTGCCAAACCGTGTTTGGGCATTGCAGGAAAATTTTCTGTTGTTACAATGCACCACAAATATTTATGTCTTATATAAGACATAAGACGGAAAACGGACGCGAAGCACGACTAAAATACCGCGTCCGCCATCAAGCGATGGCCACCGTTTCATGCCTTGTTTTATTTAACTACGGAGTGTTTACATGACGACTCAGACCCGCGAACAACAAATTGCTGCCCTGGAAAAAGACTGGGCAACCAACCCCCGCTGGAAAGGTGTCAAGCGCGGCTATTCCGCTGCTGACGTCGTTCGTCTGCGCGGTAGCTTGAACATCGAGCACACACTGGCTAAGCGCGGTGCTGAGAAGCTGTGGGAAAAAGTGAATGGCGGCTCCAAGAAGGGCTACGTCAACGCTTTCGGCGCTATCTCTGCTGGTCAAGCTATGCAGCAAGCCAAGGCTGGCCTGGAAGCCGTGTACCTGTCGGGTTGGCAAGTAGCCGCTGACGGCAACACCTCCGAGACCATGTACCCTGACCAGTCTCTGTACGCCTATGACTCGGTGCCCACCATGGTGCGCCGTATCAACAACACGTTCAAACGTGCGGACGAAATCCAATGGGGTCGTGGTGTTGAGCCAGGTTCTAAAGAGTACATCGACTTCTTCTTGCCTATCGTGGCTGACGCAGAAGCCGGTTTCGGTGGCGTGTTGAACGCGTTCGAACTGATGAAGAACATGATTGCCTCCGGCGCAGCTGGCGTGCACTTCGAAGACCAATTGGCTGCGGTGAAGAAATGCGGCCACATGGGCGGCAAGGTTCTGGTTCCTACCCGTGAAGCCGTTGAGAAGCTGATCTCTGCACGTTTTGCAGCAGACACCATGGGTGTGTCCACCCTGATCTTGGCCCGTACCGATGCCGAAGCCGCTAACCTGATCACCAGCGACTACGACGCAAACGACAAGCCTTTCATCACCGGCGAGCGTACGCAAGAAGGCTTCTACCGCGTCAAAAACGGCTTGGAGCAATCCATCAGCCGCGGCGTGGCTTACGCTCCTTACGCTGACTTGGTGTGGTGCGAAACTGGCGTGCCAGACATCGGCTTTGCCCGCGAATTCTCTCAGGCTGTGTTGGGCGCTTGCCCAGGCAAGCTGTTGTCGTACAACTGCTCGCCTTCTTTCAACTGGAAGAAAAACCTCAACGAAAAGCAGATCGCTTCCTTCCAAGAAGACCTGTCCGCGTTGGGCTACAAGTTCCAGTTCATCACCTTGGCTGGTATCCACATCAACTGGTTCAACACCTTCCAGTTTGCACACGCTTACGCCCAAGGCGAAGGCATGAAGCACTACACTGAAATGGTTCAAGAGCCAGAATTCGCTGCGCGCGACAAGGGTTACACCTTCGTGTCGCACCAGCAAGAAGTGGGTGTGGGCTACTTCGACGACGTGACCACTGTGATCCAAGGCGGCACTTCCTCCGTGAAGGCCCTGACCGGTTCTACCGAAGAAGAGCAGTTCCACTAAGCACCTGAACACCCGCGAGGGTGTTTGTGCAAAAAAAAGGCCACCCTTGCGGTGGCCTTTTTTGTTGGATGGGTTAAAACCGCCACCCCACAGTCACCCACAAACGCGGATTACGGTCCTCCGTATCCGAAGTGGCCTTACCCCCCTGATCGCGCCAAGCCACCGCCGCATCCACGCTCCAACCCTTGTCGTTGTAGCGCACACCCACGCCATAGCCGCTAAGGTCTCTGTCGTTAGTCCCCGCCACCCAAGGGCTCTTGTTAGTCTTAACCTGGCCACCATCGTAAAACGCATAGGGCGCCACGTTACCCATCTGGTAACGCGCCTCCATCTGCGCCAACCAACCCTCATCCCCAAACCCTTCACCACCGGGGTATGCCCGCACCCCATTGGCGCCACCCAAACCAAAGTCTTCTGACGAATCCAAGTTCTTACCCGCCCCCTGTGCCGATACACGGCCAAACAGCGTGAGGTTGCTCACCGGTGTGGCCTGAAGCCGGGCCAAGTCCAGGTTCCATTTGTCAAAGCTGCCTTGCGTCTTGGCCGTGGTGGCGTCTGCCGCCTTTAGGGTGGCATCCAACTCCAGCTCGCCCGTGGTGTAGGCCAAACTGCCATAGGTAATGCCACCGCCTGCAAAACCGTCGCGCCGGTCAAACTGCAGGGTGAGTGGCACCACACGGCTGGTCTTGTCACTCTGCGTATTGGCAGCACCTTGTTTGTCATTGAGCTTCTTGTCTTGGTAGGTAGCCGCAAAAGACAGGTTGGTCTTTTGCGAGCGAATCAGTGGGTACGTTACCCCCACACTGGCAATGTCGGCCGTGCCGGTGGCGTTCAGGCTGGCAAACTGCTGGGCCAGCTGGTAATACGAATGGGCATAGCCCACATTACCCCGCAGCCCCGATGCGCCCAACGGCAGGCTGTAACCCAAGTTACCCAGCCATTGGCCCTCGTCACTGGCATTACCGCGCACGGTAATCTGGTCACCCAGCGTAAAAGGGCTGTCCCATTGCAGATTGGCGTGCAGACGGTACTCGCCGGTGTAGCGGTTGCCTTGGTTGTCAAAGCCCACATCCCCTTTGAAAGCAGGCGTGCGTGACACATCCACCACCAAATCCCCAGTACCTACCTCTTGCCCCGGGCGAATCAAGGGCGTGGTCTTGATACCGGGCTGGTCATCCAAAATCAGCGTGCTGCGCTCCAATTGGGACGATTCAATCACCGCGCCCGGCACCAAATCCTGCAAGAAACCCTGGGCGGCTGGGGCCAAGCGTGCATCACCGGTAGTGCTGACCTTGCCGTAGCGCCCCTCCACCACAATGATCTGCAGCACCCCGTCGGCAAACTTCTGCTCGGGGATCAAGGCACGTGCAAACGGGTAGCCCGCTGCACGGTAGTGTTCAGACACCTTCTGCGCCAGACCCTGCAGGCCCGCCAGGTCAAAAGACTTACCGGTGACATCCCCCACAACGGCACTCAGTTGCGCGCCGCTAAACAACGAGTTACCGCTGAACAGCACCGCCTTCAGGGGCACCGCCGTTCCGCCGGGCAGGCTGGCGGCGCTAAGCGGTGGGGCGATCTCAATACCCGGGCTGGCTTTGGGCAGAGTGGGGGCAGGGCGGTCTTGCTGCAGCAGGCGCCCGGCATCGGGGGCGGTTTGGGCTAGGACGAGGGCAGGGGATGCTGCGAGCGCCAGGGCAAGCGCGCTCGCCAAGCGGGTGGGGTGAAAGTAATTAGCGGTAGGGAGCATGGTCATCGATCTTGGAAATGGAGTACGTTGCTTAGCGGCTTTGGGTTTCAGCGTCGGAGTCAGAGCCGGAGCCCGCAATCCCGAAGTTGATTCCGCCTTGGAGCAGGAATACGCTGATGGGGCCGCCCATATTGCTGGTGCTGCTGACCTGCTGACCTGATGGTGGGGCGCTGGCAACGTCCACCAAGGCCAAGCCGCCACTGATGCGTTGGCCGCCGCTGGCATTGGCACCACTGCCAGTATCTGCGCCAGTGGTCGCTAAAAAGCCGAGCGGGTTAAATGCGGCATTGGATGCCAACGTGCCGCTGCCGCTGCTGGTAGTCCCGCCGGCACCTGCACTTTGGCTGGCCGTCTGTGTGGCAACGGTGATGGCAGTTTGTTCAGCTGACGCACTGGTATTGCTGGGCGCTGCGCTGATGGTGAGTGTGCCATCCGTGGCGGCAATTAGGTAGTTGCCGTTGGCCAGGGCCGAGGCATTGATGGTGTAGCTGCCTGCTGCTTCACCGGTGGCGCGGGTGAGTGTCCCCAAGTTGTCGCTACCGATCAGGCTGCCGGTGGTGACCTGGTACGTCAGGCTCGGATCGGCATCGCCAAAGGTCTTGCTCTTGGCGTCAGCCACCACTGTGATCGCACGTTGGTCAATATTGGCAGTCAGTCCCGCCGCGGCGCCCACGGTGTAGTTGCCTGCAGCGCTACCCGCCAGGGATAAACCACCCACCGAAACGGCCTTGGCGGTGCCCGCATTGGCGCTGGCAACCTGACCACCTGCCGTGCCAGACAGCGTGACGTTGCTGGTGTCACCCGCTTCCACACCTGAGAGTGCTGCAGTGCCCGTGAGGGAAATGGCGGTCAGCCCGTCATAGGTTTTGTTTTGCGCTGCAAGCCCGGTTATGGTCAGCGCCTTGGGATCAATGGTCAGCGTGCCGGTGTTGTACGTCAGGGCGTAATTGGCAGCGGTGTAGCCACTGGGGGTAATCGTGTAGCTGCCAGCATTGGTTGGGCTGGCGGTGGAGTAGCCGTAGGCCAAGGTGCCGCCAAGCGCGGTGGTGCTTGTTTCGCTGTTGACAAAGCCGCTGTACGTCACGCCCGGAGTGCCTGCATAGGCGCTCGCGTTGTAAGTGGCCGTGGCGTTGCTGGCGGTGACGGTGAGCGGTGCCTGGGCGATGGTCAGGCTGCCACTGGTGTTGCCGCTGGATGCGGTTGCAAAGCCAGACTTGAGAATATTGACCGATATGCCGGTGTAGGCGCCCGCGTTGGTAAACCCGGTGACCGGGCTGCCGCTGTATTTGAATTCATAGTCGGTACCTAGCGCCCATGCGCTGTAACTGCTGCCAAAAATGGCAGTCGGGCTGCTCCACAGGCCGCTGAGCGAATAGGCATTGCCGGTATAGGTGTAGGTTCCGGTTAATGCAGCTAGCGTGTAGCTGACCGAGGTTGCGCCGTCCATGTACCAAGCGCTAGAGGGTTTGCCGGTGAGTGTGGGATAGGCTCCGTCGCTGCCGGTCAGATTCCAGCCACCTGGGTAGGTGGCCAGCGTTTGCATCTCGGCGGTAGTTTTGCCTAAAAAGTTAATTTCAGTTTGAACGGCAACAGTTCCACTGCCAATATTTCTTCCTGAAGTTGATATATTCCAAAAGGAATTATTAATAGTGTCTGCATTTCTACCGGCAAATCCTCCCGCTCCAGTTGCACTTCCAGTTGTTACAACTAAACCTGCAGAGTAGCTGTTGGAAATAGGGCCCTGATTATTGCCAACAAATCCCCCAGCTCTACTGTCACCGGTAGCCAGCATTGAAGTAACCGCGCCTGTTGCGTAGCTGTTAGATATGGTGCCAGAGTTAACCCCAATTAATCCACCGACCACGCTACCACCGGTTACAGATGCTGTGGAGAAACTATTGGAAATGCTGCCGTTGCTTGATGCTCCAACTAAACCGCCATAAGTAGTGTAAACAGTATTACTGTTACCAGTAATGGATCCTGTGGTGTAAGTGTTTGTAATACTAAAGCTATTATTCGGGTAGAGCATACTGCCAATTAAAATACCGCTTTGAGTGCCTGCATTGGTAATATTGGCATTCACAACACCTACATTACGAATTTTTATGGCAACAGCAAAATTTTGGCCAGATGCACCAAATAGCCCCCTGTAGTTTCCTCCAGCGCTATTCGTTAAATTGGATATGGTGTTACCCAAACCGTCAAAGACACCTTCAAAATCGGCCAGTGGTGTCCAATCGCCACCCACTGATAGATCAATGGTGTTGCCAACAACATATTTTCCAGTACCAGTAACGGCCGCCAGTGCGGTACGGTCTTTAATAATGGTGTGGGCTACGCTGTTAATCGCCACCGTCGTAGCCGACGTGCCCGACAAATCGACCTTGCCTTTAAACCCGCTGGCATTCATACCCACGTAAACATTGCCGCTGGCCCCGTAATTCAGCGCCAAACCGGCGGCGCCGGTGGCCGTCATGTTGGCATTGATATAGACGCTGCCGGTAGCGTTGGTGCCGCCAGCCGATAGGGTCAGCGTATTGGCCGACCAGTTGATCGCCTGGTTGACGGTGACGTCGTTGTCCGCCGCCAGCGTGAGGCTGCCGGTGCCCGACAGGTAGGTTTCGATCGCACTGGCCGAGACACTGGCCCCGGTCACCGCGCCGCCCGCCGATTCGATGACGATATCGGTGGGGTCAATCAGCCAATGGGCTGCTTTGATGGCGGTGGTGGATGGAATGTTCAGCGCTTGGCCCGAGGTCTCCACAAAGCCGCCGGTGGCATCCAGCGTGCCTTCCACATTCGTTGTGCCACCGTGGGCAAACAGAATGATCTCGCCTTGCTCGCCCGTGGCCAGGCTTTGGGCTTCAATCAGGCCCGTGTTGTTGATGACGCTGGCGGCCAGATCACCCGCCGCCTTGGAGGTGAGCAGCACCGTGCCGCCATTGGCGCGAATGGCGCCGCCGTTGGCAATCAGGGTTTCCAACGCGCCTTGGGTCACTTCAAGCTTGACCGGTCCGCCCATGTCCAGCGTGACCTTGCTGCCCGCGCCCAGCAGCACATTGCCCTTGTCGGCAGTCAGGGTGCCAGTGTTGGTGATTTTGGCTGCAATCAGCGCAATAGTGCCGCCGCCCGTGCCATCGCCCACGGCGGTGATGTTTCCTTGGTTAATTACGGCGGAGCCCTCGCCGGCATTGTGCAAGGCGCTATCAAATTTGTAGTTCCCGGTCATGAAGTCGGCGGTGCTCATGTTGAGCGTGCTGGCCACCAGGCTGCCCACGTTGACCTGCGCGGTGGGGGTAAATAGCACGCCGTTGGGGTTGACCAGAAACACCTGGCCGTTGGCCTTGAGCGCACCTTGAATTACCGACACATCGCTGCCCAGCACACGGTTCAGCGCCACTGCGCTGGCGGAGGGCTGGTTAAAGGTGACGGTATTGCCCTGGCCGATAGAGAACGACTGCCAATCTACCGCCATCTTGCCGGTGCTCTGGTTAACGGTCATGCTGCTGCCGCTTTGGCTGATGCTGCCTGCGCCCGCCACCACATTGCCCCCAGTGGGTAGGTCCGCCGCCAGTGCCTGCGCACTGAGCAACACAAACGAGCCGGCGGCCAGCAGGGCGGCCGGGCGGCTAGCGTGGCTACTACGGCTGGATTTGGTTTTGCCCCGCCCCTTGGCGCTCTCGGCGACGGCTTGCCACGTGCCGGTGGCGGCGTTCCAGACAATGCGAAAGAATTGATTTAGGCCTTGTGATTTCATGGTGCATCCTTGTGCCAACTGCTTGAGGTTGTTTCCAAAGAACAGTCAGCTATTGAATTTTTGGTACCTGCAAATTCTGGTGCGGCTTTCGCTTGCACAACATGTCAGGTTCTTGCATTTGCTTGCATTGCGCAAAAATGGGGAGACTCGGCGTAGTAAGAGCACGCGATTCGGTGACGTTGCTATTTATTTAATAGCTGCTTGCGCAAGTATTACGAGGGCTACAGGCCTAAATGGCTTAAAAAATTTGAGCCCATACTGACGTAGATGCCCCCCGATTGATCGCGCACGGCGCGCACCGGCGTCAGCCTTCTTGCCACTGCGTGGCGAACTCTGCCGGTGCGGTAAAGGCGTAGCCGATTTGGTGCGCGGTGCGGATCGGTAGTTCCTGCGCAATGGTGTTGATGGCTTTGCGGCGCAGGCGGGCTACCAGCACGTTCAGGCGCTGGTTGCCGTTGGCGATGCGGTGGCCAAAAATTTCGTCGGCCAGGTCCTTTTTAGGCACGGCTTGGCCTTGCACGGAGATCAGTTTGTGCAGCAGCGCAAATTCGCGGGCCGTGAGTTTGAGTGCGCTGCCGTTGGGGGCGTGAAGAATCCAGTCCTGAATGCTGATGCGCCACTGGTCTTTGGTGGGTTCCGGCGCGAGGGCACTCGGCCCATGGGTGGCCGGTACAGGCGGCTTGGCAGATTGACGCGGCAGTTCCAACAGCGGTTTGCCGTGGCTAAGGCGCATGCGCTTGCTTACTGCGTCGATATTGGCGGCGAGTTCGCGCAGGCTTACGGGTTTGACCAAGTAGCGGTCAGCGCCTGCGCGCAGGCCGGCCAAGCGGTCTTCTACGGAGTCGCGGGCGCTGAGAATGATGACGGCAATGCCGGGGTTGGCCTGCAACAGGGCTGCCACGCTGAGGCCGTCTTCGCCGGGCAGGCCAATGTCCAATATGACCACATCTATGGGGTCGATGATGAAGCGGCGGTAAAAAGCCTCGGCGCTGCTGACCCCCCACACCGAATAGCCCGCAGCGGCGAGAAATTCCTCAGTGCTTTGCAGCAGGTCGAGGTCGTCTTCAACAAGGGCGATGCGGGCAAGCGGACTCATGGCGTTGGATTCTGCGGCCGAACCGGCTTGCGCAACATTGCAAGTTCTTGCCATTTCTTGCTATTGCGGGGGTTGGGCCACGGTTGGCCCGTCAAAGGGTAAGTCGACAACGAAGCGGGTGCCTTGGCCGGCATGGCTTTCTACCGTGACGCTGCCGCCGTGCAGTTCGGTAATGCGCTTGACCAGCGCCAAGCCCAAGCCGGCACCGGGCAGGTGTTCGGCGTTGCGCCCGCGTTGGTAGCGTTGAAAAATCAGCGTTTGCTCTTCTGGGGCGATGCCGCTGCCTTGGTCGCTTACTTCTATACGGCAATGGGTGGCGTGGCGCTGGATGCGCAGGTCGATCGTGGTGCCGGCGGGGGAGTATTTGATGGCGTTGGAGAGCAGGTTAGCGAGCAGGGTGCGCAGCAGGGTGCGGTCACCTAACAAAGGGGGCAGGTTGGCTTCGCAGTCCAGGCGGATGGCGTGCTGGTCGGTCATCAATTCGGCGGTCTCGTGTGACCAGTGGGCCAGGTCGGCCATGTCGATCGGGCTGATGTGTGGCGCAAACTGGGCGCTGCTGACGCGGTCTTGGGTGAGGCTGTTGTCAAAAAAGTTAGTCAGCCGTGCCACCCCTCGGCGTATGCGCGCCAATAGCGGTTGGGCCTCGTGCGACGGCGGCAGCTTCACGGCCAGGAGCTGTGTGGTGGTGTCGATTACCGCCATGGGGGAGCGTACTTCGTGCGACAGCATGCCGATGAATTGTTGTTGTTCGCTCTCGCGTTCGGCACCGTCGCGCAGCGCGCGGTCGAGGTGGAGGGTGCGCTCGGCTACCTTGGTTTCGAGTTCGCGGTTGTGTTGCGAGAGCAGTTCGAGCAGGCGCACCCGCTCGGCCTCGCTTTGGGCTTGCGTGCTGCGGGCGCGGGAAATCATGGCGTATTGCATGGATAGCAGGTTGAGCAGACTGGCCAGCTGCCACCCCCAAAAAGCAAACAGGGTGTAGGGCACCAAGCCCAGCACGGCCACCATGTTGTAAGTGGCCAGCACAATCAAGCAGGCAAAGGCCGGACCAAAGTAGCGCGCCTCCCTGTGGCCACGGCTCCATTGTGCTGCGATGCCCACCAGAGACAGCGGCATGAGCGGCAGCGCAACCAGCATGACGATGCCAACGACGGCCTTCATGTTCAACGCGATGGCTACCGTGCCAACAACGATGAGGACCAACGACCAGACTACAAACGCACGGTGCAGCCAGCGCGCGAGTCGGGCAAACTCAAAGACTTGGGTGATCAGCAAGGAGCCCAGTGCCAAGCTGAGCAGGCTGGAAATGGTGGTGGCCTGGTTGATCATTGGCAACGGTAGCCAATGCAGGTAGCGGTAGAGCAGGCCGTCATTCACGGCCCACACCAACAGCGTATCGGCAACGTAGGCAAGCCAGAGTAGGTAGAGCCAATCCTGATAAACAAAAAATAGCCCCAGGGCCACCAGAATCAGCATGCTGCCCGCCAGAAATATGCCGCCCAATAACAAGCCCCGCGTTTCAACGACCGAGGGGTAAACGCGCGGGTGATACAAGCGAAAAAAGGCCGACTGCGTGCTGGTGGTCTGGATTTCAACCAGCACCGTGTGCTTTGCGGTGCCTTGCAGTTGCAGCGAAAACGCGGGCACTAAACCAGGGATGCGCACTTCACCGTGCGGCACCTGATCGCCCGCTATGCCGCGCAACTGCAAGGGGCCGCTGCCTTCTACTTGGAAAACCCGAATGTGATCCAGTAAAGCGGGAGCGACTTCTAGGACCAGCAGGGTGTAAGGGGCGTTTTCTTTTTGCGCCAGATCGAAGGCAACCCACACGGGCGTTTGGGTGTAGCCGCGCCCCAAGTTACCGGGCAGTGGCTCGAATTCACCGCGCCGGTAGCGGGCCAAGGCTTCTTCTGCGGTGGCGATCGGTGTATTGCGGGTACTGGCACTGAGCTGGCCCGCCAAGTCTATTTCGGTGAAGGTGTCGTCAACGTGAATTTCGGCTGCGGCACCGGCACCGACACCGGCTGCGGGCAGCCCCATGAGTAACACCCAACACAGCAGTAAACGTAGGCATATGGTCATGGGGTGGATTTTCAATACGAATGGTCTAGTGGTCTAGCCTGCAGAGCAGGGTTGTAGCGCCGTTTGTGGCAATCAAATGGGTGCTGCAGTCATGCACGTTTGGTTTCCACCTAAGGATTTGGAGCGGTAAATACCCTGGTCAGCGCGCAGCATGCAGGCATCTGGCGATGTATCTTGCGCGCTAAAACAGTTGATGCCGATACTCAACGCCGCTCTGTGGTCGGGAGCGGAATAGGGCTCTAGTGCCTCGAAGCAGGATTGGCGGATACGTTCGGCAAAAGTGTGGGCTTCCTCCAGCGACATATGCTGACACAGCACGACGAACTCGTCGCCTCCCAGCCTGGCGCAGAAATCGGATGTCCTGCAGTGCGCGCGCAGTACATCGGCCACCACCCGAAGGGCCGTATCCCCACCGGGGTGCCCCAATGCGTCGTTGATCTTCTTGAATTTGTCCAGATCAAAGTTGATCACGCAGGTGTTTTGGTTGTAACGTCGAAAGGCGTCGTACGCCGCTTCCAGGCGCTGCATAAAGCTTCGTCGGTTGTTAAGACCGGTCAAGGTATCGGTGTGGGCTTGTTCAAACAGCTGGTTTTCAAGTTTCTTTCGGGCGGTGATGTTGGTGGCTACCCAAATGACGGAGGGCTCGCCTAGGAAGTGCATCTCCAAGGCAGAAACACGGCCTTCAAACCAGATGGGTTCCGTCGGCCCCTCGTTGGGTAGTCCCAGGACATCCTTGTTGCTCAGCTCATACTCCACTACCAACATGCGTTGCGTGCGCAATGCGTCATGAATTTGCCCAATAAACCATTGGGTACGCTCTGCACTGAGCACCTCATGAAGGTACTTCCCAAGTAGCGCCGATCCATCATGGTAATAGCGCTTGTCCGCACCGCCAGATATGGATGCGTAGCGCCCGGAGGCCGTCAGAATGAATACAGGATCAGGCAATGCCGCTGCAACTGCGCGGTGCTGATCCAAGGTGAGAGTGTGCGGCATGGTGCGGGGTACAGCAGAACGGGGTTGCTTAAACGCTGCGCAAGCATAACGCACGGATAGAAAAATGATGAACAAGATTCTCGTGCCTGGCGAGCAGGCGACCTGTGCTTTTGCTGGTTAAAATAGCACCTCCACTTTCTATAAGAGCGAGAAAGGCAGTTTGGTTATGACACCGCGAACGACACCGGCTACTTCTTTAAGCAAATAAGGCCGTAGTCCGCGCGCCGTGTGCGCAGTTAGCTACCAAATTTATAGTAAAACGCGGACTCAACCGCGTTTTTTTTTGCGTTTTTTGCCTCTCAGAGCACTCTTTTTCGGTACCCACCATGATTCACATTACGCTTCCCGACGGTTCTCAACGCGAATTTCCTGGCCCGGTGACTGTGGCCGAAGTGGCGGCCTCCATTGGTGCCGGTTTGGCCAAAGCGGCACTGGCGGGCAAAGTGGACGGCAAAGTCGTGGATACCAGTTTCCAGATGACCGCGAACAGTGCGCTGTCCATCATCACCGCGAAAGACGCCGATGGCCTGGAGGTCATTCGCCACTCCACGGCCCACCTGCTGGCCTATGCGGTGAAGGAGTTGTTTCCTGACGCGCAGGTCACCATCGGCCCGGTGATTGAACATGGTTTCTTTTACGACTTCTCCTACAAGCGCCCCTTCACACCCGAAGATTTGGGCGCCATTGAGAAAAAGATGACGGCCCTTGCTGCGCTGGACGAGCCGGTAACGCGCCGTGTGTTGCCGCGTGACGAAGCGGTGACCTATTTCAAAGGCTTGGGCGAGCACTACAAGGCCGAGATCATCGAAAGTATTCCGGCGGACCAAGACGTGTCTTTGTACCGCGAAGGCAAGTTTGAAGACCTGTGTCGCGGCCCCCACGTGCCCAGTACCGGCAAGCTCAAACACTTCAAGTTGATGAAGCTGGCCGGTGCCTACTGGCGCGGCGACCACAAGAACGAAATGCTGCAGCGCATCTACGGAACCGCTTGGGCCACCAAAGACGAACTGCAACAGCACTTGACCATGCTGGAAGAGGCTGAAAAGCGCGACCACCGCAAGCTGGGCCGCGAGCTCGATTTGTTCCACATCGACGAGCACGCCCCGGGCCTGGTGTTCTGGCATCCCAAGGGTTGGACCCTGTGGCAGGGCGTGGAGCAGTACATGCGCAAGGTGTACCAAGACAACGGCTACCAAGAAGTCAAAGGTCCACAGATCATTGACAAGGGCCTGTGGGAGAAGACAGGGCACTGGGACAAGTACCGCGAGAACATGTTCGTCACCGAGTCGGAGAAGCGTGAATATGCCCTCAAACCGATGAACTGCCCGGGTCACATCCTGATCTTCAAACAGGGAATCAAGAGCTACCGTGACCTGCCGCTGCGCTACGGCGAGTTTGGACAGTGCCACCGTAACGAACCGTCGGGCGGCTTGCACGGCATCATGCGTGTGCGCGGCTTTACGCAAGACGATGGCCACATCTTTTGCACCGAAGAGCAAATTTTGAAGGAGTGTGTGGACTACACAGCCTTGCTGCAGAAGGTCTATACCGATTTCGGCTTCAAGAACATCATTTACAAGGTGGCAACCCGACCCGAACAGCGCATCGGATCCGATGAAAGCTGGGACAAGGCCGAGGCGGCGTTGATTGAAAGCCTCAAGGCGTCGGGTTGTGATTATGAAATCTCGCCGGGTGAGGGCGCTTTCTACGGTCCCAAGATCGAATACACGCTGAAGGACGCCATCGGACGCCACTGGCAGTGCGGCACGATTCAGGTCGACTTCTCCATGCCCGAGCGCCTGGATGCCGAATACGTAGGTGAAGACGGTGCCCGGCATCGCCCCGTGATGTTGCACCGCGCCATCGTTGGCAGCTTGGAGCGTTTCATCGGCATTTTGATAGAGGAAAGCGCTGGCGCTCTGCCAGCCTGGCTGGCGCCAGTGCAAGTTGCAGTGCTAAATATTACCGATGCACAGGCAGAATATGCCCAATCAGTGACTAAAACGTTGCAAAATCAAGGGCTTAGAGTCAATTTTGACCTGCGCAACGAGAAAATAACGTATAAAATACGAGAGCATTCAATGCAGAAGTTGCCATATCTGATTGTCGTAGGCGACAAAGAGATGGCGTCTGGTGCTGTTGCTGTGCGCGCTCGGGGTGGTCAAGACCTCGGTGTAATGTCTGTCGATGTATTTTTGCAAAGAATTGCAAGTGACATTACCAACAAGTCCGTTATCTAGGGTTGTCCAAAGATGTTGGTTTGTAGTGCGTATTGCACGGCTGTGGCCACTATTTTGTGGCAGATTTTGTGAAGGACTGAGCCATCGCTACTGAATTTCGTGACCGTCGTCACCGTGAAGAACGTAAACACCGCCTTAACCGAGAAATCATGGCTATGGAAGTTCGACTTTCGGGTCAAGAAAACGAGCCTTTGGGCGTCGTGAGTATTGCCGAAGCACTTCGTATGGCCGGTGAGTTGGATGTTGATCTGGTTGAAATCGCCGCTACTGCCAATCCGCCTGTGTGTCGGTTGATGGATTACGGTAAATTCAAATACCAAGAGCAGAAGAAGGCGGCTGAGGCCAAAGCCAAGCAGACGGTCATTGAGATCAAGGAAGTGAAGTTCCGTCCGGGTACCGATGATGGTGACTACAACATCAAGTTGCGCAACATCAAGCGGTTCTTGGCAGATGGCGACAAGTGCAAGATTACCTTGCGCTTTCGGGGGCGTGAGATTACGCACCAAGAGATTGGAATGGCTTTGCTCAACCGTCTTCGTGCGGATTTGGCAGACCTGATTTTGGTGGAACAGTTTCCAAAGTTGGAAGGCCGCCAGATGGTCATGATGATCGCACCGGGTCGTAAGAAGCCGGGTGGAAAGTCGGCTGCAGATGTGGCGGCGTCGGCTGCATCTTGAGGGAATTTGCCTGACTGTCAAAGGTGACGGTCAGGGTAGGAATTGAGAGGGAAACCTTTCAGGCGACAAGGCATCCAGTGGGTGTCTTTCGCGCGTTGGTGGGTTGTGATTCACCAACGTAGTGGCGTGCCGAAAGGTGCCACACAAGTGGCTCGGGGCCAACAAGGCTGAAAATCGTTTTCAGACGCCTCACGAGCACAATGTAGAAGGAGCATTGATATGCCCAAAATGAAGACCAAGAGCGCAGCGAAGAAACGCTTCCGCGTTCGTCCAGGTGGAACCGTCAAACGCGGTCAAGCCTTCAAACGTCACATCTTGACCAAGAAGACCACTAAAAATAAACGCCATTTGCGCGGATCAACTGCTGTTCATGTGACCGATATGGGTCGTATGGCACAGATGTTGCCCGGCCGTGGTATTTAATTAACGACGAACAAGGAGTAATTCAATGCCTCGCGTCAAACGTGGTGTAACGGCTCGCGCCCGCCACAAAAAAGTTTTAGCCCTTGCAAAAGGTTTTCGCGGTCGCCGCGGTAATGTCTTCCGTGTTGCTAAAGAAGCAGTAATGAAGGCTGGGCAATATGCCTACCGTGACCGCCGTACGAAAAAACGTGTCTTCCGCCAGTTGTGGATTGCCCGTATCAATGCCGCTGCCCGCCAGTGCGGTATGACATACAGCCAGTTTGCTAATGGTCTGAAGAAAGCCAATATCGAGATTGACCGCAAGGTTTTGTCGGATATCGCGATCCATGACATGGCCGCCTTTGCGGGAATCGTGGAGCAAGTCAAGGCCAAGCTGGCTGCTTGATTTCGCACTAACATGCTATTGTTTTGATAGCTGTTAGCGCAAATAACACAAGGGCTAGAGCTTGAAAAAGCACTAGCCCTTTTGCATGGGACATGCCGTTTTTGAACGGCCCAGCTTGGCGTCAAGTGTGGGTTGGAAATACCAAAGATTTTATGAACGAGTTAAATTCCATTGTTGATGCGGCCCAGGCTGCTTTTGCCAATGCCCACACGCCGACTGATCTGGAAAATGCCAAGGCGCTTTTTGTCGGCAAGTCGGGCCGTATTACGGAACTGATGAAGGGCATGGCCGCCCTGACGGTGGAAGAAAAGAAAGTGCGTGGCGCCGCCATTAACGTGGCCAAACAAGCGGTCGAGGCGGCATTGACTGAGCGCCGCCAGGCACTCGCCGAGGCGGAGCTGCAGGCCCAGCTGCAAGCCGAAGCGCTCGATGTGACACTGCCCGGGCGGCAGCGCGGGCCGGGCGGTTTGCATCCGGTGTCCTTGACGCTAGAACGTATCGAAGCGATTTTTGGCTCGATGGGGTTTGACGTGGCGCAAGGGCCCGAAATTGAGTCTGACTGGTTCAATTTCACCGCACTGAATACGCCAGAAGACCACCCCGCGCGCTCCATGCACGACACGTTTTACGTGGAGGGCGGTTCCGAGGCCGCTCCCAATTTGCTGCGTACGCACACCAGCCCGATGCAGATTCGCTTTGCCGTGCAGCATGTCAAAAAATATAGCACTCTAGCCAATGGTGGCCAGGGCGAAGGGCTGTTTTCAGGCGATATGCCTGAGATTCGGGTGATTGCCCCCGGCCGCACCTACCGGGTGGACAGCGACGCGACGCATTCGCCCATGTTCCACCAGTGTGAAGGCCTGTGGGTCGGGACAAACGTGAGTTTTAAAGACCTGAAGTTTGTCTTCACCGATTTTTGCCGCACCTTTTTCGAGTCGGATGATTTGGTCTTGCGCTTTCGCCCGAGTTTTTTTCCCTTCACCGAGCCCAGTGCTGAGATTGATATTCAGTTTCAAAGTGGACCTTTGGCAGGACGCTGGCTGGAAGTGGCCGGATCTGGGCAGGTACATCCCAACGTGATTCGCAATATGGGGCTCGACCCTGAAAAATACATCGGGTTTGCGTTTGGTATGGGGCCAGACCGGTTAACCATGCTGCGCTATGGTGTGAACGACCTTCGCCTGTTTTTTGACGGCGATATTCGATTCCTGTCCCAGTTTCAGTAAGCCTCGAGCGCCGCTGCACCGACCCCAACGCCGAAACCCGTTACACCCACCATGCAATTTCCTGAATCTTGGCTGCGCACTTTTTGCAACCCCCCCATTTCTACCGCCCAACTTGCGGAAACTTTGACCATGGCCGGTTTGGAGGTCGAAGACCTCGAACCGGTTGCACCACCCTTTACTGGGATTGTTGTCGGAGAAATCAAAGAGGCGGAGCAACACCCCAATGCAGATCGCCTGCGCGTGTGTAAGGTGGACGTGGGTCATGCCGAATGGCTCAATATTGTGTGTGGTGCGCCCAACGCACGTGTGGGCATTCGGATACCCTGTGCACTCGTTGGTGCGGAGTTGCCACCGGGCGAAGGCGGCAAACCCTTCACAATCAAGGTAGGAAAACTGCGGGGTGTCGAGAGCCAGGGCATGTTGTGCTCGGCCAAAGAATTGGGGTTTATTGACGATACGGGCGGCCTGCTTGAGTTGGCGGTGGATGCAACGCTGGGTCAGGATATTCGCCAGCACCTGAACTTGGACGATACCTTGTTCACGCTGAAGTTAACCCCGAACCTAGCCCACTGTCTGAGCGTTTACGGTGTTGCCCGCGAGGTATCTGCCTTGACCGGCGCACCGTTGGTAACACCTGTAATTTCGAGTATGCCGGTGACCAGCGGTGACAAGCTCGCTGTGACCGTCAGTGCCCCCGATTTGTGTGGCCGATTTTCAGGACGAATCCTTCGCAATCTCAACACTCAAACCGCAACACCCCGTTGGATGGTGGATCGTTTGGCCCGTTGCGGTCAAAGAAGCGTGTCGACCTTGGTAGATATCTCCAACTATGTGATGTACGAGCTGGGTCGGCCTTCGCACATTTTTGACCTTGACAAGATCAACGGCGCACTGGATGTGCGCTGGGGCAGGGCGGGCGAGCAAATCAAACTTCTCAACGGCACCACCGTCACCGTTGACGACAAAGTGGGTGTTATTGCCGACAGTGCACAGGTTGAGTCTCTGGCGGGCATCATGGGCGGCGACGCAACCGCTGTATCCGATACCACTCAGCATGTGTATGTTGAAGCGGCATTTTGGTGGCCCAAAGCGATTGCAGGACGCTCACGGCGTTTCAATTTCTCCACCGATGCAGGCCACCGGTTTGAACGCGGAGTGGACCCGGCACTCACTGTTGAGCACCTAGAGCGGATCACGCAGCTGATTGTCGAGATTTGCGGCACGTCAGTGACGACCTGCGGCCCTGTGGACGATCATCAGCCCAACATGCCGGTTCAAGCACCGGTGCGACTGCGTGTGGCGCGTGCCAGCAAAATCATTGGTATGCCACTCACCCAGGCCCAATGTGTGGACGCTTTAGAGCGTTTAGGGCTTCCCGTTAGCCAAGAGGAGGGTGTCCTTACCGTGCTCCCACCGTCCTACCGATTTGATTTGCAAATTGAAGAGGACCTGATCGAAGAGGTCGCCCGCATGGTGGGGTACCAGAACCTGCCGCATACGCCGCCCTTGGGGCCGATCACCGCCAAACTCCGCACGGAGTCACAACGTAGTCCCTTTGCTGTGCGCCGGACATTGGCGTCCCTGGGCTACCAAGAAACCATCAATTTCAGTTTTGTGGAAGAGGCGTGGGAGCACAATTTGGCGGGCAACGCCACCCCGATTAAGTTGCTCAACCCTATTGCAAGCCAAATGAGTGTCATGCGCTCGTCGCTGATGGGTTCCCTCTTGCAAGTGCTGAAGTTCAACCAGGCCCGTAAGCAGCCCCGAGTGCGGGTGTTTGAGTTGGGACGGGTGTTTTTGCGCGATGCCACGGTAGAGAGTACGGACACGACCGTAAAGGGCTTTGACCAACCGATGCGGATTGCCGGTCTGGCCAGCGGCAGTACCGAGATGCTTCAGTGGGGTCGCAAGGACGCGGGCGTCGATTTCTTCGACGTCAAAGGTGATGTGCAGGCCTTGCTTGCGCCAATCGAAGCGCAGTTTATCCCTGGACTTCACCCTGCGATGCACCCTGGTCGCTGCGCGCAGGTCTTGGTTAACCAAAAGCCCATTGGGTTTGTGGGTGAGTTGCACCCACGGTGGCGGACTCTATTTGACCTGGCGCAGGCACCAGTTTTATTCGAGCTGGATTTGGACCCTGTCCTGCAACGTTCGGTAGCTGCGTTCAAGGCAGTGAGCAAGTTTCAACCAGTGCAACGTGACATTGCCATGGTTGTGGATGACCATGTAACCCACGATGCGCTGATGGCCGCTATTTGGGCAGAATCAACAGACGGTGTTTTGCGTGATGCCCAACTGTTTGACGTCTACCGCCCGAAGGGGAACAAAGACGCCAGTGCAGCGGCACCATCGGAGCGAAGTCTGGCAGTGCG
>JBBRSA010000023.1:0-52797 GCA_038245855.1 Burkholderiales bacterium
CCCAGTTCCACCACTCCAATTAAGCCCACCGCACCCAAAAATACCGCGCGCAAATAGCCACGTTTTTCCAGCGGGAACAAGGTTCCCGCCATCACAAAGAAGGACGCCACGACCGCCGGCAGGTACACCCACCAATGGTGATCCCGGCCCAGACCGGCCTGCTCCAGCATGAGAGGTAGTGCCATCCACATAGACAACTGCACTGCATGCAACATAAACACCCCGAAATACAGGCGCAGCAGTGCGGCGTGGTGCGTCACCGCTTTCAAGCCCTCCAACACACTGAGCTGGCCTTGCGCCGCATGGTGTTTCGGCTCTGCGGGCACCCACCACAGCACTACTGCAACGCCCACCACGGCCAAAATACCGGTGAGCGCAAACAGACCGTGTAAACCCAGCACCGACGCCAACAAGGGCGACAGCACCAGCGAGACGGCAAACATCAGCCCAATACTGGCTCCCACAATGGCCATGGCCTTGGTGCGCACCACATCACGGGTCTGGTCGGCCAGCAAGGCGGTAACCGCAGCCGATATGGCCCCCGCCCCCTGCAAGGCGCGCCCTGCCACCAGCCAGCCCATGGTTGGGGCCATGGCCGCCAAGGCGCTACCGGCCGCGAAAATCAGCAGGCCAAGCACCATAACGCGCTTGCGCCCAAAGCGGTCGGAGGCCATACCAAACGGAATCTGCAAAAACCCCTGGGCCAGTCCATAAATACCCATGGCCAGCCCCACCAGGGCCGGGTCGTTGCCGCCGGGGTATTTGGCGGCCTCCAAGGCGAACACCGGAAGCACCAGAAACAAGCCCAGCATACGCAGGGCAAATATCATGGCCAGAGACGCGGCCGAGCGGCGCTCCTGGCCCGTCATGGCAGGGGAACCGGGTGACGGCGATGCGGGTGAATTGCCGCGCGTTAACGGCAATTTTGTAGGGTTCGATGCGGGGTAAGACGATGAAGGCACAGGTTCAACTCGCTGACGTAAGTGTTCGCGCTGAAATCCGCGAACAGCCTGCAATTGTCCCTTATCTGCCCATGTCCAGAATGTAAAGTGCCGGGGTACGGCCAACCCCTTGGGTCGACACCGGCGGTCCGCTGTCACTATCATGGTGGGTTTTTCTGCTTTTTTCACCCTTACCTGCGACGGGCCACCACTTTGACACTACCGAACAACGGCACTTCTTCCCCTACGGACCCGGATGGAAAGTATTTGGCGCGTGCCCTGCAGCAGCAAAACATCAGCGTGCGGGGTGCACGCACCCACAATCTCAAAAACATCGATCTGGACATTCCGCGCAACCAGCTGGTGGTGATCACGGGGCTGAGTGGATCGGGCAAGTCGAGCCTGGCGTTTGACACCCTGTACGCGGAGGGCCAGCGGCGTTATGTAGAGAGCCTCTCCACCTACGCGCGCCAGTTTTTGCAACTGATGGACAAGCCCGATGTCGATGTGATCGAGGGCCTGTCGCCAGCCATCTCCATCGAGCAAAAGGCCACCAGCCACAACCCGCGCTCCACCGTGGGCACGGTAACCGAGATCCACGACTACCTGCGTCTGCTATTTGCCCGCGCCGGCACCCCGTACTGCCCCGAGCACAAGCTGCCGTTACAAAGCCAAACTGTGAGCCAGATGGTGGATGCGGTGCTGGCCCTGCCACTGGATACCCGGTTGATGATTCTGGCGCCGATCGCCCGTGAAAAAAAAGGCGAATTTTTGGACGTGTTTGCCGACATGCAGGCCCAAGGCTACGTGCGCTTTCGGCTGAACGGCAAGATTTACGAGATCGACAACCTGCCCACCCTCAAGAAGACCGAGAAGCACGACATTGACGTGGTGATCGACCGCATCAAGGTGCGTGCAGCGCCCAGCCCCGCGCCCGTCACCGAGGGCGATGGCGACGACAACAACAATGTCACGCTAGCCGCAACCGCCGCCGAGCGCGCTGACTACGACAACCTTAAGCAACGCTTGGCCGAAAGTTTTGAAGCCGCCCTGCGCCTAGCCCAAGGCCGCGCCATTGCAGCGGAGATGGATGGACCTGATGCCATCAAAAATGATAGCGCCTTACGCATATCCGACGAGGGCTATAGCCCAAAAGAGCACTTATTTAACGCCAAGTTTGCCTGCCCGGTGTGCAGCTACTCCATCAGCGAGCTGGAGCCGCGGCTGTTCTCATTCAACTCGCCCGTGGGGGCCTGCCCCAGCTGCGACGGCCTGGGCCACCAAGACTTTTTTGACCCCGCACGGGTGGTCGCGTTTCCGTCCCTCAGCCTGGCCAGTGGCGCTATCAAGGGCTGGGATCGGCGCAATGGCTACTACTTCAGCATGCTGGAGAGTCTGTCCAAGCATTACCAGTTTGACATCGACCAGCCGTTTGAAGCGCTACCGCCCGAAGTGCAACACGCGATTTTGCAAGGCTCGGGCGAAGAAGAAATCAAGTTCAGCTATGTGATGGACTCGGGCGCATCGGTTGGCAAGAAGCTGACCAAGAAGCACCCTTTTGAGGGCATCATCCCCAACATGCAACGGCGCTACCGCGAGACTGATTCCAACGTCGTGCGTGAAGACCTGGCCCGCATGCGCAGCACCCGACACTGCCCTGCCTGCGACGGTTCGCGCCTGCGCCTAGAGGCGCGCCACGTCAAGATTGGCGAAGGCGACCAGGCCCGCGCTATTTTTGAGATCAGCCACTTCACCCTGCGCGAGAGTTACGCCTATTTCCAGACGCTGACCATGCATGGCGCCAAAGGCGACATTGCCGCCAAGGTGGTGCGTGAGATTGGGCTGCGCCTGAAGTTTTTGAACGACGTAGGGCTCAATTATCTGAGCCTGGACCGCAGCGCCGAGACGCTGAGCGGTGGCGAATCACAACGCATTCGCCTGGCCAGCCAAATCGGCTCTGGCCTGACCGGGGTGATGTATGTGCTGGACGAGCCCAGCATTGGCCTGCACCAGCGCGACAACGACCGCCTGATCGACACCCTCAAACACCTGCGCGACATTGGCAACAGCGTGCTGGTGGTAGAGCACGACGAAGACATGATGCGTGCGGCCGACCACATCATCGACATGGGCCTGGGCGCGGGCATCCACGGTGGGCGCGTCATAGCGCAGGGCAATTTCGAGCAGGTCAAAGCCAACACCGAGTCACTCACCGGCCAATACCTGGCGCATACCCTGCAAATTGCGGTGCCCACCAAACGTACCCCATGGTTGCCCACGGTACACGGCAGTGACTACAAGGGTCCAGGCAAAGACAAGGCCCGCTACGTCCCCAGCGCCGCTGCCGTGCGCCGCGCCGAACGCGAGGCCCAGCACCAAGCCACCCTAGGCGACTTGCAAGCGCTGCGCGTGATTGGCGCCACTGGCCACAACCTGAAGAATGTGAGTGTGGAGTTCCCGGTGGGGCTGTTTACTTGCGTCACCGGCGTGTCCGGCTCGGGCAAGTCCACCTTGGTGAACGACACGCTCTACACCGCCGTGGCCCGCACCCTGTACCGCGCCCACGGCGAGCCTGCGCCTCACGAGACGATAGAAGGGATTGAGCATTTCGACAAGGTCATCAATGTGGACCAGAGCCCAATAGGCCGCACACCGCGCTCCAACCCGGCCACCTACACCGGGCTTTTCACGCCCATCCGTGAGCTGATGGCCGAGGTGCCCACCGCGCGTGAGCGCGGCTACGGCCCAGGCCGCTTTAGTTTCAACGTGGCGGGCGGGCGCTGCGAGGCCTGTCAGGGAGACGGCATGGTCAAGGTAGAGATGCACTTTTTGCCCGACGTGTACGTGCCCTGCGACGTGTGCGCGGGCCAGCGCTACAACCGCGAAACGCTGGAGGTGCTGTACAAGGGCAAGAACATTGCGCAGATTTTGGAGCTGACGGTCGAGGCCGCGTTTGACTTCCTCAAAGCCGTGCCTACGATTGCGCGCAAGCTGCAAACGCTGCTGGATGTGGGGCTGAGCTACATCAAACTGGGCCAGGCCGCCACCACGCTGAGCGGCGGTGAGGCGCAGCGGGTCAAGCTGGCGCTAGAACTGAGCAAACGCGACACCGGCCGCACCCTCTACATCCTGGACGAGCCCACCACCGGGCTTCACTTTGCCGACATCGACCTGCTGCTCAAAGTGCTGCACCAGTTGCGCGACGCGGGCAACACCATTGTGGTGATCGAGCACAACCTGGACGTGATCAAAACCGCCGACTGGCTGATTGATATGGGGCCCGAAGGCGGCTCTGGCGGCGGCACGGTGTTGGGGGTGGGCACGCCGGAGGATATTGCGGCGAACCCGGATAGCCATACGGGGCGGTATTTGGCGCGGCTGCTGCCGAATGGTGCGGGCAGTGGCGCCTGAGCGACCCTAAATAATCACATGGGTGGCGACGGCTTCACTGGGCTTGCATTGGCCGACGCGCCACAAGACCAATCAGGGCTGATCGCCCTTTGTGCTGCGTGCCTTCACTGAGTTCGTCTTCATACTCACGCAGCTCAACTATTTCAAAATCACGAAACGCTTCCCGGAGCATTTCAGCTGTGTAGAGGTGGGATGCAAGCGGAGGCCCTCCGGTCTTGTACTCGAGCTGCTTGGGCGTGTATCCATGCAGGACGAAGTAACCGCCAGGCTTGAGGCTCCTTTTAATATTGGCAAAAAGGCGTGCGCGCATAGCCGGATCGGCAAACTGCACAAAAATGGCCGCCACGCCGTCATAGGTGTCGACGGGCCACAGATACTCATCACAGCCACACACAGAAAAGTTCACCCGCAAATTTTGACTACTTGCCAGTCGTTGCGCTTTATTCACCCCCACCTCAGCAACGTCAAACGCATCAACGGACAGCCCTTGTCTGGCCAAAAAGACGCTGTTTCGTCCCTCTCCGTCTGCCACGCTGAGTACGCACTGGCCTGCTTTCCATAAAGAAGCATGGTCTTGCAACCACGAGTTTGGCTCCGTGCCAAACAGGTAGGCTTCACCCGCAAAGCGATTGTTCCAGGTGGCAGCAACAGCGGCTAAGGGTGTGGATAGTGGCGAAGTCATAGAAGTTGGTCTCGGTGGTTGAATCTGTGTTGAATATCGTGCTGCCGACGGTTGCAAGTGTAGGCAGCATGATCCTGCCCCTTGGCAGTGCATAAAGAGTCCGGCAGGCGAACTTGCAATCCATCCTAATCCACCCGAAAGGGGCCAGGCACGCATTTTGTAGCTGGCACAGACACGTAACTTTAGGTTGAAAGCCCATTGCGCCTGGACCCGATCGTCCACGGCTGCCTTTTTACACGCCAAACGGCCTCATCCGCCAAGAAAAATTCACTTGCAAAAATGCCTTCTTTTAGGGGTGGGGCTTGCAAGGGTGGACTAAATAGGTATCGGCAAAACCGACGCCGCCCCGAGTCTGCGTTGGGCAAATGCCGTGGGCACTCTGGCTGGCCCCTACGGCTCCAGCCACTTTTCATTTGCGCAGATACATCAAAGCAAGCGGAAATAATTATCACGATTGACTTCCGAGGCGGCTGATCGCACACTTAAATCTAACGACACCTAACGCCTCCCATACTGCCCTATTTGGCCTGCCATTGCGCCACAAAACCACTTTTTCTACGCACGAAATTTCTTACAAATTGGTGGCAGGTTTTTGACATTTGTGGGGGCTTGATGGTGACACGATTCTGGATAGTGACAGGGCTGCTGCTTTGCTGGACAACTGCCGCGCTGGCAGATGATGAAAAACCGGTAGATGCTTACAAGCCGGAGCTTTGGGTTAACGTAGGCGGCTTTTCAAGCCACTTTAATCCAGGGAAGGGCTACAACGAAAGCAATGCGGGTTTTGGCATTGAATACCGTACGTCGCCCCATGTTTCCTTCATGGTGGGTTCGTACTACAACAGCGTTCGACATACCACAACCTACGCCGCGGTCAATTGGCAGCCCTATTCTTTGGGTGACTTTAAGGTCGGCGTCGCGGCCGGGGTCATGGATGGCTATCCCGGCATCGTGCGAGGCGGCACCTTTTTTGCCGCGCTGCCTTTAATGACCTACGAGGGCAAGCGTTTTGGCGTCAACTTTGGGATTATTCCTGACATGCCCAAAGTCAATGGGGCTGTCATTGCCCAATTTAAGTTCCGGCTGAATTGAGCAATTGAAGCCGATCCGCGCACTTGTGCGTCTGATATCAATGGCTGGAGAGTTAGCTAGCAGCGAAATTTCGATAACGCTGGGCATTTTTTCTTGGTCATAGGTCTACATGTAAGTTGGTAGACCTAAGAATATATATCACGCTGTGATACATTACGCGCACCGTTTTTCCGTCATTACGGGATAACGTCGGTCAGCGCGTATGGCTTGCGATATCCGCCAGAGCAACTTCTGCGCTATGTCAAAAGCAGCTTTAAATTCGCGCGAGTCCCTGCTGACAACACCCCTTCGTGAATGAACGAGACAGTGCAATCGGTCTCTAGAGACAAGCAATGAGCAACCCAAAAGTACCTCAACACACGCATGCAGCGTTGCCAATTTCTCCAACCCTAGACTCCACGCTGCTGGATGTCGACATGGCCAGGCGCACCTATCCGCTCGATCAACGGGCGGTATGGATCAGTTTTTGGGGTATTTGCCTCGGCATTGTGTCGGCGCTGATGGCCTACATGCTGACCTCGCTGATTGGACTGGTCACCAATGTCGCTTTTTATGGCCGTATCAGCACCGCCTTTGTCAGCCCCGCCAACAACCACCTCGGACTCTGGGTCATCGCGGTTCCGGCGATCGGGGGTGTCATTGTTGGCTTCATGGCGAAATGGGGTTCCAAGGCCATTCGGGGTCATGGCATTCCAGAAGCCATGGAACAAATCCTCAAAAATGAGAGCCGTATCCCGGCCCGCATTACATGGCTAAAGCCGATTTCGTCCGCCATCGTGATTGGAACTGGCGGTCCATTTGGTGCCGAGGGGCCCATTATTGCAACGGGTGGCGCCTTGGGGTCGCTGCTGGGCCAACAAATCCATGTGACGGCTGATGAACGCAAAACCTTACTGGCTGCAGGCGCAGCAGCGGGCATGGCGGCAATTTTTGCGGCCCCCGTGTCTGCTGTTTTGCTGGCGATTGAGTTGTTGCTGTTTGAACGTCGGGCCCGTTCACTCATCCCCGTCGCATTGGCTGCTGCAACGGCAACCATTATTAGGTATAGCCTAGAAGGCAGTGAAGCCGTTTTTGCCATGTCCAACATCGCAATTCCGGGGGGCGCCGCATTGATAACTTACACCATATTAGGGACCATGCTGGGCGTCGTTGGCGTGGGTGTAACCAAGATCATTTACGGCATTGAAGACGCATTTGAAAAGCTGCCTTTCCATTGGATGTGGTGGCCAGCACTTGGAGGTCTTGTGGTGGGCGTGATCGGTTACATCAACCCCCAAACCCTGGGCGTTGGGTATGACAATATTTCTAATATTCTCAACGGACACCTCGCACTCAATGCGTTGATTGCACTGTGTTTGCTGAAGTTTATTTCATGGTCGATTGCCTTGGGCAGTGGAACATCTGGCGGCACACTGGCGCCCTTATTCACCATCGGAGGGGCGTTGGGCGGTATTGCTGGCGTCATGCTGTCGGGCTGGTTTCCTGGCTTGGGGCTGGACCCGCGCGTCGCAGCACTGGTGGGCATGGCCGCCTTGTTTGCCGGGGCCTCGCGTGCATTTCTCGCATCAGTCGTGTTTGCTTTTGAAACCACCTTGCAGCCCCATGGTCTGCTGCCCCTGCTGGCCGCCTGTGCAGCGGCCTACCTGGTTTCCGGCCTATTGATGCGCAACACCATCATGACGGAAAAAATAATACGACGCGGCGTGCGCGTGCCATCAGATTACAGTGCGGACTACTTGGATCAGGTCACCATCGGTTCAATCTGTAGCCGTGACGTGGCTTTTCTGGAAAGCACCCAGCGTATTTCTAATGTTTTGCGGTGGATCGATGAAGGTAGCACGCAAGCACAGCATCAGGGTTTTCCAGTTCTGAAGCAAGGGAGTCTGATTGGCGTGGTAACGCGCAAAGACCTCCATAAACCCCAATTCTCTCCCGACGCATGCGTGGAGGATTTGATTCAACGCATGCCATTGGTCGTGCAAGTCAGCCACTCTGCACGCGAAGCCGCAGACCATATGGTCGAAGCACACGTGGGACGTTTGATCGTTGTTGCGGACGACAATTTGACGGAAATGATTGGCATCGTGACTCGGGGCGATCTTCTGGCCGCACACACCCAGCGGGTCAAAGAAGCACGTCAAGTCAAACGCCACTTCTCAACTCCGTAACGTAAGCGTTTCGGCGCGACACCTTGAATAACGGCTAATGAGTTGAGATAGTGTGCGCGATGAACATCGTGCACACCATGGCGAGCGAAGCTCGCACCCCCAAGAGACGGTATTACAGTCCCGAACTCAAACTTCAAGTTGTTGCGGCATGCGCCCAAGCAGGAGCCTCCATTGCTGGGGTTGCAATGCAGCATGGCGTCAACGCCAACGTCGTTCACCGTTGGCTACGTGAACACAGTCAAGGAACCTTGATTGCGCAGCCGCTGGCGTTTGTTCCGGTCACGTTGGAATCCGGCACTGAAGTCACCGTGCCCGCAGCACCAACGCAAGCCACGGCCGAAATCCGGATGGAGTTGCGCCGCGGCGGGTCCGTGGTGACGGTGACATGGCCGAGCCAGTTGGCTGGCGAATGTGGCGCTTGGTTGCGTGAGTGGCTGCGATGATCCGCATCGACTCCTTGTGGCTGGCCGTGGGGCCCATTGACATGCGCGCAGGAAGCGAGCGGCTGCTTGCCCGTGTTGTGCAGGTCTTTGGCTCGGCCCAGGCCCACCACGGTTACCTATTCGCCAATGCGCGGGCCACACGCATCAAGTTGCTGGTACATGATGGGTTTGGCGTGTGGTGTGCATCGCGTAGGCTCAATGTGGGACGCTTCGTGTGGCCGCACGCTGATGCGCATAGTACGGCTCCAGTGACTTTGACAAAGCAACAATTCGATGCTTTGGTGCTGGGACTTCCCTGGCAGCGGCTGGAGCAAATGAGGGTGATTACGCGCATGTAATTACGTCTAAAAAAGCATTAAAAATCAATTGGAATATCTCCCAATATCGTGATCTTTTTAGGCGTTTTATAGTTCGTCCATGCTCGATCTGCATGCCATAAAAGTCCAGGATATTTCAGCTCTGAGCCCGAGCGAATTGGCGTCTTTGGCAGGGCAGCTAGTGGCCCAGATCAACGAGCAGAGCAAGCACATTGCTGAACAAACCAAACGCATCAACGCTGATGCCCAAGCCATCAAGTGGCGCGATGCCAAGATCGAGAGCATCACCTTTCAGCTGGCGCGCCTGAAGGCCTGGAAGTTCGGTGCCAAGACCGAGCGTATGAACGCCCAGCAGCGCTGTACCTTCGAGGAAACACTGGCCGCTGACGAGGCCAGTTTGGAGGCACAACTGGCTGCCTTGCAGCCAGCTTTGTCCACCCAAGACTGGCATGCACCAGACAAGCAGCCAGAACCCCAAGCCAAGCGCCAGCCCAAACGTGAAGCACTGCCGCCACATCTGCCGCGCGTGGACACGCGGATCGAGCCCGAGAACACGAACTGTCCAACGCCAGAATGCGGCCAACCCATGGTGCGTGTGGGCGAGGACATCAGCGAGCGCCTGGACATTGTGCCGGCGCAGTTCTTTGTGCAGCGTCAGATCCGGGGCAAGTGGGCCTGCCGGTGCTGCCAGCTGATGGTGCAAGAACCCGCAGCCCCCCAAGTCTTTGACAACGCGCTGCCCACGCCGCGCTCGACGCTGGCGGCCTGGGGTGGTGTACGACTTCTGCGAGGGGCGCGGGGGCAAGTACCTGCACGGGTTTCTCAAAGGCTGGAGTGGAACCTTGGTGGCTGATGCGTACGCCGGTTATGACGCCACCATGTCCCTTGAGGGGCGCAAGACTGCCAATTGCCTGGCTCATGCGCGCAGGAAGTTTGACGAACTGGTCAAGGCCAATGCCAGCCCTGTGCAGCTCAGGCCATCCAGCGGATCGCGTGGTTGTACCGGATTGAGGCGGACGCTAGGGCTCTGAGTTGCGAGCAGCGTTTGCAGATGCGCCAGGAACGCAGCAAGCCACTGTGGCAAGAGCTGCATGCCTGGTTGCGACTTGAACGCACGCGAGTGCCCCAGGGTAGCGCGATTGCCAAGGCGATCGACTACAGCCTGAACCACTGGACGGCACTCTCGGAGTTCTTGAAAGACGGCGCCGTGCCCGTAGATAACAATTGGATCGAAAACCAAATCAGGCCCTGGGCAGGCGCAACTGGATGTTCATAGGCAGCCAATTGGCCGGCGAGCGTGCCGCAGTGGTGATGAGCCTCTTGCAATCGGCCAAGCTCTACGGGCATGACCCCTTTGCCTACCTCAAGGACGTGCTGACCAGGCTGCCCACGCAACTCAATAGTCGAATTGAGGAATTGTTGCCACATGCCTGGCAGCGCGCTGGCTGAAACCCAGTTCAGGCTAGACTGCTTGAGCGCTGACACCAGCGCGACTACACGACCGATCACCATCCGGATCGCAATGCGCACCCAGCGGGTCAATTGCCCAGCTACCGCACTTTAGTTCGTCGCCGCCATGTTCATCATGCGCACGATGGTCGGAGAACTGTCGCATCACATCAATATGCCGCGGCTAGACGCTTACTCCGTAACTTTTGGTGGCACCTTAGAATCGCTGGACTTTAAAAAGGGAGACACAGCATGGCGAGTTACATTGACGGCACTCTGATCAAAGACGAAAAAGTGACTTACATCGGCCACATCAGCCTGTGGTCGCTGGCTCCGTTGATCGCGTTAGGGTTCATCACGCTGGCTTTGTTTGGGCTTGGTTTGATTTTCTGGATCATGGCCTTCATTCGCTACAAAACGACGGAGCTTGCCTTTACCAATAAGCGGGTCATCGCAAAGTTCGGCTTCATCAGCCGACAAACCATTGAGCTCAATATCAGCAAGGTTGAAAGCATTCAGGTGAACCAAAGCATTCTTGGGAGAATTTTCAACTTTGGAACCCTGATTATTTCGGGTGCGGGCACCCCCCAAGCGCCGATTCCCGGCATCTCCAACCCCATGGAGTTTCGCCGGGCGTTTATGGAGTCGCAAGACCAAGCCGCGCAAACGCGGCAAAACTAAGCAATTGGCGGGGCCACGCGCGCTTTTTTCACGAACCCCTCAAATGAACACCCCTCAAAAGCCCACGACGGTTCGGCGATCAGATTGGCGCAGTGCGTTGGCTTGGGCTTTGCAAAACCGTGGCAACGCGGCGCACTTGGTCACCGTGTTGGTCGCTGCGGGCGTGTGCAGCGTTCTTGGACTCCTACGTTGGCAACAAGCTTTCGCGCAGTGGTCGTTCGCTGCACTTTTCTGGGCTCTTGCCGCTATTGTTGCCGCACGCGCGCCGTGGCGAGGCAAAGCTGTGGAGGCAGAGAAACCCTCGAGTGACTGAAGCAAAGGTGGCTAGGCGCGCTGAGCATGGCCCGTATCGGATATTCAGAGGCCGACGCGCCACGAGCCCGATCAGGGCGGATCGCCCTTTGTGTTGTGCTCCTTCACTGAGGTCGTCTTCATACGCGCGCAGCGCTACGATTTCAAAATCACCAAAATCTTCCTGCAGCATTTCAGGGGTGTAGAGGTGTGATGCGAGCGATGGGCCGCCGGTCTTGTACTCCAGTTGCTTGGGCGTATACCCTTGCAGGACGAGGTAGCCGCCTGGCTTGAGGGTTTTCTTGATGGTGGCGAACATCCGTCCGCGCATGGCAGGGTCGGCAAACTGCACAAAGATGGCGGCAACACCGTCGTAGGTGTCAGCGGGCCAAGGGTATTCGTCGCAGCCGTAAACCGAA
The DNA here is from genome assembly GCA_038245855.1 of Burkholderiales bacterium. GTDB lineage: Bacteria > Pseudomonadota > Gammaproteobacteria > Burkholderiales > Burkholderiaceae_C > Allorhodoferax. The sequence continues at coordinate 11,895 of JBBRSA010000023.1, forward strand.
AAGTTAACCCGCACGTTTTGGCTGCTTGCCAGCATTTTGGCCTTTTTCACGCCCACCTCGGCCACGTCAAAGGCGTCACCGCCAAAGCGATTGTTCCAGGTGGCGGCGTCAGCGGCAGAGGCTGGAGAAAGTGGTGGAGTGATCATTGTGTAGAAAAACCGAAAAGGGTCTATGCATGCATTGTGTACTTTAAGCCCGGCAAGAATTACAACGAAAGCAACGCGGGTGTTGGCATGGAATACCGCACCTCGCCCCAAGTTTCCTTTATGGCGCAGAGGCCTGACCTGCGGGGCACGCGCCGCTCACTTGGGTGTTGACCATGTGATCCGCCATTTGGGTGAACGTATCAATCAAGCGCTGGCGAAGCACCCCGTCGGTCACCTGCTCGTTCAGGGCTTGCGTCATGCACAGCATCCACTCATCGCGCTCCACCGGGCCCACGGCATAGGGGTTGTGGCGCATGCGCAGGCGTGGGTGCCCATTTTTGGCGATGTACAGCGATGGGCCGCCGAACCAGCCCGACAAAAACTCGAACAAGTTCTCTTCACTGCCCTGCAGACTTTCAGGGTGCATTTGGCGCACGGTGTAGGCCTCGGGCAGCGCATCCATCAGCTCGTAAAAACGGTGGGCCAGCTGGCGCACACCGGCTTCACCGCCCAGGCCTTCGTAAGGGGTTGCAGCCGTGGCGGTAGCTTGCGTTGATTCGGTCATATCGGAATGGTCCTCAATCTAAAAATCAACGGTATTTGCGCAAATAGACACCTTCAAAATACCGCTTAGCCCAGTGGAACAGGCGCGAGGACGGCAGAATGATCTGGCGTGTGGGGCTGCGAAACACCAGCGTGCCGTGGTCAATGGCATCAATGATGCAAATGAGTTCGACCTTGAAGGTGGCCGTGGGTGTCTGGCCGCGCAAGCCGGCCAACACGTTTTGGGCTGCAGCGGCCGCTTGCAGATCGGCCATGTGGGCTTGCTTGGGCATCCAGTCGGGGCCGGGGAAGCTGCCCGAATCGCCCACCACATACACCTGTTGCGTGCCTTCCACACGGCACTGCGCATCAGCCTTGAGCAGCCCGCCGGGTGAGCGCGCCAGCTCGGTTTGGTCAAACCACAAGTTGCCAGTCATGCCGGGCATAAACAGAATCAGATCAGCCGCAAACGAATCGCCTTCAGTAACGACACGGTCCGCTTCCAAGCGCACCATCTTGTGGCCCAGAACCGTTCGGATTTTGCGTCGCGCCATGTCATCTAACAAGTGCTTCACCGCTTTGGGGCCCAGGCGGTTACCGGGCTCCTTGGAAGGGTTGAAAAACACCAGCTCGAATTTGTCGCGCCGCCCTTCGCGCTTGAGTTGCTCGTCGATGCCGAACAGAAACTCGAACATCGGACCGCCACGCACGGCACTGGGCTCATTCGGGTTGCCGGCAAAACCCACGGCAATGGTGCCGCCTTGCATAGCCCGCAGCCGGTCCCGGATTTTCTCGGCCGCTGCAATGCCCTCGCACGGCGTAATGGCGTGCTCAATGCCGGGCAATTTTTTAATGAAGCGCCCGCCGCTGGCAATCACCAGCGCATCGTTGCGCACATCGCCGGCGGTGGTGGTGACCACCCGGCCGCCTTCTAGCAGTCCAGTCACCTCGGCAGCCATGTGCTGTACGTTCATGCGGGCAAAAAAATTGGCCAGTGGCACCACCAGTTGTTCGCGCGTGCGCAGGCCGCAGGGTATCCAAATGATGCCGGGCAGGTAGTGCAGCTCGGCACGCGGCGCAATCAGGGTGATGCGAACGTGTGGGTCGCGTTGGCGAATTTCGCGCACGGTGGATAGCGCGCCAAAACCGGCGCCGATGATGGTGATGCTTAAAGGAGTATTCATACGAGTCTTTCAAATCGAGTTGCCAGCGCAGGATGCCGCTGGTAGGGACAAGCATCGACCACCCGGGTCGGTCCGAACGGCCTCCCGTGCATCCGTATCGCCCAAAAGATAGGTGAGTTCACCACGGGCCTGATCGTGCGAGATACGACACACCATTTCATGGCCCAAAGCGCAGCAAGCCCGCCAACAGCAAAGCAGCCCCGCAAGACCAGCCAGAAAACAGCAAGCGCCAAACCAAGGCCCGTGGCACAAAGCCCACGCCTCGAACCAAACCGGCGCTCATGGCCCAAAACAAGGCCATGGCCAAACCATGATCAGCTTTGCCATTGGCGCCCGTAAACAGTAACGGGTAAATACTGCCCACCAGCATGATGGCAATGGCCACCAGCAAGCTGGGCCATTGCACCCCGGCCTTAGCCGGCGCGCTACGGTCCATTACGGGTCGATCCCATGGGGTTTGGCCTGAGCGCGCTCGTCCGCCTTGATCTGGGCACGTGCGTCTTCATTCTCTCCCCACATGGCGTTCAAAATGGCCAGCAATACGGCAAAACCGACTCCCAGCATCCAAGCGAAATACCACATATTTTTCTCCTTATGACTCGACTTCAAGCGGTGCCGACATCGTCTTCACCGATTCGCAATTTGCGGCACTAAACCAATGCACTCAATAGGCAACATGTTCGTTTTCTTCTATGTAAGCTGTAGTCACCTTGCCGCGCATAACGCGAAAAGCCCAGCTGGTGTACACCACGATCAGTGGCATGAGAATGACGGTGGCCCAAAACATGATGCCCAGCGTGAGATGGGTGGACACACTATCCCACGCCGTCAAGCTGGCAGAAGGAAAGGTGGAGGACGGCATGATGAACGGGAACATCGATGCACCCGCCGTGCCGATCACACCCACCATCGCCAGCGCCGACGCTACGAACGCGGTCAGCGTGCGGCGCGCCAGTAGCAGGCCCGACGCCAACAGGGCACCACCTATACCCAACGCGGGCAGTATCCACAGCAAGGGCTGGCGACCATAGTTGGCCATCCAGGCGCCAACTTCGCGCACAACAGTCTTGTTCATGGGGTCGGGCAGGGCCGATGGATCGATTGCAGAGGTGATGCGGTAGCCCGGTATCCATTGCAACCAAATACCGGCCACCACAAAGCCCACGATCAAGACCAGTGCCGCGCCGATGGCGCCCTTGATGGCACGCGCCTGGATTACGCCCTCTGTGCGATGTGCCAAGTAGGCACCACCGTGCATCGTGATCATGGCGCTACTGACGACTCCTGCCAATAGTGCAAACGGATTAAGCAACTGCCAAAAGGTGCCGGTGTACGTGGAGACCAGGTAGGCATCAAAGCCAAAGGGCACGCCCTGCAGTAGGTTGCCAAAGGCCACGCCAAAGATCAGCGGTGGCACGGCTCCACCAATGAACAGGCCCCAGTCCCATGTGCTGCGCCAGGTCGCGTTTTGAATCTTGCTGCGGTAGGTAAACCCCACAGGGCGAAAGAACAAAGCCCACAACGCGGCCATCATGGCCCAGTAGAACCCGCTAAACGCGGTGGCATAAACCAGTGGCCAGGCCGCAAATAGAGCACCCCCTGCCGTCACAAACCACACCTGGTTGCCCTCCCAGTGCGCGCCAACGGTGTTGATCACGGTGCGACGCTCGATATCGCTCTTGCCCACAAAAGGCAGCAACGTGCCTACGCCCATGTCGTGGCCATCCATGATGGCAAAGCCCACCAGCAGCACGCCCACCAGCAGCCACCAGATGATCTTGAGGGTTGAATAGTCCATCATCAATATGCTCCTTCAGGCCTGCGCCAACATGGTGTGAACCGGTTCGTGGTCATAACGACCGGTACCCAAACTACCCGGTCCCATGCGTGCAAACTTGAACATCAAGAACATCTCCACAATCAGCAGCACGGTGTAGAAAACAATGAACCCTGCCAACGAGCCATACAGACTGTTCACGCTCAGGGTCGATACGCTCAAGTGCGTTGGCAACACACCGTAAATGGTCCACGGCTGGCGACCATACTCGGCTACAAACCAACCCAATTCGCAGGCCAGCCAAGGTGCCGGCAACATCCAAAGAGCCCACTTGAGTAACCACGGCTTTTGCGTGCAGGCACTTTTGACTGTGCTCCAAAAAGCCAGGGCGAACAGCAGCAGCATCGCAAAGCCCAAGCCGACCATGATGCGAAAGGCCCAGAACATTGGGGTGACACGGGGCACTGTGGAATTGACCGCTTTGTCGATCATCTCGGGCGTTGCCAGATTCACATCTGTCACGTATTTTTTGAGTAACAAGCCAAAACCCAGATCTGCCTTGTGACGCTCAAAAGTCTCTTTAGCTACCGCGTCGTCGCGGTGGGCGCGCAGTGCCTCCAAGGCATTCACAGCAACGATGCCCCGCACAATACGTTCACGATTTTTGGCTTTGATCTCGTGGATGCCTGGAATCTCCTTGGTGATGGAGCGCGTGCCAATCAAACCCATCAGCCACGGAATCTCGATCTCCCAATCATTTTTTTGTGCCGCTTCATTGATACTGGCCACCAATGTCAGGCCGGCCGGTGCGGGCTTGGTCTCCCACATCGCTTCCAGTGCGGCCATCTTGGTCTGCTGGGCTTCGCCCACGGTGTAGCCCGATTCATCACCCAGCACGATAACGCTCAATACCGATGCCAGTCCGAAAGCCGCCGCTACGCGAAAGCTACGCTTGGCAAATTCCACATCGCGTTTCTTCAGCAGATACCAACTGGAAATGGAGAGCACGAACATAGCGCCCGTCACGTAACCCGCAGACACGGTGTGTACAAACTTAGCCTGCGCGTCGGGATTGAAAACCACCGCCCAAAAATCCGTCATTTCCATGCGCATGGTCTGGTAACTGAATTCGGCACCCACCGGGTTTTGCATCCATCCGTTGGCAATCAATATCCACAATGCGGAAAGGTTTGTACCCACTGCCATCAAAGTAGTCACCAGCAAGTGCTGGGGTTTAGAGAGGCGGTCCCAGCCAAAGAAAAACAGACCAATCATGGTCGATTCGAGGAAGAACGCCATCATCCCTTCGATGGCCAAGGGCGCACCGAAGATGTCACCCACATAGTGCGAGTAGTAAGCCCAATTGGTTCCAAACTGAAACTCCAGCGTAATGCCAGTCGTTACCCCCAAAGCGAAGTTGATGCCAAACAACTTGCCCCAGAAACGGGTCATATCCTTCCAGATGACGTTGCCGGTCATCACATACACGCTTTCCATGATGACCAAAATCCACACCATGCCAATCGTTAGGGGCACAAAGAGAAAGTGGTACATGGCCGTGGCAGCAAATTGCAACCTGGACAAATCCACCAGTTGTTCTGAAATCATTGGCTCATTCCTTCGGTTTATCAGGCGGGGTACCCAAAATCTGCGCAGCAGCGACGTCGCCATCGACTAAGACCCGTTGCTCGCGCACAAACCCCCACCACAAAGCCACCAGAACAGCCAGTTTGATCACCAGCACCACGGCCAGTTTTTTTACCAGCATCTTGTCTTGCGGCTTCATGGAATAAGAGTTTCTATCGTTACCTTCTCAAGAATCGTGCCACGCCACCTCGTCGGATAAATCTCTTTTAAATCAATAGCTTGCAAAATAGACTGCATCCATCAGGTTTATCTGGCAGCAGAAGTTACTGCCATTTTTGGCAACAATTGGCAGCACATGGCAGCACATGGCAGTACATGGCAGAATCTTGCCAATACCGCTGGTATGGCTTAAACCATGAAAAACACCCCCTCAAAACCACTTCCTGAGTTGGTCTCTTACCTGGAAGGTCTCCCAGATCCGCACATTCTGTTCGACACACAATACCGCATCCTGGCAGCCAATGCAGCGTATCGACAGAGGTTCAGCCCACAGCGCAGTGTCGTCGGGCGCACCTGTTTTGAGGTGTCGCACCATTTTCCTGTGGCCTGCGATCAGGCCGGCGAGTCGTGTCCGATGGCCAAGGCGCGTGAATCGGGTCATCGTGAGCGCGTACTGCACCTGCACCACACCCCCAAAGGCGAGGAGTACGTCAACATCGAGCTGACACCGCTGCGCAATGCCAGCGGTGAACAGGTGTTTTTTGTCGAGAAGATGGAATCACTGCACGTCGCGCAAGGCAAAGCGGCGGCACAGGGGCTCATCGGCCGAACGCCTGTCTTTCAACACATGCTGGCGCTAGTGGCCCGAGTAGCGCCGTCACAGGCCACCGTACTGCTGTTAGGGGAGTCCGGTACCGGCAAAGAACTGGTGGCAAGCGCTGTGCATGAAGCCAGCCCGCGGGCCCACCGGGCCCTGGTTGCAGTGGACTGCTCCAGCTTGCCAGAAAATCTATTTGAGTCTGAACTGTTCGGCCATGAGCGCGGCTCCTTTACCGGCGCGACTACGGCCAAAAGTGGACTGGTTGAGGCCGCCAGTGGCGGCACCCTTTTCTGGATGAGGTTGGCGATATTCCGCTTACCATGCAGGTCAAGCTGCTGCGCCTGCTGGAAACCGGAACCTACCGCCGGGTCGGCAGTACGGACCAACGCCATGCCGACATTCGTGTCGTGTCTGCCACACACCGTGATCTAGACCAGATGGTGGCAAATGGCACCTTCAGAGAAGACCTCTTCTATCGCCTCAGCACTTTCCCGATTCACCTACCGTCCTTGCGTGAACGCCGTGATGACATTGCCTTGCTGGCCACGGCCTTATTGGCGCGTGTCGCCCCCAAACGCAGATTGCAAGTCAGTGATTCAGCGCTACACGTGCTGCAAGCGCAAGATTTTCCGGGCAACGTGCGCGAATTGCGCAACTTGCTGGAACGCGCAAGCCTATTGTGTGATGGCGACACGCTGGAGGCGACGCACGTGCAGCAGGCCCTGCTGTCGGGCAGACGTGTGCCAGTCGGGGGGGCGAGCTACCCAAGGACTGCCAGTTTGGGTGGAGCGGCGGTTGGCACGATCAATGCCATCGATCCGAGCCCGGATTTACTCAAAACAATGGGGCGGGCCGCGTTTCAACAACTGGTGTCAGGCCACCAAGGCAGCCGATCCGCACTGGCGAAAAAACTTGGAATCAGTGAGCGCTCTCTGTACCGCAAGCTTAAAGCGCTGGGCTAGCCCCCATTGTCGGCCTATGGGCCAACCTTGAAAGTCAGCGCAGGGTCCAGTGGTAGCAACGCAAAATAAAAGAGCTCAGTTTGAGCGGGGCATTGCGCAACACTGCGGGCAGCCACTGGGGCGAGTTCAGGGAAAAACGGGTGGCCCAGCGGGTGTAGGGCCGCAGCCAGGCGGTTAGCTCAACAAAACGACGGTTATTCATCATGGTCAAGCGAATCGCTTGCCTCAAGTAAATAAGCCCATTTTCAGGACGAGCCGATAACCTTGCCCAACGGCCGCTTCGGAAAGCGGCCACCGACACCTTCGGTCCAGTGGGTTACTGCGCGCTACACCTTGCGCAAGCGCTTCGAATGTGTCTCGCTCAATTTTGAAGACTGCACAACGCAGAATCCCTTACATCCGAAACCGCTTACGGGTCAGCGCCAACGCCACCCAAAACGACACCACCGCGTAGCCCACCAACACCAAGCTGTGGCGCCACACGTCGGTGGGCCATTGATCCATAAACAGGGGGCGCACCAAGGCTACTGCGTTGCTCAGGGGCAGCCAGTCGGCGACCATACGCACCACCAGCGGCAGCTGCTCTAGCGGGAAGAAAACGCCGCTCAAAAACATCATCGGTGTCAAAAACAAAGTGAAGTAGTAGGTGAAAAAATCGTAACCATTGGCCAGCGCATTGCAAATCAAAGCGATGCAGCTAAACGTCATCCCCACACCCAACAAAATAGGCCAAGCCACTAGTAGCTTGGGGCTGTAACTAATACCCAGGCCCAGCATCACCACCAAGATGGCGGTGACGGTAAACAGCGCCTTAAAGGCGGCCCACAGCATCTCAGCCAACACAATGTCGTCCAACCCCACGGGGGCGTTCATGATGCCGTCCCAGGTTTTTTGCACATGCATGCGCGAGAAGGCTGAATACAACGCCTCAAACGAGGCCGCCTGCATGGCGCTCATACAAATAGAGCCGCTGGCCAGAAACAAGAGGTAAGGCACCTGCACCGCCCCGCTGGGGGTGAGCACCGCCACCGTGCCCACCAGGGCACCCATCCCGTAACCGAATGCCACCAGCCACATCAACGGCTCGGCAATATTGCCCACCAGGCTGGGGATGGCCAGCTTGCGCCACACCAGCAGGTTGCGTAAAAAAACGGGCCAAAACCGCAGCGAAAGCTGGGGCGCGCGCCAAATGGACTGTTGGGTGCTCATGCATCCTCCCGAATTTGGCGGCCGGTCAATTTCAAGAACAAATCTTCCAGATTGGCCGGCCGGTGCAGGGTGCGCAGCTGCGGGTAGGCCTGCAGGGCCTGCAGCAGCGCGTCGGCACCCTTGGTGTAGAAAAACACCGTCTCGCCGCTGACCTCAACCCGCGTGGCCAGGGCGGCCAGAGGCCCCTGCGCCAGGTCGACCGCGCCGGTGCCATACACCTCAATCACGTCGGGCTCTAGGTGCAGTGCAATCAGCGCACGGGGCGAACCTTCGGCAATCTTTTTACCATGGTCCAGCACCAGCAAGCGGTTGCACAAGCGCTCGGCCTCGTCCATAAAGTGGGTGGTCAGCAGAATAGACTTGCCCTGTTGCAACAGCAGTTGCAGGCGCTCCCACATCAGGTGGCGGGCCTGCGGGTCTAGCCCGGTTGTGGGCTCGTCCAGCATCAACAATTTGGGGTCGTTCACCAGCGCGCGCGCCAAGGAGAGGCGGCGTTTCATACCACCCGACAATTCGCCCGGCTTGGCGTTGGCTTTGTGGCTAAGCGAGGCGAACTCCAGCAACTGCGGAATGCGTGCTTTGATGGCTGCGTCCTTCATGCCGAAATAGCGGCCGTAGACCAGCAGGTTCTCGGCGCAACTAAAGTCGGGGTCCAGCGTGTCCATCTGACTCACAACCCCCAATTGCGCCTTAATGGCCAGCGCATCCTGGGGCATTTGCAACACCGGTTGGCCAGTCAGGGTGAAATGGATCTGCCCCGCATCGGGCGCTGTCAGGCCCAGGCACATGCGGATCGTGGTGGTCTTGCCCGCGCCATTGGGGCCGATCACGCCCAGGCACTCTCCGGGCTCAATTGCGAACGACAACGCGTCCACAACTTGGCTACTGCCATAGCGCTTGCTCAAATCCTGCACAGAAAAAATCGTGGCGTCCATGTGTGGATTGTGACCCAAGTCAACTCAGCTCCAGCCCCGTCAAAGGGCTTGGCTAGCGGGCAAAAGTCGCCCGCGGCAGCCTATTCATGGCGCAGGGCGTCGATGGGGTCCATGCGCGCAGCACGGCGGGCCGGAAAGTAACCGAAGACCACGCCAATTCCCGCCGAAAAAACGAAAGACAGTAGATTCACGCCCGGATTGAACAGGTAGGGCACGCCCATCACGCTCGCCAAGCCCACGGATGCGATCGTCGCCAACACAATCCCGATCACCCCCCCTAAGGCGGCGAGCGCCACCGCTTCGATGAGAAACTGCAGCAGCACCTCTCGCTCCAGCGCACCAATGGCCAAACGCAGACCAATTTCACGGGTGCGCTCGGTCACGCTGACCAGCATGATGTTCATGATGCCGATACCACCGACCAGCAGACTCACGGCCGCCACCGCGCCCAGCAGCATGGTCATCACCTTGGTCGTTCCCGACAAAGCCTCGGCCAGTTGCTTGGTGTCCAGCACATTAAAGTTGTCTTCGTCGGTGCTCGACAGCTTGCGACGCTCGCGCAGCAGTTGGGTCAGCCCAGCGGTGACGCGACTCCCATCGCTGCCATCCTTCATGGAAACCAGCAGTGTGTTCACGCGGGTGTTGCCTGTTATGCGGCGCTGCAGCGTCTTGATCGGCAGCAGCACGACTTCGTCCTGGTCGTTGCCGAAAGAGCCTTGTCCCTTAGAAGACAGCACCCCGATCACCTCGCAAGACATTTGCTTCACGCGCAACTGCGCACCAATGGGATCACCCGTGGCAAAGAGCTCACGGCGGATGGTTTCGCCAATGATGCACACGGCGGCACCGGCCCGCATCTCCCCTTCGGAAAACTCACGTCCGGTTTTGATCTCCCAATTGCCAGTGTCCAGCCAGGCATTGGTGCTGCCGATGATGCCGCTGGTCCAGTTGCGTCCGTTCGCAACCACCGTGGTACTGGTTCTCGCCTCAGGCGCCACCGCAGCAATACCGCCGATCTGCGTGGCAATGGCGTCGGCGTCCTCCTCCTTAAAAGCCGGTGCGCTAGCGCCACCACCGCCCCCCATGCGCTGGCCAGGGCGCACTTGCAGCAGGTTGGTGCCCAGGCCCGAAATTTGATTCTGCACGGCCAGCGTGGCGCCGTTGCCCAGCGTGACCATGGTGATAACCGCACTGACACCGATCACAATACCCAAAATTGTAAGAAACGAGCGCATCAGGTTGCGACGGATCGAGCGCAACGCCAGCATCAAGGTGTTGAGTAGCATCAAGCAACCTCACCAGTGGCCGAAGGCGCAAGCGCAGATGCATGCAAACCCGCCGGATGCGGGTTACGCGTGTCGCTTGCGACCAAGCCGTCAACAAAATGGACGATGCGACGGGCATAGGCGGCCATGTCCGCCTCATGCGTCACCATCAGCACGGTGATGCCTTGGTCCGCATTGAGGTGCCACAGCAACTCCATGATCTCGCGACTGCGATGGGTGTCCAGGTTGCCCGTAGGCTCATCCGCCAGCAGCACGGCCGGCTGCGAGACGATGGCCCGCGCGATCGCCACGCGCTGCTGTTGTCCGCCCGAGAGTTCTGCCGGCGTGTGGTGCTCCCAACCCTTGAGCCCCACGGAGTCCAACGCGCGCGCCGCAGCAGCATGGCGCGCGACCGCGGGTTCACCGCGGTACAGCAGCGGCAACTCGACGTTTTCCTGCGCTGACGTACGCGCTAGCAGGTTAAATCCTTGGAACACAAAGCCCAGGTAGCGCCGACGCAACCGGGCGCGTTGGTCACGCGTGAGCGACTCCACGCGCATCCCTTGAAACTGGTATTGGCCCGCCGTCGGGGTGTCCAGGCAGCCCAAAATGTTCATGGCGGTGGACTTACCCGAGCCGCTGGGCCCCATGATGGCCACGAAGTCGCCCGCCGTGATGTCCAGATCCACGCCCTTGAGCGCTTGGAGCGCCGTCGCGCCCGCGCCATAAACCTTGGTCACGCCACGCAAACGGATGAGTGGGGTGCTATCGGCCCCACCCGCTCCCGGTTGCGCACTCATGGAGCGGCCCCCGCTGAACGTTGGTCGGTGATCACGGCCATGCCCTCCTGCAATGCGTCGCTGCTGACCTCTGTATGGCGGCCATCGCTGATACCGGACTTCACCAACATGGACACCGCTTTGCCGTCCTTAAGCACCCAAATTTCCTTGGCCGCAGCGCCGGTGCTGCTGGTGCCAGCCGTTTTACGCGAGCCCGTGCGGGGCATGCGCGGCAGCAACTTGGACACCACGCTGCCGCCCGATGCGGCGACATTGCTTTGCGCCTGTGCGGGCGAAAAACGCAGCGCCGTGTTGGGCACCAGCAGCACTCCCGTGCGTTCGGTGGCAATAATCGTTGCCGCAGCCGTCATACCAGGGCGCAGGGTCAAGTCCTTGTTATCCACATCCAGGTAGGTGGTGTAAGTCACCACGTTATCGGTCTTGGTGGAGCCAAAGGCCACCCGCGTAATCGTGGCTGGGTAGCGGCGTGCTGGATACGCACTCACCGTAAAGCTGGCCTTTTGACCGACTTGAACGCCCCCGACATCGGCCTCGTCCACACTCACTTCCAAGCGCAACTGTTTAAGATCTTCCGCAACCGAGAACAGAGTCACCGCCTGCAGCGAGGCGGCCACGGCATTGCCTGGGTCTACCGTGCGGGACAGCACCACGCCGTCGATGGGGGAGCGAATCGACGCCTTCCCAAGGTTGGTCTCGTCGGTAGACAAAGCCGCGCGGGCTTCCGCCACATTGGCCTTTGCACTGGCCTCGCTGGCCACGGCGCGGGCCACGCTAGCGCGCGCACCGTCAAGTTCCGTCGCCGAAGGCACCTTACCGCCCGACAGCCGCGCCACTTCTTCGAAGCGGGCCAAGTTTGCCTGCGATTCTTTAACCGTGGCTGCACTCTGCGCCTGGGCGGCCTGCGCTGCCGCCAGCGAAGCACGCGAACGCAGCACCTGGTCCGACAGCTTGGCCGTATCCAGCACCACCAGCACCTCGCCCTTCTTGACGCGGTCGTTGACATCAACCAGTACCTGTTTAACCGTTCCCGATAACTCGCTGCCGATGTTCACCGAACGGGTCGGCTGCAGCGTGCCATTCGCAGACACTTTCAAGGTCAGGTCGCCCCGGCGCACCGGTTCGGTCACATAAACCGGCGCGGCACTGGTTCGCTGGGCGCTTTGCCAGAAATACCAGCCAACAGCCAGCGCCACCAACACCAGCACACCAACCCACACTGTGGGCCGTTGCCACCAGGGGCGCTTCAGGTCTGCACCCAGCAGAGCCTGCAGCTCTGCAGAGGACGGGCTGGCGGCGATAGGCGGCACATTGGAGGTATTCGGTGTGGTCATGGTGTTTAGGGAATATCGTGGGAGGATGGCCTAGCGCTCACAAAGCAGGCCGATCGATGGTGGGGGCCGTTGGAGTCGTAGATGTCCAGCCCCCGCCCAGCGCCTTGTAGAGACGCACATGGTCGGCACTCAGGCTGGCACGGGTGATGGCCACGCTGTCTTGGGTGGACAGCAGGGTACGCTGTGTCTCCAGCACCGAAGTGAAATCAATCAGGCCGCTGCTGTAGCGCTGGCGCGCCAGCAAGTCAGCATTGCCAGCCGCATCCGCCGCTACCTGCAGCAAGGCCAGACGCTCTTGGTCGCCGCGCAGGGCTACCAAAGCATCCTCCACATCCTGGAGCGCCGTCAACACGGTTGCCTGATAACCGACACGACTTTGTTCCAACGCAGCCTCCTGGGCCCGCACGTGCGCCTTGGCCGCACCACCGTCAAACAAGGGAATGGAGATGCCGCCGAGCAAACTGCTTGCCACCCCACCAGCCGTGGCGAGCGAGCCCAGTGTCAGCGCGCTCACGCCGAGCGATCCGCTGATCTGAAAACTCGGATAGCGCGCCGCCTCGGCCAGCGACACTCGTGCAAGCGCTGCACTGATGCGGTTCTCGGCGGCGCGCACATCGGGACGCTGGCGCAGGGTTTCGGCCGGAATACTGAGTGCAAGGTCTTTGGGTGCTTGCGGAACGGCACTGGCAGCTGCGAGCGTGGAGTCCAATGCGCTAGGCGCCTGGCCGGTCAACACCGCCAAGCTGTGTTGTGCCTGCGCGGCACTGGTTTGCAGCGCCGGGATCTGGGCATTGGTCTGCGCAAGAGCCGCGCGTGCCTGCTCCAGGTCCAGTGAAGACGCCAAGCCTGCCTGCACCCGCCAGCCGGTAATCTGCTGCGTTTCGGTCTGGGTGGCCAGGCTGTTGCGGGCAATTGCCAGACGCGCCTGCAAGCCACGCAGCTCAATATAAGTGACAGCCACCTCAGCAGCAATCGACACCTGTGTATCCGCCAAACTGGCCTGCGCCGCCTGGGCATCGGCCTCGGTGGCACTCAGCGCGCTGCGTTGGGCACCGAAAACGTCGGGCTCCCAGCTGGCATCAAACCCGGCCTTAAAGGTATCGCTCGCATCGGCACCACCCAATTTGCTGTGCTGGGCCGAGCCCGAAGCCGAGACGGTCGGGAGCAAGTTGGCCGAATTGACATCGCGCAGCGCGCGGGCCTGCTGCAGCGCAGCCTGCGCCGAACGCACCGTGGTGTTGGCCTGCAACGCCTGGGTAACCAGCGTACCGAGCAAAGGATCGTTGAAGCGCTGCCACCACTGCGCCAACACCGTCGCAGCCGCAGATGGCGTCGCCTCCGAAGTCCAGGCCGCCGGCACAGGGGTCTGCGGCAAGTCAGTGGATGACGGCGACAGCGATGCACAGCCAGACAGCGCAAAAGCCAGAACTAACCCGGTTGCCAGCGCGTGGCGTTGCAAACGTCGCTCAGGGGGACTGGAATTCGTTGGTCTACAACATCGATGCATCTTCATGAAGGCCATTATGGTGCCCGAAGGTGAAGCACGTGTTAACCGAAAGTCAATCTTTGTACAACAAGCGCGCGACCAACGAGGCGCGCTTGGCAAGCGAGGATCAGGTAAGGCTCAGGCAGCCGATCACGGTCGCGAAGGAGACAGGGCAAAACGACTCACTGGAACGCCACTTCGGAAAAGCTGCGCAGCTTGCGGCTGTGCAACTGCTCGCTGCCCCGGGCACGCAACAGCTCCAGCGCGCGGATGCCGATGCGCAAGTGCTGGTCCACCCGCTCGCGGTAAAAGTGATTGGCCATACCCGGCAGCTTGATCTCACCGTGCAGGGGCTTGTCGCTCACGCACAAGAGCGTTCCGTAAGGCACCCGAAACCGAAAGCCGTTGGCGGCAATGGTGGCGCTCTCCATGTCAAGCGCCACCGCGCGGCTTTGGCTGAAGCGGCGCTGCGGCTGGTTGTTGGGCAGCAGCTCCCAATTGCGGTTGTCAGTAGACGCCACCGTGCCGGTGCGCATGATGTTTTTGAGCGCAGCGCCCTTAATTTGCGTGACGTCGGCCACCGCCTGCTCCAGCGCCACCTGAATTTCGGCCAGCGCGGGGATGGGGACCCACAGTGGCAACTCTTCATCCAACACATGGTCTTCGCGCACATAGCCATGGGCCAGCACGTAGTCGCCCAGCTGCTGGCTGTTGCGCAGGCCGGCGCAGTGGCCCAGCATGATCCAGGTGTGGGGGCGCAGTACGGCAATGTGGTCGGTGATGTTTTTGGCATTGGCCGGGCCCACACCAATGTTGACCATGGTGATGCCAGCGCGGTCGGCGCGCACCAGGTGGTAGCCCGGCATTTGCGGCAAACGCGGTGGCGGCACACCCAGGGCGTCGGCCTCTTGCGCGGGCAGGCCGACACGGCGGGTAATCACATTGCCCGGCTCCACAAAGGCGATGTACTCGCTATTGGGGTCGGCCATGGCCGCGTGGCCCAGCGCAATGAACTCGTCCACATAAAACTGGTAATTGGTAAACAGCACAAAGTTTTGAAAGTGCTCTGGCAAGGTGCCGGTGTAGTGGCGCAGGCGGTGCAGCGAATAGTCCATCCGCGGAGCAGTGAACAAGGCCAGCGGCATGGGTTCGCCCGCTTTGGGCTCGTAGGTGCCGTTGGCAATGCCGTCGTCCATGGCGGCCAGGTCGGGCAGGTCAAACACGTCGCGCATGCGCACCCGCCGCGCGGGCGCCATGGTGCCCTCCACGTGGTCGCTCTCGGCAAACGAAAAATGCACGGGTATGGGCTGGTTGCTCGTACCGACCTCCAGCTCCACGCCGTGATTTTTAAGCAGCAACTCAAACTGCTCCAAGTAGTACTCACGGTACA
Organism: Burkholderiales bacterium; assembly: GCA_038245855.1. Classification (GTDB taxonomy): domain Bacteria; phylum Pseudomonadota; class Gammaproteobacteria; order Burkholderiales; family Burkholderiaceae_C; genus Allorhodoferax. The sequence continues at coordinate 27,330 of JBBRSA010000023.1, forward strand.
ACTCCGGGCGGGTCAATGTGGTCTCAAAACGGCCGGGGCCCGCCACAAAACCAAAACTCAGGCGCGCCAGGTCTGGGTTGCTGTTGCGCGACACGGTGTCGGTGTGAATACGCACCAATGGGTAATAGGCGCGCACATGGCCCATGCTGTCATCACCGTCAACAAAACGTTGCATGGCCTGGCGCAAATGGGCAATGCTCGCGTCGTAAATACGCATAACCTGGGTCAGTGCGGCGCCAGCGTCGTTAAAACGCTCAGGCGCGTGGAAGGTGGGTAAATAGGGCATGGGGCTATTGTGCCGTGGCTGGGTCCAAAACGCTGACATACGCAACGCAGGCGGCGCTAGGCAGGCCACTTCAGGCATAAAATGAGTCTCTGGCCCTCGTGAAACCTGCGTAAATCGCTATTTTTTTGATAGCAAACGCGCCTACCACCTTGCGAATCTCTGATGCTCCACACATCCAACGCGACGCAGTACCACTTTGACGTTCTCATCGTCGGCAGCGGTTTGGCGGGCCTGTCGGCAGCGCTGCACCTAGCACCCACCCACCGAGTCGCTGTGCTCACTAAACGCGCCATGAGCGACGGCTCCAGCGCTTGGGCGCAGGGTGGCATCGCCGCCGTCTTGGCGGCGGGTGACAGCTTTGACGCCCACATACACGACACCCTGGTTGCTGGCGCAGGCCTCTCGGACCCGTCCGCCACCCGCTTTGTGGTGGAGCATTCGCCCGAGAGTATTGCCTGGCTGCGTGACCTGGGCGTGCCCTTCTCCGAGGAAGACGGCCATTTACACCTGACGCGTGAAGGCGGCCACAGTGCGCGGCGCATCGTCCACGTGACCGATGCCACCGGTGCGGCAGTGCAAAAGACGCTGATTGCGACCGTGCGCCGCACACCCAACATCACGCTGTTTGAGAACCACACCCTGGTGGACCTGATCACCGACCGCAAGCTGGGCCTGGCCACGGCGCAGGACACCGAGTCCAACCGCTGCCTGGGCCTGTACGCGCTGGACGAGGCCACCGACACGGTGCACACTTTCAGTGCCCCGCACACGATTTTGGCCACCGGCGGCGCGGGCAAGGTCTACCTCTACACCACCAACCCCGACACCGCCACCGGCGACGGCATCGCTGCGGCTTGGCGCGCGGGCTGCCGGGTGACCAACATGGAGTTCATCCAGTTCCACCCCACCTGCCTGTACCACCCGCATGCCAAGTCGTTCCTGATCACCGAGGCCGTACGCGGTGAAGGCGGTCGCCTGCTGCTGCCAGCGTCTGCCGGTGGCACGCGCTTTATGCCGCTGCACGACGAACGTGCAGAATTGGCCCCGCGCGACGTGGTCGCCCGCGCGATTGACTTTGAGATGAAGAAGCATGGTGTGGACTGCGTGTATCTGGATATTTCGCATGAGCCGCTGGCGTTTATCTTGGAGCACTTCCCCAACATCTACGCACGCTGCTTGGAGCTGGGCATCGACATTTCCAAGCAGCCTATCCCCGTGGTGCCAGCCGCGCACTACACCTGTGGCGGCATCCAGACCGACCTGGCCGGGCGCACCGACGTGGCGGGACTGCACGCCGTTGGCGAAGCCACCTACACCGGCCTGCACGGCGCCAACCGCTTGGCCAGCAACTCGCTGGTCGAATGTATGGTGTTTGCCCGCGCAGCCGCCAGCGACATCGTCACCGCACCGCTACCAACGCCAGGGGATCTGCCCGACTGGGACGACAGCCGCGTGACCGATGCCGACGAGACGGTGGTGATCTCGCACAACTGGGACGAGCTGCGTCGTTTTATGTGGGACTACGTTGGTATTGTGCGCACCAACAAACGGCTAGAGCGTGCATCGCACCGCATTGCGCTACTGCAGGGTGAGATTCAAGAGTTTTACGCTAACTTCCACGTCACCCGAGACTTGCTGGAGCTGCGCAACCTGGTGCAGGTGGCAGAGCTGATCGTGCGCTCGGCGCAGGCTCGGCGCGAAAGCCGTGGCCTGCATTTCAGCCGCGACTACCCTGATATGGCAGTGCAAGCCGTGCCTACCGTTTTGACCCCGGAAGCCAGCCGCCCGTCTCCCACAACATAGACACCGGCACCGCATGCAACTTCTCGTCAAACGGGGTGATGCGGTCGTGGTCGTGCAGCACCAAACCGCGCACAAACTTGTCGCCCACGGCAGCCTGCAATTGGCGCAGTCCGCGCAGGTCTTGCGTACGGACGGTGGCCGAGGCTTTCACCTCAATGCCAATAACCCGCCCGCGCCGGTCTTCAATGACCAAGTCCACCTCGTCTTGGTCTTTGGTTCGAAAGTGCGATATACGCAGCCGATGTTGGGACCAGGTAGCGAGTTTGAGCACTTCCGAGACAACAAAACTTTCTAACAACGGTCCATAACCCGTGCGGTCTTTCTGCAGCAGAGACGCGGTGTCACCCCGCAGGGCTGCTAACAAACCGGTGTCCAGAAAATGCAGCTTGGGTGTTTTGGTAAGTCGGCTCACCGCGTTGTGTGACCATGGGGGTACTTGGCGCAACAAAAACAAGCGCTCCAAAATACCCACATACTTCTGTGCCGTAGGCATAGTCAAGCCCAGCACTGCGCCGTAGCTGCTGTGGTTGACCAACCGCCCAGCGTGGGCAGCCAACACGTCAAGCAGGCGGGGCATGTGGTCCAACTGGTCGATGTTCGCAATGTCGCGCACATCACGGTCCAAGATAAGCGCCACATAGTCCTCCAGCCAGGCCTGTCGGCGGCGGGCACTGGTGCGGCGCAGGGCTTCGGGATAGCCGCCTTGCAGCACACGCGCCATGAGATCGTCACCCACCACGGGCCTCACGACTGCGGGCAATGCGCCGTCGCCAAACAAGCGGTCTAGCAAATCACCAGGTTCTCCGGCCAACTCTGCCTGCGCAAACGGCAGCAAAGTGATGACGGCCAGCCTACCCGCCAAAGAGTCTGTGACGATCGGCAGTGCCATCAAATTGGTGGAGCCGGTGAGCAAGAAGCGTCCGGGGCTTTGGTCTTTGTCCACGCTTTCTTTAATGGCCAACAACAAATCAGGTGCGCGCTGCACCTCGTCGATCACCGCGCTTTGCAGGCCACGCACAAAACCCGTTGGGTCTGTGCGCGCTGCAGCAAGTGTGGCGGGGTCATCTAAAGTGAGGTAGGGCCGATCGGCATTGGCGTATAGCCGGGCCAGTGTGGTTTTGCCGGCCTGCCGAGGCCCCACCACCAAGACCACGCGCGTATCTTGCAATGCAGTGGTGATGTGGTTTTGCGCGTGTCGGGCAACAGTGCCACGGAGTGAAGACGGGGTTTGGTCGGTCATCGGCAATCAGTCGGGATCAATAATTCCGACTAATTTAAAATGAAATTCCGACTAATTAAAAACAAAAATCCAATTCACACCCGTATTTTTGCAACAAAGGGGCCAATATGCTCTGCAATTGATAGCTGCAATAGCATATTTCACGAGGGCTACAGCCCTATTTCACCTTGGCGCTGGGGCGGTCAGCCACCTTATCGCGCCAAGCCTGCAGGGTGGGCATACCTTCTTTGCCTGGATTGAACTTCATCAGTTTGGCAAACTCAATGGCGCAAAAGGCCGTGATGTCGGCCACCGTAAACCGGTCACCCGCCATCCACGGCTGGTGCTCCAGCACATGGTCAAACCAGGCGGCGATCTGGCGCACCTTCTCGGCCTGCGAATGGCCAAAATCCGGAAACTGGGGCTGCTCCAGCGGCGCCAGACCAGGGTGCGTGTGGCGCACGGTGTTGGCAATGCCGGCCAGCAGGTAGTGTTCGACCCGGCGGTCGGCCATCTCGATAAAGGCGCGCTCTTCTGAATCCACCCCCATCAGGTTGGGCTCGGGGTACAGACCCTCAAGGTAGGTGCAAATGGCGCGCGTCTCGGTCAACACGCGGCCGTCGTCCAGCTCCAGTGCAGGCACCTTGGCCAGCGGGCTTTTGGCGCGGTAGGCCTCACCCTTGTGCTCTTGCGCGTTCAGGTCTACATTGACCAAGTCGATGCCGGTGATGCCTTTTTCCACCATAAACATCATCACGCGCCGGGGGCTGGGCGCGCCGGGGGACACATACAGTTTCATCGTTGTTGACTCCTTGGCTTTACTTCTGACTACTTGGCATTGGACTGCCCTGTTTCTAACATGGTGCGCGCACTTTCTGCGAACTGTTTGGCCTTGGCGGCATCGTCGGTGCGCAGGTCCATCGACGACGGGGGGCGTTCGATGCCGCGCTGCACTGCGGGGCGCTCACGCAACTGGTCGCGCCAGCGCTTGAGGTGGGGCAAATCATCCACCTCCACACCAGACCAGCGGTGGGTACGCACCCAGGCCCAGTTGGCAATGTCGGCAATCGAATAGTCGCCCGCCAGAAACTCATGGTCCTTCAGGTGCGTATCGAGCACTCGAAACAGGCGCTTGCTCTCGCCCTGATAACGGTCGATGACGCTCTGGATCTTTTCAGGAAAGTAGCGATAAAACACATTGGCCTGGCCCATCATGGGGCCGATCCCGCCCATCTGGAACATGAGCCACTGCATCACCAGCGAGCGACCTTTGACATCGGTAGGCAAAAGTTTGCCGGTCTTCTCGGCCAGGTAGACCAGGATGGCGCCAGACTCAAACACCGCGAAGTTGTCCAGGTCATGGTCCACGATGGCCGGGATGCGTCCATTGGGGTTGATGGCCAAAAATGCAGGCGTTTTCTGTTCACCCTTGGAGAGGTCCAACACCTTTAGGGTGTAGGGCAAGGCCAGCTCTTCTAGCGCGATAGAGACTTTGTGCCCATTGGGTGTAGCAGCGGTGTAGAGGTCGATCATGGGGTGGCGTCCGATCATTAAAAATGGGTTCCCACCATGGTACTGCCACCGCCAGCCCCCGCGCCGTTAGGGGCCTAAATGCTTAGCCCAGTCAAATCCCGCTGATGTTGGACAGCTTTTCTCGTATCCATTCAGCCACGGTTCACCCACCCCCGCGCAAGATGCACCCATACCAAACCAAAGGGGCATCCCATGAAACGTATCGCTATCATTTTTGCATGCACGGTTGGCGCGTTTGCTGCGCAGGCCGACACTTTCATTGACAACGCCCGCGTGCGCAGCGCCGAGCCGCAGTATGAAAACGTCACCGTACCGCGCGAAGTGTGCCGTGCCGAGTGGGAGACCGAGCCTCAGCGCTTCAACAACGGCGGGGCAAACTATGGTGGCATGGTGTTGGGTGGCCTGGTTGGTGGCGTGGTGGGCAATCAGGTAACCCGGGGCCAAGGGGGCCGCGAGGCCGCCACAGCGCTAGGCGCGTTGGTGGGTGCCTTTGCAGGCGACCGCATTGCCGGCCGCGACAACCGCTATGAACACGGGCAGGAAGCCCGGCGCCAGGTCAACCGCTGCCACACGGTAAACGATGTGCAGGCGCGCCTGACGGGTTACAACGTGGCTTACGACTACCGTGGCCAGACGTACACCACCCTGATGCGCGACAACCCCGGCCAGTACCTGCAGGTGCGTGTGTCGGTGGACCCCGTTGGCTCTGACTTGCAATAACTCGCCTTGCCAGTAGTAGGCCAGTAGTACGATAGTGCCCATGCCTTCCCGCCTTGCCCACTCGCTGCTCATCGCCCTCATGCTGGCCTGCGTGCCCGCTTGGGCCGACGTGGGCCGCGACGAAGCCGCCACCGCTGCCCGGCAGGCGGCTGGTGGGCGGGTGCTGTCTGTCGACAAGGCCCAAGTGGGCAACCGCTCGGCGTGGCGCGTCAAGCTGGTCACAGAGGGTGGCGAGGTGCGGGTGGTGATGGTCGACGCCGCCACGGGCAAACCGCTTTAATCGCAATGCGCCTGCTGCTGATTGAAGACGATGCACCGCTGCGGCTCTCGCTCGCACTGCGGCTAGAGGCCGATGGCTACCGGGTGGACCAAGCCACCGATGGCGAAAACGGCCTGTTCTTGGCGCGTGAATACCCGGTGGACTTGGTCATAGTCGACCTGGGCCTGCCCAAGCTCAATGGCCTCACGGTGGTGCAGCGGCTGCGTGCCGACGGCAAGGCCCTGCCTATCCTCATCCTTACCGCGCGTGGCAGTTGGCAAGACAAGGTGGTGGGGCTGGAGTCCGGCGCCGACGACTACCTAGTCAAGCCCTTTGAATACCCCGAGCTGGCCGCGCGCGTCAAAGCGCTGCTGCGCCGCGCCATGAAGGCCGCCACCGATGTGCTGACGGTGGGCCCGCTCAGCTTGGACATTGCCGCACAGGCCGCGCACTTGAACGGCGCAGCCATGGAACTGACGGCGTTTGAATACCGGGTGCTCGAATTTTTGGTGCGCGAGCGCGCCCGCGTGGTCAGCAAGCAAGAGCTGGCCGACTACCTCTACCCCCACGACCAAGACCGCGACAGCAATGTGCTGGAGGTGTTGGTGGGCCGCCTGCGCCGCAAGCTGGACCCCGATGGCACGCTGGCGCCGATAGAAACCCTGCGCGGGCGCGGCTACCGCTTCACCCTCGCATGAGGTTAGACGCGCTGTCCATCCGCACGCGGCTGATGGTGGGCGCCGCTGTGGTGTTGCTGGCCTTCATGGCCGCAGCGGGCGTGGCCCTGCAACGGGCCCATGCCGATAGCGTGCGCGCCGCACATTACGCCCGCTTGCAAAGCACCGTGTACCTGCTGCTGGCCGGGGCCGAGCTAGACGCTGCGGGCGCGCTGGTCATGCCAACCGAGTTTGCCGACCCGCGCTTGTCGCTGCCGGGCTCGGGCCTGTATGCCAGCATCGTCAACGTGACGCAGGGTGAGGCTTGGCACTCGGCATCCACCGTGGGGCTGGCCCCGCCGTTCGATGGTAACGTGCCGGTGGGCGAGTGGCGTTACGACACGGTGCAGGCAAGCACCGGCACTTTTTTGACCACCAGTTACGGCGTGCGCTGGGCGGTGCAGGGCAAATCTGGGGTACTGCTGGTGCTGTCGGTGGTGGAGAGCAGCGCCGCATTCGACCGCGAAACCCGGGGCTTTCAAACCACGCTGTGGACTTGGCTCGGCGGGGCGGGCCTGCTGCTGCTGCTGTCGCAAACCCTGCTACTGCGCTGGGGGCTGGCACCGCTGCAGCGGGTATCGCAAGAAATTGCCCGCATTGAAAGCGGCGAACAGGCCCAGGTGCAGGGCCGCTACCCCACCGAGATCGCGGCACTGACCGGCAACCTCAACACCCTCATTCAACAAGAGCGGGTGCGTCAAACGCGCTACAAAGAGGCGTTGAGCTACCTGGCCCACAGCCTGAAAACGCCGCTGGCGGTGCTGCGCTCTGCCCTGGGCCAGCCCGAGCAACTGGCCGACACGGTGGCGCAGCAGGTGAGCCGCATGGACCACATCGTGCAACACCAACTGGGCCGCGCCGCAGCCAGTGGCGCCACGCGCTTTGCGCCTTGGCTGGCGCTGGCACCGGTGGTGGGGCGCATACGCGATTCGCTGGCCAAGGTGTATGCCGATAAGCAGTTGGCCTTTACCATGGACTGCCCGCCTGATCTGACGTGGCGCATGGACGAAGGCGACGCCTTTGAGATGCTGGGCAATGTGTTTGATAACGCAGCCAAGTGGGCGGTAAAACGTGTGAACGTGCGGCTGTGGCGCGAGGGTGGCGCCCTGCACATCAGCGTGCAAGACGACGGCCCCGGCTTTACCGAAACGCAGGCCGTGCTGCAACTGCATGTGCGTATGGACGAAAAAGTGCCCGGCCACGGTGTGGGCTTGGCCGTGGTGAACGACCTGGTCGCCAGCCATGAAGGCACGCTGGCACTGGGTGCATCGGCCTGGGGTGGGGCACAGGTAGACATTGTGCTGCCCGCAGCCTGAAACACGGCATTGCTTCTATTCAGGTTTGCGGCTGGGCTTTTGAGTTTGGTTCAGTTTGCATTCATGCACTGGGGCGCACCATGGAACCTTATCAACCCAAGGAGCAATCCATGAACCGCATCACTATCCTCAAGTCTCTAGCCGCAGCAACTTTGGCACTGGGCAGTTTGGCTGCAGCCACCTCTGCCCACGCACGCAACGACGTTCAGTTTTCCGTCGCGGTGGGCACCCCTGGTGCCCATGCGCAGCACGCACCGGTCTATGTGCATCGTCGCCCTGCCTACGCGCAGCCAGCCCCGGCATATGGTTGGGGTCATCAGCGTCACTACGAACATGGCCGCAACATGTACGCCTATGGCCCCAGGGGTGACTTCGACCACGACGGCATCCCCAATCGCTATGACCGATTTCCGAGGAATCCGAACTGGCGGTGAGCGCAGTGAACGCAGTCATTGAGGAACCGCGACAATAGGTGCTGTTGCGGGGCACGCACCGCCAAAGGTGCTTCGTCCTCTCTGAAATCCCCCTCATTTGACATGACAGACAAACGCTTTTTCCGCGCGGCACTGGTGCTGGGCCTGCTATCGGCCACCGGGCCGTTTGCGATTGATATGTACCTACCCGCCTTGCCGTCCATCGGCCAGAGCCTGAACGCCTCCATGAGCGCCGTGCAGGGCAGTTTGATGGCTTTTTTCATCGCAATGGGAATCGGGCAAATCATCTATGGCCCGGTGTCGGACATGGTGGGACGCAAGGCGCCGCTTTACTTCGGACTGACACTGTTCAGCGTGGGCAGCATTGGTTGTGCGCTGGCACCCGACATTCACACCCTGATCGTGCTGCGTTTCGTGCAGGGCCTTGGAGCCTGCGCTGGCATGGTGGTGCCACGGGCTGTGGTGCGCGACATGCACACCGGCAACGATGCGGCGCGGCTGATGTCACTGCTGATGCTGGTGTTCAGCGTGTCGCCCATATTGGCACCGCTAGCAGGCAGCTTCCTGATCGAGGCCTTTGGCTGGCGCAGCGTGTTCTGGACTGTCACCGTGACTGCTGTGCTGGGCATCGTGCTGCTGGCCACCAGTCTGACCGAAACGCGGCCGCCCGAGGAGCGCGTGGATAGCAGCTTTGGCAGCGCGGTGCTGGCCTACGGGATTCTCATGCGCGACCGGCATTTTTTGGGCCTGGTGTTCATTGGTGCCTTTGGCATAGCGAGCTTTTTTGCCTACCTGGCAAACTCGTCGTTTGTGCTGATGGACCACTACGGCCTCACCTCGCGCCAATACAGCTATGCCTTTGCCGCCAATGCGGCCTCGTTTATCGGCGTGTCGCAGTTCACCGGCAAGCTGGCGACACGTTTCGGACTGGTGAACCTGGTGAAGGTCGCCGTGACGGGTTACGCCGCGGTGATGTTGCTACTTTTGGGCTTGAACCTGGCCCACCTGGCACCGCTGCCGGTGCTGTTGGGCTTGCTGTTCGTGGGATACGGTTTTCTGGGGCTGGTGGTGCCAAGCACTGCGGTTCTTGCGCTTGATCACCACGGCAAGATTGCGGGCACCGCCTCGGCACTGATGGGCACCCTGCAGTTCATGACCGGCGCACTGGTGATGGCATTGGTAGGCCTGTTCGTTGACGGCACTGCGCGCCCCATGCTGGCTGGCATTGCGGGAAGTGCGACGGTGGCGCTGGTACTGGCACGCCTTACGCTGAGCAAGGAAAAGTCATTCCAAGTGCTGCAATGATTGCTATCTAATAAATAGCAATTAACTTATATTTAACGAGGGCCGCAGCTGCATTGCTTCGTAGATCTAAGTGGCCTGCCGACGACGACCGCCGCCGCTCCCCGGAAGAAGTCATGACGGTGGTGCTATCAGAGCGTCGTGTCCATGCACCCTAACTTGGCAATCGACACCGACATCCTTTCGGCAGGCATTCGCTCGCCTACCATCCGCCTACTGGCGGTTTCGCTGCCAGAAACCGTCGGTCGCCAACGTCGGCTAAGTGGCGGTCAATTTGATAGTGCTGGCATACGTTGGTCGACTCCAACTGGCAGGAACTTGCCATTCACCGAAAGTCTACCCATACCAACAGCGTGCCCATTGCGGTCACCCACTGGCCGTCGATTGAGGGAAGGCTATGGCCATCTAAGCAGTTCGTCGGATTCAAGGTTGCCCGGCCGCGGGTATCCACCCCAGGCCCACCCACACAGCACCAGCGTTGCAGCCCGTCACACCGGGCAAGTCCTCATGAGGCATCGACTTGGCAATGCCATAGCCGACACAACACACTAACCTTGCTTGCTGTGGTACTTTGAGGTTGGCTGAACATCAACCATGCTTCCAGGCACCTATGCACACTTGCAGAACTCCATTTCGATCCTATGGAGTTATCGCCAGATAACCCAATTTTTCAAAGTCGACCAAAGTGCCAATGCCCGATACCACGATGCGGCTATAGGGCAAGATATCTTCGGACGCGTACGCTTTCAACTTCATGGCCACACCACATTCGTACATTTTTATGCCGCCCTTGATCAGGGCGTCAAGTATGGCCTTGTTGGGATTGCCTTTGGGATGCGGTTGCTTTACCTTCGCGTCATAAGCGTCGTCGGTCAGCAGAAACTGCACGCCGTCGCCTCTGAAAACCATGGCGATCTCATAGTCTTTGCCGGATGTCATGCCAAGGGCTGCATACTGATCGTAGAGGTTTTTCGCCGCCAGGACCTGTTTGCTGATGCCATTGGGTATCGTGTCGGCACTGTTGACTTGCAAGGCGACCTTGATGCCGGTCCTGCTCTCAATTTGAAGTGGTGTTTTGGTATTTTCTGCGGTTACCGGACTGTCGTCGGCATAGGCAGGCAAAGGGAAACTGTGGATGACAAGCGTAGCGATAACCAGGACAAGACGTAACAGTCGTTTTTTTGATTTCATTGGGTGCAAACTTTCGTGGTGTGGTGGAGCAGGGTCAATATAGAAGAGCCCAAACAGCTTGGCAGCGCGGCATTGACCGAGGCAGTGGTGCAAGGCCGAGACGCACACAGTCTAAAACTTCGTCACGCAAGCCAGCTTTTTGAACCACCCACTGCGGGCCAGCACGGTGGGTGGTGGGTAGGGCTGCAGGCTAAAAAACCTCCGACTACCCGATTGGACACTTTCATCAATAACGCGCGTCTTGGGGTTTTTTGTCCTTCGGCCAGTCCTTCACTTTGCCGGCAAAGTCCGGACGAGACTGGTGTGTGAAATACTCTGAAACATCAATCGCCTCTTGGTCAGAAAGACCGCCTTGTCCGAGCGGGAACTTCTCGTGAAATCCTATCGGCATGTTGCGCTTGACAAATGCCGCCGCTGTATAGGTGCGAGCCATTCCTGCGCCGATGTTGAATGACTGATCGCCCCATAGCGGGGGATAAACGTAATGACCATCCGCCTGTATCAGGCCTTCACCGTCCTTGCCGTGGCACACCGCGCACTGTGCCGAATAGACCTTCTTGCCGTTTTCAATATCGGGTTTGATCGCCATGTCAATTTTCCCCACACCCCGGCCGGCGACTTTATCCTCTGGCTTGGTTTCCCCTTTCATCCAATTGAAATAAGCCACCATCGCCTTCATGTCCGCGGATTCCACCGGCAGCGGCTTGCCGTTCATTGAACGCAAGAAGCAGCCATTGATCCGGTCCGCGAGTGTGATGACTCGTCCCGCACGCGGCGCATAGCTCGGGAAGAAGGCAGAAACACCAACGAATGGCGAACCATTCGCGACGGTGCCCGAATTGAGGTGACAACTGGTGCAATTCAAGGCATTGCCGACGTTCTGCGGCAACAGTGCTTTGGTTTCAAGGTGCAAACGCATGCCACGAACCAGTTGCTGGGCATTGGGCTGACTGAGCAGATTCGCCAGACGCGGCGTTTCAAACAGAGAGGAGTCGCTGGACTTGGGGTCGAGGTGCGCGCGCAACTTTTTCACCTGAGAGACTCCGACCGGCGCTGCGTTGTTTCCCCAGCTTACACGTACAAAGCTCAGGATTTCAGCCAACTCCTGATCGGACAATCGACTAAATCCCGGCATGGTAAAGACCCGCTGATGCGCTGCCGTTTGCGCCGTTTTCCAACCCGTCAACGCGATGTGAACCAGCGTCGATGGGTCTGCTGAAGCTACAGAGAGGCTTTGCGCCAATGACGGAAAGACATTCTTAACGCCCGCGCCATCCTGACGATGGCAATCTACACAGAATTGAACATATCCCAGTCCACCGCGCGTGGCAAAAAGTTGGTCGGAGGTGCTCGATGGTGCAACTTGAGCGGACTTCGTGGGCATGGGTAAATCGTCCTTGCCGGGGGGCAGCGATTTCAGGTAGGTCGCGATGGCGGTTAAATCACCATCGCTAAAGTGCTGGGTGCTGTTATGGATCACCTCAACCATGTTTCCAGAGACGCTGGCGAAACGATTTTGCCCGGTCTTGAGCAACAAGGCGGTGTCTTCCACTGTCCACAGATTACGCAAACTGAGTGCCCGCCAAGCCTCTACCGTTTCGCCTGCAAGATAGAGGTCGCCACTGGAGCCCTCCTGCGTCATGGTTTTCTCTTGAAAGGCAACGCCGCGCGGCGTGTGGCAGGCGCCGCAATGTCCCAACCCTTGTACCAAATAGGCGCCGCGGTTCCACTCGGCATTTTGGGTTGTAACAGGCTTGAAGGGCGTGTCATCAAGGAAAACCCAGTTCCAGAGCGAGAGGCCCCAACGCATACTGAACGGCCAGGACATCTCTGACGGCTTGTTGGGCTGGTTGACTGGCGCAAGCCCCTGATTCAGATAAGCGTACAACGCGCGCATATCTTCCCCGGTCATCTTGGCGTAGGAAGGGTATGGCATCGCGGAGTACAGATTGCGCCCGTCTGCAGCAACTCCCTTGCGCATGGCCCGGTCAAATTGCACAAAAGAATACTTGCCGATGCCTGTTTGGGTATCTGGTGTGATGTTGGTGGAATAGAGTGCACCAAACGGTGTCTTGAGTTCCAGTCCGCCAGCCATCAATTTCCCATTGGGAACTGTGTGGCAGGCGATGCAATCTCCCAAACGTGCCACATACTCCCCCCGCTTGATCAACTCCGATGTCGCGGTGGAAGCTGCTGCTACCGGCACAGCGATATTTGCCCCACCCGGTGTTGACTCAATGGCCTGGGCGCCCTGACCGCAAAGCAGTGAAGCGCCAAAAATCATTCTCAGAAAAAAATTGACAGCAGCCATTACAGACCTCCTTGAGTAACTAACAAGTCATGGGCAATGTCGGCCCAGTCTACTCGCATGTTAATTTTTAGTTGGCACAAAACTGCCCGGTCAGCGATATTTTTGCAGTTCCAGATCGTCGACTTTTTGTTCCGGCAATCCAGTCATGCGGGGAATTTCCGACAAGCTTGGCATGCCTCCTTTGACGTGGATCTTTCCGTCATGGTCTTTCCAGACGATTCCCGGCGTGCCATTGATCGAAAACTTCTCCATCAATTCACCGTTTCTGCGAATTTTCTCGGCAAGCGCAGGTTTCGAAGGCGCGCCCCGACCCAGTGCCGTCGGCGCGCCCATACGATACTGCTCTTGCATGGCGCGAAATGCGTTGGTCTTGTCTTTCGCTGCCATGATGGTGACCGCCTTTGGCAAGCTGGTTTCGTCCAATACAGCAACCGGTATCCACCGGACCTGCAAGCCGACTTTTTCGTAGGGCTGCAAGGCCTTCCACGTGAAATGACAGAATGGGCAGTTGGCGTCGAAAAAGGCATAGAGAACACTTTTTGGATTTTTAAGCGTCCCTTCCACTACGTTATCTACCCGCTCCAGTTCCTGAAAGCTTGCAGCATAGTCGGGCTGCGGAGCGAACTGGCTCGCGTACTGTGCACTGAGCGGGTTGCCGTTCTCATCAATCAATTCACCCACCAGCATCGTTTTACCGTCGGGGGTGGTATAGACGATGGACGACTGTCCTCCCTGCGACAGAACCCAACCCGTTAACGAAGAAACGGCGGGAAAGGTCTTTACCACCTTGATTCCCCGTGCGACCGCAGCCTGAATCTGTTTCGGATAGTCTGCAGCGTAAGCTGCGTTATGGGCACCCAAAAAGGCCAGGCCCATCAATATGACGGGCGCTATTCGCCTGAGGCGCGAGAAGAGCTTAGATGGTTTCTTGATCATGGGGGATTTATTCCTTGGTTGAGATAGCTGAGGGTGTGCGCAGTCGCATTAATTTGCTGGCCAGCGAGGCGGGTGATAGCCCGCCCACCTGGGTGTCGACCAGCCGTCCGTTGGCGTCGTAAAACAGCGTAGTCGGCAGCCCCATCGATCCGACCTCGGGGCCGAGGCGGGCACCAGGGTCGAGCAGAACATTGGCAAGGTCAAGCCGATTGGCGGAGAGGTAGTGTTGGACTGTCGCCCCATCTTCGCCCTGGTTGGCAAAGACAAAAATTACACCAGTTTCCTGTTGCTGCGCTGCGGCGAGCACCGGCATTTCGCGGCGGCAGGGTGGGCACCAGGTGGCCCACAGATTGACGACCATGGGTTTGCCGACTGCCTGCGCAGCGAGGTCAGTCGACTTGCCCGCAAGTGTTGTCAACGACATCTTGGGCAGAATCGGCCTTTCCAGCAGGCGCAGTACGCCAGCCATCGCGCCCCAGGCAAGCACCCCTGCTGCCAGCCCCAGGATCAGCGGCTGGCGCAGTGCCGCACCGCGCCAAGCGCGCCAGATCGCCACCAGCAACGCCGCCACCACCCCGGCCCAGGGTGTGAAGCCGCCGTCGCGGATATCGAGCATGTACCACGGAGCGTGGCGGTACATATCGAACCAGATCGCAACGAAGGCGATGCGTGCCACGAGCAGCGCCACGATCAGCATGTCGGACAAGACATGGCCTATGCCCCCCGTTTGCTGACGACGTCCGACCAGGTAGCCAACCCCCAGCGCAACAAGCAGAGCGATCATCAGTACCCATTGGCTGATCGGTATGGCAAAGGGACCCAGATTCACGGTCAGCATGGTCAGACTCCCTGCCTTGCCCGCGCCAGGCGGGAAAGGAATTCGTCGGCTCCGAGTTCACCGATGATGCGTTCGGCACGACGTTCCTTGCCGTCCGGGCCGATCAACAGCAGGGTCGGTGGCCCGAGAATCTGGTGGACGCTCATCAGCGCCCGATCGTCCGCATTATTGGCGGTCATGTCCGGGCGCAGCAACTGCATGTTGGCCAGCGCCTGCCGCACGCGCGGGTCGGCAAACACCTCGCGCTCTATTGCTTTGCATGAGACGCACCAGTCCGCGTAGAAATCCACCAGCGTCCACTGGCCGCGCTGCCCGGCCTCGGCGACACGCGCTTCGAGCGCCTGCTGTGTCTTGGCCGATGCGAAGCGGGCCATGAAATTATTCGCTACAGCGGCCTGAGCGGGCGCGGCACCTCCCGCTATAAAGACCAGCGGCTGCAAGGGGTCCTGTGCGCCACCGGCCGCACCGATCACCATGGCCCCGCCCCACAGGCCAAGCAGCAGCGCCAGATAGCGCGGCATCAAACGCGCGGTGCCAGCATCGACCTTCCTGGCCAATGCCTGCAGGCTCAGTGCGATGGCCAGCAACCAGGCTCCCCACAGTCCCAGCGTCAGCGCCAGCGGCAGAACCCGCGCCACAAACACGATTGCGGTGCCCAGCAGGACAAAACCAAACAGCACCTTGACCCGGTTCATCCAGCAGCCGGGGCGCGGCAGCAGATGTGCGCCTAGCGTGCCCACCAGCAAAAGTGGCACCCCCATGCCCAGCCCCATGGACAGGAGCGCCAGGCCGCCGGTCAGCACATCGCCGGTATTGCTGATATAGAGCAGCGCACCGGCCAGCGGTGCCGTCATGCAAGGGCCGACCAGCAGTGCCGACAGGACGCCCATCGCGGCAGCCCCTGCCACGGTGCCGCCGCGCTGGCCCTGGCTGGCGCTGCTCAGGCGGTTGCGCAGCACAGCGGGCAATTGCAGCTCGTAAAACCCGAACATGGCCAGCGCCAGCGCAACAAAAATCAGGCCGAAAGTGCCGAGCACCCAGGGGTTCTGCAGCATCGCCTGCAAATTGGCACCGGCCAGCGCGGCGCCAGCGCCCAGTACGGCGTAGGTCAGTGCCATCGGCAGCACGAAGGCCAGCGAGAGGATAAAACCACGCCTGGGGCCAGCCCCGCTGCCCGCGATCAGGCTGGACAGAATCGGCACCATCGGCAGCACGCAGGGGGTGAAGGTCATCAACAGCCCCAAGCCAAAGAACACCAGCAGCATCCAGCCCGGATTGGCGCGTGACAGGCGCTCGGCCAGGGTTTGATCTTCTCCAAGTGGGCTTGTGGCGGCGTGGTTCGCATCAGCATCGGGCGCGCCCGATGCGGCGGGCGCAGACGCGGCGAGATCGGCCAGCGTCACCCGCAGGGTTTGCGGCGGGTAGCACAGGCCCGCATCGGCGCAGCCTTGCCAGCCGACCTTCAGTGCTTGGGCATCGGGCACCTTGACCAGAACATCCAAGTGATCGTGATAGACCTCGGTTTCGCCAAAGGACGCATCGGTCTTGCGCGTCCCCGCAGGCAACGTGACCTGTTGCACACTGCCGACCGGCTCGCCTTCGACCTTTACCTGTTTGCGATAGAGGTAGTAGCCCTCGCTGATCTTCCAGTTCAGGCGCACCTGACCGTTGCCCTCGGTGGTAACAGTCAGGCGGAAAGCCTGTTCGGGCGGCAGAAAATTATTTTCGGCGTTGGCCGGAAGCACCCACAGCATGGCAAGCCCAACAGTCGACAACAACCAACGCAGCATGAGCGCCTCCGAATCAAGATAGGCACCCATCTTGGCGCGTCCGGATTAAGGCAACGTTAACAACGTTAACGATGAGATACTCGAAGGCGTAAATACCTTCCTGCACGGAAGACAGACCATGCGCGTACTGCTGATTGAAGATGACGAGCTGATTTCCCACGGCATCCTGGCCGGTCTGCGTGCGCACGGCCTGACAGCAGACGGCGTGGCTACCGCAGCGCAGGCCGAGACCACGCTGACTACGGTGCATTGCGATGTGGTCATTCTTGATCTTGGGCTGCCTGACGAAGATGGCATGAGCCTGCTGCATCGCTTGCGGGCCAGCGGCATGGCGCTGCCGGTGCTGGTACTGACCGCGCGCGACGCAGTGGAGAATCGCATTGCCGGGCTGCGCGCCGGCGCCGATGACTATCTGCTCAAGCCCTTCGATCTCAACGAACTGGTCGCTCGTCTGCACGCCCTGCTGCGCCGCGCCGGCGGGCGCAGCGTGAATGTCATTGAGCATGGCCCCCTGCGCCTCGATCCGGCAAGCGGGGAAGTCTTTCTGCACGGACGAGCCGTTCTATTGTCCCGCCGCGAATTGGCCCTGCTGAACGCACTGCTGCATGCCCGCGGACGCATCCTGAGCGCCGACCAGCTCAAAGACAGTCTTTACGATTTCAGTGACGAGATTGAAAGCAATGCACTCAATGTGCATATCCATCACCTGCGACGCAAGCTGGGTCCCGACATTATCGAAACAGTACGTGGCGTGGGCTACCGTTTCAGCATGGCAAACGCATGAGTCTGCGGCTACGCCTGTTGCTGATGATAGGCGTATCGCTGAGTCTCCTGTGGGGCGCGGTAGCGCTCTGGATGCTGCGGGACCTGGATAATGAAATGCGCCGCACCCTGGATCAGCGCCTGGCGATGTCGGCGCAAATGGTGGCCGGGCTGATGTCGCAGAACCCGGCCGCGTGGGATGGCCGGACAGGAAAAACAGGCGCGTCAACCCTGAGCATGCCGGGAGCTGCGAAAGGCTTGGCCTGCCAGGTCTCGCTGCGCGGCGAGGTAATTGCGCGCACCCCGGGGGCTATGCCCGAGGCCGTGGCGGCGGTCGCCCCCGGTTTTGTCGAGCGTGATATCAGGGGAGCGCGCTGGCGCAGCTACACCGTTGAAGCACACGGTTTTCGCGTGACCACGGCCGATCGCCTGGCCGAGCGGGACACGCTGCTGCGCAATGTCATGGTGGCCGCTGCCGTGCCATTTGTGGTCGCCATGATCGGCAGTTTGATGGTGCTTTGGCTCGGAGTGAGAAGCGGCCTGCTGCCGCTGGAACGCCTGCGGCAGGCGCTGGCCAGCCGGGCACCGGATGTACTAACCCCGATTCCCGATGCCCCCATGTCCCGTGACTTGCTGCCGCTGGTCAGTACCCTGAACCAGCTGCTGGAACGGATGAGTGTGACCATCAACCGCGAACGTCGCTTTACCAGCGATGCGGCCCATGAATTGCGCACGCCGCTCACCGCGATCAAGACCCACCTGCAAGTCGCACGGATCACCCGTGGCAAAGAGGCCGAAGTGGCACTGGATTACGCGGAAGAGGGGGTGGCGCGGCTTCAGCGCACACTGACGCAACTGCTGACCCTGTCGCAAGTGGAAGGTCCCTTTTCGTGGGATGACGGAAGTATCGCGTATGCCGACGAAGTCGCGCGTTTGGCCATACGCGATGCGGCACCCGATGCGCACCAGCGCATCGCACTGGACAGCGACGGCAACGCTGCAGAACTGGCGCTGCCACAAGCGCTCGCAGTCACCGCGCTGCGAAACCTTCTTGACAACGCCTTGCGCCACTCGCCGGCAGAAAACAGCGTCAGGCTGGAACTGCGGTCCTCGGAAAACGCCGTCTGTTTCCGCGTGTGCGACAGTGGGCCGGGACTCAGTGCCGATGAGTTGGCTCTGGCTACGCATCGCTTCTGGCGGCGAGGCTCGGGGCGAGGCAGCGGGCTGGGACTATCCATCGTTACCGCCATCACCGAGCGCTTCGGTGGATCTCTCGCACTGGCGCAGAGGTCAGAGGGCGGGCTGGAGGCAAAATTGACGCTACCAAGAAAGAAGTAGGCTTACGGCCGAGTTGTCTCCAAACACCGCCCGAATCGCTGACGCCCTCGATGCAATAGCTTGACCGATGGCAGACATTTCACGCCGGGCAAGGGTTTCCACTACATAAGCACTGAACAATATAAATCAGAATCTGAAAGCCACTTGCACCGGGCACTGCCACCTAGACCTTGCACGCGTAGTGTTCAATATCTCACCCTAAAAGGAACAACCATGATCAATAAAATGCGCAGAAGCCTGATTTCTGTATTTACAGTTTGCCGTGTTCTCAGCAGCAGTGCCTGCTAAGGCGCAGTCGGCAGCCAAATCCGTTAAAGTCACGGCGGTTTTCCAGATTAGCGATAACGACGCGCAGAAGTGGAACCTGGCGCTCAACAACGCGCGCAACGTTCAAGAAGACCTAGGCGCAGAGGCCGTGGAACTGGAAATCGTCGTCTACGGACCCGGTATCGGCATGCTCAAGGGGGATTCGCCAGTTGCAGCGCGTGTAGCGGCCGCGCTCAAGTCCGGCATCAAAGTGGTGGCATGCGAGAACACCTTGAAGGCGCAAAAACTCTTTTACGCCGACATGCTGCCAAACATCGGCTATGTGCCGGCCGGAGTAGTAGAACTGATCAACAAACAACGCGAAGGGTACGCGTACATCCGCCCCTAAGCTGGTGAATGCTGCCGCGCCGTTCTGGGATGACAGCTTACGGTTAGCGCGAATTGATAGTTGTGCATCGCCTTTTGGCCCCAAGCCGCCAGCGGGATAACGGCCAACGCACGGGCTACCGTACCTCTGAAAAACTGCCCAACTGTCGGTGGAATATGCACCAACCGCTGTCGCCTGCATAACCTCACACCGTGACCGCAAAACTAGGTCATAAAGCCCAGGTCCGTGGGGTGACCGGCACCCCCGTAATTCACGATGATGGGCAGCACACCGGGCATCTCGCCCGCGTCTACCCCAAACCATTTGGCCAGCGTGGCGGCGTATTGGTCCACCGACGTGCTGGGCAGCAAGCGGCCCTGGCCCACATGCCACTGGTCGTCTGGCAGACGTGGTACTGCTGCCCACACTCACTGGTGGCGCCGTACCGTAAAACGCGTTGCCCTTGACCGCACTGCCCACGGCAAAATGGTGGCTGCCCCAGCCATGGTCGGTGCCATCGCCGTTGGACGCCAGTGTGCGGCCAAAGTCGGATGCGGTAAAACTGGTGACCTGGTTAGCCACACCCATGTCCACCGTAGCGCTGTACAGCGCGGCCATGGCATCACTGACGCGGCCCAAAAGCGTGGGGTGTTGGGCGATAAGACTGTCGTGCAAATCAAAACCACTGACGGACACAAAAAACACCTGACGCCGCGCGCCCAGAATGTCGCGGCCGTTGATCAAGCGGGCTACCATTTTCATTTGTTGTGAGAGGCTGTCGGCTCCAAAAGGTGTTGTCAAAGTGGGCATGGGCTTTGCCATGGCGGCCGTGACAGACGCCTCAGCGTCAATGGCTCGCTTGGTGACCGCGTTGTAGTCGATCTCCATCTTGTGGGTCGCGGTGTTTTTTGAATAAGCGTCTTCAAGGCCGCTGGCAACGCGCTAGAGCCATACACCGAGGTATTGGTGTCAGGCGTGATCTTGATTGCACCGCTGGTACTGACCTGATACTGCAAAGCATTCACGCCCGAAAGCAGCACCGCATTGCCGGCCACCGAGATAGAGGTGAATGTGCTGTTGCTGTTGAGATTGGCGGGTTGCACCAGATCACCCATACGCCCGTCCCAACCCACCTTGGAGCCTTCGGGCGAAGACGACTGCCAGGTGGACTGCTGGTCATTGTGCGAAAACTGCTGCGTTGGGCGCGGGTACAGGGTGCGGTTGGAGTTGTTGTACTGGGTGCGGGTTAACGGCTTGATCAAAGGACCCACCTTGAGCTGCACCGCCGCTTTGCCTGCATTAAACAAGCCCGCCAGCGCTGTCATCGACGGGTGCAACGCAAACTGGCGCGGCACACCCAGAACATCCACCGGTGCCACGGCGGGCGTGAGCAAGGTAGCGGTAAGCACTGCCTTGGCCAGCGCAATACCGCCGCTGGTACGCCCGGCACCACCGCCACGGATGGCGCTGTATTGGTCGTAGGTGACAACCGTGTTGGCGTAGTCGTTGCTGCCAAACATAAACAGACGGACCAGGGCCTTGTAGTCCCCGGCGCCTGCAGTGAACGCCGCCGCCTCACCAATGGACGCCAGGTTCAGTGCAAATGGCAGCGCCGCGCTGCCCAATGCCATCTGGCCCGAACGGCGCAAAAAGTCGCGCCGAGATGTTTGGAAGTGGTTAGGGTCATGCATAGTGGCGGGCCTTATTTTTGGATCAGGTATTCGGCACCAGCCATCACCATCAGCACCGCCGCACAGACGCGGTTGCGCTTGACGATGGAAGAGCTGGTAGCGGTAACGACCGTGACATTCAAGGTGCTGACAATAGTGCTCACGGTGTCCGCCGAGAGCTGGCCCGCACACAGCAGCAGGTTAAGCCGGTTGACCAATGCGGGCCGGGGCCAGCACCAGCGCCAACTCGCTGGCGGGCACCAAGTAGCTCAAGCCCGCCGTAGGCAGACTGACGGTGCGCCGGGTAAGTCTTCGGTCATGGCGGGCCTTTTGGTCATGACCCCAATCAAGCGATGCAGGTCTTGCCGCGAAGAATATCGGTGCCGCCCCAAAGCCCCAAGCGAACTTACAAACAATTACCGTGCGTAAGCAGGTGTATTGGGGCTGCAATTCTTTATGGCAAAACGGGCTCTAGCCCTCGTAGAACGTGCGCAAGCAGCTATTATTTCGATAGTGTTTCTTGCACCGCCGCTTGCAACACGTCGCGGGTGCGCAAGGCCTCGACACGGGCTGCTGCGGCAAAGTCGGCGCCAGCCGAGGCGTACAAAATCGCCCGCGACGAATTGACCACGATGGGGCCGCTGGTGCCCTGTGCTGTGCCGCGCCAGCCCGCCTTGACGGTGGCCACCGCGTCGCCGCCCTGCGCGCCCACACCGGGAATCAACAAGGGCACCGTGGGCGCCAGGGCCCGCACCCGCTCGATCTCGGCGGGGTAAGTGGCACCCACTACCAAGCCCAACTGGCCGTTCAGATTCCAAGGCCCCTGCACCAAACGGGCAATGTGCTCGTACAGCAAAGGCGCACCGTCCACGCTGGCCAGGCGCTGCGACTGCAGGTCGTCCCCGCCGGGGTTGGAGGTGCGGCAGAGTAAGAAGGCGCCTTTGTCGTGGTACTTAAGGTAGGGTGCCACCGAGTCAAACCCCATGAAGGGCGACAGGGTGACGGCATCGGCGCCGTAACGCTCGAAGGCTTCGATGGCGTACTGCTCGGCCGTGCTGCCAATGTCGCCGCGCTTGGCGTCCAAAATGACCGGCACCTGGGGCGCTGCGCAGCGCATATGCGCTACCAGACGCTCTAACTGCGCCTCGGCCCGGTGGGCGGCGAAGTAGGCGATCTGGGGTTTAAAGGCCATGACCAGGTCGGCCGTGGCGTCCACAATCGCGGCGCAAAAGTCAAAAATCTTGCCCGCGTCGCCACGCCATTGGGTGGGAAATTTGGCCGGTTCGGGGTCTAGGCCCACACACAAAAGGGAGTCATTTTGGCGCTCGGCGGTGCGCAGCTGGTCTAGGAAATTCATGCTGCCTATTGTAGGGAGGCAGCGGCCATGGGTATTCAACACCAATGTGGGGTGCCGCACACATCCAGTGCGTAGCCAGGCATATGATTTTGAGCAACACAGGAAAGGGGGATTCCATGAACAAGCCTTGGCTTAGCCAATACCCGGCCGGAGTCCCTGCTGAGATCGATTGCCAACAATTTTCTTCACTCAAAGAGATGCTCACGGTCACTTGTGCGCGCTTTGGTGATTTGCCAGCCTATCGTTCGATGGGCACGGCCATGTCGTTCCGGGAAATCGACGACGCGAGCCGCGCCTTTGCGGCTTGGCTACAAAAGGTGGCAAAGCTGCAACGCGGTGACCGTGTCGCGCTGATGCTGCCCAACCTTTTGCAATACCCCGTTGCGTTGTTTGGGGCACTGCGCGCAGGCATGGTGGTGGTCAACGTCAATCCACTCTACACGCCACCAGAACTCGCGTACCAACTCAAAGACAGTGGCGCAACGGTCATCGTGGTGCTGGAAAACTTTGCGCACACGCTGGCACAGGTTATTCAAACCACCCCGATCCGCAGCGTAATTACGACGCAGGTTGGCGATTTGCTACCGCCGCTCAAACGGCTGTTGACGAACACCGTAGTCAAATATGTGAAGAAGCTGGTTCCACCCTGGCGGCTGGATGGCGCAGTGGATTTCAGCCAGGTGTTGGCTGCCGGTCATGCACAGTCGCTTGATGACGTGACGCTAACCCATGACGACCTAGCATTCTTGCAATACACCGGTGGCACCACCGGTGTGGCCAAGGGCACGATGCTCACCCACGGCAACATGGTGGCCAATGTGCTGCAAGTGGCGGCGTGGATGTCCCCCAATCTCAACGACGGCGAAGAGACCTTGGTCATCCCGCTGCCGCTGTACCACGTGTTCGCCCTGACAGGCACACTGTCATTCTTCAGCAAGGGTGCAGAAGCCGTACTGATTGCCAACCCGCGCGACATGCCCGCGTTCCTGAAGGTGCTGCAGCAAACCCGTTTTACCGCGATCATCGGGGTGAACACGCTATTTAGAGTGCTGCTCGATGCGCCTGGCTTCGCCGATGTGGATCTGAGCCGATTGAAGCTCACCGTTGCCGGAGGCATGGCGGTGCAGAAGGTGGTGGCGCAGCGCTGGAAGCAGCGGGCGGGGGTACCCTTGGTAGAAGGGTACGGCCTGACTGAGAGCGCTCCGGTGGCAATTGCCAACCCCGTCACGGTCAAGGAGTGGAGCGGTCAAATCGGTGTTCCGGTTCCGAGTACGGATGCCGCCATCCTTGACGATGATGGATTGCTGCTCCCGCTGGGCGAGGTCGGCGAGATCTGCCTGCGCGGACCGCAGATCATGAAAGGCTACTGGAACCGCCCCGAGGAGACAGCCAAAATGTTTACAGCCAATGGCTGGATGCGCACGGGTGACATGGGCGTGATGGATGAACACGGCAGCATTCGCATCACCGATCGCAAGAAAGACATGATTGTGATCTCCGGGTTCAAGGTGTTCCCCAACGAAATTGAAGACGTTTTGACGATGCACCCCGGCGTACTGGAGGCGGGCGTGATTGGCGTACCCGACGAGCGCTCGGGCGAGGCGGTGAAGGCCGTGGTGGTGCGCAAGAACGCCGCATTGACCGAGGTGGAGTTGCTCGCACATTGCAAAATGCACCTCACGGGCTACAAGATGCCGCGCATTGTGGAGTTCCGCACAGAGCCGCTGCCCAAGTCCAATGTGGGCAAGATTTTGCGCCGCGAATTGCGTAACGCGCAAACGACGTAGTTTTCTGTGAGCGTTCGTCAGCGCACAGACGAGGGCAAGCGAGAGTGGTTCACTAGGGATATCCGATCCTGGCGCTGGGAAAATACCAGCGCGGCGGTGACGATATTCACCGGCCGCCAACGCCGGCCCTCAGGCAACCTTGAATGGACATCCATTATGAAACTCATAAACTTTCGCAAGATTTTTGGCTCCACACTTTTGATAGGAGGAACGATAGTGGCAGCCTGCGCAATGGCCGAACCGTCGCAAGGCATGTACGGCGCATACGGCATGGGCCCCGGCATGATGGGCGGCTATGGCATGGGCCAGGGGATGATGGAAGGATACGCCCAGAATTACGGCATGGGCCCCGGAATGATGGGCAACAATGCTCAGCGAGCAAATCTGAACCTCACTGCCGAGCAGCGCAGCAAGATCGGAAAGATCCAGACAGACATGCGGCGCAAACATTGGGACCTGATGGGAAAGATGCAGGATGAGCAGGCACAGATGAACGACCAGTTCAACTCCGACAAACGCGACGATGCCGCAGTCAGCAAGAGTTACCGCAAGATATCCGAAATCCGCGAGCAGATGTTTGAGACGTCACTCAGTGCGCAGAGTCAGATCGATGCAGTGCTGACCAAGGAGCAGCGAGAGAAACAGAGACGCGATTGATTTGTAATGGCGACTTTAAGAAAATGGCGCACGGTACGCATCAGAAAAGTTCATTGGCAAGGTAGCTGAGAAAAAACGCTGAGAGGTGCAGCTTGAATCCTGCACCTTGACCCGCAGGTGAGGCCCCTCACAAGGGGAGCTTGACAGTTTCATTGCTGCCAAGCCGATGAAAGCATCCTCAGATTGGTTGACTGGTCAAGCATTCATCCAAGGCTTTCACACACTAACGCGTTGCGGCCCGCCAGCACCTGGCCTTGTGACCAACTTCGACAGCGCCGCAACCCCAACCAGTGGCTGCGCCAGCCGGGCGCGCAGCAGGGGGGCATGGGTCCCTGCCGCCAATACGCTCTTGTTGATGACCCACGCAAACGGCTCAATCTTGGCGCGGCGCAGGTCTTCCTGCAGCGCTGCAGCTTGGGATACCGGCGTGGTTTCCGGCAGGGTCCCAACACCACGGTAGTCAATGCCGGATCGCACAGCGCGTCCAGCGCGGCTTTGAAGCGCACCTCTTGCATCTTCAGGCCCGAGTGCGGGCCCAGGCATGAGGCCCCTTGGTCGTTGTCAGCCAGAAACCCGCTCCAGGCTTTGGGCAAGCTCAGTAATCGAAGC
>JBBRSA010000024.1:0-50659 GCA_038245855.1 Burkholderiales bacterium
CGACGAACGTTTCGCACTCGCTGCTTAATTGCACGTGAGCCTCACAACAGTAAGCCGATAGGCTGGGCAAGGGTAGTCAGATCGCAAGGTCAGGCTGTCCAGGCTGTGGGGTAATTTCATTCGGCTGGGCCCGCCTTGGGTAACTTAGGGTGGGTCGAGACAATAGGTTACTGGCGTTTTGCATAGCGTGCCACTGCGCGATGCAAAAGGCGAGACTTAAATCAGACGGCTACACATGTAGAACTGCTCGAAGAAGGTTTGCGGACGCGGGTTCAAATCCCGCCAGCTCCACCATATACAGAAATCCCAACCTTAATCGGTTGGGATTTTTTTTTGCCAATTTCTCTGGTGTGGCGGCATATTCTCGCGTGAGCGTTTGTCTGTCCTTGCCATGTGAACCCTACCTACCTTCCCATGAATATCACGGTCAACGAAGAACTGCTTGCTTATATCGATCCACTCACTGCGGACGAGCATGACGCGCTGGAGCACAGCCTTTTAGCGGAGGGCTGCCGCGATGCTTTGGTGCTGTGGGGTGATGTGCTGGTGGACGGGCACAACCGTTACGGCATTTGCAGCAAACACGGCATCGCGTTCCATACGGTGCAGAACACCCAGTTCAAGTCGATGGACGACGTGCACCTGTGGATGATTGAGCAGCACCTGGGGCGACGCAGCCTGTCTGACTTTCAGCGCGGCGTGTTGGCCCTGCGTAAAAATGGCATCTTGGCCGATCGTTCCAATCCGCCCGTCAATGCGGCATTAACCAACGCAGAGTCAACGCCTGAACCTGTGGCGCCGGAGCCCAAGTTCTCCCGCGAGGCGATAGCCAAAGAAGCACGCATCAGTAGCAACACCATCAGCCAGATTGAAAAAATTCAGAAATCGGCAACGCCAGAACTGGTGGCGGCGGTCAAGGCCGGTACGATTTCCATCAACGCGGCGGCCACCGTGGCGTCGCTGCCGGTTGAAGAACAAGTGGCCGCTGCCGCTGGTGGCAAGAAAGAGCTGCGTCTGGCTGCCCGCCAAGTGCGCGAAGCCAAGGCGGTGGCGCGGACCGAGCCTGAAACGCCCGAAGGTGTGATTGCCCGGCTCAAGCAGACCATCTCAGAGCTCAAGACTGAGAACGCGGTCCTCAAGGCGCAATTGGCGGTACTGAATCAGTGAATTTGCGCAATGGGGCGTCCGTTGGACAAGAAGTGGTGGATTCGTTCGACTATGTGGTCTTCCGAATAGGGCTTGCCTAAGATCAGGTCGGCGCCTGCTTCCTTGGCTTTTTCTTCGTAGCCTTCGCTGTTGCCCGAAATGATGATGACCGGGATGTGTGCGGTTAGCGGGTTGCTGCGAATGTGTTTGGTTAATTCAAAGCCATCCATGTTGGGCATTTCGACGTCGGTGATAACAATGTCGGGCATCCGTGCGTTGATTTTTTCGATTGCATCACATCCGTCTTCGGCCATTTGCGTCTGAAATTGTTGGTTGACCAGGAAGCGGTTGGTCTTGATACGCCCGACTTTGGAGTCGTCGACGACCATAACGATGGTGTCCGACGGGGGCTTCGCAACGGCTGGTTTGGTGGCACTTTCAGCCTTGCGGCGCGCCTCTTCTTGGGCCGCAGAAGCGGCCTGCTGTGCCTCGCGGGCTACCTCGGCTTCAGCAGCAACGCGTTGCACTTCTTGGTGCGCTCTTTCTTCTGCCGCAATACGCTGGACTTCAAGGCGAGCAGCCTCCACGGCGGCAACGCGCTGGGCATCGCGGGCGGCCTGTGCTTCAGCGGCGATGCGCTGCGCCTCCAGGTACAGCACTTCTTCTGCCGCAATACGCTGGGCTTCACGGCGGGCCGCTTCTTCGTTCGCAGCGCGCTGGGTGTCGCGGACTGCCTGCGCTTCAGCGGCAATGCGCTGCGCCTCCAGGCGCACCTCTTCTTCGGCCGCAATACGTTGCGCTTCACGGCGTGCTTCTTCCTCCGCGGCAATACGTTGGGCCTCGCGGGCTGCACGAGACGCGTCACGTTGGTCACGAATACGCGCGGCGGCTTCCAGATGCTGGGCGTGCAGATTGCCTAATCGACTGGGCCCCCCATCTACTGCATTGTCCGATTCATCTCCGGTCTGTGACTCGGTTGGAATGACGGGCTTGTCGGCGGCTGGCACTGCGCCATCCTTTTGGCCTTGTCGTGCACGCAACAACAAGAACGTGACCAATCCGCCGAGTAGGCCGCCGCCTAAAAAAATAAGTACATCGTTGAACATGGGTATTACTTGGGCTCTATCTAGATACGGGTGTGGGGGCTGGTTCTCAGACCAGGTTTGGGGTTTGCAGCGCTAGCTGGCGTTTTGCAACGGGGCACACCGCAGCCGTGTGCTGGCTTACGAGCCCAGCGGCGCGGCCCGACTGTCCAGCGGTGTTAGGAAAGAGTTTTGTTCCCAACCCGACTGCAGGTGACTGTCGGTGAAGTCTCGCGCTTCGCTTACGTTAATGTCCACACGGGCATGGTGACTGGCCTTATTCTGACGCTGGCGTGTGACCGCTGCGTGCAAGCTGTCGCTCATGTCTTTGATGCGGTCTTCCAGGTGGTCGACCGGATTGCCGTTCATCGCTGCGTCGCCCAAAAAAGCGGTGCGAATTTTGGTGAGTGGGGGCAAGGCTTCAGGGTCAATGACCCAGTAACGAATACCACACTGGGACAGCAACGTATGTTTGAGCGTCTGGTTGCCCATGGACAGTCCTGCAGGGCCCGGCACATCTATACAGCCAATGACCTGACCCTCAATATTGCAAATTGTGAAGGTGCAGTAGACGCCATTTAGCAGCTTGTACCAATGTGACGCCTCATGCCGTTTAGACGGCGTGGTAAAGCGCGTGATGGGCAATTTAAGCAAAACCTGCTGGTCAAACATCACCCGCATCAACCAGAGCCAGACACGTTTTTCGCGGTTGTTCACCAGCGATCGTGTTTTGAGCGGACATGCTTTCGGAAGCCTGCGCAGTTCACGCGCTACCCAATGGTTGCGCCATTGCAGCAAGCCAGCACCCAAAGCCAAACCGATCAAAAACAAGAATGTGTAAACCATTATTTCCCCTGATGGGTCACAGCCCGGATGTCAGTCCGATAAACCAGTTTACAAGGATTCTCGCGTCGGTGTACGGAATGCAGGGGCAGCTATTTTTCAGTGTTGCGCTGTATCAACTCGATCTTGTAGCCATCGGGGTCACAGACAAACGCAATAACGGAGCTTCCGCCTTTGACGGGGCCTGGTTCGCGTGTCACGTTGCCCCCGGCCAACTTGATGCGTGTACAGGCTGCGTAAACGTCGGGTACACCCAGCGCAATATGGCCATAGGCCGTACCCAGTTCGTAGCTGTCCACGCCCCAGTTATAGGTGAGTTCTAATTCCGCATGCTCAGGGTTGGCACCATAGCCCAGGAAGGCCAGCGTGTACTTGTACTGCGGATTCTCCGATGTGCGCAGCAGCGTCATGCCCAAAATCTGGCTGTAAAAGTCGATGGAGCGTTGCAGGTTTCCAACGCGCAGCATGGTGTGAAGAATTCGCATGGTTTGTGTCCGGATGGGTTTGGGTGTGTTGATGGCCTACGGACCCATGCACAATGGGTGCCTATGAGCACATTGACCAAAGTTGTATTGTTTACCGCGGACGATGGCCGCGCGCAGTTCCGTGACGAAGTGTTGCCCCTAGGCCACGGCACCCCCCAGTCCATGCTGTCGGATGTTTATGCATCGGGTGGGTACCAGCTGCGAATGAGCCCGATCGGTTTTCGCAGCACATTCCATTGCACTGGCGCCCCGCAGTGGTGCTTTATTTTGGGTGGGCAGATGGAGATTGGGCTGCAAGGCGGCGTTTCGCGCATCTTCCACCCAGGCCAGCATTTTTACAGTGCCGATCTGTTGCCACAGGGTGCGACCTTTGACCCGACAGTACATGGGCATTGGAGCCGACAGGTTGGCCCTGATCCCTTGGTAACCCTGTTCGTTCGGGACTAGCGGAAGGGGCAATCGGTTTCGCCCGACTGCATCAATCTTTTTGCATCTCGCCCGAGAGCAAGGTTACGACGCCAGGTTTGCCGGCTTTGACCGCGCGCACAAGGGCGTCGGCCACATCCTTGGCCTGGATCGCGCGGTAGTTGGACGGAATCAGTGGTTTGAGGTAACGCATGATCAGCAAACCCACACGCTCACCGGGGCGGGCGGCTTGGCTCAGTGCCTCACGCTGACCGTCCAGCATGGAAGGTCGTGCGATAACAAGGCTTTTGAACCCCATACGCGCCAGTGACGCTTCCATGTCACCTTTGACGCGGTTGTAGAACACGCGCGATTGGCTGTCTGCGCCCATGGCGCTGACTACTCCTAATTTGCTAGCACCAGCAGTATGCGCTGCGAGGGCTACCGCCTTAACAGCCGTTAAATCAACGGCGCTGAAGGCGGCTTGGCTGCCAGCGGTTTTGATGGTGGTTCCGAGTGCGATAAAACACTCGTCCACCCGCGGCAGAGTCGGCAATGCAGTGAAATCCACAACATGCTCTACGAGCTTGGCGTGCTTGCGTTGCATCGCACGTCGACCCAGTACATGGACCGACGCGTAGGCGCTATCGGCTAAAAGGTCCGCGAGGATTTCCTGACCCACGAGGCCCGTTGCTCCCGCCACCAAAGCCACCCGACCGTGATCCGCCACCGTTTCCGCCGCCATTTCCACCTCCATTACCTGAGTTACGGTTGCCGCCGCCATAGCCGCCTCGGCGTGCGCCGCGCTCGGCCATCATATCGACACTGGTGCGCATCGGGTCTGGCTGGCCGCCGGGTGCAGTCCGGGGTGGACGTGGCGCATTGCCGTAGCCGCCGCCGGCAAAACCACCTTCGTGGCTGCGGGGTTGTGCATCTTCGCCGCGATCCCGGCTGGGCCCGCGTCCAGCACCTTGGCCCTGTGGGCCACGTGCGCCTTGGGGGCGTGGGGCGTGTTCGTTGCCACGTCCGCCGCCGCCACCGTTATTGCCACCGTTGTTGCCGCCACCATTGCCACGCGGGCCCTGCGCGGGGCGCGGACCACTGTTGTTGCCATTGCCTGCGCCCCGTCCGCCACCTTGTCCAGCCTTGCTTTCGCGAACGCGTTGCAGCATTTCAGTGCGGGCCGTGCGGGCTGCGGCTTGCATCACGTCACGGCTCGGTGGCTTGCCAGCGCCGCCCCAAATAGTTTGGCGGCCCATGGCGATGGGTTCGCCCACTTCGCCGGGCTCGGGGCCGAAGCCCTCAACCACCTTGACTGGAATCGATTGTTTGGTAAAGCGCTCGATGTCTTGCATGAAGCCTTCTTCATCGAGGCACACGAGGTTGATGGCCGCGCCGTCATTGCCAGCGCGCCCGGTGCGTCCGATGCGGTGCACATAGTCTTCACTGACATTGGGGATCTCGTAGTTGACGACGTGGGGCAGGTCATCGATATCAATGCCACGGGCCGCAATGTCGGTTGCCACCAGCGCGCGCACATCACCACTCTTAAAGCCGCTTAGGGCTTGGGTGCGTGCTGCTTGGCTTTTGTTGCCGTGCAGAGCCATGGCGGTGATGCCATTTTTTTCCAAGAACTCAGCCACGTTGTTGGCGCCAAATTTGGTACGGGTAAACACCAGCACTTGGCTCCAGTTGTGTTCCTGGATGATGTGGGCTAACAGGGCTTTCTTCTTGCCGCGCCCCACCGGGTGAATCACCTGGGTAATACGTTGCACCGTGGTGTTGCGGGGCGTGACTTGCACACTTTGCGGATTTTTGAGCAGGCCAGCGGCTAGTTCGCGGATTTCGTCACTGAAGGTCGCCGAAAACAACAGGCTTTGCTTGTCTTTAGGTACGACTGCGAGGACCTTTTTGACATCGTGGATGAAGCCCATGTCCAACATGCGGTCAGCTTCGTCAAGTACCAACACTTGTACCTGGCCTAAGTCCAGCATGCCTTGTTGCAGCAAGTCCAATAGACGTCCGGGCGTGGCGACCAAGATGTCTACGCCCTTTTTAAGTTTGGAGATCTGTGGGTTCATACCGACACCGCCAAAAATGACCGTGCTGCTGAGTTGCAGGTATTTTCCGTAGGTGCGGATGGACTCTTCTACCTGCGCGGCCAGCTCGCGGGTGGGGGTTAGCACCAAGGCGCGTATGCCGGTGCCACCAAATTTGTTTTGCGCACTGCGGGCCATGGAGAGGCGGTGCAATACCGGCAGGGTAAATGCTGCAGTCTTACCGGTGCCGGTCTGGGCACCGCCCAGCAGGTCGTGGCCTGCCAAAATCAGCGGGATGGCTTGTTCCTGAATAGCTGTGGGGGTTTCGTAGCCTTGCTCGCGCACGGCTTTAAGGATGGCCGGAGCCAAGTTCAATTCGTCAAAGTTCATTGGTAGGGCGCCCATCCTGGGCGCTTGGGATATCAGCCTGTCTGGGGGCCTTCGCCACCAGTCAGTCAAAGGCAGATAGATGCAAAAGGTGGACGAAGATTGTCGGTCTTGTCCCCAGCGGTTTGCTGGAATTGCGGGCAACTGACGCGCCGCAAACGGATTGATTATCGCATGAGACGGGTTGGTGCTACTAAATTGTTGTATCAGTGACCCGATTTGCTGTGTCGTGAGTTGTAGCTAAAAACGAATTTTGCGGTAACAATCGAAAACGCAGCCGCCTGTTTGTATGGCTGCCTTGCTGGGGGAATGATTCACCAATGAAAAAGTTCATGTTGCGGCGGGTTGGGGTCAACAATGAGCCCGGCAGCCAGAAACCGTCTCTGCAAGAGTGTCTGGACATCGTGTTGGACCAAAGCGACGTTTTGATGGATGAGGTCCTGATGGGCTTGCAGCTGTCTCTGTCGCCCATGAAAAACAAGGCGCAGCGTTTGCAGCCCAATGGCGCAGCCAAAGCGGCTATTGACAGCCTGGGTGTCAATAAGGCTGCAGTCAAACAGTCCTTTTCAAAAGCATTGCGTGCTGCGGTGTATGGCGGCGAAGCGCTGCGCAAGCATGAGCAGCCGCTGGTTCGGTTTGAAGATTTTCAGTTTCTCGAAGAAGAACAGATTGATGCCAACATCGAATTGGCGTTGACCCAGCAGGAGGTGTTGCTAGCCGTTGACGATGTGCTGCCTCTCATCAACGGCATGATCAGCAGCATGATGGGTTGGGTCACGGTGCAGGGCCATTTGAATCCGCTCAAGCCTGATTCATTTGTCTACGCCCTGCGCGAGTGTTTCGTGGAGCAGATTCCTAGCGAAGAAGTCCGCTCCACCTTGATGACACCCGCCGCCGGTATGCTGGGTGTTGCGTTACGACAACTGTATAAAGAGGTTGGCGAATGGCTGCGTGCGCTCGGTGTCGAGCCGGTGGCAGCCGCGAATGCGGGCGGGCGCCTTGGCGGTGCGAAGAAACCCGATGAAAACCCCGTCACACGGACCATGCTCACATTGGACAAGTTGCGCCGCCTTTTGTCGGGCGACCTAGCCCAATCCGTTTTGTCGAGCAGCGGGGTACTCGACTTTAGCCACACGGTTCCGGCCTCATATGTGGCTTTGGAAGACTTGCAGTTGATGGAGCCCATGATGAAGCGGCTCAGCAAACGCGCCGCCGAGGCCACGCCTGCTGCGGCGGAGCAAAGCGGTGCCAGCGGATCCCAGTTTGTCATGCGCGAGCAGACCAAGAGCAAAAAGCTCGGGCGTCAGTTGGGCGAAGAGGTGGTTCGCCTCATGTTGGAGAGCCTGATGCAAGACCGCCGTTTGATGCCAGGCGTGCGCAACAACCTGAAAGCCTTGGAGCCAGTTTTGCTTGCGCTGTCTCAGACCGACGCACGATTCTTTAGCGAGCGCAAACATCCGGCTCGGCAATTTTTGGACAAAATGACCAGCCGCAGTTTGGCTTTTACTTCAGAGAATGAACCGGGTTACGGGCGCTTCCAGAAGGTGTTTGACAACGCGGTGGGGGTTTTGGTGGGCGGTGAAGGAGATGCCGCCACATTTGCCCGCATTTTGCGCAAGCTCGAAGAAGGCTGGGCGATTGAGGAGCAAGAGCAGCGCCAGCGTGCGGAAGAGGCGGCGCGCGGCCTAATGCGTGCCGAACAGCGTAATTTGCTGGCCCAGCGTTTGACGGAGGATTTCACCGAGCGCATGCAGGACAAGAAAATCCCAGAGATCGTGGTGAATTTCTTGCGCGGCCCTTGGGCCCAAGTGGCGGCGGAGTCACAGCTGTCTTGCACCGATGGCACGGTCGATGCCGATGGCTATATGGCCTTGGTCGACGATTTAATCTGGAGCGTGCAACTGCGCTTAGCACGGCGCAACCGTGCACGCCTGGTGGAGATCGTGCCCAGTATGCTGGTAACGATGCGCCAGGGCTTGAATCTGATTTCCTACCCCCCCGAGCGTATTCCGGTCTTTTTTGACGCCTTGATCACATACCACGAAAAGGCCTTTGAAGGCGCGCGGCCCGTGCCGCCGCCCGCCCCAGGGGAAGTGCCGATTGCACAAACTGCGGCAGAGCTCGAAGCGTTTGAGCCCGATTCCCCCGGCGTGGACCCTGACGCATTTTGGATGGGCGAAGACGAGGCTGCGGAGTCGGGATTCCTCGCGGACGATCAGGTGCTGCCAGATATGCCAGACCTCGAAGAAGTACCCAACCCGGTGGACCAACAGGCATGGTCGGTCGAGAGCCTCAATACCGGCTCCTGGGTGGACTTGGCCCTGGGCGGTGTGTGGGTGCGGGCGCAGCTGACCTGGGCTAGTCCGCACCGCACCTTGTTCATGTTTATTTCTGCGGGTGGTATGGCGCACTCCATGTCCAAGCGGACCATGGGTCGCCTACGCGGCTTGGGCCTGATTCGGCTGGTGTCCGACGGCAGGGTGATGGACAACGCACTGGATGCAGTCGCACAAGCGGCCTTGCGCAATGATGTGGGAAAAGCGGCAGGTGGGGGGTAATTTCAGGGGGCTCAGACGGGGCCGCAGGCGCGGCAGTCGATAATGCGGTATTTACCAACCCGAAACCTGTATCGCAATGGCTCAATACGTATTCACGATGAACAAGGTCGGCAAGATTGTGCCGCCCAAGCGTCAGATTCTCAAAGACGTTTCTCTTAGTTTTTTCCCCGGCGCCAAGATTGGCGTGTTGGGTGTTAATGGGTCGGGTAAGTCCACCTTGCTCAAGATCATGGCGGGTCTGGATACGGATATCCAGGGCGAAGCCACCCCCATGCCGGGCCTCAATATTGGCTATTTGCCCCAAGAGCCCAAACTCAACCCTGAGCACACGGTGCGCGAAAGTGTGGAAGACGGCATGGGCGAGGTATTTGCCGCTAAGGCCAAGCTTGAAGCGGTCTACACCGCCTACGGTGACCCCGATGCCGACTTTGACGCCCTGGCTACCGAACAGGCCCGCTTAGAGGCCATCATCGCAACGGCCGGAACCGACTCGGAGCACCAGCTTGAGATTGCCGCCGACGCCCTGCGCCTGCCGCCCTGGGATGCTGTCATTGGTGTGCTTTCCGGTGGAGAAAAGCGCCGCGTGGCGCTGTGCCGCATGCTTTTGTCCAAGCCTGACATGCTGCTCCTCGACGAGCCGACCAACCACTTGGACGCGGAATCGGTCGATTGGCTAGAGCAGTTTTTGCAACGTTACCCAGGCACTGTGGTCGCAATTACCCACGACCGCTACTTTTTGGATAACGCAGCAGAGTGGATTCTGGAACTCGACCGCGGCCACGGTATTCCCTGGAAAGGCAACTACAGCTCGTGGCTCGACCAAAAGGGTGATCGACTCGCCCAAGAGCAAAAAGGTGAAGAAGCCCGCGCCAAAGCCCTGAAGAAGGAGCTGGAGTGGTCGCGCCAAAACCCGAAGGCGCGCCAAGCCAAAAGCAAGTCACGCCTTGCCCGTTTTGAGGAACTGTCGGACTTCGAATACCAAAAGCGGGTCGAAACCAACGAAATTTTTATTCCGGTGGCCGATCGCTTGGGCACCCAGGTGATCGAGTTCCACAACGTCAGCAAGTCGTTTGGCGACCGCGTGTTGATTGACAACCTAAGCTTTACGGTGCCTGCAGGCGCCATCGTCGGCATCATTGGTCCTAACGGTGCCGGTAAATCGACCCTGTTCAAACTGATTGCCGGTAAAGAAAAACCTGATAGTGGTGAAGTGGTGATTGGCCAAACAGTCAAGATGGCCTTTGTAGACCAGAACCGTGACGAGCTGGCCAATGAGAAGACGGTGTGGGAGGACGTGTCCGGCGGACTCGATATTCTCAACGTGGGCAAGTTCCAGATGCCCAGCCGTGCGTACTGCGGCCGCTTCAATTTCAATGGCGGTGACCAGCAAAAGAAAGTGGGCCTGCTCTCCGGTGGTGAGCGCGGACGCCTGCACTTGGCCAAGACCCTCATTGCGGGCGGCAACGTGTTGATGCTCGACGAGCCGTCCAACGACCTGGATGTAGAAACCCTGCGTGCACTGGAAGACGCGCTGCTGGAGTTTGCGGGTTCGGTCATGGTCATCAGCCACGACCGCTGGTTTTTGGACCGCATTGCGACCCACATATTGGCCGCCGAGGGTGACAGCCAATGGACCTTCTTCGACGGCAATTACCAAGAGTACGAGGCCGATAAGAAGAAGCGTCTGGGTGAAGAGGGCGCCAAGCCCAAGCGGGTGCGCTTCAAAGCACTCAAGTAGACGCGCACTGACTGCTTGCCATGCCCGGCGTTCGTTCGCAACAACTAAGCCTGAATCATGCGCAGTACCAGACGCTGGTTGAAGAGGCTGCGGTTGGAGGGCACGCTCTCATGTGCAAGCTTGTTGGCGCCACGTTGACGGTACTGGGTACCCTGGAAAATGCCAGCGTGGACCTGCGCAAGCGCGACGCACTGGCCGCCTCGGCCAAGCGACTTAGAAGCGACGAGCCTGCGCTGTGCGCGCAATTTCCGAATACGCTACGGGTGGCTTTTGATCCAACACTACAGGTCGGCAGACCCGCTTCGGCGGTTGCGCCCCCGTTGGACATGAACCAATTGGAATTGATGGACGAAGGCCAGGTCGAGGAACGAGTCGCCCTGGCCCGGGTTCAGCAGTCGGTCGTGCTGGCGTCTGAGGCTCAGCTTGCGGAACTCGACACCTTGGTGTGCAGTGCCATGGGTCTGCACGTGGTGCGTCCCGCGTGCAACCCTTTGCGGCCCGAAGCCTATGTCAATGCACTGAACGACACTCTGGAAATTTGCCGGGTTGCTGCGCCCATGCGCCTTGATTGGCTGGTCATTATGGGCGGTATCCTGGGCACGGAGTTGCGTGGCATGTACCAAGGGTTCTCCAGGCGCCTGCTTGACGCCGGGGTGACTCCCGCAGGCTATGGCGTTGTGTCGGGCGGCAATCGGGGCTTGGGTGGAGCAGGTCACGCCCCGAACGGTGAACCAGTGGCAAGCGCGGATAGACGCGAACCGACGGCGTCGTTGGTGGGTTATGAGGGCCGCAAGTCTGTAAGGCGTGTAGACGCTGACGAGGCGTTTTTGACCTTGGAAAAGTTACACGGCCTGTTGTCGGGCGGCCAGGAGCGCCCAGGCGCGGATGCACAAGCGGCTTTTGCCGCGCAGTTTGCAGAGGTGTTCGAGCGCGGCGTGGCCACCAACGCTAGGCCACCGGCCGATTTCGACGCAACAGTTCCGGCGGCGCTGGAGGCGCTCAAAGACATGCAGCAAGTCGACCGTGTTGTGCTCGACTGGACGCAAGGGGGCGTAGCCCGCCAAGCACAGGCAGCCTCGGTCGTTGGCCCCAATGGACCATTGATGACGACCGGTGCTTCAAGTGGGCAGGGGCGCAACAAGGATGTGGTTCGCGCCTTGAGCTTAGAAGTCGTCAAACTGATGGTGGAAAACATGGCGTGCGACAGGCGGTTGTTGCCGCCCATTCAGCAGTTGATTCGGCGACTTGAGCCAGCCCTGGCGCAATTGTCGCTTGCAGACCCGCGGCTGTTTACGGACAAGCAGCATCCAGCGCGCACGCTGGTGGAGGCCATCGCCCAACACAGCCTGGCCTATGCGAGCGAGCGCACTACCGGGTTTTCAGATTTTTTGGTTCAGGTTGAGCGCGGTGTTGCGCCACTGTTGGTCGGAGTCGTTGACAGCGGTGAGCTTTTCGCTTTTGCGTTGAATGGTTTGCAGCGGAGTTGGAAGCAGGCCGCACAGGCCAATATGCGTGGTCAAGAAAAAGCCGTCAAGGCTTTGGAACATGCCGAACAACGCAATGTATTGGCCGAGAAAATTGCCCGGCAAATCAGCAATCACTCCGATGCCGCCAAGGTTCCAGTCGTAGTCACTGAATTTTTGTGCGGCCCTTGGGCCCAGGTTGTTGCACAGGCGCGCATTGCCGGTGGCGCCGGAACCGGTGCGGCGGATAAATACCAAGCCCTGATTTCCGCACTCCTGTGGAGTGCGCACCCTGGTTTGACGCACAGAAATTCGGCCAAGTTGACCCAGTTGGTGCCTTTGTTGCTAAGCACATTGCGCGAGGGGCTGGACACCATCCACTACCCCTCGCTCAAGACCAGCGCCTTTTTTGAATCCCTCATGGGTTTGCACCAAATGGCCTTTCGCGCCAACCAGAAGCAGCCTGATGCCCCAGCCGTGGTGCCTTCTGTGGCAGCGGTCGGCGGGGCGGGGCCGCTGGCACTGCCGGATGAGGCAAACCCGTGGCTGGTGCCAGAGGAGGCACAGGCCTCTAATTTGATGGATTTGATGGACATTGCGGAGCCGGCCGCCGCCACTATCGACCGTGAGACGGTTTTGGTGAAGGCGCCTAGCGTTACGGCGCCTGACGATCAAGCTGGTGCCATGCCCGCCTTGAGCGAGTTGCCTTTAGGCACTTGGGTGGAGTTGCGCGTCAATGCGCAATGGATTCGCACCCAACTTACCTGGGCCAGCCCGCACGGCACCCTGTTCCTGTTTACCAGCGTGTTTGGCACGACCCAGTCCATGACGCGGCGCTCGGGCGAAAAGCTGGTGGCCGCCGGCAACCTGCGCATCATTTCAGGTACGCCCATGGTGGACGGGGCTTTGGACGCAGTGGCCCAGCAGGCCTTGCGCAACAGTGTGGGCATGGGTGCCGCTTAAGCGGTGCGCAGCCAGGAGGTGGATGCGGGTCGCCCTGGTAAATCCAGAACCGCCGTTACCGCTGGAGTGTGGGCGGTGAGTTTGCCGCGTCGGTAAACCCGCAGCCGCGTGGCCCGCAGACGTAGGGCTTCAATAGGGTCGTTGGCTTGAAGCACCACAAAGTCGGCGTGGCAGCCTTTTTCAAGGCCGTAGCCTTGCAGATGCAAGATGCGAGCGGCCCGGGTGGTCACCGCTTCAAAACACTGATGCATGGCGGCTTGGCTGGTCATCTGGGCCACATGCATGCCCATGTTGGCCACTTCAAGCATATCGGCACTGCCCATGCTGTACCACGGGTCCAGTACGCAGTCGTGGCCAAACGCAACGTTCACGCCATGGGCAAGCAGCTCGGGGACCCGCGTCATGCCGCGGCGTTTGGGGTAGCTGTCAGCGCGGCCTTGCAGGGTGATGTTGATCAGTGGGTTGGCAATGATGCTGACCCCAGACTCAGCAATCAAGGGCAGCAGCTTGCTGGCGTAGTAGTTGTCCATGCTGTGCATGGAGGTGCAATGCGAGCCGGTGACCCGGCCCTGCAGGCCCAAGCGCTGTGTTTCAAACGCCAGGGTTTCAATGTGGCGCGACAGGGGGTCGTCTGACTCGTCACAGTGCATGTCGACCAGCTTGCCCTCCTGTGCGGCAAGCTCGCACAGCAGCCTGACGCTGTGGGCACCTTGCTCCATGGTGCGCTCGAAATGGGGAATACCACCGACCACTTCGATGCCCATACGCAGCGCCTGGCGCAGCCGCTCCATGGCGTTGGGGTCGCGCAGGGCGCCGTTTTGTGGAAAAGCCACCAATTGCAGGTCTAAGTAGGGGGCGACCTGGCGTTTGACCTCCAGCATGGCCTCCACGGCCAGCATGTTGTCGATGGCTGGGGCCGAACCGGAGGCCGCCTGAGCTTGCGGGCCACAAATGTCCACATGGCTGCGAATGGCCAGCAGGCCCTTGGCGACCGCCCAGTCGCAGTAAGTCAGAGCGCGCTCAACCAATGCGTCAAACGTGAGTTGGGGCTTGAGTTCGCCCCACAGGGCAATACCCTCCAGCAAGGTGCCGCTTTGGTTGATGCGGGGCAACCCGTAGCTGAGGGTTGCATCCATGTGGAAGTGGGCGTCAACAAAGGGTGGGCTAAGCAGCTGCCCTTGGGCATCGAACGTGTCTGCCGCAGGGGCCAGTAGGCCGGGGGCAAGGTCTGTGATGCGGCCGTTTTGCACCGCGACCGACATATTGCGACGCCCATCGG
The DNA here is from genome assembly GCA_038245855.1 of Burkholderiales bacterium. Taxonomy (GTDB): domain Bacteria; phylum Pseudomonadota; class Gammaproteobacteria; order Burkholderiales; family Burkholderiaceae_C; genus Allorhodoferax. The sequence continues at coordinate 14,389 of JBBRSA010000024.1, forward strand.
GCAGAGTGGCGTTGTGGATCAGTAAGTCGAGCATAAAAAACTCCCGTTGTGGGCGGATATTTGCTACAAAATTAGTAGCTGCTTGCGCACGTTATTCGAGGGCTAGAGGCCGATTTGGCACGTAATTTACTGGGTGCCGAAAACCCGGTCACCCGCGTCACCCAGGCCGGGCAGGATGTAGCCGTGGCTATTGAGTTCGCGGTCGATGGCTGCGGTAAAAATGGCTACGTCGGGGTGCGCTGCCTGAAGCGCGGCAATTCCTTCGGGTGCAGCCAGCAGGCACATAAATTGGATGGACCGGGGGCGCAGTGCCTTGAGTCGGGTGATGGCTGCTGCCGCCGAATTCCCCGTGGCCAGCATGGGGTCAACCACGATAACGTCGCGCTGTGGCATGTCTCGGGGCATCTTGAAGTAATACTCCACCGCCTGCAGCGTTGTAGCGTCCCGGTACAGGCCAATATGGCCGACGCGGGCACTGGGGATCACGGTCAGCATGCCGTCGAGCATGCCGTTGCCCGCGCGCAGGATGGACGCCAAGACTAGCTTTTTGCCGTCAATGGCGGTGCCCGTCATGGTCTCCAGCGGGGTCTCGATCAGTATCGGGTGGGTGGGCAGGTCGCGGGTCACCTCATAGGCCATAAGCATGCTGACCTCATGCAACAGGCGCCGAAAATCTGCTGCGCTGGTGTCCTTTTTGCGCATCAGGGTGAGCTTGTGCTGGACCAACGGGTGGCTGATGGTGTGGACCTGGTGCATGGCTGTTTCGCTTCGCATGGGTGTGGATGGGGCGGTGGAAAAATGGCGGTGCGGACTGCGGCTAACGGCGTTTACCGCCCAGGATGCTTCCGAGCACACCGCGGATGATCTCGCGTCCCACCGTTGACCCCATCGTCCGCACGGTCGACTTAAGCATGGCCTGTGCCAATCCGTCGTGTTGTCCGCCACGTGGGCCGGTTTTTCCAAACAGCATGTCGTTAAGGCTTCCCATCAGCCCGCCACCGTCTGCGTTGTCTGACACAGCGCCAGTGTTGGTGCTGCCGGGACCCTGCTGCGACGTGTTGGTGGCGGTGCGCGCACGCAATTTTTCAAATGCCGACTCCCGGTCTTCCGCCTTCTCATACACACCTGCTACCAGCGAGTTTTGCAATAAGGCTTGGCGCTGTGTCGTGGTGATCGGGCCAATTTGGCTGCCGGGCGGTAGCACGTAAACACGTTCTGTCACGCTGGGGCTGCCCTTGTCGTCAAGCAGGCTGATCAGGGCTTCACCCACGGCCAGCTCGGTAATGGCAGTCTCAATGTCCAGCCCGGGCTTTTGGCGCATGGTCTGGGCGGTGGCTTTGACGGCTTTTTGGTCCCGTGGGGTGAATGCGCGTAGGGCGTGCTGCACACGGTTGCCCAGTTGGGCCAGCACCGAGTCGGGGATGTCCAATGGGTTTTGCGTCACAAAGTACACGCCCACGCCTTTGGAGCGCACCAAGCGCACCACCAGTTCGATACGCTCCACCAGCACCTTGGGGGCTTCATTGAACAAGAGGTGCGCTTCGTCAAAGAAGAAAACGATTTTGGGCTTGTCCAGATCGCCGACCTCGGGCAACTGCTCGAACAACTCGGACAACATCCACAGCAAGAACGTCGCGTATAGGCGCGGAGAATTGAGCAGCTTGTCGGCCGCCAAGATGTTGATGACGCCCTGGCCTGAGACGGTCTGCATAAAGTCGCTGATGTTGAGCATGGGCTCGCCGAAAAACTTCTCGCCGCTCTGCGACTCAATCTGCATCAGCCCACGCTGAATGGCACCCACACTGGCCGCGCTGACGTTGCCATACTGCGTGGTGAAGTCTTTGGCGTTGTCGCCTACGTACTGCAGCATGGCGCGCAGGTCTTTGAGGTCCAGCAAGAGCAGGCCGTTGTCGTCCGCGATCTTGAACACCATGTTCAAGACGCCCGACTGGGTGTCATTGAGGTCCAGCATGCGCGACAGCAGTAAGGGCCCCAGGTCGCTCACGGTGGCGCGTACCGGGTGGCCTTGCTCGCCAAAAACGTCCCACAGGGTAACTGGGCATGCTATGGATTCAGGAGCGTTCAGCGCCCGTTCCTTCAGGATCGAGGCCATTTTTTCACCCATGGTGCCCGCCTGCGAGATGCCGGTGAGGTCGCCCTTGATGTCCGCCATAAAGACTGGCACCCCGATGCGAGAAAAACCCTCTGCCAAAGATTGTAGGGTGATGGTTTTTCCGGTTCCCGTGGCTCCGGTGATGAGACCATGGCGGTTGGCTTTGTCCGGCAACAAGCGGCACTCGGTGTCGCCATGCTTGCCAAGCAAAATGCCGGTGCTGTCAAAAGAGGACATAGAACGCTCAAAAAGTACAATCGAGTCAATAGCGTAACGAATTTTTGAAGGGATCTCCGTGGCCGGACACAGTAAATGGGCGAATATTCAGCACCGTAAGGGGCGTCAGGACGAAAAACGCCAGCGCGTGTGGACCCGTGTCAGTCGGGAAATTTTGGTGGCGGCACGCATCAGTGGTGGTGACCCAGGGAGCAATCCCCGCCTGCGTTTGGCCATGGAAAAGGCCAAATCGGCCAATATGCCATTGAAAAATGTCAACTACGCCATTGCCAAAGGCACCGATACGCTCGAAGGCAAAACCTACGAGGAAATCAGGTACGAAGGTTATGGCATTGGCGGCGCGGCCATTTTGGTCGACACCATGACCGATAACAAAGTGCGCACTGTGGCCGAAGTGCGTCACGCGTTTAGCAAGCACGGCGGCAACATGGGCACTGAGGGTTCGGTGGTGTTCCAGTTCAAGCACTGTGGCCAACTCATTTATGCCCCAGGGACCAGCGAAGACCGCGTCATGGAGGTGGCTCTGGACGCCGGTGCTGAAGACGTCATCACTGACGATGATGGCGCCATAGAAGTTTTGACTGCGTACGCTGAGTTCGAGGCTGTTAAGGCTGCGCTGGAGGCCGCCGGACTGGTTGCTGAAGTGGCGGGCGTGACCATGCGTGCAGAAAATGCGGTGGAACTTTCCGGCGACGATGTCCAACGGATGCAAAGGCTCCTTGACGTCCTAGAAGACCTAGACGACACGCAGGAGATTTACCACAACGCGGCACTGTGAACGCGCGCTCGCATGAACTTATTGCTCTGCTAGGGAGCTGTCGGCCTCAATGAGGCGGATCTTCGGAAATTTATATGAATATTCTTGTAATTGGCGGCGGTGGTCGCGAACATGCCATGGCCTGGAAGTTGGCCCAATCGCCCAAGGTGCAAATGGTTTATGTGGCGCCCGGAAACGGCGGCACTGAACTTGACTCACGGCTGAAAAACATCGCAATTGCCGACGTGGTGCAACTGCGTCAATGGGCGCTGGACAACAAAATTGGCTTGACCGTCGTCGGCCCCGAAGGTCCTTTGGCTGCGGGCGTGGTGGACGAGTTTCGGGCGCACGGACTGCGCATTTTCGGTCCCACCAAGGCCGCAGCTCAGTTGGAGAGCTCGAAGGCGTTTTCCAAGGCGTTTATGCGTCGCCACGGTATCCCGACCGCCGAGTACGCCACATTCTCAGACCCGGTCACAGCGCACACCTACGTTAACCAAATGGGCGCTCCCATCGTGGTTAAGGCCGATGGATTGGCCGCTGGCAAAGGCGTGGTCGTGGCCATGACCTTGGACGAGGCGCATGCCGCGATTGACTTCATGCTGGTGGACAACGCACTGGGTGTGTCGCATAACGAGGGCGGCGCCCGCGTGGTGATTGAGGAATTCTTGCAGGGTGAGGAGGCCAGTTTTATGGTGGTCTGCGACGGCAAGAACGTCGTGACCCTGGCAACCAGCCAAGACCACAAACGCCTGTTAGATGGCGACGAGGGGCCCAATACCGGCGGCATGGGGGCCTACTCACCCGCACCCGTGGTGACGCCCCAGGTGCATGCCCGTGCCATGCGAGAAATTATTTTGCCAACCCTCAAAGGGATGGAGCAAGACGGCATTCCGTACACCGGCTTCTTGTATGCAGGGTTGATGATCGATGACAAGGGCCAGGTAAAAACCTTGGAATTTAATTGCCGCATGGGTGACCCAGAGACACAGCCTATTCTCATGCGACTCAAAAGTGATTTGGTTGAGTTGCTGTGGGCTGCCGCAGAGCCGGGTGGGTTGGAGCATGTCGAGCTGGAGTGGGATCGCCGCACAGCGCTGGGCGTGGTGTTGGCAGCGCACGGTTACCCTTTGACGCCTCGCAAGGGCGACGCCATTAGCGGGCTTCCTGCTGCCAGTGAGACCGTAATGGTTTTTCACGCGGGGACGGCGGTTCAGGAAGGTGTCGTGCACACGACCGGCGGTCGCGTGCTGTGTGTTACGGCGCTGGCCGAAAACGCGCGTGCTGCACGCCAAGTGGCCTACGACGCAATTGCAAAAATTCAATTCGATGGCATGCAGTTCCGCAAGGACATTGGCCATCGCGCGGTCAAGGCTTGAGTCGCACACCCGCGTAAATCCATGATCAACTCGGAAGTAGACACGGTACGCCAGTACCTCGTGGGCCTGCAACAGCGCATCGTGGCTGAGGCTACAGCACTGGATGACAAGGCATTTTTGTCAGACGCCTGGTCCAAGGCACCCGACGAGCCCCTGCAGGGCAATGGCGTCACCTGTATTTTGGAAGGCGGGGCGCTCTGGGAGCGTGCTGGCTGTGGTTTCTCGCATGTGCGCGGACCGACCTTGCCCCCATCGGCCACGCAGCACCGGCCCGAGCTGGCAGGGGCGCCGTTTGAAGCATTGGGTGTGTCCTTGGTATTCCACCCCAACAACCCCTATGTGCCCACGGTCCACATGAATGTGCGCATGCTACGGGCCGCCCACCCAGGGCAAGCAGCGGTTTGCTGGTTTGGCGGCGGCATGGACCTGACCCCATATTATGGTTTTGAAGCAGACGCGCGCCACTTTCATGCGGTGTGCCGCGATGCGCTGCAGCCCTTTGGGGAGGATAAGTACCCGCGCTACAAGCAGTGGTGCGACGAGTATTTTTTCCTCAAACACCGCAACGAACCCCGCGGCGTGGGCGGCATCTTCTTTGACGATTTTGCAGAGGGTGGTTTTGATACCGGTTTTGCCCTCATGCGCAGCGTTGGTGATGCGTTTTTGACCGCTTACTTGCCCATCGTGGAGCGGCGTAAAGAGACGGCCTACGGCGAACGCGAACGTGCGTTTCAGCTCTACCGCCGGGGTCGCTATGTGGAATTTAATTTGGTTTGGGACCGTGGGACCCATTTTGGGCTGCAATCGGGAGGGCGCACGGAGTCAATTTTGATGTCCATGCCACCGCAGGCCAGTTGGTCCTACCAGAGCACGCCTTTGCCCGGTTCGCCCGAGGCGATGCTGTACAGCGACTTTTTGGTGCGCCGGGATTGGGTGTGATTCCAAGCGTGTCCGTGCTCACGCCAAAGCGTATTGGCGTGTTTGGAGGTGCCTTTGATCCGCCCCACAACGGCCATTTGGCGTTGGCGCAGGCGGCCGTTGTGCAACTGCAGTTGGATGCACTGCACATCATTCCAACCGGGCAGGCGTGGCACAAGGTTCGCAGCTTGACGGCACCTGTGCATCGGCTTGCCATGGCGCGCCTCGCGTTTGAGTGTCTTGCGCAAGCCGTTATCGACGGGCGCGAATTGGCGCGACCGGGCCCGACCTACACCATAGACACTTTGCAGGAATTGCGGTTGCTGTACCCCGATGGAGAACTCTTTCTAATGCTTGGTCTGGACCAGGCTTTGGCGCTGCAGACTTGGCACCGTTGGCGGGAGATTGCCCAGCTTGCTACAATTTGCGTAGCTGCACGCGCAGATAACGCCGGGGGTATTGGCACTCTGGACTCCATATTGCCTTTGTTCCCCGGTTTGAAACGCTTGGATATGCCGTCGATTGCCATCAGCGCAACCGATATTCGCAGCCGACTGGCGCGGCATGAAAGCGTCGCGGCACTGGTTTTTGAACCGGTTGCGCGTTATATTGACACCCATCACCTTTACCAATCCGCCTGATGACCACATCCACTGTTGCCAAAAAAGACATCTCCAAACTGCAACGGGCCATCGTTGATGGCCTAGAAGACGTCAAAGCCCAAGACATCCAGGTGTTCGACACTGAACATCTGTCCGCCCTTTTTGAGCGGGTGATCGTGGCCTCGGGCACATCCAATCGCCAAACCAAGGGCCTTGCTGCGAGCGTGCGCGATGCAGTGCGCGAGGCCGGTTTTCCGAAACCCCGTGTGGAAGGTGAAGGCAATGGTGAGTGGATTATTGTGGACTGCGGGCAAGCCGTGGTTCACATCATGCAACCCAGTTTTCGCCAGTACTACAACTTGGAAGAGCTGTGGGGCGAGAAGCCCGTACGGTTGAAGTTGGGTTCCGCAAAGCCGGTTGTTCCCGAAGCGGCCAAGCCGGTCAAAGAGGCTCCCAAGGTTGAACCGAGCTTGCGGCGCTCCAACGCGGCCAAGAAGGGCGTGCAAGAGGCCTTCCCGTCTAAAGCCCAACTGAAGAAGGCGGCTGCTAAGACAACGGCCGCCAAATCGGCACCGCGCAAAGCGAGTACCAAACCCGTCGCCAGCAAAACAGTCGCCCCGAAAGCGGCCGCAGCCAAGCCAGTGGTTACCAAAACACCCGCAAAGAGGGTAGCCGCTCCCAAGGCGGCGCCCGTTAAAAAATCTTTGGTAAACACTTTGGCTGCGGTGGTGAAGACGGTGGTGAAAAAGGTGGTGGTGGGTGCTGCGGCCAAGACCGTCGCCAAACCGGCGGCTAAAAAGTCTGCGCCTCGTAAGTCCTGATTCAGGGTGAGGCTGGTCATTGTTGCCGTGGGGCTGCGCGTGCCTGATTGGGCGCAGACCGCTTGGGATGACTACGCCAAGCGGTTCCCGCACGAATTGCGGGTTGAACTCAAAGCGGTAAAGACCGAGCCCCGTGGATCCAAAACCTTGGAGACACTGTATGCGGCCGAGCGCTTGCGCATCGAAGCGGCTATTCCCAAAGGTGCGCGCATCGTCGTTCTGGACGAGCGCGGGATTTCCCTCACGACAATGGCATTGGCAGCGCGCCTTCAAGCTTGGCAGCTTGGCGGCGGTGATGTGGCGTTGGTTATTGGTGGCCCCGATGGCATCGACCCTGACTTCCGCCAAGCTGCCCATGAGCGGATTCGCCTCTCTGACATGACGCTGCCCCACGCCTTTGCGCGGGTTTTGTTGATTGAGCAGTTGTACCGTGCTTGGTCTGTCAATGCTAACCATCCTTACCACCGCGAGTAGCCCCTCATGATTACTGCGCTTGCGAGCGACTTTATTTACCTGGCTTCCCAAAGTCCGCGGCGCAGTCAGCTGCTGGACCAGTTGGGCGTGCGCCATGAGTTGCTTTTGCCCGATGACAATGAAGACGCCGAGGCGCTGGAGCGCGTGTTCCCCAACGAGGCGCCCAAAGCCTACGTGCGCCGGGTGACGGGGCTTAAATGGGCTGCGGCGCAGTCTCGGCTGCAGCGCCGCGGTCTGCTACCCGCATTGGTGTTGTGCGCCGATACGACTGTGGCTTTAGGCAGCACCATTTTTGGTAAACCTGAAGGCGTAGACGATGCCAAGCGCATGTTGCGGGCCTTGTCCAACCGACCGCATCGCGTCATGACAGTCATCGCCGTCGGGAATGCAAGCCAGCAGGTGACGGCATGCAGCGAATCATGGGTCACGTTTACGGACATGACTGACCAAGAAATAGACGCCTACGTCGCCACCGGTGAACCCATGGGAAAGGCCGGCGCCTACGCAATACAAGGGCGAGCCGCCGCGTACATCGCGCAAATCAGTGGTAGTTATTCTGGCATCATGGGGTTGCCGTTGTTTGAAACAACGCGGTCCCTGCGAGCCCTAGGGTTCGCCATTTAGCCCATTCGAAACTGACCCTACGAGGCTTGCGCCATGCACCAAGACATCTTGATCAATTGGTCGCCCCAGGAAACCCGCGTCGCGATTATGGAAAACGGCGCTGTCCAAGAATTGCATGTTGAGCGAACGCTTGAATGTGGGCTGGTTGGAAATGTCTATCTAGGCAAGGTCGCACGCGTTTTGCCGGGAATGCAGTCAGCGTTTATTGATATCGGCTTAGAGCGCGCTGCTTTTTTGCATGTGGCCGACGTATGGCACAGGCAGCCAGAAGGTGAAGCCCCGTTTGCGGCCAAAGGTGCTGCGACCGCCATCCCGATCGAGAAGCAGGTGTTTGAGGGCCAGTCCTTGATGGTGCAAGTGATCAAGGAGCCCATCGGGACCAAGGGCGCGCGCTTGTCCACACAAATCAGCATTGCGGGGCGCTTGCTGGTGTTTTTGCCGCAGGACGACCACATTGGAGTCTCGCAAAAAATACCGACCCACCAGCGTGATGAGCTGCGTGCACGGATGCAGCGCTTAGTCGGACCGCAAGGTGGAGGTTTCATTTTACGAACCAATGGGGAGGATGCGACCGATGCGGAGCTTGGGGACGACATTGCCTACCTGCGCAAGTCCTGGGCACGTATTAAGGAGGCATCGAACCGCTTGCCATCCCAATCTATATTGCACCAGGATTTGAGTTTGCTACAGCGCGTTCTGCGCGATTTGGTAGGCGAGGGCACCCAGTCGATCCGGGTTGACTCGCGCGAACAATTTGAAAAGCTCAAGGCATTTGCGGCTGAATTTATGCCCGCTGTAGCCGAAAAGCTGCAGCACTATAAGGGTGAGCGTCCCATCTTTGATTTGTTTTCCATCGACGAAGAAATTGCCAAAGCGCTGGGGCGGCGGGTAGAACTCAAGTCGGGTGGCTATTTGATCGTCGACCAAACCGAAGCATTGACAACCGTCGATGTAAATACCGGTGGTTTTGTCGGTGCGCGCAACTTCGACGACACCATTTTCAAAACGAATTTAGAGGCAGCGCAAGCCATCGCTCGGCAGTTGCGACTGCGCAATCTGGGTGGCATCATCATCGTGGATTTCATCGACATGGTGCGCGAAGACCACCGAGATGCGGTGATGTCCGAGTTTAAGAAGCAGCTGTCCCGTGACAGGGTGAAAACCATGGCCGGAGGTTTTTCTCAGCTGGGCCTCGTTGAAATGACCCGTAAACGCACCCGCGAATCGCTAGCCCGTATGTTGTGTGAACCTTGTGCGGTGTGTGAGGGCAAAGGAATTGTTAAGACCGCCCGCAGCGTCACCTACGACATTTTTCGAGAAATTCTGCGTGAAGCCCGCCAATTTAATCCACGGGAGTTTCGCGTCGTGGCGTCGCCCAAAGTCATTGAATTGTTTTTGGACGAAGAGAGTCAGCATCTGGCTGGTCTGAGTGAATTCATCGGCAAGCCTGTGTCATTGCAGAGTGAGGCAGCCATGGGGCAGGAACAGTACGATATTGTTCTGCTGTAGTGCGCGCCCTACTAGCCTTTTCCGTGCTGCCGTAACCCCAAGGACCCGTCGTTTGCGCCCCATTCCGATTCTGACCTACCACCAGGTGGCCGTCGCGCCTCCAAAGGGCGCGGTCTATCGCAGTTTGTATGTCGCCCCCAGTGATTTTTTGCGTCAAATGACCTTGTTGAAATGGCTTGGTTACCGCGGTTTGTCCATGACGGAACTGCTGCCGTATTTGTTGGGGGAGCGTTCTGGGAAAGTGGTTGGCATTACCTTTGACGATGGCTATTTGAATAACCTGATTAATGCACTGCCTGTCTTACAACGGCATGGTTTTTCGTCGACTTGTTATGCCGTAAGCCAACGATTGGGCGCTACCAATATTTGGGACGAGCCAGTCGGAATTGTGCAGACTGATCTTATGACGGGTGCAGAACTAAAACAGTGGGTTGAAGGGGGGCAGGAGGTAGGTGGACATACGCGCCACCATGTGCACCTCACCGACATGGATATGCCGCTTGCGCAGACCGAGATTGCAGTGTGTAAATCTGAGTTGGAGGACGTATGTGGGCAACCGGTCAATCATTTTTGTTACCCGTATGGTGAATATACGTCTGCTCACACGGACATTGTTCGTGCAGCAGGGTATCGAACGGCTACGACGACGCAGCGTAGCCGCTGTGCGCCGGGCGAAGACCTCATGGCCTTGCCAAGGGTTCCTGTGGTTCGCTCGACAACGGCGCTAACATTCATTGCGAAAGTTCTGACCAGTTACGAGGATAGGCGGCGGGTATGAGTGATGGTGATCCGTCGGTTGCTGGTGTCGTGCCGGCAAAGCGATTGCGTATAGCGGTACTCAATCGGATCTTTAAAGCAACGGGCGGTGGCGCAGAGCGGTATTCCATTGCATTGGTTGAACAGTTGGCCCAACGCCACGACATACATGTATTCGCGCAGCATATTGACCATGACAGGGATGGCGTAACGTATCGCCGGATATGGGCGCCGTTCGAGCGGCCGCGCTGGATCAATCAGCTGTGGTTCGCCTTGGCAACGTGGTGGCTCACGCGAAAGGGTTTTGATGTGGTGCACTCCCACGAAAACACTTGGCATGGTCAGGTTCAAACGGTTCATGTATTGCCCGTTAAATACACCTTGTTTCATGGGTTTTCTGGGTGGCGCTTGGTGCTGCGATGGATCAAGGTGATTACAAGCCCGCGCCTATTGGCGTATCTGGGTTTAGAGCGGTGTCGGTACGACGTCCGTGATGGTCGCGCGGTTGTGGTCACTTCGGAAAGCGTCAAAAGGGTCATGGCGCAGGTTTACCCTAAAACAGTATCGTCGTTACAGGTGATTACGCCAGGTGTAGCAGCGATCCACAATGCAACCGACGCCCAGTCTCAACGCGCTGCACGCATGAGCCTCGGGCTGCCCATAGCGGGGCGATGTGTCTTGTTTGTTGGCAATGACTACGGTAAAAAAGGCCTTTCATCGCTTATCCATGCGATGCGGGACTTGCCGACCGACGTCTATTTGGCTGTCGTTGGGAACGCGGCCCAGATTCCAAAGTACCTCAGTGAGGCCAGAGCCTGTGGCCAGACCGACCGAATTTTCTTTTTGGGTGCATTAAAGGACGTCGACAGTGCTTACAGTGCCGCTGATTGCTTGGCCCATCCAACGCAGGAAGACACCTTTGCCATGGTTGTGCTAGAGGCTATGGCTTACGGACTGCCCGTTGTGGTGAGTAGTTCAAAATTTTGCGGCATTTCCGCATCCTTGACCCATGAAAGAAATGCGCTGATCCTGGAAGATCCGCTTGATGTGGGAGCGCTGTCAGATGCGGTTAAACGCGTTCTTAGTGATCCACACCTGGTACAGCGACTCAGTGTCGCTGCTAGGACCTTTGCCCGTAGTCACTTGTGGCCAGCCATTGCGCAAAAGCAGGAAGCCATCTACGCTGCGGTGTGTGATGGTCAGAGCCACACCACCTGCTAAAAGGGGGCGTAACCGATTTATTGGCAGTTTCTTTGCCGGTTACTGATCGCATAAATCGCACGCTCAATGTTGGTCGGGTGAGTCATTGATGGTTTCAGCCTGAAAGCCAACTTGGTACAAACGTGCATAGGTCCCGCCAGCCGCTATCAGTTCTTGGTGCGTACCCATTTCGACTACCTTTCCAGCGTCCATCACAATGATTTTGCTGGCGTGCATGATAGTTGACAAGCGATGGGCAATAACCAGGACAGTTCGGTTTGACATTAAAACCCGCAGTGCAGCTTGAACAGCCTTTTCGGACTCAGAGTCCAATGCAGACGTTGCTTCGTCCAAGATCAGCACCGGCGCATTCTTGTACAGCGCTCGGGCAATGGCTAAACGCTGCCGCTGGCCTCCTGACAACTGCATTGCGTTGTGGCCAACGAGGGTGTCTATTCCATGAGGTAGTCCGGCAATCCATCGCGACAGATGGGCAGAATTCAAGCAATCACCCACCAAGTTTCTATCTAGTTCTAAGCCCAGCGCAACGTTGGCGGCAATGGTGTCGTTGATCAAAATCGGGCTCTGGCTCACGACGGCGAGTTGGGCCCTTAAGGACGCGAGGTTCCATGTGCGAATATCATGGCCATCGAGCGTGACAGTGCCGCACTGGATTTCTGTAAAACGTGGGAGCAAGTTAGCCACGGTTGATTTCCCTGCGCCGGATGAGCCAACCAACGCGACCGTCTCACCGGGTCGAATGCAGAAGCTTACGTCTTCAACCGATAGAGGGGATTGGTCCGTGTAGCGCACATTGACATGGGCAAATTCAATATCCCCTGCCGCTCGACTTTTTTCAAACGTACCGCATTTTTCATCGGGGGTGGATTCCATGAGGATCAAGCCCCGCTCAATGGCCGCCAGTCCCCGTGTAATTGAATTAGACAGTTCAGACAATTGACGAACCGGGGCGATAAGCATAAGCATGGCGGTCACAAATGCAACAAAACCACCTACCGACGTGTTGCTTCCAGCGCTCTGCACTAGAGCGACCGATATAACGGCCGACAGTGCAGCGGCAGCCAACATCTGTGTGACTGGCGTCATGGCGGCGCCAGCAACGGTTGTTTTTATGGCGAGGCGGCGCAGTGATTCACTGAGTTGGTCAAAACGTTTTACTTGTGATTCTTGTGCGGCGTAGAGCCGAATATCCCGATGCGCGAGTATGTTTTCCTCTACGACGTAGGCAAGTTGGTCGGTAGCGTGTTGTGTCGCAATGGTGAGCCCGTGGACCCGACGTGTCAACGTACGCATGACTACCGCAACGGCTGGAAACACGACGGTGACAATGAGCGAAAGTTGCCAGTTGAGGTAGAGCAGGTATCCAGTCAGCGCGACGAGCGTCAAGCCATTGCGGGACATGGACAGAAATGAGTTGACCAAAATCGTGGCACCGGTTTGCGCCTCAAAAACCACGGTGTTGGAAAGCGCGCTAGAGCTTTGCGATGAAAAAAGCTCCAATTCAGCAGTCAATATTTTCTTGAACATGGCACGGCGCATGTGCGCCAAGCCTTGGTTCGTTATTTTGGCTAAGCCAATCTGCGCCAGATACCCGGCGAATCCTCGGACGCCAAATAGCAGCATCAAAGCGGCGGGTACCGTCCAAATGGCTAGGTCCCCCCCCTTGAAACCTTTGTCGAGCAGGGGTTTTAGCAGTGCAGGAATAAGCGGCTCAGTCAATGCGCCAATGATGGTTGCGAGGACGACTAACGACCACGCTGGAGTCATGTTTCCAAAATAAGGCCTGAGTCGACTTAGCCGATGGAGCAAGCCCACGGCGGGCGTGAGCGACTCGTGGCTCGTCTTATTTTTAGCGGTCACGATGCAGGTTCCTCGAGCCGCCTTGGTTAACACCCAGTGCCAGCATGAGCCCTAAGGTGATGCATAAAAAATCCCCCATCAAATCGTCAAATAGTGAAGAATTGAAACAGCATGCGATGCCGATTGCAACGACTATGGATAGCGCAGCCCGACGCGTTCCGGTTGGAAATCCCCGTGCGTCCCTTGCAACTGCGAGTAAAAAGACGACCAAAAGCACCACGCCCAAGACCCCTACCTCGACGCCCCACAGCAGATACTCTTGATGCGGGTTGCTGGAGTCGCTTGCCCCAAATACTTGCGTTGCAGTCGCACCTTGTAGGCGCTTTACGGTCGGTGTCCAGCTACCCACGCCATAACCGTACCAGGGCCTTTCAACAATGGCTTGAATAGACTTTTGCCATGCATTGAGCCGCCATCCGGAGGACGTTTGGGTTTCAGCCTGAGCCGAGTAGCGCTGGGTTTCGTGAACCACCTCGTAAACACGCTCATGCAATTGGCCAGACGAGAAATACACGCCAAACGCTACCAAGAGCGGGGTAACGACCAGTAAGACAATTTTGATGTGGTGGTTGAGTGTCCATAGCCCCGCCAATCCTAAGAGGGCAAATGCGACGATATAGCCCGTGCGTCCAGGTAAAAGGATAAAAATGTTCAACAATGCTCCAATGGCGACAACCCCAGCGACCCACCGTGGCCAGTGGCCGTCAAAACTCAAATGCCAAACAACTGCGGCCGTGCAGGCCATCATGATGGATTGATCCAGATAACTCTCTGCAAATACTACGTACCTGCTAGCCGCAACGTCTTGGGCATTGAAAACCCAGGGCAAGGACACGTTGGCCGCCAAAAGCCAGGAGCTGATTAGGACGAAAACCTGAGCTGCTGCAAACGCCGTTATAGCGGCGCGAGCCTCGCGTTCCGAGCGAATCAGGACAATAAGTAGCACGATCCCCAGCAATTTCGAGTGCTTTATAAAGGTCTTGAGTGCAAATTCAGCATCGACTTCCGTCCAAAGTAGGCTGAGTGCGAAGACCAAGACGATCAATAGGATGACAGATGGTGTCCACATACCGCGCAAGTTTGAGTGGCGCGACGTTTGGAATTGGGCCGCTATCAGAAAACCCAGACCACACACAAATAGAAGCAATTTTGCGAGGCTGACCCATGCCATGGGCAGGCTTACTGAAATGGCCACCAAAAGTACGATCGCAAGACGAAATTTGGCGAACGATTTTTGTTCGGAATTCAAATGCATGAAGTCAAGGGGGTAGTTAGGGATTCTGGAATCCCCTAAACGTGTGAGGATTGGTGATCAACGGGTTTGGATGGAGCCTGCCATTGCGCCCCCTTTTGTAGCTCGATCGCCTTCACATACCGGTAGAAGGTGCCCTCAAAATTACCTAGCGCAATGACAAAACCTGCCCATCCATCCAGAAAACCGCGCTTAAAGATGTAATGTTTGGCAAAAGACCACAAGCCATGGGTAAGTGCCGTGCCCATTGAAAGTTTTTTTTGTGCGATACGCTCCGCGCCCAAGGACGAATAACGATTGGCCTTGTGCATCACTTCTGCCATGTTTTTGAATGGAAATTGCCAAATGGCGTTTTGGAGGTGACCGAGGGGCTTTGTGGAATGCAGGACATACCCTTCATGAACCGCTTTAAGTTCGTAGGTCATGCACCCCTTGCGAAAAAGTTGGGGTTGGCGGTAGTTGGGGTACCAGCCGGAGTGTTTGATCCAGCGGCCCATGAAAAAGTTACGCCTGGGCATCCAGTACACGTCCAGCGCGGCGGGGTTATCGACGATTGCCCGGATTTCACGCGCTGCCTCGGGTGTACACCGCTCATCGGCGTCTAAGCTAAAGATCCACCCGTGCGAGCATGCGGCTATGGCTTGGTTGCGCAAGTCGCCAAAACCTTTGAAATCGACCTGAACGACCCGTGCGCCCATGCGGGTCGCAATTTCGGCGGTTCCGTCGGTACTGTGGGAGTCCACCACAATGATTTCGTCGGCCCACGTCGCGCTGTCAATGGTTGCAGCTACTTTATCGGCCTCATTAAAGGCGATGACATATATGGAAATTTTGCTCATCGGGTGAGTGTTAGTATTCTGGAATCCATCTTCGCGAGCAAGCCTTGCATGCCGGGTAGTCTAGTTCAAAATGAATGCAAACGATCTTGTCTCCGTGGTCATCACCACCTACAACCGCAGCGATGCATTGGTGCGGGTACTGGAGGGTTTGTTGCTGCAATCGGATAAGAATTTTGAAGTGATTGTTGCGGACGATGGCTCTACCACTGCGCATCAGAATACACTGACCCGGTCTCACGCGGCCGTCGCGTTGCGTCTAACGCATGTCTGGCACCCCGATGTGGGGTTCACGGCCTCACGCATTCGCAATCGGGGTGTTGCCGTCGCATCAGGTAAATACATTGTGTTATTGGATGGGGATTGCATCCCAGAATCAGACTTTATTGCACGCCACAAAGCGCTCGCGCAGCCGGGGCACTTGGTCAATGGCAGCCGGGTACTGTTGTCGCCCGATTTGACGCGGGATGTACTATCCGGTGCCAAAAGTGTCGTGGGGCGGTCCTCCCTATATTGGCTCAAAGCGCGTATGCAAGGATATACAAATAAATTGAGCGGACTGTGCAGGTTGCCAGACGGCCGCTATCGCGTGCGCCGATCGTTCTCCTGGACGGGCATACGCAGTTGCAATATGGGCGTCTGGCGGACCGATTTCGAAGCGGTTAACGGTTTTGATGAATCATTTGTAGGCTGGGGGCATGAGGACGCAGATTTTGTACTGCGCTTGTACAACAACCATGTCTTGCGCAAGGATGGTTTCTGCGCCACTGAAGTATTCCACCTGTATCACAATGAGGCTGCACGCGACCAAGAATCCAAAAATGCAAAAACGGTCCGACTGAGAGTCGGGACGAAAATTACCCAACCCGTGCTTGGTTTTTCACAGAAACGGGTGGATGATGATGTAGTGATCACAAGGCTGGGATAATGGACTCATGTTGAAACGTTTTTTTATCTTTCTTTGCGTCGGCCTTGCGTGTTCCTCGGCCTTTTCTCAATTTCGGGTGGATGTCTCTGGTGTGGGATTGACCCAATTGCCGATCGCCGTCGCACCATTTAAGGGGGATGAAGCGGCGCCGCAAAAAATCGGCGCCATTGTGCTGGCTGATCTGGTGCGCAGCGGTCAGTTCAGTGGTATTGATGTTGCAGGTGTGGTACTGGATGAGACATCCCGCCCTGATATTTCGAACTGGCGTAAAAAAGGCGCTGACGCGTTGGTGGTGGGAAGTATTGGGCGTTTGGCCGACGGGCGGTTTGACGTTCGCATGAGCCTGTGGGATGTGGTGCGTGGGCAGTCATTAGGGGGGCAAAATTTTGTCGCCACCGCAGGGGAGTTGCGCTTTGTTGCACACCGCATTGCCGATTTTGTTTACGAAAAGCTGACCGGGGATAAGGGCATTTTTTCCACGCGTATCGCTTACGTCACCAAGTTGGGCAAGAATTACAACCTATGGATCGCGGACGCAGATGGTGAAAATGCGCAAAGCGCATTGGCTAGTACCGAGCCTATTATTTCCCCTTCCTGGGGGCCTGGAGGGAATCAAATTGCGTACGTGTCGTTTGAGTCGCGTAAGCCCGTGATATATGTGCACCATGTTGAGTCGGGTAAACGCCGCCTCGTTGCGAATTTCAAGGGCTCCAATAGTGCGCCGGCATGGTCTCCTGACGGGCGTACTCTGGCCGTGACGTTAAGTCGGGATGGTGGGTCGCAGTTGTACCTGATGGATGCCAACGGTGGTGAACCTCGGCGGTTGGCGCCATCGAGTTCTATCGACACGGAGCCGACTTTTACAGCAGATGGTAAGACGGTCTATTTTGTGAGCGATCGTGGTGGCTCTCCTCAAATTTACCGCGTTGCGCTTGCCGGTGGTGCACCAGAGCGGATTACGTTTTCTGGCAACTACAACATTTCGCCATCGCTCAGTCCCGACGGTAAATGGTTGGCATTCATTTCACGGGTGAGCGGCGCATTTAAGTTGCACGTGATGGATTTGGCTGCTGGTACTGTGGCTGCCATAACCGACACGATTGCCGATGAGAAGCCCCGGTTCTCACCTAATAGCAAGCTCATCATCTACGCGACGCAGCAGCAAGGGCACGAAGCGCTAATGACGACAACGCTGGATGGCAAGATCAAGGCCCGTTTGGCGGGCCAAAACGGTGACATTCGTGAGCCCGATTGGGCCCCTATGCAAAAGTAATTGGCATTTATGCAGGAGTATTTGATGAGCAGATTGATGGTGGCAATTGCCATACCTTTATTGTTGGCGGCATGCGGTTCAACGGTTAAATTGGATAAAGTCCCTGTTGAGGACAGGATGACTACCTCGGTTCAGCAGTCGGGAATAGACAGCGCGGCTGGTGCGGCTGGCTCGAGTGGCGTTACGCAAGGAGGCGTGACCGCTATGAACACCGATGGGGCCAACCCTAATGCGACCATCGCGACAGTCGCCCGAGTGGTGTATTTCGACTACGACAGCTTTGCCATTCGGCCAGAGTTTCAGGCATTGATTGAAGCCAACGGACGTATTCTCAAGGACGACACGACACGGCAGGTGGCCATTGAAGGCCACACTGACGAGCGTGGAGGCCGTGAATACAACCTTGCGTTAGGTCAAAAGCGGGCTGAGGTGGTTCGCGCAGCCTTAGGCGTGCAGGGTGTAGCCGAGAGTCAAATGGAAGCGGTGAGCTTTGGAAAAGAAAAGCCCGCAGTTCCCGGATTAACCGAAGCGGCGATGGAGAAGAACCGCCGCGCTGAAATTGTTTACCGATGAGAGTCTCTAACTTCCTATTCGCACGCAAGCCATCGCGCTTGGTCATCGCCGTCGCATGTCTGCTGGTTGCTGGCAGTGCCAGTGCGGGTCTTCTTGAAGACGATGAAGCGCGGCGGGCAATTTTGGATTTGCGCCAAAAAATTGAGACTGTGCGAGTCGAGTCAGACAAGAAGGTCGCTGACGAGGTTCAACGTTCTGCGGACGATACGTCCCAGCTTCGGCGCAGCTTGCTGGAATTGCAAAATCAACTGGAGTTGATTCGCACGGACATGGCGAAATTACGGGGCCAAAATGAGCAGATGGCCCGTGATTTTTCCGATTTTCAACGCGATGAGAAAGACGCGAACCAATTGTTGGTCGAGCGCCTTCGCAAACTAGAACCCGCGCGCGTCACCGTTGATGGCCGCGACTTTTTGGTTGAAACAGCCGAAAAACGCGACTATGAAGTGGCGTTGGGCGTGTTTCGCAAGGGAGACTTTGCCAATGCGCAGGCCAACTTTGTTGATTTTCTGAACCGCTATCCCAATACGGGGTACCGACCATCGGCCTTGTTTTGGCTGGGCAATGCCCAGTATGCGAACAAAAATTACAAAGATGCCCAAGCCAGTTTTCGGGCCTTGGTTGCAGGTACGCCAGACCATCTTCGCGTTCCCGAATCTGTTTTGGCAATTGCCAATTGCCAATTGGAGATGAAAGAAAGCAAAGCGGCACGCAAGACCCTTGAAGAGCTGATCGCGAATTACCCCAATACCGAGGCAGCTGTTGCCGCCAAAGACCGCTTAGCGCGGTTCAAATAGAGGCTTTTTTGACGCGGTCGTGGATTCTCTTGCGTTAACTTCAGCCAACGTCGATGTTGATGTAACGCGACGTTTTTCCGGCTTGGATAGACTTTACGGGGTCGATTCTGGTGCAGCTGTCCGCGCGGCACACGTTGCTGTGGTTGGCATTGGTGGCGTAGGTTCGTGGGCGGCCGAGGCCTTGGCGCGCAGCGGCGTTGGCCGTATTACGCTGGTGGATATGGACCATGTTGCCGAATCCAACATCAATCGCCAGGTGCATGCGGTAACCCCAACCGTTGGCATGGCCAAAGTGACGGCTATGCAAGAGCGTATTGCGTTGATCAATCCACATTGTCAGGTTCAGTGTATTGACGCCTTCGTAGATGCAGACAATTGGGCATCGATTGTTCCGGTCGGCGTGGATGCGGTAATTGATGCGTGTGATCAGATTCGTGCCAAAACCGCCATGTCCGCTTGGGCGCGCGAGTGTAAGGTGCTCTTTGTGTGTGTCGGGGCCGCAGGTGGCAAACGGCATGCCCACAAGGTGGATATCGCAGATTTGGGTGCCACTACCCATGACCCCTTGTTGGCCCAGGTTCGTTACCGTTTGCGTAAATTTCACCGCGCGCCGCAAGGTGGAAAGAAGATGGGTGTTGCCTGTGTTTTTAGTGCTGAAGCGGTTCAGGCCGCCGACGCCTCTTGCATGGTTCAAGGCGATAGCACCTTAAATTGCCATGGCTATGGATCGGTGGTCGCGGTCACAGCCACCTTTGGACTGTGCGCGGCCGGTTGGGTGATCGATAAAATTTCTGACATGTGTGAAACCAAGGTCAAATAACGCTATAATTTGAGGCTTCACAGGGTGGTGCAAATTTATTTGTTTATCTCTGTCGGGACGTTAGCTCAGTTGGTAGAGCAGCGGACTTTTAATCCGTTTGTCGTGGGTTCGACCCCCGCACGTCCCACCATTATTTAATGCCTGGTATCGAGAGATATCAGGCATTTTTATTGCCTGTCGAAAAGTACGTTAAC
The DNA here is from genome assembly GCA_038245855.1 of Burkholderiales bacterium. GTDB lineage: Bacteria > Pseudomonadota > Gammaproteobacteria > Burkholderiales > Burkholderiaceae_C > Allorhodoferax. Next base: position 34,333 of record JBBRSA010000024.1, read on the forward strand.
GGTGCACGTTCCATGTACTAATCATATTGCCAGGCCGTGTCGCTAATTTGCACCTAAGGTAAGTATTTTCTATGAAAGTTCTGTTGGCCATTCTGGCCGTGTTGCTGATTGCCGGGTGCGCGGGTTCCCCAAAAACTGATTCTGTGCCAGAGTTGCCGTCCGTGGCAGCAGTTCTAACTCCCGTCGTGGTGAAAACGCCGCCGCGTATTGGCCTGGCGTTGGGGGGCGGTGCTGCCAGGGGGTTTGCCCATGTTGGTGTCATTCAGGTGTTGGAAGAGGCGGGTATTCGTCCGGCCTTGGTCACCGGTACCTCGGCCGGGAGTTTGGTGGCTGCCTTATATGCCAGCGGCAAAACTGGAAAGCAACTCCAGCACGTGGCCGAGACCATGGAGGAAGTCACTATTGCGGACTGGACGCTGCCGCTCTTTACCCGAGGTATGTTGCGTGGTGATGCCTTGGCACGTTATGTGAGTGAACAAGTGGGTTCTCGTCGTATTGAAGACATGGTGCTGCCGTTGGGCATCGTTGCGACTGACCTCAACAGCGGGCAAAGCGTGATTTTCCAAAGGGGTGACACGGGAACTGCCGTTCGTGCGTCGAGCGCGGTGCCAGCAGTGTTTCAGCCAGTAAAAATTTCCGGTCGAGATTATGTCGACGGTGGCTTGGTATCACCGGTTCCTGTGCGTGCTGCACGCAAGATGGGGGCCGAATTGGTGATTGCGGTCGATATTTCGAGTGTGCCAGAAGGCAATGGCACTGGTGGAACATTGGATATATTGCTGCAGACCTTCACCATCATGGGTAGCAGCATCAACCAGTTTGAGCTCAGGGATGCCGACATTGTTGTGCGGCCAGCCTTGGTCGGTGTCTCCAGTGCGGATTTCAGTGCACGCAAGCGTGCCATTGAGGCTGGCCGCAAGGCTATGTTGCAGCTGATGCCGCAATTGCGAGCCGCCATTGCGGCGAAATCGCGTTAACGCTCCCTGACGACGCAAAAAAAAGGCCTCGTCTTACAACGAGGCCCTGAAGGGATCCCTGAACCTGTTGGTTTCGAAAGGACCCGAGGAGACAACTGGTACTAAACAAACTGAACAAACTAAATTCAGTGAGTGAATTATATTAGGGTTTTCCCTTATCTGCCTAGGTGAATGTCTCCAATAGTTGTAAGGAAGAAACGCCTACCGCTTTTTCGTTGTTGCTGTTGTGGCATTGGTTGCAGTGGCCGCGACTGCGTTGTAGTTGGCCTCAGCCACTTCAGTAGCTTGTTTGACGGCCTTTTGGACGGACTCAATGGCGTTGTTGGCGGCAGCGACACTGCTCTTCATGATAGCGACGGCCGCTTCAGAGCCTGCTGGCGCATTTTTAGCGGTGTTGTCTACCACGTCCAGAAACTTCTTTTGGGCGTCTGCCGCTTGGCTTTCAAGGTTTTGGCTGAATTCTGCGGTTACGCCGGTGGCGATGTCGTACACATGGCGGTTGTAGGCGAGTGTCTTTTCAGCCAAGGGTTGCAACAGTCCAGACTGCAGCGCCAGCAACTCCTGGGCGTCTTTCACACCCAAGAGGGATTGGGTGTGGTGGGATGCGTCGGTCAGGGCGGCCTTGGTGGCAGAGAGATTGAGTTCGATCACTTTCTCAACGCCTTCAAACGCTTTGCTCGTTAGGCCGAAGAGGGTTTGTAGGTTCGCTTTGTGGGACGCCATTACTTGTTCAACGGTTAGCATATTGATCACTCCAGTATTTAAGTTGAAAAAACATGTGCTCCGAACAGTGCTTCTATTTCGTGCATGTTGCAGTGCAGCATATAAGCAATTATAGGGATCTCGTCAGCATACGCAAGGTTATTTTGCTGCATTGCAATAAAACGTGATATTGGTCAGGCTGGCACTCGGTGTTGCAGCGTTACCAAACGGGGGGGGGGGCAGCGATGAAGAACGGGTTGGGCGCGGGGCTGGCAGAATACGCGCATGTATCCAGACAGCTCCCCCAAACCGGCACCAGAGCCGCGCAGCGCCTACCGGGTTTTTCATGCGATTGCGACCCGTTGGATGGACAACGATGCCTATGGCCATGTCAACAACGTCGTCTATTACAGCTGGTTTGACACGGCGGTTAATGCCTATCTGATTGAACGCGGGGCCTTGGACATCCACCACGGAGACACGATTGGCCTGGTGGTGGAAACCCAGTGCAACTACTTTGCGCCGTTGACTTTTCCGGAGCCGGTGGATGTGGGTATTCGGGTCGCGCGGCTGGGCACATCGAGTGTGCGTTTTGAGCTGGGGATATTTGGTGCATCGGGCCTGAGTGCTGCTAAGGGCCATTTTGTCCATGTCTATGTCGATAAATTGACCCGCCACCCGGTACCACTGCCAGGCCACTTAAAAACTGTTTTGGAACCCCTGCTATGACCTCTGCCGCCATTGATGGCGCCATCACCTCACGCATGTCGATCCGGGCATTCTTGCCAAAACCTGTGGACACGGCGCTGATTGAGCACATTTTGGAAGTAGCCAGCCGCGCGCCATCCGGCACCAATTGCCAGCCTTGGCGGGTGTATGTGCTGCGCGGCACCAGCCGTGACGTGCTGGTGAACACAATCTGCAGCACCTACGATGCGATGCGTGCAGATCCAACACTTGCGGCGCAGTATGTGGAAGAGTATGACTACTACCCGCAGCATTGGGTCAGCCCCTACATCGACCGACGGCGTGAAAACGGCTGGGGCCTGTATGGCTTGCTGGGCATCGGTAAAGGCGACAAAGACAAGATGCACGTCCAGCACCGGCGTAATTTCCATTTTTTTGATGCGCCGGTGGGTTTGATGTTCACGGTAGACCGAGTGATGGGGCGTGGCTCCTTGGTGGACTATGGCGCATTTTTGCAGAACATCATGGTGGCAGCCCGTGGGCAGGGCTTGCACACCTGTCCGCAGGCGGCGTGGAACGGATTCTCCAAAATCATCCTGCCGTATATCGGAGCCGGCGCCGACGAGATGCTGGTCTGCGGCATGGCGCTGGGGTATGCCGACCCAGCAGCAGTGGTGAACACCTTTCACACGCCACGGTTGGCGGTGAAAGACTTCAGCACCTGGCTGGACTGACTAGCCTATGCACGCAGAGAAGCCCAGTATTCTGGTGACGCGGGCCATATTCCCCGAAGTGCTGGCGCATTTGGCGCAGCACTTTGTGGTGGAGTCCAACCAAGCGGATAGTGACTGGAGCCCAGATGAGTTGGTGCAACACCTGCAGGGCAAGTGGGGCGTGTTGACCTTTGGGCTGGAGCGCATAGACGCAGCACTCTTGGCACAGTGCCCCAGTCTGCGCATGTGCGCCAACATGACGGTGGGCTTTAATAACTTTGATGTACAGGCTATGCGTGCGGCCGGTGTGATGGGCAGCAACGCGCCCGATGTTTTGACCGAGACCACCGCCGACTTTGGCTTTGCGCTGCTGCTGGCCACTGCGCGGCGCTTGACCGAGGGTGAGCATTTTTTACGTGCCGGCCAGTGGCAGCGCTGGCACTATGACCTCTTGTGTGGGAGTGAGGTGCATGGCACCACGCTGGGCATCATTGGCATGGGGCGTATTGGGCAGGGCATTGCCCGCCGGGCTGCCTTTGGGTTTGGCATGCAGGTTGTCTACCACAACCGCACCCCGTTGGATGCAAGCCTTGAGGTTGACTGCCGCGCCCGCTACGCCAGCAAGACCGCATTGCTGCAGTGTGCCGACCATGTCGTGTTGACCCTGCCTTACACCGCCGAATCGCACCACACCGTAGGAGCCGCCGAGCTGGCGCTGATGAAGCCGACGGCCACCCTGATAAACATTGCCCGAGGCGGCGTGGTGGACGATGCGGCACTGGTTGACGCACTGCGTGATCGGGGTATTGCTTGCGCCGGGCTGGACGTGTTTGAGGGCGAGCCCCACATCCACCCCGGTCTGTTGACGCTGCCCAATGTGGTGCTCACCCCCCACATTGCCAGTGCAACCACCGGCACCCGCCGCGCCATGACCATGCTGGCGGCGGACAACTTGATTGCATTTTGGACACAGGGCAGGGCGCGCACACCGGTCTACACTGACCAACTGGGCGGTACCATGGTGGCATAACACTATATTTTTGATAGCGGCTTGCGCAATGTTTGCGAGGGCTAGAGGCCGTTTTTGCCATTAATTTTGGTGTGGAGTGGATGTGGACATGAACAGCTTGTTGGGTTGGGCGCTTTTGGCGCTGGCGGTGGTGACCTTGGTGCTGGTGGGTTGGTTGGTGAACGCTTTGGCGCGCGCCCAGGGCAACGCAGCAGACGCACAAATGCAGCGCGCGGCCCTGAACGAATTGCGCGCGTTGGTGCAAAGCAGCAGCGAGCGGCTGGAGCGCGAGTTGCGCCGCGAGGTAGCTGAGTCGGCCCAAGCATCGCGCCGTGAATCTACCCAAAACTTGGCAACGTTCCAGCAAACCCTGACCCAGCAGGGCGCAGAGGCCACCCGCACCCAAAACACCCAGATCGACGCCTTTGGCCAGCAGCTCGCGCTCTTGCAAAAGACGCTGTCGGACACACTCACGCTACAGTTGTCGGGCCTGAGTGAATCCAACGCTCGGCGCATGGCTGAGGTGCGCCAGACGCTGGAGGCGCAACTGGCGCAACTGCAGACCACCAATTCGGCCAAGCTCGACGAGATGCGCGCCACGGTGGATGAAAAGCTGCAAACAACCTTGCAAGCCCGCCTGGGCGAGAGCTTCAAGCAGGTGGCCGACCGGCTGGAGCAAGTGCACAAAGGCCTGGGTGAAATGCAGACGCTGGCCCAGGGCGTGGGTGACCTCAAGCACCTGCTAACCAACGTCAAAACGCGCGGAATTTTTGGTGAGGCCCAGCTTGCCAGTTTGCTGGAGCAGGTATTTGTGGCCGACCAGTATGCGGTGCAGATCGCTACACGACCGGGCAGCAAAAACGTGGTGGACTTTGCCATCAAGCTGCCGGGTAAATCCAACGACGGCACACCGCTGTGGCTGCCCATCGACGCCAAGTTCCCCAATGAAGACTACGAGCGCCTGCTAGACGCGCAGGGCAGGGCCGATGTGGCCGGAGCAGAGGCCGCGGGCAAGGCCCTGGAATTGCGCATCCGGTTAGAGGCCAAGTCCATGGTCGAGAAGTATGTAGAGCCGCCGTACACCACCGACTTTGCGATTTTGTTTCTACCCACCGAGGGCCTGTATGCCGAGGTGCTGCGACGTCCTGGCTTGATGGAAAGCCTGCAGCGCGACCACCGCGTCACGCTGGCCGGGCCCACCACTTTGCTGGCAATGCTGAGCTCACTGCAAATGGGCTTTAGGACGCTGGCGCTGGAGAAGCGCTCTAGTGAAGTTTGGCAAGTGCTGGGCGCGGTGAAAACCGAATTTGGCAAGTTTGGCGATGTACTGGCCAAGGTCAAATCCCAGACCCAGACCGTTTTGAACACCCTGGACAACGCCGAGACCCGCAGCCGCGCTATGGGCCGCGCCCTGAAAAAGGTAGAGGCCCTGCCCGACGCGCAGGCCCAGGCGCTGATACCGGCGGACAAAGATTTCGATCGGGACAGCGAAGCGGGCTAGCGGGCCAAAAATACAAGTGAAAACGGTCGCTAGCCCTCGTGCAAATTGCGCAAGCAGCTACTAAAATAATAGCAAACTGTCACAGTTTATAAAACGCCCGAATCGCGTCCCACGCTTCTTGGGGGTCGTCGGTGAGTTGGAACAGGTTCAGGTGCTCGGGGGAAATGGCGCCTTCTTCAACCAGCGCGTCAAAGTTGATAAGCCGCTTCCAATAGCTGCTGCCAAACAGGATGATCGGCACCGGATGCGCTTTTTTGGTTTGCACCAGCGTCATCACCTCAAACAATTCGTCCAGAGTACCAAACCCACCGGGGAATGCCACCAAGGCTTTGGCGCGCATCATGAAATGCATCTTGCGTGCGGCAAAGTAGTGGAACTTGAAGCTCAGAGAGGGCGTCACATAAGGGTTGGCGCCTTGTTCGTGCGGCAGGGCAATGTTCAGCCCCAGGGTGGGTGCACCTTCTTCATAGGCACCACGGTTGGCTGCCTCCATGATGCCGGGGCCGCCACCGGTACAGATATACAGTCGCTCGTTTTTCGCCATGGTATGGCTGTGGGCTGCAACCAGGCGGCTAAAGATGCGGGCTTGGTCGTAGTAGTGGGCGTTGCGCAGGTCTCGCTCGGCCGCCAGAATGGCGGCCGCATCGCCGCTGCTTTTCGCGGTGGCCATGGTGCGCTGGGCGTCCTCTGGGGCGGGAAAGCGGGCGCTGCCAAACACCACAATGGTGTTTTCAATACCCAGGGCCTGTTGGTCCAGGTCGGGTTTGAGCATCTCCAGCTGGAAGCGGATGCCGCGTGTCTCGCGACGCAGCAAAAATTCGGGGTCGGCAAAGGCCAGTCTGTTGGCATCGGCGTGCAGGGGCAAGCCCGCATCGGCGTGGGCTTTGAGGTCGGCCCAGGCTTCGGCCAGCGAGCCTTCATTCAGATCGTCTGGTGTTCTCATTGGGGGGTCTCTGGTGGGTGTAGTTGGGTCAGTGCATGGGCGATAGGGATGGCCATGCTGATGGCATTGCTGGTGTGGGGGATGCAGTCGGTGCTCCAGATGTCTTGCACGCCTGCGGCGCGGATCACGTCCAGCGCGTCACCGGCAAACAGGGCGTGGGTGACCGCGACATCAACCCGGCGGGCACCGGCCGCCAGTAACAGGCGGGCCGCACCGGCCAGCGTGTGGCCACTGCTGGCCACGTCGTCGAGTAGCACCACGTCGCGCCCGGCCACCGCAACGTCGGGCAGCGCAATGGTGACGTCACGGTCGCCCCGGCGCACCTTGTGGCACACGCCGTAGTCAAACCCGTGCCGTGCGGCGGCCTGAGCAATCCACTGCGCGGACTCTTCGTCCGGGCCCATCAATAGGGCGCCCGGGCGCTGGCTGGCAATCAGGTCGGCTAACAAGGGCGCGCCGCTCAACACCACGGCCTGCGGCACGGGCACTGCTTCTTGCAGGGTCGCCACCCGGTGCAGATGGGGGTCTACCGTAATGACCGCGTCAAACAGGTCTGCCAAAAACCGGCCCACCACCCGCTGGCTAATGACCTCGCCCGCATGAAAGGCGATGTCTTGGCGCATATACGCCAAGTAGGGCGCCACCAGCGTCACATGCTGTGCACCCAGGGCGCGGGCGGTGCGGGCGACCAGCAGCAGCTCCACCAGCTTTTCGTTGGGGTTGGGCAGGGTGCGTAGCAGCACCACGCGTGCGGGCAGCGTGGCGGGCAGGCGCAGCTTGAGCTCACCGTCCGGAAAGCGGTGGCGCGCAATGACGGCGCACGCCATGGACGCCGCCTGGGCGATGCGTTGGGCGCTATCAAGCTCTTCTTCAAAATGCAGCAGTATGGTGGTCTGGGACATTAAAACTCCACAAAAACATGGGGCACGTCACTGGCGTCACCCACGGTGTAGCCTGATGAGCGGTGGCAGGCCTGGCGTGCAAACTCCAGGTCAGCGGCATAATTGGCATACACGCGGTAAAGCAGGGTATCGGCCTGCACCGGGTCGCCCAGCTTGCACACCAAATCGACCCCGGCGCATTGGACCTTGGGCGCACCGGCCAAGCCGGCAATTCGCGACATTTGCAAGTTGTCAATGTGGGTGATAACGCCAGCGGCGGGGGCGCGCACTTCAAAACTGAGGTTGCCCAGCACCGCCTGGTTGTGGTCAAAGCCCTTGCTGCCTTGCGCCTGGATGATGTCATTCATCTTGGCCAGGGCGCGGCCCGAGTCCAGGATGTCGCGGGCAATCGCATAACCGTCGCCGCCCCGTACGTCGGGGTCGCACTCGATCAAGCGTCCGGCTAGGCGCAGCGATTTTTGGCGCAGGTCGTTGGGTGCGCGGGGGTCGCCCTCTAATACGCGCATCACGTCTCTGGCTTCTAGCACGGGGCCAATGCCGTAGCCAATCGGCTGGCGCCCGTCGGTAATCACTACATCCAGCGTCAGGTTCAGGCGCCGCGCCACGTATTCAAACAAGCGGCGCAGGCGCTGCGCCTCGGGCATGGAGCGCACTTTGGCGGTGGGGCCAATGGGGATGTCCAGCACCAAGTGGGTGGAGCCCGCAGAAATCTTTTTCGACAATATGGACGCCACCATTTGCCCCGGTGAGTCCAGCGACAATGGGCGCTCCACTGAGATCAATACATCGTCCGCGGGCGACAGGTTGGCAGTGCCGCCCCAGGCCAGGCAGCCCCGGTGTTCGCGCACGATGTCTTGCAACTGCTCCATCGGCAGCTCGACATTGGCCAGCACCTCCATGGTGTCGGCCGTGCCTGCTGGGGATGTGATGGCGCGCGAGGAGGTCTTGGGGCAGAGCATGCCGTGCGCGGCCACAATCGGCACCACCAGCATGGAGGTACGGTTGCCGGGGATGCCACCAATGCAGTGTTTGTCGACGATGCGGCTTTCGTGCCAGTCCAGGCGCCGCCCGACGTTGATCATGGCCTCGGTCAAAAAGTACACCTCTTCGCGGTCGAGCTCGTCGCGGTTGCAGGCGACCACAAAGGCAGTGAGTTCGATCTTGGAATAGCGGTGGGCGGCAATGTCTTGCACGATGTCCTGCAGCTCTTGGGCGGTCATGCGTTCGCCGTCTAGCTTGCGGTGCAGCGCGCCGATAGATGCCGGGGGCTCGGCCTGGGCCACGGTGGCACTGTGGCCGTTTTCAACCCCCATTTGCTCAAAGGCCGACTTGGACAGACCCAACTCGCCGCAGGCGACGATGGCTTCGTCGTCCACCACATTCAGCGTGGCCAAAATGGCGTGGCCGTTGGTGCGTACTTCGACCTTGGACAGCGCCTTAAATCCTTCGGCACGGTAGACCGCGCAGTCGCGGTGCATATAGGCCACGTTCTCGTGGTAGGTGTCAATCAATACTCGGCGCAGGTGCAAGCGCGCTGGGCTGCCTTGTGCGCTGGCCGTGCCCTCGGTAGGTGTCGCTGGCGCTTGATTGGATACATTGCTCATGGGGATAGCCTACACCGAAAATCGCCTGCTCTACAGCAACAAAAAAGGCTCCTGGGGGAGCCTTTTTTGGGGTGGCACGGGGCCATGCCGATGCGCTGCGTTTAAACGCGCTTGCGGTATTCGCCAGTGCGGGTGTCGATTTCGACCTTGTCACCCTGGGCCACGAAGATGGGCACGCCCACGTCAAAACCGGAGGCAATCTTGGCAGGCTTCAAGACCTTGCCGGAGGTGTCACCTTTGACCGCGGGCTCAGTCCAGGTGATCTCGCGCACTACGCTGGTAGGCAGTTCGACTGAAATGGCCTTGCCGTCGTAGAACACCACTTCAACGGTCATGCCGTCTTCGAGGTAGTTGAGCGAGTCGCCCATATTCTCGGCCTCGACTTCGTACTGGTTGAACTCTTCGTCCATACACACATACATAGGGTCGGCAAAGTAGGAGTAGGTGCAGTCTTTCTTGTCCAGAATGACCTGGTCTAACTTGTCGTCGGCCTTGAACACCACTTCGGTGCCGAAGTTGGCGATCAAGCTTTTGAGCTTCATGCGCACGGTGGCAGAGTTACGGCCACCGCGGCTGTATTCGGTCTTGAGCACAACCATGGGGTCTTTGCCGTGCATGATGACGTTGCCGGCGCGGATTTCTTGAGCGATTTTCATAATTGTCCAGGAGCAGGTGTCGCTGTTAGCCTGTGCTGTCAGCGTGGATAGGCCGCAATACCGCGGCGGAGCAGACTTGCCAACATGGAGGCAGCAAGTTCAGCAAAGCCTTTGATTTTAGCGGTTTTTCTGCACAAGGGCGCACAGCTGGGTGGACAAGTCATCCAATTGCCACAGACGCGCCCGTGTCTCACACACTGTTTCTGCCCATTGCTTGAGGTGGGTCAATGGGGAAAGGCTGGGGTCGCCAGTCCACGCGGCGTCGCTGTTCCATAGCCGGTGGTACTGGCGTAGCGTGGGGGATGCCTGCAGCATGTCTAAAAATGCGTCCAGCTTTTCAAGGTGAACGGCGTCGTCTTGCGGGTAGATCTGCCACACGAAGGGCTTGCCAGCCCAGATGGCCCGCACAACCGAGTCCTCTCCGCGCACAAAATTCAGGTCACAGGCCCATAGCAGGTGGTCAAATTCGCGCTGTGTGATGGTCGGAAGGTATGAAATTGATAGCGCCTTGCGCATATTCCACGTGGGCTGCAGGCCATTTAGGCTGTCAACGGCAGCCTGCACTGCCGCCGTGGCTCGCCCAGACGCGACCAGCACCTGGGTGGGTTCAGTATCGGTCGCCAAGCGCAGCAGCAATCCCGGCAGCGCGGTGGGCTCGTAGCAAAACAGCGAAACCAGGCACTCACCCTGCCAGTCAATGCCTTGCTGCGCCAGCCACGCGGCGCGCTGGCCTGGGTGGTCAAAAGCGTCACGCCGCTGTGCCAGATCGGGTTCGCGCAGTAGGCCCCCGGTGGCGGGGGTGAAGCCGGGGTAGTAGAAGTGCTTGGTGTACCCCTTAGCGGGGCCCTGCATCACCGGCGAAGGCAGGCTATGACAGCGCGCAACATAGTTCTCGGCGGACAGGTATTCCAGGTTGATCCAGACTGGAAAGCTAGTGCCAAATTGACCGCTGGCCCTCGCCGAATATGCGTAAGAAGCTATGAATTCAGGAGCAATTTCACAGCCAAAGGCCTCCACCCAAACGTCTGCCTGGGGCCGCGTGGCAAATGCAGTGCTGCTGTGTGATGCTTGCCAGGGCAGAACCTGCACTCCGGGCCACTGCCCTTGCAGTGCGCCGGGTGCCATCCATAGCAGAGCAGAGGCATCATCCACCCACAAGCGCACGCTGTGACCGCGCCCGGCCAGGTCGGCCGCCAAGCGCCAGCAAACACCAATGTCGCCAAAGTTGTCGACCACACGGCAAAAGAGGTCCCAAAGCAGTGGGTGGAGGTGTGCGGGTGGCTGTGGGTGCATGGCTGCCGATTGTCCATGGGAATGTCTGCACGGCCAGCCCAATACCCGCACAATAGTGTCCCATGTCGTCCCCCATGCCCCAAACCCATTCAGAAGAACTGCTGCGTGCCGTCGCTTCGCTACCGGCGCTGCCGGGCGTCTATCGCTATTTCGACGCAGGGGGCCAGTTGTTGTACGTGGGCAAGGCCATCAACCTCAAAAAACGGGTGTCGAGTTATTTCCAAAAAAACCATGGCGGCACGCGAATCGGCCACATGGTGGGCAAGATTGTGCGTATGGAGACCACGGTGGTTCGCTCTGAGGCGGAGGCGCTGCTGCTGGAAAACAACCTCATCAAAACCCTGCAGCCGCGCTACAACATCCTCTTTCGGGACGACAAAAGCTACCCCTACCTCAAGATGACCGGTGTGCCCGCTATTGCCAAACAGCCCAAGGCGACCGGCGCGGATGTGCCGCAGGTTGCGCAACGGCCCGAGCCACTTGCGGCAGCTGCGTTCACTCGGGTTTCTTACTACCGCGGCGCAGTCGAAAAAAAACACCGCTACTTTGGCCCCTATCCCAGTGCCTGGGCGGTCAAAGAGGCGATTTTGCTGATGCAAAAGGTGTTTCACCTGCGCACCTGCGAAGACTCGGTTTTTAGCAACCGCAGCCGGCCCTGTTTGCTCTACCAGATCAAACGTTGTTCCGCCCCCTGTGTGGGGTATATCTCGGCAGCCGACTACGCGCAGGACGTGGCCAATGCCGAGAAGTTTTTGCGCGGCGACGCCCAAGAGGTCATGCGCAGCCTAGAAGTACGCATGATGGCCCATGCGGATAAGCTGGAGTTTGAAATGGCAGCCGAGCTGCGCAACCGCGTGGCAGCGCTGTCCAACGTGCTGCACCAGCAGTCTATGGACAACGTGGCGGACCGGGATGTGGACATCCTGGCCGTGAAGGTGCAAGGTGGCAAGGCGTGCATCAACTTGGCCATGGTGCGCGGAGGGCGGCATCTGGGCGACCGACCGTACTTTCCGGTGCATGTGGACGACGCAATCGGGTTTGTGGACGATGAGGCCGCTACCGAGGGCGGGCCCACTATCGAGGTGCAGGTGCTAGAGGCCTTTTTGGCGCAGCATTATGTCGATGTGGCCATGCCACCAACGCTGGTGGTGAGTGAGCCTGTGGGCAAGGATTTGTTATGCGCGCTTTCCGAGCAGGTTGGGTTCAAGGTGACCGCCGTGCACCAACCGCGGGAGCAGCGCCGTGCGTGGCTGGAAATGGCACAAACCAATGCTGCACTGCAGCTGGCACGCCTGTTGGCCGAAGAGGGCTCGCAGCAGGCCCGTACCCGGGCGCTGGTCGATGCGCTGGATCTGCCAGTGGAAAATCTGGAGGAGCTGCGGGTGGAGTGTTTTGACATTTCGCATACGGCGGGTGAGGCCACCCAGGCGTCTTGTGTGGTGTTTCACCACCACAAAATGCAAAACGCCGAGTACCGACGCTTCAACATCGACGGCATTACTCCCGGTGATGATTACGCCGCCATGCGTCAAGTCTTGACCCGGCGTTATAGCAAACTCGCTGAGGCGCTCAAAGACGCCAAACAACAAGGTCTTACCCACACCGGGACCGGGCGCTTGCCCGACCTGGTGTTGGTGGACGGTGGCAAAGGGCAAGTGTCCATGGCGCGGGAGGTATTTGCGGGCTTGGGGCTGGATTTGTCATTGATTGTGGGTGTTGAAAAAGGCGAGGGGCGCAAAGTGGGGCTGGAGGAATTGGTGTTTGCCGATGGCCGGGACAAGGTGTACTTGGGCTCCGACTCCGCCGCACTGATGTTGGTGGCACAGATACGCGACGAAGCCCACCGGTTTGCCATCACCGGCATGCGCGCCCAGCGCGCCAAGGTGCGTATTGGGGGCGGGCAGCTCGAAGGCATACCCGGTATAGGCCCCAAGCGGCGGGCGCGCTTGCTGCAGCGTTTTGGCGGTGTGCGCGGCGTCGCCTTGGCCAGCGTTGACGACATTGCAACAATCGACGGGGTGTCACGCGAATTGGCCGAGGAAATTTATCGGGCACTGCATTAGGCGTGCCACAATCGGCCCATGTTCACGACCATCCCGACCATCTTGACCTGGACGCGCATCTTCGCGATTCCATTGATCGTGGGTGTTTTTTACTTGCCAGTCAGCATCGCCGCGCAGGCAGATAAAAACTTCATCGCTACGGTGATGTTTATTGTGTTTGCTGCAACCGATTGGCTCGATGGATATCTCGCCCGAAAGCTTAACCAGACCTCGTCCTTCGGAGCCTTTTTGGACCCGGTGGCCGACAAGTTTTTGGTGTGTGCCTGTATTCTGATTTTGGTGCATTTGCAGCGTACTGACGTCTTTGTGGCACTCATCATCATTGGGCGTGAAATCGCCATCTCTGCATTGCGGGAATGGATGGCCCAGATTGGTGCATCCAAGAGTGTTGCTGTGCACATGATCGGCAAGCTCAAGACAGTGTCCCAAATGGTTGCGATTCCCTTTTTGCTCTATGACGGCATGATCTTTGGCGTCATTAACACGCACCAGTGGGGGGTCTTCCTGATTTGGGCTGCAGCGGTGCTAACGGTTTGGTCCATGGTTTACTATCTGCAAAAAGCCTTGCCCGAGATTCGCGCCCGTGTACGGTGAAAAAACCGACTAGAATGCATGTCCCCTTAGTCGCAATGCTGCATGAAAAGGACCACAGAAAGACTCCGTGGTTTGCTTTAAGTCCATCGGTATAGTTGTTGGCAACGGGGTCAAGGCGCTCAACAATAGCGCCGGGTGAAAACAAAAAAATTGACGAGACAAATCAACTAACGCTGCTTCCAAATAAGGGGTCTTTGTGAATAAAACAGAATTGATTGAGCATATTGCTAAACACGCGGATATTTCTAAAGCCGCTGCGACACGCGCGCTGGAGTCCACCATTGGCGCCGTCAAAACCACATTGAAAAAGGGCGGCTCAGTTTCCCTAGTTGGTTTTGGTACCTTTGCAGTGGGTAAACGGGCTGCGCGCACCGGTCGCAACCCCCGCACCGGCGAGGCGATTAAAATCAAAGCCGCCAAAGTTCCCAAGTTTCGTCCAGGCAAAGCATTAAAAGATGCTTTGGACTGATAGGATCGATAATTAGCAGTCTTTAAGTGGGGTGATTAGCTCAGTTGGTAGAGCGGCGCCTTTACACGGCGTAGGTCGGCGGTTCGAGCCCGTCATCACCCACCACCCACACAAAGCAAAGGCGAACAGTGTTGTTCGCTTTTTTTTTGTTTTTTTGATGGAGCGTTAGCGTATGTTTGAATTTGTCCGCAAGCACACCAAGATCATGATGTTGCTCATGTTCGTGGTGACTATTCCGGCCTTTCTATTGGTGGGTGTGGATGGGTTTACCCACGGCGGTGGCGCCGGTAAAACTGTGGCCACAGTCGGTAACTACAGCATCACCCAAAGTGAGTGGGATACGGCCCATAAGCGCGAGGTTGATCGCCTGCGGGCCTCTATGCCCAACGTGGACCCCAAAGTACTGGAATCACCCGAAGCGCAGTATGCGACGTTGGAGCGGTTGGTGCGCGAACGTGTTTTGTCGGATGCGGTGAACGATGCGCACTTGGTGACCAGCAATGCCCGCTTGGCCGCTGAGCTCCAGAGTAATCCAACCATTGCCTCTTTGCGCCTGCCTGACGGTAGCTTTGACAAAGAGCGCTATCGCCAGCTTGCGGCGGCTCAGGGGTTGACGACCGATGGTTTTGAGGCGCGGGTCCGCCATGATTTGACAATGCAGCAACTCGAATCCGGCATCGTGTCCACCGCGTTCGCCATGCCGGCGGAAGTAAATGTTGGCTTGAACGCATTTTTTGAGCGCCGTGAAGCACAAATATCGCTTTTTAATGCCACCGATTACGCCGCCAAAGTGAACCCCAGCGAAGCCGATATTGAGGCGTTCTACAAATCCAACACCGCTTTGTTTCAAGCGCCTGAAACGGCCAATATTGAGTATGTGGTGCTGGACCTGGATTCGGTGAAAAAGTCCATCAACCTCAACGAGCAAGACCTGAAAACTTATTACGACCAAAATGCGACCCGTCTGAGTGGCAAAGAAGAGCGCAGGGCCAGTCACATTTTGATCAGTGCCGCTAAGGGCCTGCCCGCCGCCGAGCGACAGAAGGCCAAAGAGCGGGCTGAGGCCTTACTGGCGCAGGTGCGTAAAGCACCCGACACCTTTGCCGACGTCGCGCGCAAGAATTCGCAAGACACCGGCTCAGCCGCCAAAGGCGGTGACCTGGACTATTTTGGACGCGGCGCGATGGTCAAACCGTTTGAAAACGCGGTGTTTGCCATGAAAAAGGGCGAGATCAGCGATGTGGTGGAGTCCGATTTTGGATACCACATCATCAAGCTGACCGACATTAAAGTGCCCAAGCAGCGTAGCTTTGAAGAACTGCGCCCAAGCATCGAAGCCGATTTAAAAAACCAACAGGCGCAGGGTAAGTTTGCTGAAGCAGCAGAGATTTTTACCAACGGCGTGTATGAGCAGTCCGACAGCCTCAAGCCGATTGCCGATCGGCTAAAGCTGGACGTCAAAACTGCGTTGAATGTGCAGCGTGACACGGCGTCAGCGGGCAACCCCATATTGGCCAATCCTAAGTTCTTGGCTGCTGTTTTCAGCACTGATTCGGTTGAAAAACAGCGCAACACCGAGGTGGTCGAACTTGCCCCTAACGAATTGGCCGCAGCCCGCATTACCCAGCACACAGCGGCGCGCACGCGCCCTTTAGCCGAGGTGCGTGACAATGTGCGAAGCCGCCTGGTCGCCAGCCGCTCGGCGGAAATGGCCAAGAAAGACGGAAGTGAGAAATTGGCTGCGTGGAAGACCGCAGCGCCTGCCAACCTGCCTGCAGTAACTGTGGTGTCGCGCGAAGAAAGACAAAACGTTCAGGGACCGATTCTTGATGCCGTATTAAGGGTCGCCCCCGAACACTTGCCTACCTGGGTGGGCGTGGACCTTGGTGCCCAGGGTTATGCCGTTGTTCGGGTCGACAAGGTCCTGCCACGCACACCCCCTACGGCGGAACGGGCTGTTCAGGAACGTAAGCAATTCACGCAGTGGCTTGCCAACGCAGAAAACCAAGCCTATTACAGCGTTCTCAAAGACCGCTACAAGGCGAAAATCAAGGTTCCCCGACCAGAACGGAATGCACAGGAAAAGCAGCAAGCAACAGAATAGCGCGCCAACTCGCGTTATAATCAAAAGCTAATGGTGGCTGTAGCTCAGTTGGTAGAGTCCAGGATTGTGATTCCTGTTGTCGTGGGTTCGAGCCCCATCAGCCACCCCAA
>JBBRSA010000025.1:0-48992 GCA_038245855.1 Burkholderiales bacterium
CAGGGGGAACAGCTGCGAGCCAATATCGAACACCTGCCCTGGCGGCACCAAATCCAGCACCTCGGGGTTAAAAATGTAGATGCCCGTGCTGGCCGCAGTCGACTTGGCGTCTTCGGGTTTGGGCTTTTCTTGGAAGGACTGAATTTGCCCTTCAGGGTTGGCCACCACGATGCCGTAGTTTTGCACTTCTTCCAGCGGCACGTCCAGTGTCACGACGCTGGCAATAGCGCCCTTGGACTTGTGCTCATACAAGGCCGCACCGATGTCCAAATCAATCAGCGCGTCGCCGCACAACACTAGGGTGGGCTCGTCAAAGAAACCGCTGAAGTCTTGAATGCGGCGCATGCCGCCCGCTGACCCCATGGGTTTGGGCACCACGTCGCCATGCTCGCGCACACCTTCGTACGAATACCCAATCTGCACACCCCAGCGGTGTCCGTCACCAAAATACTGCTCAATCTTGTGGTTGTGGTACGCCACGTTGACCATGATTTCCACAATGCCGTGGCTGGCCATGTGTTCGATGAGGTACTCCATCACCGGTCGGCCCAAAATCGGCACCATCGGTTTGGGCAGGTACTTGGTCAGGGGGCGAACCCGCGTGCCTTGCCCGGCCGCCAAAATCATTCCTTTAGCCATTAATCTTTTCCTCCAACAGCGTCATTTTTCGCTTTGATCGGGCACTTATGCGACCGAATAGCCCGTGGGGTTGGCGCTTTGCCAACGCCAAGCATCTTCACACATGGTTGCCAGATCCTTCTGTGCGCTCCAGCACAGAAGGGCCATCGCCGCCGCCGGATCCGCATAGCAGGCGGCAATATCACCTGCCCGCCGCGGTGCCACTTGGTACGGCACTGGGCGACCACTGGCCTGCTCAAATGCCCGCACCATGTCCAACACGCTGTAGCCCACGCCGGTACCCAAATTGATGGCGCGGCACTCGGCATGGTGCTGCAAACGCTCCAGCGCCTTCAAATGCCCCAGCGCCAAATCAACCACATGGATGTAGTCGCGCACGCCGGTGCCATCAGGGGTGTCGTAATCATTGCCCCACACATTCAAAAATGGGCGCCGCCCCACGGCCACCTGGGCCACAAAGGGCATCAGATTGCTGGGCAGGCCTTGTGGGTCTTCACCGATCAACCCACTGTGGTGGGCCCCGACCGGGTTGAAGTACCGCAAAATGCCGATACGCCAAGTGGGGTCGCTGCGGTACAGGTCGCGCAGCATCTCTTCAATCACCAGCTTGGTTTGCCCGTAGGGGTTGGTGGCGGACAGCGGGTGGTCTTCGGTTAGTGGCAGCCGCTGCGGGTCGCCATACACCGTGGCCGATGAGCTAAACACCAGCGTCTTGACGCCACACTCGCCCATGGCCTCTAGTAGCCGCACCGTTCCCACCACGTTGTTGTCGTAATACTGCAGCGGCTGCTCGACCGATTCCCCCACCGCCTTGAGGCCGGCAAAATGGATCACTGCCGTAGCGCCGCTGTCTTGCAGGGCTGCTACCAGGGCAGCTTTGTCGCGAATGTCGCCGGTATACAACTTGGGCTTTTTGCCAGTAATCCGCTCCACACGGGCCAGTGATTCCGCCTGGCTGTTGCAAAAGTTGTCATACACGGCTACCTCATGGCCCGCATTGAGCAACTCTACACAGGTGTGCGATCCGATGTAGCCAGCACCGCCGGTGACAAAAATCATACAAATGCCGCCCCGGCCGCATCTTTGGCCGACAACTTGGGGGCAAAACCCACATCGGGCCAGGCGATGGCCAATTTTGGGTCGTTCCAGGCGATACAACGCTCGTGCTCGGGCGCGTAGTAGTCGGTCGTTTTGTACAAAAACTCGGCCGTGTCCGACAGCACCAAGAATCCGTGGGCCAAACCGGGCGGTATCCACAACTGATGGCAGTTTTGGGCGCTCAAAATTTTGCCGACCCACGTGCCATAGGTGGGCGATGCGGGGCGGATATCTACCGCCACGTCAAACACCTCACCGGCTGTCACGCGCACCAGCTTTCCCTGGGCGTTTTGCGCTTGGAAATGCAGGCCACGCAGCACACCTTTGGCCGACTTGGAGTGGTTGTCTTGCACAAACTGCACGTCCAGCCCGGTCGCTGCGGCAAAGGCGCGGCCGTTAAAACTTTCGTAGAAAAAGCCGCGCTCGTCCCCAAACACCTTGGGTTCGATCAGCAGCACATCGGCAATGGCGCAGGGTGTCACCTTCATCAATACACCTTTTCTTTTAGCAAACGTTGCAGGTACTGTCCGTAGCCGCCTTTGGCCAGTGGTGCAGCCAGTTTCTCCAACTGCGCGTCGGTAATCCACCCCGCGCGCCAGGCAATCTCTTCGGGTGCCGCCACTTTCAGACCCTGCCGGTTTTCAATCGTATAAATAAACTGGCTGGCTTCCAGCATCGATTCGTGGGTACCTGTGTCCAGCCATGCATACCCGCGCCCCATGGTCTGCACGTCCAATGTGCCCTGCTCTAAATACAGGCGGTTCAAATCGGTAATTTCCAGCTCGCCCCGGGCGGAAGGTTTGACTTGTTTGGCCAACTCCACCACCCGGTTGTCGTAAAAATACAGGCCGGTCACCGCGTAGCGCGACTTGGGCGCCTTGGGTTTTTCTTCTAGGCTAATGGCGCGGCCTTGGTCGTTAAATTCCACCACGCCGTAGCGCTCTGGGTCTTGCACCGCATAGGCAAACACGGTGGCACCTTCAGTCTTGGCATTGGCGTCTTCCAGCAGGCCTGCAAAATCATGGCCGTAGAAAATATTGTCGCCCAACACCAACGCGCTGGGCGCGCCGTCCAAAAACGACTCGCCAATCAAAAAGGCCTGTGCCAAGCCGTCGGGGCTGGGTTGCACGGCATAGGTCAACTGCAAACCCCATTGGCTGCCGTCGCCCAACAACTGCTCAAAACGCGGCGTGTCTTGCGGGGTCGAAATAATCAACACCTCTCGAATGCCCGCCAGCAGCAGCACACTCAAGGGGTAATAAATCATGGGTTTGTCGTAGATGGGCAGCAGTTGCTTGCTTACCACCTGCGTTGCCGGGTACAGGCGGGTGCCAGAGCCCCCCGCCAAAATGATGCCTTTGCGCGCTTTTGTGTTTTTCATTGCTGATTCCCTGAAATTTCTTGCAGCATACGCTGCACCTGAATCTGCCAGTGTGGCAGTGCGAGGCCAAACGCGGCCTGCAACTTCGCCGTGTCCAGCCGCGAATTGAGCGGCCGCTGGGCCGGTGTGGGGTACGCCGTAGTTGCAATAGCCGCCACTGCACCGGGCGCGACCTTGATCGGCCAACCCAGCGCGCGGGCCTGCTCCAGCACATAGCTGGCATAACCATGCCAGCTGGTTTCGCCCGTGGCAACGCAGTGGTACAAGCCCGACAAGGCCGCCCCGTCTGACCGCCCCACCACCGTGCGCAGCGCATGGGCGGTCACATCCGCCAACAGCTCCGCTGAGGTGGGTGCGCCGATCTGGTCTGCAATCACGGACAGGCTCTCACGCTCTTGGCCCAGGCGCAGCATGGTTTTAGCGAAGTTGCCGCCCCGCGCCGCGTAGACCCAGCTGGTGCGAAAAATCAGGTGTTTCGGGCAGCTGGCTACGGCCTGCTCCCCTTCGAGCTTGGTCTTGCCATAGACACTCAAAGGGCCAGTGGCGTCGTCCTCGCGCCACGGCTGCGTGCCACTGCCGTCAAATACATAGTCGGTGCTGTAGTGCACCAACCACGCTCCTATTTTTGTAGCGGCCTGCGCAAGTACGACGAGGGCTAGAGCATTAATTAGCCTTGCAAGATCGGGCTCGCTTTCGGCCTTGTCTACAGCCGTGTGGGCGGCGGCATTGACGATGACATCGGGCTTGACGGCGGCAACGGTCTGCGCCAGACCCGCCAGATTGGTAAAGTCGCCACACAACTGCTGCGCATTTTTTGCCGCATCAAAGTCCAGCGCCACCACCTCACCCAGCACGCTCAAGGCGCGCTGCAGCTCCCACCCCACCTGGCCACCACAGCCAAAAAGTAATATCTTCATACAGCGCCGCCTGCACCGTATTGCTTGCTCACCCAGTCACGGTAACCACCGCTTTGCACATTGGCCACCCAGTCGGGGTTAGCCAAGTACCACTGCACGGTTTTACGGATGCCGGTCTCAAACGTCTCGACCGGCTTCCAGCCCAGCTCTTGTTCAATCTTGCGCGCATCAATCGCGTAGCGCCGGTCATGGCCAGGGCGGTCGGTCACGTAGGTAATCTGCTCTTTATATAGTTTTCCGTCCTCGCGGGGCTTAAGCTCGTCCAGCAGGGCGCACACGGTGTGCACGATGTCCAAGTTGGGCTTTTCGTTCCAGCCACCCACGTTGTACACCTCGCCCACCGTGCCTGCCTCTAGCACCCGCCGTATGGCACTGCAATGGTCTTTGACATACAGCCAGTCGCGTATTTGCTGACCATCGCCATACACGGGCAAGGGTTTGCCCGCCTGTGCGTTCACGATCATCAAGGGGATCAACTTTTCAGGGAAGTGGAAAGGTCCGTAGTTGTTAGAGCAGTTGGTGGTTAACACCGGCAACCCGTAGGTATGGTGGTAAGCCCGCACCAAATGGTCGCTGGCTGCTTTGCTGGCGCTGTACGGGCTATTGGGCTCGTAACGGTGCTGTTCGGTAAACGCGGGGTCGGTTTTGGCAAGCGATCCATACACCTCGTCGGTAGAGACATGCAAAAATCGAAAAGCCGTTTTTGCATCCGCCGCCAAGCCGCCCCAATACGCCCGCACAGACTCCAGCAGGTTAAACGTGCCCACAATGTTCGTCTGCACAAACTCGCTGGGGCCGTGAATGGAGCGGTCCACATGGCTTTCGGCTGCAAAGTTCACGACCGCGCGGGGGCGGTGCGTGGCCAACAACCGGTCCACCAAGGCGGCATCACCAAAATCGCCTTGTATAAATACGTGGCGCGCGTCTGCGGCCAAAGATGCCAAATTCTCCAGATTGCCCGCGTAGGTCAACTTATCCAAGTTGATGACAGCCTCATCACTGCCCGCCAACCAATCGAGTACAAAATTGCTGCCAATAAAACCGGCGCCGCCGGTCACCAAAATCGTCATAGTTTCTCTCCCTGCACTGTATTTGCGTCACTACGATTGTGGCCCAAAACGTTTTTGGGGCCGACTCGCAAGCCAATAGCAGGCCTTTGGCTGGCTGGCTGACTAGCCCGCCGCCAAAAACGCCACAAAACGGCCGCAAATTAGTCCAAACGGACTATTGCTGCGGTACTTACCCAACGGTAGACTGCAATCTCTCCCACTGGATCGCCCAGCCCACCACTTACTCTTTTATAACTTTTAGGGATTAACCATGAACTTTCAGAAATCTACCCTTGCCGCTTGCGCGGTCCTCGCATTGGCCGCCGTTTCCACTCAGGCTAGCGCTTTCAGCTACACCATTACCAATACTGCTACCAGCTTCGAGGCCGGTGCGTCTACCATTGACTTCGGCGTTAGCCCAGTCAACAACACCCTGCCCGTGGTCGGCAGCGCTGCTGTAGGCGACACGGTTTACTCTGGCACCGCTGGTGGCGTAGGCTTTACCTACACCGATGGCGCGCTGTACAACCCGTCCATTAGCCCAATCAGCGGCATTACTGCACGCCCAGTCGGATCTACAGACAACTTTTGGTCCGTTGGAACGAGCCCTGCTACTCAAACTGGCCCAGGCGTTGCCACGTTTACGGTCCCACTGACTTACTACGGCTTCCTGTGGGGATCTGCTGATCAATACAACACAGTGGAGTTCTATAGCGGAGCCACAATGGTTGGAGCATTCACCCCTCCTCCTCCAGCCAATGGCAATCAGGCTGCATCAATGTACTTTAATGCTTATGCAGGTGCAGGCCAGCAGTTCACTCGCATCGAGTTCTACTCCACTGGTAATGCGTTTGAAACCGACAACCACGCCGTTATCGCTGTTCCAGAACCAGAGACCTATGCCATGTTATTGGCCGGTTTGGGTTTGATCGGTACTATTGCTCGCCGTCGTAACAAGTCCAAGTCCGTCTAAATCTGACTTCGGCTTAACCGCAAATGGCCTGCCTCTGAGCAGGCCATTTTTGTTTGTGCGACTAGTCAAACGATTAGTGTAGGCGCCTCACACGTGACATATCACTCGTTTGGGGGATAGTAAATCTGTCGAATGTTGGTACCATGGCCCACTTAAGTCGTATTAAGTGACCCACATAAACGTTCCATGGTTATTCGCGAGGATCCTTCCCCCAGCGCCGATGTCATCGCCCGTTTTTACGCGTTGATCACAGAGGTGTTTGGCGTGCGCCGCCATGTCGACCTGATGCGCTGGCTGCAGGGCGATCTGCAGCAAAACCTGCCACATGACATTCTTATCGCTGCGTGGGGCGATTTCCGTTTGGGCGTCATTTACTACGACATCGTCTCTGCTTTGCCCGGCGCGCGCTCCGAAAGCACGCTTGCCGAATCCATTGCCCCCTTGTTAACCGGCCTGTTTAACCGCTGGTTAGAGTTGGACCGTGCGCCATTCTCTATCAGCGCCGGGGAGGACAGCTTTGAGTGGCATGGCATCGCCAAATCTGGCCCTATGGCGACAGCCATGCAAGGCATGCGGTCTGCCTTGGTGCATGGCATCAATGACCAGCGCGGACGGCACGACTGCCTTTACGTCCTTCTCAGCAAGACACCCAACCGACGCCGTGACGAACGCAATGCGCTAGAACTATTGTTGCCCTACATCGACACGGCACTGCGCCAGGTAGACCTCTTACCCAACCAGTACCCCACCCGCCGCAACCATTTGCGCGCAGCTGAAGCCCTTGCAGAAGAAGCCCCGGCGGTAAATGACAGTGGCGCCTTAAGCGAACGCGAGGCAGAAATCATGGCCTGGGTTGCCAAGGGAAAGACCAATGGCGAAATTGGCAGCATCCTTAACGTGAGTTCATTCACCATCAAAAACCACATGCAACGCATTTTCAAAAAGTTGGATGTCTTTAACCGCGCACAAGCGGTTTCGACCTACAGCAGCCTCAATGGCCAGCCTTTCGCACAGGGAGCTACGCCGCAAGATGCCTGACTCCAAAGGCGCCGCATTCGCGGCTGCGCACTCGTCACGGCGCGGACCGGCGCCCCTGGGTAAAGACAACTTCCTCAGCGCCATCGAAGCGGGCTTGGAACCGTTGGCGCTGATTGTCTCGTTGTGGTGCGTCGCCATTTATTTCGAAGGCGGCCTACCGGCGGCCTATCTCATTCTTTCGGTCATTGTGTTTTCCATCACGTTTCCGGGCACATCACGTCTTAACAAACCCTGGCTGGCATTGATTGGCAGCGTCTTGCTCAACTGGGTATGGACCGGGGGATTACTGGTGCTAACCGGCGTTGCCACCGGTTATCAACGCGAATTCGCTAAAGACGCCATCATCGCCTGGCTGATCATTGCGCCGTTGGCACAATTGGGCTTGCACGTGTTGCTGCGCGTCACCGCACCGTATTTGGTCACGCTGCAAGGCCCGCCACGGCGGGCCATCATTGTGGGCATGAATGAACAAGGCGTTGCACTGGCCGGTCGGGTGGGCGAGACACCCTACTCGCGCATTGAATTTGCCGGTTTTTTTGACGACCGCCACCTCAAGCGTCTAGACGCATCGGGCGACTACCGCATGCTGGGGCCCCTTGCCGCGCTGCCACAGTTTGTTCGCGAAAAGAATATTCAGCTCATTTACCTCTCTATTCCCATGGCTTCGCAGCCCCGGATTTTGCAAGTGCTCGATGAGCTCAAAGACACCACCGCATCCATCTTTTTTGTGCCCGACATGTTTGTCACCGACCTGATTCAAGGTCGCATGGGTTCAGTTTGCGGCATGCCCATCATTGCCGTCTGCGAGACCCCCTTCACTGGGTCCAATGGCATCGTCAAACGTGTGAGTGACATCGTTCTCTCGCTGTTGATACTGATACTGATCTCACCAGTGCTTTTGGCTGTCGCAGTGGCCGTCCGACTGGGGTCGCCGGGGCCAATTATTTTTCGCCAACGCCGCTATGGCCTCGATGGCAAAGAAATTGTGGTGTACAAGTTTCGCTCAATGACGGTCACCGAAGACGGTGCATCGGTACAGCAGGCTACCAAAAACGACAGCCGAATCACGCCCTTGGGCGCGTTTATGCGCAAGACCTCCATTGACGAATTACCCCAGTTTGTCAACGTGCTGCAGGGTCGCATGAGTATTGTCGGTCCACGCCCCCATGCTGTTGCACACAACGAGTTGTACCGCAAGCTCATCAAAGGTTATATGGTGCGCCACAAGGTCAAACCCGGCATTACGGGCTGGGCACAGGTCAATGGGTTTCGGGGCGAAACCGACACGCTGGAAAAAATGCAGGGCCGCATCGACTACGACCTAGACTACCTGCGCAACTGGTCACTCAGGCTAGATTTGCACATTATTCTCAAGACTATTCATCTGGTTGCGGGGGACCAAAAGGCTTACTGAGCACACCGCCTCCTCAACTGTGGGGCAATGCAGACTGCTTCCATTAGCCCTAATGGACTATTGTCAATACTTCCGGGTCACCTGCATAATCACCGCGGTATTGGCTTTAGACCACCCCATTCCCAGAAAGCGCCTTGATGCATTCAAATTTCGGAGACCTGCAGCCAGACGTTCAAGCACTCGGTTCCGTGAGTGACTTCGTCAACGAATTCATAGAAGCCGTAGGTCCTCAACATATTTTTGACACCTTCAGCCGCGCCGAAACCACCTTGCTGGGTGAATACCTTGAATGCTTTGGCGTTCCTCGGCAAACGGTCGTGCTCAAAGAAGGGGACGAGTGCGACTTTTTGGCCATCCTGATCACAGGCAAGGCTGAGATTTTCAAAATGCTAGAGGGCATCCCCACCACCATCCAAGAAATACTGCCTGGCGAGATCATTGGTGTAATGTCCTTTATCGACCAACAGGAGCGCTTCGCCAGTTGTATCACTGTCGAACCCAGCGACTTTGCCGTCCTAACCCGTGAAGGCCTCAACGCTATGCTGGCCGACCACCCCCGCCTGGGCAATAAATTTTTGCTGGTCCTGCTTGGGCTAACCGCTTCGCGCCTTCGTCAGG
Source organism: Burkholderiales bacterium (assembly GCA_038245855.1). Classification (GTDB taxonomy): domain Bacteria; phylum Pseudomonadota; class Gammaproteobacteria; order Burkholderiales; family Burkholderiaceae_C; genus Allorhodoferax. The sequence goes on from JBBRSA010000025.1 coordinate 9,128, forward strand.
TTAGCACCTCGTTGGCTGCAGGCATTACCGACCTAAAGGCCTAGCAATGAATATGCGCTACCGATCACTCCCCTGGCTTGTCGGCGCACTGCTCTGTGTGTATGGCGCTTACCCCGCCTGGGCCCAGTCTCAAGACACCGTCAAGCTGCGCAGCAGCCTAGCCATGTCAAACGACGACAATTTTTTTAAAACCCCCTCTAGCACGGCAGTAACAGAGCGCATCACCTCGCAGACGATGGGTATCAACATATCGCTGCCCTACAGTTTGCAGCGTTTTGAGCTAGATGCCAGCCTAACAAGCAACCACTACCAAACTTTTTCAAGATTTGACTACACCGCGCAAAATTACAATGCTGGGTGGTATTGGGGCTTTACACCCCAGCTGCATGGCAGTTTGACGTCTACGCGCCAAGAAACACTCAACCTCGCGTCCGACAGCGTAGACCCCACCCAGCGCAACAAAAACACCAGCAACACAAGCGCCTTAAGCGCCATTTATGAGCTTGGCGGCCCATGGCAATTGACTGCGGGGCTATCGAGCACCAGCAACATCAACGAACGCGCGGTCACGGGCCCTGGCGACACACGCTCCAGCGCCTACAACGTGGGGGCCCAATTTGCGCTGGCATCTGGCAGCTCGGTCGGCTACAGCCTACAAAATGGCACTGGTAGCAATACCAACGACTTCAACACCACCAGCCAGACCATTAACGGCGTGTGGTCTCTCAGCAGCACGACCTCACTCAACGCCCACGTGACGGCCCTAGAGCAGCGTTTTGCGGCAGCCCCCCAATTCAACTTCACGGGAACCTCTGGCGCACTCAACGTGAACTGGCAAACAACCGGCAAGACATCATTCACAGCTGGCTGGAGCCGTAACTTAACCAGCTACCCAGCCCTAAACACGACCAATACGCAAACTGACACCTTTAGTTTGGGCCCCAATTGGCAGCTCAGCGCAAAAACGTCACTGCGCCTGCAATACAGCAACGCGCTGCTCGTTGACCAAGGCAACCCCAGCGTCACGCCAAGCCTGCGGCAAGATCGGTTAGAAAATACGTCGATTGCCTTCGCTTGGGAACCTCGGCCCTATGCGTCACTCACTGCATCACTCGCAGAATCGCGGCGCAGCTCGAATATTGCCAATCTGGACTTTGTAGACCACCTTGCCTCCGTATCTGCCCTGTTTACCTTTTAATTCATTTTTTGGACTGCCCCAATGAACTTTTCACTCAAAGCGCCTTCACTCTCCAGCACCCTGCTCGTTACCGCCGCCGCATGTCTGCTTGTCACAGGTTGCGGCAAAAAAGACAAAGACAAAACGGCAACCCAAGTCATTGCTTCGGTAGATGGTGAAGAAATATCCGTTCACCAGCTGAACACCATTCTGGCCCGCGCCAAGGGCATCACGCCCGAAACACTGCCCCAAGCCAAGCAAGAAATTTTGGCCGGCCTGGTAGAGCAACAACTGGCCATCAATCTGGCCACGAGCAAGAAGCTCGACCGTTCCCCTGAGGTCGTAACGGCTATTGAAAATGCCAAACGTGAGATTTTGGGACGCGCCGCCTTGGAGCAAATTGCAGCAGCCCAGCCCAAGCCCACAGACGCCGAGGCAGAGAAATATTTCAATGACAACCCGGCCCTGTTCTCAGAGCGCCGACTGTTCAACCTGCAAGAAATCGCCATCCACAAAAACGGCAAAGACATTGGCGACCTGACCGCCCACGTTAACGGCGCAAAATCGATGGAAGAAGTCGCCAGCTGGCTCAAGGCACAAGGCATCGAATTTTCTGCCAACGGTGGCACCCGCTCTGCCGAACAAATCCCGCTAGATGTACTCCCCAAGTTGCAAACCTTCAAAGACGGTCAGATCGGCCTGATTGAAAGCAAAGACGCCTACCTCGTCATGCGTTTGGTGGCATCGCGCTCCCAACCGGTCACGCTTGAGCAAGCCATGCCAACCATCAAGGTATTCTTGTCCAACCAACGGGGCGCAGAGGCCGTCAAACAAGAGAAAGACCTGCTTAAGGCCAAAGCCAAGATCGAATATTTTGGTGAATTCGCCGGTGGCGAGGCAGCATTTAAGGCCAAAGCCGAGGCCGAGGCCAAAGCAACTGCGCAAGCCAAGGCCCAAGCCGAATCCAAAGCCAAAGCCGACGCCGATGCACTCGCCCAACAAAAAGCCGCCGAACAAGCCACCGCCCAAGCCGACGCTGAAGCACGCTCCAAAGCCCGCGCTGACGCCCGCGCCCAAGCTGACCAAGGCACGAACAAGCCCGCTGCCATTGACCTCGAAAAAGGCATGAAAGGTCTGAAATGAACACATCCTTCATGTCTCGCTTTTTCCGTCTCTGTGGTTTTGCGCTGCTGCTGGCATTTGGCTGGCTGGGCGCAGCCCACGCCCAAGAAAAAATATTTGAAGACAAGTTGGGCGCCGGCGACACCATCCACATTCAAGTTTTTCAAAACCCAGACCTCACGCTGGATACGCGCATCCAGGAAACCGGCAATATCACCTACCCCCTGATTGGCGCCACCAAGCTGGCCGGTTTGACCATCCCAGAGGCTGAAAAAACCATTGCACAGGCCCTCAAAACGGGTGGCTTTATGCAGCTGCCACAGGTGTCTATATCGGTGGTGCAAGCACGGCGCAAGCAAGTGTCGGTGCTGGGGTCTGTTGGCAAGCCTGGCCAGTTTCCGCTAGAGAACACCAACACCCGCCTTTCTGACGTGTTGGCTATGGCCGGCGGCATCTCACCCACCGGCTCTGACAACGTCATCATTACCGGCTATCGCAACAACAAACCCATGCGTCAAGAGGTCAACGTGGCCGCCATCTACCTAGATGGCAAGTCTGCAAATGACATCTTGATGGCTGGTGGCGACGTGGTCTACGTCCACCGGGCACCGGTGTTTTACGTGTATGGCGAGGCTCAAAAGCCCGGCCCGTTCCGACTAGAGCGCAACATGACTGTGTTACAGGCTCTGGTGACAGCCGGAGGCCCCACCGCTCGTGGTACTGAGAAGGGTTTGCGCTTGCGCCGCCAATCCGCTGACGGCACGCTGCGTGACCTAACACCCGACATGAACGACCTGGTGCAACCCGACGACGTGATTTTTGTGCGCGAAAGCCTGTTTTAAATAGAGCCCTTTGAATGACCCCCAAGCAACTATTCCTGATCGTCTTTGCGCACCGCTACGTCGCCGCTGCCGTGTTTGTCCTCGTAGCCATTGCTGGCGGAATTTTCACCTGGGCCACCCCCAAAACCTACCTGGCGTCCACCGACCTGCTGGTGGACTCGCGCGCAGACCCCATTGTCGGCGCCCAAGCCTTAGGGACCCCCAACTACCTGGCCACACAGATTGCCATCATTCAAAGCGAACGGGTGGCCATTGGCGTCGTCAAACGCTTGCGTATTGAAAACACACCCACTTTAGTAGACCAGTGGAAAATTGCTACCAAAGGCAAGGTGCCGCTTGAAAACTACTATGCCAACATGTTGCGCAGAGGTCTTTTGGCCGAGCCGCTGCGCGGGAGCAATGTCATTCGCCTCACCTTTGAAGCAGCAGACCCAAAATTTGCGACAGCAGTGGCGAACACCTACGCACAAGCCTATTTAGACCTAACCATCGACCTGAAAGTTGAACCCGTGCGCCAATACGCCGACTGGTTTGACGAACGACTCAAGTCTTTGCGCGACAACGTCGAAACCGCCCAGGCCAAGTTATCGGCGTATCAGCAAGACAAAAACATCGTGGGAAATGACCAGCGCGCCGACGAAGAAACCCAGCGGCTAGATGCCCTTATGGCGCAATTGGTCGCCATTCAGGGCGAAAGCATGGCCATTGGCAGTCGCCAAAAAACGTCTGGGGGGGAGCTGTCGCCCGACATTCAGGCCAGCCCCGTGGTGCAAGGCTTGCGCGGGGACCTGAGCAAGGCCGAAAGCAAAATGAGCGAGCTTAAAGTCACCCTTGGCCCCAACCACCCTGAGCGTATTCAGCTAGAGCAAACCATCAATGCGCTTAACCAGCAGTTGGAACAAGAAATGCGCCGCGTCTCTGGTGGCACCAATATGGCCAAAACAACCGCAGGCCTGCGCGAATCTGAATTGCGCCGGGTTATTGCGGCGCAACGCGAGCGGGTTTTGTCGCTGCGTGCCGAGCGCGACCAAGTGTCGGTCTTGTCACAAGACGTGGATGCGGCCAAACGCATTTATGACTCGGTCTTGCAGCGCACCAACCAGCTCAACCTAGAGAAACAAACCGACCAGGCCAACGTATCTATCCTCAGCCCTGCGATTGAGCCCACTGCACCGGCCAAGCCCAATATACCCAAATACATAGCGGGCAGCCTGCTAGCCGCGCTTGCAGCGGGCCTTGGCGCAGCCCTGGGCTTGGAAATGCTGAACCGCAAGGTGCGCGTAATAGGTGACATCATGATTGAAGGCGTGCCAGTACTCGGCGTTATTGAGCGTGGTGGAGACTCTTACTCTATGGGTGAGCGGATTGCATTGTTCAAAAAGTTTTTTACCAAGCGCAAACAACGTAAAGAAAAGGCAGCCGAAAGCCGGCTGGCAGGATTGTCATGAGCGAAGAAAAATTTGCCAACTCGTCGTTGTTTCCTAGCGAGCTAGACATTGACCCCGACGAAAACCTGGCCGAGCTGACCAGCAAATCCAGCACCAAGCGCTCCATAGGCGCCATTTTGGTGGACGCAGGCGTCATCAGCTTGGACCAAGCCCTAAAAGCCATTGAGCTGCAGCGCGAGAAGAAAATCCGCTTTGGTGAAGCCGCCATTGAGCTTGGCTTAATCAGCGAAGGCGACATCCGCTATGCGCTGTCGTACCAATACCAATACGCCTACCTGCCCCGCTCTAGCGGCAAACACACCAATGACGAACTGGTAGCCGCCTACAAGCCCTTTAGCCCGGAAGTAGACCACCTGCGCAGCATTCGCAGCCAGCTCAAGCTGCGCTGGCTAGACCATTCCCAAGGGCGCGCCATGCTGACCATTGTGGGTGCGGGCCGTGGTGAAGGGGGCAGCTATCTGGCGGCCAATTTGGCCATTGTTTTTGCCCAAATGGGCGAGCACACCTTGCTTATCGACGCCGACATGCGTGCGCCTAAGCAACATGTGCTGTTTCAGCTAAACAACCAATTGGGCTTTTCTAGCCTGATCGCTGGGCGCGCATCAGTGGCTGACACGGTGCAAGGCATTTCGTACATCCCCAATTTAGACGTAATCCCCGCAGGCCCCATGCCCCCCAACCCACTAGAGCTGCTGAACCGCCCGACGGTGGACGAGCTGCTAGAGTGGGCGGGCAAAACCTATGACGTGGTGCTGATCGACACCAGCTCGCTGTCTAGCGGCGCAGACGCCATGATCGTGTCGGCCAAAGCAGGCGCTGCACTGGCCGTGGCACGCACCAACGAAACAAAGCTTTCTGCCTTCACCGACCTTATTGCAGAGCTGAAACGCTCTAACATCAACGTAGTGGGGTCCGTACTGAACAACCCACCTTTAATCGACGTTGGCAACTAAGCCGGTTGCGGTTAAGCGGGTTTAGTGCATGCCAGAAATTATTAGGTCTTTGATCGTCGTCTTGTTCATTGCATTTGCGGTATTTCGCTTTGGCAAAAAGACTTTTATTGCGATGGGTATGACCGAGGCAGATTTCGAGTTGCGTCGAAACTCTTGGTTGCTTATTACCCTTGCCGCATTTTTAACACACAACTTTTGGATATTTTGCGCCATTACAACCGGCGTATTAATCTATGCAGGCAAAAAAGACAGCAGCAAATTATCATTATTTATCGCATTGCTATTTGCAGTGCCCTTGTTCAGCGTAGAAGTAACTGGGCTTGGAATAATAAATTATTTCTTTGAACTCAACTACTTCCGGCTGCTTTCGCTGCTATTGTTATTACCAACCTTTTTGGCATTGCGGCGTTTACCCACCTCCGCCGCATTTGGAAGTTTACTCCCCGATAAATTTATACTGGCATTTATACTTATTGGCCTTGCGCTTCAGGCTCCACTCGACTCAACAACCAATCTTTTTCGCACTGCCTTCTATGCATTTATTGATGTATTCTTGCCCTACTACGTCGCCAGCCGGGCCATCAACAATACCAAAGTGTTTAACGACTTTTGTGCATCATTTGTTATGGCGACTGTTTTGCTTGCTGGCATAGCAGCATTTGAATTTTTAAAAGGCTGGCTTCTTTACTCTACATTGGATTCGGCGATGAATGCCAAATGGGGGTATGGCGGCTACTTGCCACGGGGAGGCAGTATACGCGCCTTGGTCAGCACCGGGCAGCCCATCGTTTTAGGTTATGTGTGCGCAGTAGCGTTAGGCCTGTATTTTGCAATTAAAGACAATATTCAAACTAGAAACCAACGCGTATTCATAATACTTGCCTTACTTACGGGGCTTATCGCCTCAATTTCGCGCGGCCCGTGGTTAGGAGCCGGTCTGATTGTCATCGTATTTATAGCCCTAGGCACCAAGCCATGGGTTTCACTGACAAAAATGGGCTTAGTGTCTGCAACATGCGTATTGCTACTACTTGCGACCCCTTTCAGTGACCAAATAACCGATTTATTACCCTCTTCAGGCAGTGCCGACGCTCAAACTATTGAGTTTAGAAACAATCTTTTAGAGAACTCTATTGTCGTTATTTCAAGAAATCCTTTTTTCGGATCGTTTGACGCACTTGCCAGCAGTGAAATGGAAGACTTGCGTGCAGGCGGCATTATCGACGTCGTCAATTCATATATCGCACTGGCTCTGTCCGGCGGGCTAGTAACACTGTCTATTTTCGTTGGATTTTTTGTTAGTATAATTATTCAGTTATTAATGATGCAACGCAAAAATACATTAACTGAGACTGGTGGCAAAATCCGGCGCACGCTCATTGCGGTCATTCTTGGAATTATGTTTATAATTTATACAGTCAGTAGCATCACTTTTATCCCAATATTATATTGGCTTATAGGCGGTGTCGGAGTGGGTGTCATCTGCACGGTATCCCGCCCGACAAAAGCGGGCACTGGTTTTACTGCTACCTAGCAGCACTCGGGGCATTTAGCGCAGGCTCGCTCCGCGACTACGTCCCCTTTGAAATAATAGTAATTTGTCATGAAAATCACGTTTCTACTGCCCTCAGTTTGCCTGGCCGGTGGAATTAAAGTGGCGGCTATATATGCTGCAGCATTGGTTGGCAACGGCCATCACGTGGTGCTTGTCTCCCCGCCGCCGGAGGACATACCACTGCGCAGAAAACTCAAATCGCTTCTCTTAGGAAAAGGGTGGCCAAAAACACAGCGCGAGCCTCCTTCTCACCTAGACGGGTTTGGGCTAGACCACAGAACTTTGAACACATGGCGCCCCATAGTCAACAGCGACGTGCCGGATGCCGATATTGTGATTGCAACATGGTGGGAAACCGCCGAATGGGCCGCCCTATTAAGCCCACAAAAAGGGGCTAAAGTCTATTTCATCCAAGCCTACGAGGTGTTCCCCCACTTGCCGCGTGAGCGGGTGCTGGCAACCTACCGGTTACCAATGCAAAAAATTGTGATCGCGAACTGGCTCAAAGTATTGATGAACGATACCTTTGCAGACCCCAACGTAGCCTTGGTACCCAACAGCGTCGATCGCGCGCAGTTTTTTGCACCGTCGCGCGGCAAGCAGACGCGCCCCACCATTGGTTTTTTGTACCACGCCTCCACCCTCAAAGGGGTTGACTTGACCCTTCAAGTTATTCAACGGCTGGCAGCTAAAATCCCTCAGCTGCGCGTTATTGCCTTTGGCTCGGAAACGCCCTTTAGCTTCCCACATTGGAATGCGGACATCGAGTTTCAACAATCCCCGCCCCAAGACACTTTGCGCGATATTTATGCCCAATGCGACGTGTGGCTTACCGCCAGCCGCAGCGAAGGCTTTAATTTGCCAGCCATGGAAGCTATGGCCTGCCGGACACCGGTGGTTGCAACGCGCACCGGCTGGCCAGAGGAAGCGATTGCTCAGTATGTTAATGGGGTCTTGGTAGATGTGGGTGATGTAGACGGCCTAACTGCTGGCGTAGAGTGGGCATTGACACTTACCGACCCAAATTGGCGCGCTGTATCCACCGCTGCGTTTGATACCGTTGCCAGTTGCTCTTGGGCGCGATCGGCCCAGATGTTCGAGCAAGTATTGCTAACACAGTGCCAGTCGACCCGATCACCCCTTTAAATGCTTCTGCGAGTATCTTATTAATTCATCCATTAAAACGTTAAAAAATCGGGTTGTCTTTGCAACGGCTTGGGTTTTTGCCTCCCATTTTATTTCGCAATTTCTTAGGTTTCTTAGCAACTTGGTATTAACACGGCTGCTGCTTCCTGAGATGTTCGGCCTGATGGCTGTCGTTAATATGCTGATGTATGGTTTGCACTTAATTTCTGACGTGGGTTTACGCCAAAACTTGATTCAAAGCAAACGCGGTGACGACTTGGAATTTGTCAATACGGTGTGGAGCATGCAGATACTGCGGGGCGCCTTGGTTGCGCTACTGGGCATGTGCCTGGCTTTGGGCGTATACGTGCTCAACCAAGCCAACTATTGGCCTGCGCAGGTGGCCTACGCCAACGCACAGTTACCCTACTTGATTGCCGTCTGCGCATTGGTGTCTATTATTGACGGCTTAGCATCCACCAACATTGCAACGGCCAACCGTAATTTAAACCTGGGCCGCATTTCTATACTGGAGTTTTCTACCCAAATTATCGGTATTGCGGTAATGGTCAGCGTAGCCATCTTTTATAAATCCGTTTGGGCCCTGGTGGCGGGCAACGTTTGCACGTCAGTGGTTAATGTCGTTCTCAGCCACAAGTTACTCCCCGGCATTAAAAACCGCTTTAATCTGGATCGATCTTCTGTGCGGGAGATATTCAAGTTTGGGCAATGGATATTCCTTTCTTCGATATTGGGTTTTTTGGCTGCTGGTGGCGACCGACTCATATTAGGTGGGCTGATTTCTGCAGAGATGCTTGGCTTGTACGCCATTGCCTTTTTTATTGTCGGTGCCATTCAAGAAGTTTTTGGCAAAATTATGTCGTCTGTGGCGTTTCCGGTTCTAAGCGAGGTCATCCGCGACCGCCCACAAGACCTGAAGAGCACCTATTACAAATTTCGGCTGTATTTTGATATACCCATCCTCTTTGCCACTGGCTTGTTATTTACCTCAGGCCACTGGCTGATCGATTTCTTCTATGACGAGCGTTACCGCTACGCGGGTCACATTCTCACTATTTTGAGCGTGGGCCTATTTGAATCGCGCTACGGCTTGGCGGGGCAATGCTATTTGGCCATGGGCAAGCCTAAGTTCTTGGTGGTGGTCATTGTTTGCCGTGTTGTGGCACTGTTTGTGGCTATGCCGCTGGCGTTTGCCGGTTATGGGCTTGAAGGCGCTTTATGGGTGGCAGGCACCAGCGTTTTGGCCACCTTACCTGCGACATTTTTTTACAAGGTGCGGTATCAGTTTTTTGATTGGCGACGCGAACTCATGGTGTTACCGTGCTTGGTGGTTGGCTATGGCGTGGGTCTTCTTGTTAACTGGTCTGTTTATGCGTTGGGGCTTGCCCGATGAGCCATTTGAACGACCTGCAATTTGAAACTCGGGTCAAAGACTCTTCTGGATTTGGAATTGCTCGCTTTAGTTGCCGTTCCGTTTTGACAACCTATCGTTGTGTCTTTTCAAATTAGACCAAAACAATCTACAGCGCCAACCCTGACTTGACCCGCTAAGGCAGCATAGCGCCGAGATTGTAAGTGCCACCGCCGCGAGAGGTATTGTTAAAGTCCCTCAAAACCGGAACGGTTGCGCCAGTGTTGATGGCATAGCTGCCTGTATTTGGCCGCCAGTCCGTAAGCAGTACAGGTGGGGTGGCTACAAAGTTGGGTGAGGTCTGCGCGGTTTGTCCGTTGTCGGTGTTATTGGACAAAGTAACGTTTGAGCCCACCGATGACGCTGGACTGTACAAAACCCCTTTGGCCGAACCAGCGTAGTTCGGCAAATACCATAAATTGTTCTTAACAACCAAATTATTGGTCACAGGGTTCCCGCCCGAAGGGGTAATTGTCCAGAGGAAATTCGCTTTTTCCGCATTGGCGTTATTGGAGTAGAGCGTGTTGTTGTAGATACGCACACCATCTGTCGCATCCGGCGTACTCGTTGATACCGTTGCAAAGGCGATCTCCACATATGCGTGAGTATTGTTGAAAGCTGTCGCTCTATCCCCCATAGAAGCATCGAAAATATTATTTCTGACTGTCATGTTCGGACAGCCAATCTCCGCAAATGCGGTCATCCCCTTGGGTTGACCCAGACATGTCTGAGTGAAATTATTTTCAATAATTCCATTGCGTACGCGCTCATTACCGCTAGTGCCACCGTTACCAATCAATATTGAGGTGGTGCCCACCCCCGTAACATCTGTTCCGGTGTACGAATAACCACCACGAAGGTCCATGACGTTGGCTGAAACTACGAACTTCTCGGAATACAACGCAACTTCGTTGTAAGCGAAGCTGTGGATTTTTACAATGTTCTTACCCTGATTTGGCCTAGCAATGTAATTGTTGTTGATATGTCCCCGGTCAATGAACGGAATACGCAGCGTCTGCTCACCGTGATTGCAGGAGTCAAGGTAACAGCCCATCATCCCACCACGAACAAACCCAACAAATGCACCAATACCGCCGCCAAGCGCTTGCCTCGCCACGGTGCAACTCCCTGTACCCGATAGCGCAAGAGCTGATCCGGCTGGTGTTGCACTCAATGTAAAGGTGTTAGCGGTCAGACTTGTGGATGCGATGTAGTAATTAGTTGATAGTGCTAGCGGTGCTGGCGGAGTGCCTGTTAGCTGAATCTTATTCCCATACGCGAATGGGTGGGCCGTGGCTGTAAAAACACCGGGTGTACCAATATCAGCCGAAGCCGAAGCTGTCGCTAGATTAACGCCTGCGTATCCGTACAGATTATCTACCACGCACTCATACATACAGTGTTGGTCAAATACATTATTGGTGCCGCCGCCACCTGGATATGCACTAAATCCGGCTGATACGCTGCGGAACTCCATCCTATAAGACAGCATTTGAGAGATGCTGTTGGCTAGCGTTATCCCCTCCGTGATAAAGCTACCAAGCACCTTCATTTCGCAGATGCGTAAATTGGAACATCCGGCGTAAGTAACGAATACCGCACCGGAAACGGCGGTGGCATCAACGCTAACTAATGTGCCTGCACCAAATTTTCTTGCTACTCCGCTTCCGTAGCCCCCCATAATCGTATTTGAAATGTTGTTGAAGGTCATTTTTGCAGAGCTTGTCCAACTGTCCGCCTTGCAAAACAGAATGCGCTTGTTGCTGGCTTTGTACGCGTTGAATGCAGCGTAGATATCGCTGCCTACGGTGTACTTTGCAGAGCCTGATGGCGCCCCGGTGAAGTTACTCGAACTACTCAAGCAAATGGTGTTGGTGCCTGCGTAGACCACATCAGGGTCTTGCACCGTAATGGAGACGCTCTTTGAAACCGTGTTGACCCCATCCATAACAATCAGGTTCACGGTATAGGTGCCAGGTGTTTCGAAGACGTGACCTGTTACCGGCCCAAAAGCGGCGTTTTTGCTGATTAGCCCGGCAGACTGCACACCATTGGCCCAGTTGCCAGCGCCAGCATCGCCAAACATCCAGCTATAAAACAGCTCATGGGTAGGGTTGGTAGACAGCGTGCTGGTGGTGCTGGTGGCATCAAAATTCACATACAACGGTGCAACGCCAGAAACGCGCGACGCAGCAAGGTTGGCCGCAATTATTAGGCTGGTGGATGCCTGTGTAACTGGTGCAGGTGCAGGTGCGATTGCAGATTTAGTTGCAGTTGCAGTTGCAGTTGCAGTCGGGGTTGCAGTCGGGGTTGCAGTTCCACCGCCACCGCCACCGCCACATGCAGGAAGCGCAGTGCCAAAAACAATACCACCGGTTGTGTATGCGGACCACCGAAGGAAATTTTTGCGAGACATGTTCATGATGAGAAATCCTTAGGGCGGGCAGATCAGCTTTGGTTAAACAACGCACTCATTAGAATGGGCACCTGCTGCAGTTCAACCTAACGCTAGGCTAATTGGGTGCTGACAATTCTTTTGAGCGCAGGGAGAAGGTATCACCCGTATCGCGCCAAAACTAAGGTGGGGCCGGGCTAAGATGTAACACTATGTAGGCTATGGATACATACCCGGCTGATACCACTCCGTGCCTGCCAAAAGGCATGCCTCAACCCCGTTACATATTGCGCATTTGATGACACATACGCCCCGCATTTTGTTGGTTGCAGAGCACGCCTCTGCCAAATTTGGCGGCGAGGCCGCGCTGGCTTTGCACTATTACCGCGTCTTGCGCGCCAGGGGAGCCCACGTGTGGCTGGTGGCCCATGAGCGCACCAGGGCTGAGCTGATGGCGCTGTTCCCAAACGATGGGGACAACATGTTCTTTGTGGCAGACACCAAGTGGCATCGCTTGCTGTGGCGCTTGGGTCAAAAAATGCCCACACGGTTGGCCAACTTTTCTACCGGTTTTTTGATGCGCGTGTTGAGCCAGTTGGTTCAGCGCAAACTCATCAAACAGTTGGTGCAAAGCAAAGGCATAACCGTCATCCACCAACCCATGCCCGTGTCGCCCAAAGAGCCGTCTTTAATCTATGGCATGGGTGCCCCGGTGATCATTGGCCCCATGAACGGCGGTATGGATTACCCCCCCGCTTTTAGAGCCATGCAAAGCCGGTTAGGCTCTATTTCGCTTTGGCTGGGGCGCCGGGCCGCAAACGTGATGAACAGGCTAATGCCCGGCAAAGGAAAAGCCGCTATGCTACTGGTGGCTAACGAGCGCACCAGGCAGGCATTGCCAAGTTGCCTGCAGGCGGTGAAAGTGCAGCTGTTGGTGGAAAACGGCGTGAATCTTTCGCTATGGAACGATGTGCCACGCACTGCCGAGCGATCACCGCTTGAACCAACCCACTTCGTTTTCATGGGGCGTTTAATTGCGCTCAAAGCAGTCGATTTGTTGCTGATCGCATTTGCGCAGGCCGCCCGGCAGGCCCCCATGAGCTTGTCGATAGTGGGCGATGGCGTGGAGCGCCAGCGCCTGGAGCAGTTGGCTACGGATCTAGGGCTAATGGGGGAAGCGCGTCAAGCCGGCAAAGTGCATTTTTCTGGCTGGCTGTCACAAGAGTCTTGTGCAGCAGTTTTGAAAGAGTCAGACGCATTGGTCTTGCCCAGTTTGCATGAGTGTGGCGGTGCTGTGGTTTTGGAGGCCATGGCCATGGCCATGCCCGCCATTGCAACAAATTGGGGCGGGCCGGCGGACTACCTGGACAGCAGTTGTGGCATTTTGGTGGACCCCACATCGCGCGATGGTCTTGTGACTGGGTTGCGTGATGCGCTGCAGACTTTGGCAAAGCAACCAGACCTGCGGGTATCAATGGGTCGGGTTGGCCGCCAGAAAATAATTGAGCGATTTGACTGGGAGGTCAAAGTGAATCGAATTATGGAGGTATATCAGCAGGTCGGCGCGGCAGACTTCTAGTCCATTTTTTTTGCATCAAATCAGCCTGTAGCCCTCGTGGAATATGCGCAAACAGCAATCAAATTGATAGCAGCCAATGCTTCTTGAAAAATCAGCTGCAAATGAGAAGAACTCACTATGACATTGGTAACGGATAGGCACAACGGCTTGGATTTAGGTCGTGTTATTGCAGTGGTCGTGGTTATTATGATCCACCTTCCTGATCCGAATTGGTTTGTAATTAACTTTGCAGTGCCATATTTTTTTGTCCTGTCTGGGTATCTTCTTTCACATCAGGCACACGCGGGGAACTACGATTTTCGGATTCTAAAAAAGTTCGCAATCAGGCACTGGAAGCTGTTTGCATTCTGGGCTCTTTTGTATTCTGCAATCCCACCAAATTGGCCTTACTACGTCACACACAGCGGCTTAACAGATGGATTTATAAACACGCTTGAATCATCTCTTGCCAAAGCCCTCTTTAATCCGGTTAATTTCTTATTGGACGGACCTCCCTATGGATTTCACCTTTGGTACCTAGCTTGCGCCCCGTTGGCAGCAAGCATCATCTTCATGCTTGCGCGACGAAAGATGCAACTTGTTGCTATCGTATTGGCACTTGTATGTGTTGGTACTTTACTTTTACTTAAACCAGAATAACGTTTAGGGACAGATTACTGGGCTAGCAATGCCAAATTGGGTTTGCTTATTGCTCTACCATGTATTTGCTTTGGGTGGTTCTATGCATTGCAACGCAAAGACCACTATCATTTATTGATTGGCTTCTTTGTACTCAAAATAGGAGTAGTAGCCTCATTACTGGGCACGAGCTCCATCTTTGCACCAATAATTGGCGTCATCCTTGGCATCGGTTTATTTGTCGTGCTCATTGCTTTTCCTGCCATTCCACTGAGCGGAGTATGGTCGGAACTTGGGCGAATGAGTTTAGGTGTGTACCTTACACATATCGCATTGCGCCCAATAGTTTTTTTTGCTATGCCGAAGATTTTTTGGGCGCCCAGTTGGGCTGGAGTTGTGCTTCTGGCTCTTTTATCATTCCTCTCGGCATTTCTCTTATCAAAGATACCAGTAGCGAGAAATAATATCTTATAGCTCCTGCAAATCAGGAGTTAAATACACGAATGCTTGCAGAGGGAAAACAACTTTCAACGTACTCTAGAAACTCATTGCGCTGTGCTGACTTTAATTCGGTTTTAGAGCGATGTAAAAGTATAGTACTAAGCCCATTCGGAAGGCACCCCTTGTATCTGGCTTTCAGTGAACCCAAATCAACATCACTAGGTTGTCCGATACACAAACATAATTCTCCTTTGTAAACTATAAGCATCGGCATGCGCCAATAAAAATAGGGTGCGCTACCATACTCGAGTTTTAAGTAAAAGAAGTCTGCCGTACGTGCAACATCAGGTACACCTCCTCTGCGGAGTTTCCACCTCAGCAAACCATCTTCGAGATTTCCGCCAGACATTCCAAAGTTATAAAAATCATATCCTTGGGACGAAGCCCAACTCATGGCTAAATATGCATTAATGGTATTAACTTCATCAAGGCGCTTTAAATCATTAAAAACTTCTGAAACATAGCCAAATCTTAATGCATTCCATACCCTGCCTCGCTTTTCTGTTGTTTCGTAGCCGAGATGACAACCAACCGCAACCCCTTCTTTGTATATCACATGTAATTTTCCATGAGCACGCCCTGAAAGTAACTGATGAATACCCTCCTCACCCATGTTAACTGCAGAAGCGCCGTGGCGATATATGCCATAGGGAATTAGCATTAGTTGGTTGGCCATATCTACATCTTCGTGACTGTCGACTAATTTCATATCGTAAGTCGAAGCCGACCTTCGTATTAATCTGCGTACATTCTCTCCGAGACTCGCAACCAACGGATTTAGGCCCATTTTGAGATCAACAACGGCATCAAGATATATTGGTACTTTATAGGCGCCAATTGACGGGAAGCCATAGAAATGGGCTGTGCATACCCTAGTTGGACTATCAATTGATATTTTTGATATTTGATTGAGGGCACCTAAATACAGGCTCAGCTTGTCAAAATCAGTTTGAGATCCGCACCAAGTTCTTTCCTCGGAGTCAGTGGAAATATTTTTAGACACCCAAGTCAAAAAATTTAGGGATTTGACAGTAGCCAATGCTCGATTAATTTTTATTCTGATTTTGTATCTAATGTCAGCAGGCAGCAATGCCGAAAGATAACTTACAAGAGATGCCACCATATTCGAAGCCATTATTTAAAATCAAAAAATCAGTTGCTTATATGCGGATGCAAATGCATCTCGAACAGAAGATGCGACACACACGAGTAATACGCAAGCTTCATGAGGATATAGATTGTATGTTGGATACTGACGTGCAGGCCGTGCGAATGTCGTTGGTCAGCGCGTCCAGCATCGCGTAACGCCGACGATAGGCGGCGCGCTTGCGAGACGGTATTTCGCTCATTTCTTTTTGGCTATAGACAGTAGGCAATTCAAAAAAGCCATTACCTAATTGCGTACCACCTTGCTCTATCCACACCTCGTCATAATCCGCAGCAACTTTATCTTTGTGTGATCCAGCAAAATAAGAGCCATTGTGCTGCCGGTTGTCACTACAAACTGCCAATATCTTAGTCACAGAAATGGATCCACATAATAATCGCAGCGCGACTAACAGAAAATCCCGCGGTCGCATTCCGTATAGCGCATGGGTTATATCTCGGTATATGTCGATAGCGTTTGGAATATTACGCCCTTGCAACGCGCCAACATAAGCGGTGGTTTCCCCATCCTCTAGGCCTAAGGTAAAAGCAACCGAATACAGACGTTCATTCGCTGCAAATAGGCTAAGAACAATTTCACCTTCTCGTAAAAACCAGGGCGCCTTCTCTAAAACCAACTTTAGCCCGGCATATTCGACATTGGGTATGGCCAGCTCAACATCAGTAAGGGTGGCCTTGGCAACGATTGCTGCAGGGCCTTGCGATAGGCGGTAATGCTGGTCAATTACTGCCAAACGCCTTTCCATGGTCCATGCATGATTTATATAGGGCCAATAGATAGCTCCCTCAATTAATGGAAAGCGCGCCACTGCGGCGGTGCGCAGTGGGTTGTCGTTAGTGCCATACCATCGGCGTAGCACCGGTAGATGCTTAACAGCGCTCCACAACAGTAGCAACTGGTGTTTGATACTTCCTAGGCTAATGGCGGGGTGCATAGCGCGGCCAAGATCATGCACCCGTTTCAAAATTTGAAAAACTGTCAACGGGGGTTGGTTAACGACCTTCATGATGCGCTTGTGCGGTTAGCTGTGCGCCTAGACGCGCTAACCTCTTCGGTGGCCCGCTTTTTGCCCAAAAGCAGCGCACGCATTTGGTAGTGGCGCAAGAATGCTCTGAACTCAAGGTCTGGGTAGCGGGGCAGACCTTGCAGGGCACTTTTTACCCAGCCCCATAGCATGGCCATGCTGCCCAAAATATAGGGTGTTTGGTTCACGCGTGATAGCGCGCTGGCCGCCATAAACCAAAAACCAGTGCCCATAAAATATTGGCCGTAGCCGTGCCGCATGCGCCCTGTGTAGACGCCCTGTTGGCTTGATCCCATTGGGCGCAGGTGCACAAAGCGCAGGTCGGGCTCGTTCCAGCTGCAGGCTATCCAGCCCATCATGCGGCAGCGGTGGCAGTCAATGCCATCCCACATCACCTCACGCACAAAGCCGCCTATGGCTTTGAAGCATGTCACCCGGTAAAACTTGGTCATGCCCAGCGATGTTTCGTCGCCATGGCGCTCGTCAATAAGCTTGCCACCTTCTTCAATGTAAGCCTTGCCGCTGCAGGTGGCAATGAGCGGGTTGGCAGTCATGCGCGCCATCAAAATTTCAAAATACCGTCGCGGCAGGCGCAAGTCCAAATCCAGCTTGCACAGGTAGTCAAACGCATCGGGGTCCACCGCGGCATAGCCTGAATAAAACGCATCAATTACGCCGGGCCCAACCGCGCGGTGGCCGCGGTCTGCGCGGGTCACAATTTGAATCCAGGGGTATAGGGCGGCGTACTTAGCCAATATCTGGGGTGTATCGTCGGTAGAGCCGTCATCCACAATGACCCATTTGGCGGGTAACACGGTTTGTGCAATCACGCTGTCCAGGGTTTGACGCATGTAGTCGGCCTCATTTCTGCAGGGCGAAATCAGTAGGTAGCGGTTGGTCATGGCGCGGAGTTCAATTCAATGGTCGTTTTGTATAACTTGGCAAGTTTGCTAACTTCAGCATCAATGGAGTGACTGGCGAGTACGCGCTCATGGGCAGCGGCCCCCATTGCCTCTAGGGCAGGCTGGGTTGCGGTAAAGCACTCACGCATGGCGGACGCTAGTGCGTCTACAGAGCCTGCGGGGAAGAGCCAGCCATTTTTGCCGTGTTGTACCAATTCAGGTATGCCGCCTACATAGGTTGTCAAAACTGGCCGGCGCAATGCCATGGCTTCCATGATGACGATAGGCAGGCCTTCTGAAAAGCTAGGCAATACCAATGCTTGGGAGGCCAAAATTTCTGAGCGAACCTGGTCGCTGCTTATCCAGCCGGTGATTCGAACTTGTTTGGTTAACCCGTAGCTGGAAATCAAGTTTTCCAGCACGCTACGCATTTCACCGTCGCCTGCCAAAACCAATTCAAACCGAATGCCTTCCTGCGCCAATTGGTGTGCCGCTTCGATCAACAATAGTTGGCCTTTTTCTTTGCACAAACGCCCAACGCAAACGAGACGAGGGGTAAGTGGTGACGGGGTGGGTGCAACATTGTGGAATGAGGGTTCCAGCCCGCAATGCACCATTTGCACTTTGGCCCACAGGGCGTGGTCAAGCGCGCGAAATAGCTGGCTACGACCGTGTGAGCAAATAGCCACTACAAATGCAGCGCGGCGCACTTTTTCACTAATGCCCAATTGCTCTATTCTGTCGAACTCTCCCGTTCCATGCACGGTAAAGCTATACGCTGGTCCGCCCAGCGCATGGGCCAACATTGCAACTTCTGTGGAGTTGGTGGCAAAGTGTGCGTGGACGTGTCTTGCGCCAAATGCTTTGAGTTGGGCGAGCATGACGCATGCTTCTGCCAAATAGGCCAGATGGTAGGGGAGCGAGCGGTCTGCGCCCTTGGACATCTTGATGGCCAGTGCGAGCCCCGAACAAAACCGGATGGGCGTGGACAGCATCACCCGCATTAATGCAATGAGCAAGCCCAGCACCCCGTTTTGCAGTATGTAATGCGTCTTTTCGCGTTCTTGCAAATCGTCTTTATCGGCCAAATGATCGGCCCACCCCTTCACGGATATGCGTTGCACCTCAAAGCCCTGGCGCTCTAGCGCCATGATCTCGCGCCGGATAAAGGTGTGGCTGACCTTGGGGTATTGGTTAATAAGATAGGCGATACGAAAACTCATGGGATGCAATGTTATTTGTGTTCAATTAAGTAAGACTGCTGGCCAGTGATGCGCTGGTACAAAAATTTGACCTGCCCCAGCATCTCAGGGAATTTACCCAATACCAAAAAGGCAGCGCGCATCCAGTGGAGGCGCGTGGAATGTTTGCCACGCCATGCCAAGCGTGCTATTTGTGTCGGGTAGGCCAGCCACACAAGTAATCCAAAAGGCCACCACAACACCCCCAGGAACAGGCTCGCAAGCGGAAGGACTAAGCCCCAAAACCACGCGCTGCGTGATTCGCGCACCCCTCTGCGTGCAGGCTCATTGCGGCTCATATCAGCTGCCTGGGCAAATCCATAGCCTGCGCGCAGCGTGCGCACCCACCACTGGCTAAAGTGAGTCATAGCAGCGTCATGGCGCGCCATGTCATCTGCTAGTCGCCAAATCTGCCAGCCTTGGGCACGAAACCGGCTGCATAGCTCAGGCTCTTCTCCGCAAATGAGCTGGGGGTCAAACCCGTTAACCTTTTGAAAGGCTGTGACGCGCATCATGGCAATACCGCCGCAGTGGCTGGCTGGCCCAGCGGGGGCCGCCCATTCCAGGTCACACAACTGGTTGTACACGCTGGCGTGGGGGAACTTCTCTCGCAGCCTGCCCGCTACGGCGGCAATATGCGCGTGCGCACGCAAATAGTTGCACCCGGTTTCTAGCCAGTTGAGGGAGAGCTCGCAGTCACCATCGATAAATTGCACATAAGCAAGATGGGGCTCTAACTGCAATAGTTGTGCAAAGCCCGCATTACGCGCACGCGCCGCCGTAAACGGGGTGCGCATGTCGAGATCTACAACGCACGCCCCTTTGCTTCGAGCCATGGCAACAGAGTTATCCGTGGAGCCGGAGTCAACGTAAACCACGGTTGTGGCTTGTTGCAGGGTAGAGTCTAGGCACCTGACTAGGCGGACTCCTTCGTTGCGACCAATTACAACGATGCCTATGGAGGCGTATTCAGCGGGTTGACTGTATTTCATGTGCTGACCGCCAACAAGTCCATTGCGAAGCTTTTCAAACCCTGGGAGTACTGGTGGTGTAGAAATAAAACCAGTCCCCGGGCGAGTAGAAACGTTTGCGCTAACCACGCACGCAAGTTACAAAACGAGGCGATTGCCTCGCCCTTAAGCCAATCCTGCAGTTGCTGGTAGCGTTTGAGAGTTAGCCTGAAATGATTACTCGCCCCACTCTGGCAAGGAAAGCCGCCAGCCAAGTCACCTTCGGATTCATTGGAGGAAACATATAAAAAAATTTCCAACTTCGCTGGCACCCTTGTTTGCGGGAAAAAGCGCTGCAGCTGCGCCAATACATTTGCAGCAACACTGCACGTATACATGAACATTGAAGGGCGCAATATATTCATATCATCGATCACAAAGTATAAATTTATCGATTACGAAAAAGAAACATTGTAAATTTTTCTGTATATATAAACAAATGGCGCGAAGCAAAATGAAAAACCCATGAACAACGCAATGCTGGGTTTAATAGAAAATAGCGCGATTAAAATTGCCTTAAGTGGAATGACGACTTCGTGAAGAACAAAAATTGGGAAGGCCAACATCCCACACACCACAAAAAACTGAAGCACATATCTTGCTGCATTAGTGTGCTCCGCATACCCAGCAAATATTTTATAAAGCACATCTACAAACAACAATATGACACCAACATAAGTAATCCAACGCCAAATTTTGTTCGTACTAATAGGCCAAGTAAGCCAACTGTGTAGATCCGAAGCATAAAACGAGATCAACAAACCCAGCAAGATACATGCGACACCCAGAGGTAGCATCACACCGTATGGATTGGAATTATCACCTTTTCTAGTCAACCAGATTCCAATCGCCAAGCCGATCGCCGATCCGGAAAGCATATTGAAATATGCATACTTCGCGGTAAATAGAAGCTTCAAAAACTCCAACGCCCCTCCAGGTTGCAAGCTCGCAAATGGCAATAAGATAAACTGATCCATGTAATACGCGATGATCGCAAGAAGAACACCGAATGATATTGGCCGCCTAGACTTCTCTAACCCCAAAAAAATAAACCCCACGCTCGCTGTTATTAGCCAATAGTATGTCAAAACAGAATAAAAGGCGTTGAAAAACTCAGTGATGGATACCCAACCACTTTCAGAAAGAGTCTTTATAAAAGATATAGATCCATCCAACAAAATACCAAATGTTAGCAGGAGCAGCGTTTTTCTCTGAATATTACTGAACCGATCCCGATTAGATATGTATATAGGATACAGCGAGTAACCTGCCGATATTCCATAGATAATCGAAAATCCAGGCGTTCCTATCGCGAGTAGCGGCGAAAGCCCCGCCTTAATCCATGAAGCTGCAACTGGTAATCGCTCAATAAAACCTGCAGACCAATGCGCGAAAACCACACACAATGCCAATATTCCACGCACCGCATTAATCGCCATGTTGGCGTGCAACACGGGTGAAAATCTTTTATGGCTAGTTGGTTTAGGCGCATCAGTAGGGGCATCCATTGACGACGCAATTTGGCGAATAGACAAGCCCTGGAGCATTCCCTTGGAAATTAGGGGAGAAATATTTTTCCGCTCCATCTCAATGACGGCTAATAGAGCGGAAAGTGAGTTACCACCCATGTCATAAAAGTTGCTATCTATATCAACATTTCTGACATTTAGAACATCCGACCAGATTGCTTCTATTTCCGCTTGCATTGTCGTTAACGATGCGGGGAAAGATTTAGGGTCAGCTACAGCGGACGGACTTACGCGCCGTGCGCTCTCCAAACTAAGTCTTTCATATATAGCGGAAAGGTCTTTCCGTATCACTTTCCCGGTGTCAGTGACCGGGAAGTTGGGCACTTCCAAAAACCGCACTGCACTTCGATTAGCTAGACCGAGGTCAGCCAATACTTCATAAACGCAACTCTTAAATTGATCCAGTCCTTCTTTTAGGCAAGTTTCTAGGTAAGTGACCAACACCACATCGCCATAAATTGGATCGGCGTGCCTTGCGACCGCAACGCCGGCTTTAATCTGGCATTTGCTTTGGATGCATGTTTCGATAGCATCCGGCGAAAGCTTGACACCACCACAATTTATAAGATCGTCAGCGCGCCCTAAATAGAATAAAAATCCATCTTCTATGCGCCCCAAATCATTGGTCTGAAGCCAGCCCTGGTTGTCCGTGTTATCCACCAGCTCATCACACTTGATGATCTGCGACGCAACGTGACCGCCTTTAATGCGAATTCGTCCATCTTCGGCAATCGCTATGGATGTGTCGCCGTAGACACGCCCTACGGAGTCCAGTTGCTTTTCAGTCACTTTATCGATTCTTAGCAGCGTCGTTCTCGATGCCTCTGTCAATCCGTAGTGCTGGACAATAATTGCATTCTTAAACAACTTTTTCAGTCCATTTTTCTCATCCGCACTCATGTACTGACTGCCGATCTCAATCCACCGAATGCGATCAGTTTCACTACCAAATATATTCTTACCCGCCAATAAAATACGCCATAAACTTGGCACTGCAGATATTGAATTTATTTCATTCGACAAGAGCATTTGTCGAATTTCTGATGGATTAAACCCATTTTCAGGAATATAAAACATCCCTCCGGCTGCGACTATGGCGCGGCATCTTCCTAATCCAAATGAATAGTTAACCGGCACCCCCACATACTCACGGATAGAAGCATCTACCTCCATTACAGAGTTCAAACGTGTAGTGACATTCGCGAGAGATTCATGGGTCAGAACCACACCTTTCGGCTCAGACTCTGTCCCTGATGTAAACGATATTTGTGCAACTGATTTACTTACAGGCAAATCGAATACTTTCTTCATCCACCCATAGGTAATCGCAGGGTCAATAATTTTTATTATGTTGAACTGCTCAACCCTGGAATGGTCATTTCCATCTTTTAACAAGATGACTACAGCCCCTGCGGCATAGGCTTCAAACACAGAGGATACATAGTTCAATGAATTTTTCGAAACAATTCCGAGGACATCATCAAAGCGGCAACTCAGTTTATTCATAGATTTACAATTAGGATATACGATATTGCTGCTACGTTGCAAATTATTAAATAATCAGATATAGCCACATTCAAAACCACGGCATCTCTAAAACAAAAGTACAGCGGCAGGTCGTTAGACAATTGTCACTGTGCTTTTTGCAGCATCCAAATTCCGTCTAAGCGCTTGCTTAAATTTCTTTAGATATAAATCCAAAGCTGTCGTTTAATCTTGCAAATGAAACAACGGGACGACGCACTGCAACTGTGCTGCGTCTTGCGGTGACGTTATGGTCGCAGTCAACAAAGGAATATTTTTAATCATTTAATCACTCTTATTCGTCAATGGTGCTGGCTGACTAAACAGCGACGCTTGTAACCTAGGGCGCAGTCGTGCACCGCCGCTTCCAAGGCACACATCTAGCAGCGTCCGAGCGGCTAAAAACGCAAATTCACAAACATCAGCCACAGTGGCCGCAAGCCAACCGTGGTGCTTGATCATGTAGTAATAGCGGCTTTCATAAAAGTATTTGCCAATGCAGCCAAATATTTGCGTGTCGTCCACCGTGGAGCTGGCGCCGCAAATATGCCGCGCTTGGGCGGTGCCTATGGCCCAGGTTTCAAACCCCAATGCGTCGGCCCGGCGGCACAGGTCCATTTCTTCCCAGTACAAGAAGAAGCGGGGGTCAAACCCGTGCAGGCGTTGCGCCAATTCGGTACGCATAAGAATGATGGCGCCACACACCCATTCGGTTTTAAATGGCGCTGCGCCAGGCAGAATTGGCGTCAAATCACTTTTAAAGGGAATGAAGGGGATTACGCGCTTAACGACTGACCATGGTGTGGGCAATGGGCCCGTGCCTTGGTAACGTTCCGTTTGCCCGTCACCACACAAGGTTGCAGGACCAACTAGGCCGACCCCAGGGTGCGCTTCCAAAAAAGCCACCATGTGCGCAATGGCTTCGGGCTCTATTTGCGCATCGGGGTTAAGAAACAGGGTGTATGGGGTGGCAACTTTGGCAAGGCCAATGTTGCAGCCACGGCCAAAGCCATTGTTGACCCCGGTGCGTATGACCTGCGCCCAATCAGTCTCAGCATTCAATATTTGCGGTGTACTGTCTCGGCTGTCGTTGTCTACAAAAATACAGTCCATCAACCCAGCCTGGTAGCACCTGCGTGTTGCCGGCAACGTGGCTTGCAGCGCAGCGGCAGACTGGTAAGTCACCACGACGGCGGTTACGGTTGGGGTTCTATTTTGCTTATTCATCTTTTTCTAGCAAATACCCAAGGCCAGAGAACCTGAATATGTCGTTTACCACTTTGGACTGAGATTTCAGTACCTCCAGCTGCGTGCCGGGGTTGCCATTTTGGTAGTCTATAAAAATCATGAGCACTCCCAAAAATGCAGCGTCTACGTAAGTGACCATTTGCAAATCAAGCTTGACGGGCCACTGCTCGGCAGCGGCTTGGTTAAAAACCGCCCTTAGCGGATCCAAGTTCGCTTTTACCCAAGGCCCTTGCAAGCGAATCACCCGCCATGGGCCTTGCTCTTCTACCACTAAGCCCGACGGCTGTTTAAAGGCTGCGCCGGGGCGCTGAATGTAATGGATCCATGCCAAGGGCGCTACGCGCGTGAGCAGCAAGCGGATGAATGCTTTGCCATCGCCCAAATAGCGCCGCCACAAGGCAGGTTCTTCTTTGATACGCCATAACCATTCAAAGCCAATGCCTTGCACCCATGCTGGTGCGCGGTCGATTTTACCTGCTACAAAATTGACTACTGCCCCTAAATGGCTGAGTACCGGCACAGTGAGTGCAGCGCGGTTGTGCTCTATCCAAGCCTGCCCTTTTGATGCGCCCAACGCCACCACCAAAAAGTCGGCTTGGCTGGCGTTGATGGTTTGGATCATGGCGGGTGTGCTCATGTCTTCTAGGGTTCCAAAGCCGGGCGATTCATAACCGACACTGGTTACGCCTCCAAGGTGAAGTGGCTCCAATTGGGTGGCGTTGATTTTTTCATGTGCGGCTTTGGCGACGCCTGCAGGGCCACCAAAGAAGAATACGCGGATGGTCTTGGTATTTTTGTATTTACCAAGCGCCGTTACGGCAGGTGACATCAGAACCTGGAACACACTGGCGCCCGCCACCCTTTCCCGAATGGGCACACCCAGCAGTTGCGCCAGCCAAACGATGGGCATGCCGTCGGCCACGCTCAGGTCGCTGTGAATAACCGAGTTGCGAAAGGCGGTATCGGCCTGAGAGGCTATAAGAAAATTGAGATTGGGGGTGGAGAGGAACAGGCGTTTTTGGGTTGCTACGGCCGCCCTAACCTTGCAAACAGCCTCGGGCAGGCTGACTGCGTCAAATGGCAGGCCTAATATGCAATACACGTCCCGATAAAAATCCGGGGGATGGGGTGTTGTGGTGCTTTGGCTCTCGGCGATCATCATAGATTGTTGCGTACCGTCAGTTGACCGGCAAAATTGGCTTCACAATATACCGTCAAGTACTAGTATTCGGAAAAATACCCAACAAAATCAACTGTTTAACAGCGCGGAGCAATCAATGACCTCGCAAAGTGCACGCGAGCAGCCTTAAATTGCCGATATCAAAAGGGTTGGCCCAAAAGGCTTTGAGGGCATGCTTTCTTGCTGTTTTTAGATTTCCGCAATTAAGCGCCCACCAAGCCCATTTGCTATGTAAAAGGTAACCGTCCATCCCTTCGGTCTTCTCAAGCGCCTTTGTATCCACTGCCGGCAACTTCCGTCGCTTCCGTGCTTCCAGCAAGGCACGTATTGCTGAATCACGCTGCACTTGAGGATAACTATGTCCAGCGCTTTGAGAATGCACTCGATACTCAAGAAGTATCTCTGGCACATTTCCTAATCGCCCGAACTCGGCTAAACGAAGAAAAGTATCGAAGTCCTCTGCATGCAAGAAACCTTCGCGAAATCCGCCGATACGTACCAATGTTTCCTTCCTCATCGCAACAGAGGAATGAACAATTGCTCCACCCTGCAAGGCAAGATGAGCCTCGTCAATTTCCTCGTGGGTGACCGCAGTGCTAAGTTGTCGGATATGCAATCCTTCCGGGTCGATAAGCATTACCCAAGTTCCAACAGCGACGCAATCAGGATGTGACTCAAAAAAGGCCAGTTGTCTTTCAAACCTGTGAGGACGACAAATATCATCTTGATCCAAGAAAAAGAGAGTCTCCGCTCGCGCCAAACGGATACCTTCGTTACGGCTCAATACCACGCCACGATTTGGCCAAGAGTGCACAACACAGCGCGCATCTTGTTTAGCGTAACCGTCCAAAATTGCAAGAGATCCGTCGCGGCTACCGTCGTCGAGGAGGAGCAGTTCAAAATCCGAAAAGCTTTGGGCTAACACTGAATCTATGGCTTGGCGCAAATACTTTTCGCCGTTGTAGACGGGGAGGATCACGGTAGCTTTTGGCCGCTTTGCATCAAGGACTACACCTCTTGCTTCATGAGCATCGAACATACCAACCCCCGATTAACTTTTAAGAACTGTATCCCGGCGTGAGCCATGGTTTGCGGTCAGCGGGACAGGATTTTTTCTCGCCGACGCTAGTTCAATTTTACCCACCATAAAGTTGACCAATCCCCCTAAATCACTAAGGACTGGGACACTTGATTCAGCGCGATTGCGCTCTGTCCAAGCTTATCAGGCCGCTATGGATGACCGATCTGCGAAAGGCGATATCGGTCTGCGAGGCTATAAGAAAACTGAGGTTAGGTGTAGATATAAACAAAGGCGTGCGGGTTTGCACCGCGTGACGCACCCAGGTCACGGCCTGTGGCAAGCTAATGGCGTCAAACGGCAGGCCTAGCATGCCATGCACTGGCCGACTGAAGTCAGGCAGTGGCAGCGGGCGGTGATGGCTTTCCGGGTGCATGGGATGGTGTTTTGGGGTGGCGGGCGCAAAGGGCTGCACAATATAGCCTGCCAAAGGGCGGTTTTCGATACGGGCGCCTTTGAAGTTGCGATTTGCAGAAAATTAATAGTCAATAGGGTAGAGGGTAGTTCATGAAAGTTACGGTTATTGGTACCGGGTATGTGGGTTTGGTGTCAGGCACCTGCCTGGCAGAGCTGGGTAACGATGTGGTGTGCCTCGATGTTGACCCCGCAAAAATCAAGGTGCTGCTAGACGGTGGCATGCCCATTTATGAGCCAGGGCTGCAAGACTTGGTGCGCCGCAACGTGGCGGCTGGGCGGCTGCATTTCACCACCGATGTAGTGCATGCTGTGCAGCACGGCACCATTCAATTCATAGCCGTGGGCACGCCACCCGGTGAAGACGGCTCGGCAGACTTGCAGTATGTGACGGCAGCGGCGCGCAGTATTGGCCAGCACATGACCGACTACAAGGTGATTGTGGACAAGAGCACAGTGCCCGTTGGCACGGCCGACAAGGTGCGCGCGGCGGTGGCCGCCGAGCTGGCAAAGCGTGGTGTGGACACCCCCTTTAGCGTGGTGAGCAACCCCGAGTTTTTGAAAGAAGGCGCGGCGGTAGAAGACTTTATGCGGCCAGACCGCATAGTGCTGGGCTGTGACGATGAAAAGGCGGTGCAGTACATGCGCGCCATTTACACCCCGCTGCAGCGCAACCATGACCGCCTGATTGTGATGGACACCAAAAGTGCCGAGCTAACCAAATACGCAGCCAATGCCATGCTGGCCACGCGCATTAGCTTTATGAACGAGCTGGCCAACTTGGCCGACAAGCTGGGCGCGGATATTGAGCATGTGCGCAAAGGCATTGGCAGTGATTCACGCATTGGCTACGACTTTTTGTACGCCGGTTGCGGGTATGGGGGCTCTTGCTTTCCCAAAGATGTGAAGGCGTTGATCAAAACCGCGCAAGACGATGCAGGCTTGACGCTAAAGGTGCTGCATGCCGTAGAAGAAGCCAACAACGCGCAAAAGCATGTGCTGACCAACAAGATCAAGGTCCGCTTTGGGGCAGATTTGACCGGCAAGCACTTTGCGTTGTGGGGCTTGGCATTTAAAGCCAACACCGACGACATGCGCGAGGCCGCTAGCCGCGAGGTGATTGCGAGCCTGCTGGCTCACGGTGCGACTGTGACGGCTTATGACCCGGTAGCCATGCAAGAGGCGCAGCACATTTATGCCGACGAGCCGCGCGTGCGCTTTGCCACCAACCCCATGCTGGCGCTAGAGGGTGCGGATGCGTTGGTGATCGTGACGGAATGGAAAGAATTTCGCAGCCCCGACTTTGGCGCTATCAAGGCCGCACTGAAGAACCCGATGATTTTTGACGGGCGCAATTTGTATGACCCGGCCATGGTGCGGGGGCTAGGCATTGAATACCAAGCGATTGGGCGTTAAAGCGGGCAGCAGCCAAGGCGCTGGGTTACCTGGGTTACTTGGGTTAGCGCTTTAAAAACAGCCAGTTAGTCCCCCGCGCCACATGCAGTGGCACTAGGTAGCGCCCACCACGGTAGGGCACGGGAATAGCTTCAGTGGTTTGGTCGGCATTGCGTTTGGTTAATTTGAGGCCTTTGGGCGCCCGAATGCTGACCTCACCGTCCAATGGCTCCACGCCAAAGGGGGCTTGGTTGCCGCGCTGGGGCAAGGCCCGGGAGCCTAGCGAAATCAACAAATTTTTAGAGTGGGCGATGCCTGCGCCATCTAGGCTTTGCACGGCCACGGTGGCATTGGGGTTGTGCACGGTGATGGCAATGTCGGCCAGCGTCACGGTTTGCCCGCCTATCCAGCCCATGGCGGCTTGGGTGCGTGCTGTGTTGATGGTGTAGGTGCCTTTGGCCCAGTTGCGGGTGAGCTCACCCGTGTCTGAGCTGGCTTCTTGGGCACCTGCGGGCAAGATGGATTCATTGGGGTCATGCAACACGCGGGCGCCAGCCGGTATGGCAGACGCTTGCAACCACGGCAGCTCTTTGGTGGGTGGCATGGCGATGAGCAGCTTGCCTTTTTCGGCCGCAGTGCGCAGGGCTGCAGAGTTGGCAGGCGATATAACTTGGCCATACAGCTGTGCGGCGGTGGGGGCAAACACATAGGTGGTGGTGGCCTCGCGCACATGGCCTTGGCGGTACATCAGCGCGGCGGCTGGCAGGGTGGCGAGCATGGCGGGGTCGTTGTACGAATGCCAGTTAGACGCGATGCCCGGCCCGGTGACGGGATGCTGTGTGTAGGCATATTGCATGAGTGCGTCCCACCCCTGCAGGCTGGCACTGCCCGCCACATACAGCGGCAGTGTGTGGCGGTCGGGCGATGGGAAAGGCACTGCATTCCACTCAGTGACGGTGAGGGGTTTGCCGACCACTTGGGCGGCGGCGATCCAGTCAACAATGTTGTCGGCCACCAAGGGGTTCTTTTCTAACTGGCCGGTGTCGCCGTAGCTGTGTACATCAATAAGGTCGCCAGTGGTCAGCGCGGGCAAAGCGCTTAAGGGGTTGTTGCCCCAGCTGCTGGTGGTGGCGATGGGCACCTTGACGCCGAGCGAGCGGAGCTGGCCGATCATTTCGATATCAAATTGATGCTCTAGATCATTTAAGAACAGTTTGGACGGGCCATGCTCCCAAGAGCGCCAGACTTTGTCTTGGGGCAGGTCATGCGCGCGGGCAAAGGCGTCTGCCGCTGCGGTGTAGAGGCGGTTGTGGCCGGGCACATGTTTGTCGGGCAACAAAGCGTTGCCAAAGTGGCTGGTGACGTCGTTCTCATTGGTGATGAGCATGGCGGCGATTGCGGGCTCGTCTTTGTTGGCCAGGTGGGTGTAGGGGTTGACGTGGGTAACGTAGGCTTTATTGAAGCGCTGCATGGCGCTTTGGATGGTGGGGTTGACGTAGTTGTAGCCTTTGAGATCGGCTTGGTCTTTGCCCTTGCGGATCTCATCAAAACCAAAAATGGCGTCGTCTTTGTACAGGGCGCGCTGCACATGCAGGTCTAGCCAGACGTAGATGCCTTCGTCTTTGAGGCATTTAACCCACCAATCCAGCCGGTCTAGCGACTCGGCGTTCAGCGAGCGGGTGTTTTTAATGGTCTTGGTATCGCCAAAAATGTTGGGGCTGACCCAGGGCGAGTCGTGGTGGTGCAGGCGCACCAGGTTAAAACCCAGGGCAGACAGGCGCTTGGCTTGCTCGCGCACGGCCTCTTTGGGCGTGGTAAACAGGGCGTAGGCGGTGATGTTGGTGCCCCAAAAGCGGGCCTGGGTGCCGTCTGCAAACTGCAGCTTGTCGCCCACGGCGCGCACAAAGCCGCGTTTGCCGGCTGGGGCCTCTATAGCATTCATAAACGACAAGTCCACCGGCGCGGTGCGCCAATCGACGGTGGTGACGGGCCACATGATGGGGTCTACACCGCCAAACCGTTCTGACTGGGTGGGGGCGATTGGCAGAGTTAGCACGTTGTCGCCAATCAATAACGACGCAAGGGCAAACGCCACTAGGAGTATCCACACAATCGGAGAGCGGGGAGAATTGTGACGCATAGCGCCAGTATCGTTGACGTACACACAACACCCCAGAAACAATACTTTAACCAAGGCACGCCATAATGCCGACACTTATGAGCACACAAGCGCCCTCCCCCAAACCCACGGCCCTACCAACCGCATTGATCCCCAAGGGGGCTGACGTGGTGGCGTTTGGCCTGTTGCTAGCGGGCTTTGCCCTGCTGTATTTGCCAGCCTACTTTGAGCTGGCCCACACGGTGTGGTCTACCGACGAGCAAGGCCATGGGCCCATTATCTTGGCGGTGAGTGTCTGGCTGTTTTACAACATGCGGCACGAGTTGGCCGCGTTGAAGGCAAAACCCGCGCCCATATTGGGTGGCGCATTTTTGGTGGTGGGCCTGACGGCGTATGTGCTGGGCCGTTCGCAGTCGTTCTTGGGGCTGGCGGTCGTGTCGCAGATTGTGATGCTCATCAGCCTGTTACTGCTGTTTTTGGGGCCCAAGGCGCTGCGTATGGCGTGGTTCCCTTTGTTTTTTTTGATCTTCATGACGCCGTTCCCCGAGGCACTGGTTGCAACGGTTACTGGGCCGCTCAAAGCCGCTGTTTCCGCCGTGGCCGCAGATCTTTTGTATAACCTGGGTTATCCGGTGAGCCGCGTGGGGGTGATTTTGAACGTGGGGCAATACCAGTTGCTGGTGGCGGACGCGTGTGCGGGCTTGAACTCGATGTTTACCCTAGAGGCGCTGGGGCTGCTGTACATGAACTTGATGAAGTACACCTCGGTGGCGCGTAATGTGGCGCTGACTATTTTGGTGGTACCCATTGCGTTTTGCGCAAACATCGTGCGGGTAATTATTTTGGTGCTGGTGACTTACCATTTTGGTGACGCAGCGGGGCAAGGGTTTGTGCACGGTTTTGCCGGCATGGTGCTGTTTATGGTGGGGCTGATTTTTGTGCTGCTAACCGACTATGCGCTGGGGTTTGTGTTTAAAGAGCCTGCAGTGCAGAAAGGGGCTACACCATGACCCGCTCCCGTTTGCGCGCCCTGCTGGTTTTGGGCCTGATGGTATTTGCTGCCGCCTTGGCCCAGTGGGCCAAGCCCACGGTCTATATGACCGACAGGCTGGGTAAGCCGAATCTGGAAACCCTATTTCCGTCCCACTTTGGGGATTGGACGGTAGACGCCCGCGCAGCGATGGTGCAACCGTCGCCCGAGACGCAAGCACTGCTTAACAGCATCTACAACCAGACGCTAACCCGCACGTATGTGAATTCGCTCGGCGACCGCATGATGCTGTCAGTGGCCTATGGAGGCGACCAGTCTGATGGCACCCGTGCCCATGTGCCCGAGGTGTGTTACCCGGCGCAGGGTTTTCAGATTACCGCTAACGCAACGGGCAAGCTGCAGTTGGGCAACCGGACGGTGCCTGTGCGCCAACTGATGTCTAACTATGGCGCGCGCAACGAGCCCATTACCTACTGGCTGCTAGTGGGTGACCAGGTCACCACCTCGCGAACAGACCAAAAGCTGGCGCAGTTCAGGCTGGGGCTGAAAGGCTTTATCCCTGACGGCATGTTGGTGCGGGTGTCGAGTATTGACGCCAACGCCGCACATGGCCACACCATGCAAGCCGCGTTCTTAGCCGAATTGGCCAACGCGATACCCGAGGCGTCGCGGGACAGGATTTTTGGGGCACGATAGTGTAATTTGCTATCTAATTTATAGCGCATAGACCAATAAGCAAGAGGGCTAGATGGTCGTTTGACTACAAATTTTTTGATTCTGGCAGCGCGCCAATTTCAGGGGTAAACCCTAGCAACATTTAGGCAAATAGCCCTATTGTTGTGCGTGGCCTTATGGGCATCTGATAATTACCGCAAAATAGCACGATCGTTCTTTTATTGCGCTATACCCATCTATGCCGTTGGTCTCCGCTACCACTGCCAAGCCGAATGCCAGTTCGGGCACACCCCTCCAAAAAGGTCAGCAGACCAAGATGGCGATTCTTGACGCCGCCCTGACTTTGGCCACCAAGATGGGGTTAGAGGGGTTGAGCATTGGCGCGCTGGCAGAAGCAACCCACATGAGCAAGTCGGGTGTGTTTGCCCACTTTGGGTCGCGTGAAGAGCTTCAAATTTCGGTCATTCGGGAGTATTTTGTCCGTTTTGAGCGTGAGATTTTCAATCCGGCTATGGTCGAACCAAGGGGGTTGCCGCGTGTTCAGGCCCTTTTTTCTAACTGGATGAAACTTGTCGCGGTAGAAATTCAATCTGGCTGCATCTTCATTAGCGGAGCGGTCGAGTTTGACGATCGAACCGGGCCTGTACGCGATGCGCTGGCGGCCTCGGTACAGATATGGCTGAATGCGCTGCATCGTGCAGTGTTGAGTGCCAAAGAAAATGGCCATTTGGCCGCAGATACCGATGCAAACCAAATGGCGTTTGAGATACATGGTTTGATCTTGGCTTTGCACTATGAAGCCCGATTTTTGAAGAATCCCGGCTCTATCGAACGTGCCAACAAGGGTTTCAGCAACGTTCTTGTGCGTTACGGCGCCCGTGTCCTTTCTTAATTTCTTTACCGAGGAGCTTTCAGCATGCCTACCTACAACCCACCCCTGCGCGACATGCAATTTGTGATGCACGAAGTGTTCAATGTCGTCGAAGACCTTAAACAAATCCCCGCACACGCAGATATCGATGCCGACACGATCAACGCAGTGTTGGAAGAAGGCGGCAAATTTGCAGCTGAAGTCACGTTTCCGCTGAACATCAGTGGCGATACAGAAGGCTGCACCATTGATCAAACCACGCACGAAGTCACCACACCCAAGGGCTACAAAGAGGCCTATGCCAAATACGTGGAAGGCGGCTGGGCGGCTTTGGGCTGCGACCCAGAGTTTGGCGGGCAGGGCTTGCCGATGGTCGTTAACACGATGTTTTATGAAATGCTCAACAGCGCCAACCAGGCTTGGGCCATGTACCCCGGCCTGACCCATGGCGCCTACCATGCCCTGCACACCTACGGCACTGACGCGCAAAAGCAAACCTATCTGCATAAAATGACCAGCGGCGAGTGGACCGGCACCATGTGCCTGACAGAACCCCATTGCGGGACCGATCTGGGTCTGATGCGTACCAAGGCAGAACCCCAAGCCGACGGCACCTACAAGATCACCGGCAACAAGATCTTTATCAGCGCCGGCGAACACGACATGGCCAGCAACATCATTCACCTGGTGTTGGCGCGCCTGCCCGATGCACCCGCCGGCATTAAGGGGGTGAGCCTTTTTGTGGTGCCCAAGTTCAACGTCAACAAGGATGGATCTCTGGGTTCGCGCAATGGCGTTTACTGTGGCGGCTTGGAACACAAAATGGGCATCAAGTCCAACGCCACAGCACAGATCGTGCTCGAAGGCGCTGTGGGCACCCTGATCGGTCAGCCTAACAAGGGCATGCAAGGCATGTTTGTGATGATGAATTCTGCCCGTTTGGGCGTGGGCAACCAGTCTTTGGGTCTGACCGAAGTGTCGTACCAAAATGCATTGGCTTACGCCAAAGACCGCATTCAGATGCGCTCGCTCACCGGCACCAAGGCCAAGGACAAGGCTGCAGACCCCATCATCGTGCACCCCGATGTGCGCAAAATGTTGCTCACGAGCAAGGCCTATGCAGAAGGTGGTCGCGCGCTACAGGCCTATTGCTCAATGCTCCTGGAAAAAGAGCACGGTCACCCTGATGAAAAGGTGCGCAAAGACTCCGGCGAAATGCTGGCCATGCTTACCCCCATTGCCAAAGCATTCTTGACCGACAACGGCCACATTGCCACCAATACCTGCATGCAAGTATTTGGCGGCCACGGCTATATCAAAGAATGGGGCATGGAGCAGTTTGCACGTGACAACCGCATCAACATGATCTATGAAGGCACCAACACCATCCAGTCTTTGGACCTATTGGGGCGCAAGATTCTGGGCAACAACGGCGCCACACTCAAGAAGTTTGGCAAGCTGATTGGCCAATTGGTGGCAGAAGAAGGTGTGAACGAGAAGATGGCCGAGTTCATTACCCCGATCGCAATTTTGGGTGACCAGATGACCAAGTTCACAACCGAGATTGGATTCAAGGGTTTCCAGAACCCGGATGAAGTGGGCGCTGCGGCAGTAGATTACTTGCGTGTTGCGGGCCACCTGGTCTTTGGCTATTTGTTTGCACGTATGGTCCAAGTGGCGCTGCGTGAAATCGCGGCCGGCAACACAGATCCGTTTTATGTCGCCAAGGTTCAGACCGCACGCTTCTATTTCGCCAAGCTGTTCCCTGAGACCGCCACACTGATGCGCACCGCGCGCAACGGTAGCAAGGTGCTGATGGACACTGACGCAGCACTGGCCTAAGTTTGCGTCCCGTTATTTTCACTGCCCCGCCATTTCTGCCCGTAGGAGTTTTTATGTTTCGTTTGATCATTGCAACTCTGGTAGGAATGTCGGCCTTGTCTGCTCTAGCGCAAATGACACCGGTGGGTTTGTGGAAAACGATCGATGACAACGACGGGTCGGTACGCTCAGAAGTCCGCATTGTTGAAAATGCGGGCATTGTCAGCGGCAAAATCGAGCGTAATCTGGATCGCAATGCGAAGCCCGGTGACCGCTGCACGGCCTGCAAGGACGACCGCAAGGATCAGCCGATTGTCGGCTTAGAGGTCCTTCGCGGCTTGAAAAAGGCCAAGGGAGAAGACGTGTGGGAAGGTGGCACCGTGGTCGACCCTGACAACGGAAGAACCTACCGGGCGTCTGTGACTCCGATCGAAGGCGGCTCCAAGTTGCAAATGCGTGGTTACATCGGGTTTTTTTACCGAACCCAAATTTGGGTGCGCGCGCAGTAATTCATACCAGGAAAATTTATGTCCCGTTTTAATGTTCGCAAAGTCGCCGTGCTCGGCGCTGGCGTCATGGGTGCGCAAATCGCAGCCCATTTGGTTAACGTCAAAGTTCCCGTCATTCTGTTTGACCTGCCAGCCAAAGATGGGCCGAAAAATGGCATTGTGACCAAAGCCATTGATGGTTTAAAGAAGCTTAAACCTGCGCCGCTGGGTGTGGCTGAAGACGCGTTTTTAATCCAACCAGCCAATTACGAAGAAAACCTCGAATGGCTCAAGGACTGCGATCTCATTATTGAAGCGATCGCGGAGCGTATGGATTGGAAGCTCGATCTCTACAAGAAGATTGCACCGTTCGTCCCTGCACACGCTATTTTGGCGTCCAACACCTCGGGCCTGTCCATTACAAAACTCTCCGAGGCGTTGCCCGAAGAGATGAAGCACCGCTTCTGCGGCATTCACTTTTTCAATCCCCCACGCTACATGGCATTGGTGGAGTTGATCAATACCCCCACTACTGAGGCACAGTACCTTGATGCGTTAGAGGGCTTTGTCACCAGTACTTTGGGCAAGGGCGTGGTTCGCGCCAAAGACTCCCCTAATTTCATCGCCAACCGGGTCGGTATTGCCGGCATGTTGGCCATTATGAAAGAGACTGAAAAATTCGGTCTTACCTACGACGTGGTTGACGATTTGACCGGCAAAAAGCTGGGGCGTGCCAGCTCGGGCACCTTCCGTACTGCCGATGTGGTGGGTTTGGACACCATGGCGCACGTCATCAAGACGCTGCAAGATACCTTGAGCGCTGAGACTGATCCCTTCTACGGAACCTACGCAACCCCAGACGTCCTCAAGACGCTGTTGGAGATGGGAAACCTAGGTCAAAAAGCCAAAGCTGGCTTCTTCAAGAAGGTTGGGCGCGACGTAAGCCGGTTTGAACTTGATAGCAAAGAGTACGTGCTAGGTGGCCAAAAAGCCGATGAAGTTTATGCGCGGATGCTCAAGCGGCCTGCGGCTGAGCGCCTGAAGCTCTTGCGCAATGCAGAGGGTGCGCAGGGGCAGTTCCTATGGGCTATTCTGCGCAACTCTTTCCATTACGCTGCCGTACATTTGGGGTCTATTGCGGACAACGCCCGCGACGTCGATTTCTGCATGCGCTGGGGTTTTGGCATGAAGCAAGGCCCCTTTGAGTTGTGGCAAGAGGCTGGCTGGCTGGAAGTGGCCAATATGGTTAAAGAAGACATTGACGCGGGCAAAGCTTTGTGCAATGCACCGCTGCCCGATTGGGTCTTCAAAGGCCCTGTGGCCGATGCCGGTGGTGTGCATGCACCTGCGGGTTCATGGAACCCGACTACGGGCACGTTTGTGCCGGTTCGCAGTTTGCCCGTCTATGCACGTCAGCATTTCCCCGAAAGCGTGTTGGGCGCTAATGCGCCGTCTGCTGCCACTGCAGGCAAGACGGTGCATGAAGACGAAGCCATTCGCCTCTGGACACTCGACGCGGATCAGGATGGGCCCTCCGGTGGCCAGGTGCTGATTGCCAGCATCAAGACCAAGATGCATGCCATTGGCGCTGGTGTGATCGAAGGCCTAGATAACGCCATTGACATGGCCGAGAAAGATTACAAGGGCTTGGTCATCTGGTCACCCGATGAAATGTTTTCGGCCGGTGCCGATTTACAGTCCATGCTGCCCGCATTCATGATGGGTGGCGCTAAAGCCATTGACGGCGCGGCCGCTGAGCTGCAGCGCGTTATGCTCAAACTGCGCTACGCCAACGTGCCGACGGTGTCGGCCATTCGTGGCTTGGCGCTGGGTGGCGGTTGCGAAATGGCCGTTTATTCCGGCAAGCGTGTCGCCGCCATGGAGAGCTACATCGGCTTGGTCGAAGTTGGCGTGGGTCTGGTGCCAGGCGCCGGTGGGTTGACCTACATCGCACGCCGTGCAGCGGAAAATGCTGCAGCCTCGACGGGCAAGGATATCGTTCCGTTCCTCACGGAGGGTTTCACCGCTGCGGCCATGGCCAAAGTGGGAACCAGTGCGCTGGAGTCCCGCAAGTTGGGCTATCTGCTGGAGAGCGATGTGGTGGTGCCGCACAAAGACGAGTTGCTCTTTGTCGCCATCAACGAAGCGAGAGCCATGTTCGACAGCGGCTACCGCCCACCGCTGCGGCGCCAGTTTCCCGTGGTTGGGCGTAGTGGTATCGCAACCATCAAGGGCTCCTTGGTCAATATGCGTGACGGCGGCTTCATCAGCGCGCATGATTTCCATATTGCCAGTTTGATCGCCGAAGTGGTGTGTGGTGGCGATGTGGATGCAGGTAGCCTGGTTACCGAGGAGTACATCATGGCGCTGGAGCGCAAGGCATTTTGTTCCTTGATCGTTCACCCCAAGACGCAAGAACGCATCATGGGCATGATGTCCACCGGCAAGCCGGTGCGCAACTAGTATGGCGACCGCGCCCGTGAAGCCCAATCGCCTCGCCCGTTCTATGCGCAGCCTGGAGCGGGTGCCGGTGTTCGCGCGCTCTTGGGTACGCAGCCGGGTATTGGGACGTGCCGTGCCGTTTACGGGCACTGCTGGTCTTGAGTTTTCTGTCATGACACACGAGCGGGTTGAAGTGACGGTGGCTAACCACCGGCGCGTTCAAAACCATATCCATGGGGTGCATGCGGCAGCCATGGCCTTGTTGGCAGAAACTGCGACCGGCATGGTGGTTGGTATGAACGTGCGCGATGACTGTATGCCGCTGGCCAAACAGTTGAAGGTTGAGTTCAAAAAGCGGGCACAGGGTTCCTTGCGCGCCGTGGCGGTGCTCACCAATGCGCAGCGCAACCTGATGCAACAGAAGGACAAAGGCGAAGTCACGGTGGCCGTGCAAGTCTTCGACGAGTCGGGCGCGCAGCCTATCGAATGTGAATTTATTTGGGCCTGGATACCGTCTGGGCCCCGCAAGCCGAAATAACAGGAGTGATCCATGAAACAAGTTCAAGAAGCCTATATTGTCTCTGCTACGCGGACTCCCATTGGGCGTTCGCACCGCGGATTCTTTCGCAACACCCGCCCGGATGAGTTGTTGGTTAAGGTGCTGCAATCGGCTTTAGCACAGGTGCCTACGCTCGACCCCCGGTCTATCGAAGATATCATCTGCGGCTGTGCAATACCTGAAGGTCAGCAGGGCCTCAATATTGCGCGTATCGGTGCCGTGCTGGCCGGGTTGCCCACCAGCGTGGGAGGCATCACGGTCAACCGCTTTTGCGCTTCGGGTTTATCGGCCATTCAAATGGCTGCCGACCGCATTCGTGTTGGCGAAGCCGATGTGATGATCGCAGCAGGCGTCGAGAGCATGAGCATGGTGCCCATGAGCGGCAATGCGCCGTCACTGTCGCCGATGATGTTCGAAAAAGACGAGAACATTGGTATCGCCTACGGCATGGGCCTAACCGCAGAAAAAGTTGCCACGCAGTGGAAGGTGAGCCGGGAAGCGCAAGATGCTTTTGCGGTGGAATCGCACCGACGTGCGCTGGCTGCGCAGGCCGCAGGCTACTTTTCGGCAGAGACTACCCCCGTGGAAGTGATTGACCGCAGCCCCAACCTGCAAACGGGTGAAGTGGTTGAGAAGCGCCGCTCCGTATCGCTGGATGAAGGCGCGCGCGCCGACACGTCGATGGAAGGCTTGGCCAAGCTGCGTACCGTGTTTTCCGCGCGTGGCTCCGTCACTGCCGGCAACAGCTCGCAGACATCCGACGGAGCTGGCGCCTTGATTTTGGCGAGCGAGAAGGCCGTCAAACAATACGGACTGACTCCGCTGGCGAAGTTTGTGTCGTTTGCGTCTAAGGGTGTGCCACCACACATCATGGGCATTGGCCCGATTGAAGCGATTCCCGCTGCATTGCGATACGCCGGTATCAATCAGCAAGATCTGGACTGGATCGAGTTGAATGAAGCCTTTGCCGCCCAGTCGCTAGCGGTGTGCAACACCTTGGGGCTGGATCCCGCCAAGGTCAATCCCATGGGCGGCGCTATTGCATTGGGTCACCCGTTGGGCGCTACAGGCGCCATTCGCGCGGCGACCGTCATCCATGCGCTGCAGCGGAACAAGCTGAAATACGGCATGGTGTCCATGTGTGTTGGGATGGGGCAAGGCGCTGCCGGAATCTTTGAGCGGGTCTAATTGCGAGGTACGTTCGCACAGCCACCGGTGCACGGTGTCGACGTTGACGCTGACGCTGTGCTTGAGGGCGACGGCGGCAATGGAGGCGCCAGTCTGGCCACATTCGGAAACAATGTAAGCGCTCCATGAACCCCATCTTGTCAGGCGCCCACAAATTGCGCACGCTTGCCCCATCACTTTTAAGATGGAGAAACAAGCATGAAGATGGCGACACATATCTGGGAGCAGCACGTAGCGGCAGCGAGCCAGCA
>JBBRSA010000026.1:0-48170 GCA_038245855.1 Burkholderiales bacterium
CGCACCAGCCTCCTCCGCCACATCCGCCACGGGCGATGGCTGGCTCACGCCAGAACGCCTGGCCCGGCGCGCCGCTGCTGCTGCACGCAGCCCGGCCGAGATGGAGGCCGCCCGCACGCAATGGGAAGAAGAAAACAAAGATGCGATAGAAGCCATGAACAAACGCATGGCCAAAATTGGCTCTATGAGCCGACGCATTCACGAGTGGCGCACAGAAAAGGCTTTGCGTGAACAAGCGGGCTTGCCAGCATCCACGGACCAGGGTGCCTGATGGCGCAGTTTGACGTCTACACCAACCCTGTCAAAGCGCTACGCGACAGCCACCCGTATGTGGTGGAAATTCAGCGCAACTTTCTGCAACGGCCCATTGCATTGATTGGTATCCCACTGGCACGACTGGAGCCGGGTAGTGATCCCGTCACCACGCTGAACCCGCGCCTGAGCGTTGCTGACGACACGTCGCCTTACGTTCTGGAAACATTGGCTATTGCGTCGTTTGAACCCGGCGAACTGCGCCGCCCCGTTGCCAACCTCACCCAAGATGCCCAGGCTATTTGGGACGCGCTCGACTACGCTTTGCACGGCTACTAAATCCTTACTCACGCAATGACTCCCCAAGAATTTATCCAAAAATGGGGCCCCGGCGGCCCCGCCCATAACCTGAACGAGCGCCAAGGCGCGCAGCCCCATTTCATCGACCTGTGCCAGCTGCTGGGCGTGCCGGTGCCGGGTAGCCAGGGTGACTACATCTTTGAGCAAGACACGCTGGTATTGGGTGAGGCGCGGGGTTATGCCGACGTGTTTTACCAGGGCCACTTCGCCTGGGAGAACAAGGCCCCCGGCCGCAATCTGGACACGGCCCTCAAGCAACTGCTCACCTACAGCCTGGCGCTCTCAAACCCGCCGCTGCTGGTGGTGTGCGACCGCCTGACCACCCGCATCCACACCCAGTTCAACGGCCACCCCAGCGAGGTGCACACCGTGCTCTTGCACGAGCTGGACCAGCCCGAAAAGCAGGCCCTGCTCCGCCGCCTGTGGCAAGACCCCGAGAGCTTTCGCCCCAAAAAGACCAGCCGCGACATCACCGAAGCCGCCGCCAAAAGCTTTGCCACCCTGGCCGACGGCCTGCGCAAGCGCAACAACGACCCCGACGAGGTCGCCCACTTTTTGACCCAGTGCCTGTTTTGCTTCTTTGCCGAAGACGTGGGCCTGCTGCCCAGCAAGATGTTTGAGGGCTTGGTCAACAACAAGGCGCTGACCGCCGACAGGCTCACCCAGGGCCTCACCAACCTGTTCACCGTCATGCGTGACGGCGGGCTGTATGGCAATGACGACATTCCGTGGTTCAACGGCGGGCTGTTCAAACGGGTCAAGGTGCCGCTGCTCACCATCATGGAAGTGACCGAGCTGCGCAACGCCGCCGCGCTCAATTGGAGCGCCATCGACGTATCCATCTTCGGCACGCTGTTTGAGCGGGGCCTAGACCCCAGCAAGCGCAGCCAGTTGGGCGCGCACTACACCGACCCAGCCACCATTTTGCGCATCGTAGAGCCGGTTTTGACGCGCCCGTTGCTACAAAAATGGGAGCTGGTGGCGCAGGATCTACGAGGGCTGATGGCCAAAAGTGTCAAGAGAAATGACAAGCACCACAAGGCCGCGCAAACCCGGTTTGTGCTGTGGCTGGAAGACCTCAAAAACTACCGCGTGCTAGACCCCGCCTGTGGCAGTGGCAACTTTTTGTTTCTGGGCCTCAAAGCCTTGAAAGACATTGAGCACAAGAGCCACCTGGACGCCGCAACCCTGGGGCTAGACCGGCAGGCCGATTTGGTAACCGGCCCGCACAACGTGCTGGGTATTGAGCTGAACGAATACGCCGCCGAACTGGCGCGGGTGACGGTGTGGATTGGCGAACTGCAGTGGCGCATTGAGCATGGCTACGAGTTCAAGACGAATCCGGTGCTGGAGCCGCTGGACCATATTGAGTGCCGGGATGCTTTGCTGCGCTTTCCCGTGGTGGAACCCGGGGCGCGGGCGGCGCAGACGCCGGGGCCTCATACGCTTCGCTTTTTAAAATCGGCCCCGACATCCGCACCACCCACGCCCCTGGACGACGCGGCTGTCACCGAAGCATCTTGGCCCAAAGCCAGTGTAGTGATTGGGAATCCGCCGTTTTTGGGTGACAAGAAAATGCGCTCCGAGCTGGGTGGCGATTACACCGAAACTTTGCGCAAGGTGTACGCGGGGCGTGTGCCCGGCGGTGCGGATTTGGTGACCTACTGGTTTGAGAAGGCGCGGCACGCGATTGAGACCAATGGACTGGGTGCTGCGGGATTGGTTTCGACCAACTCCATCCGTGGCGGCAAGAACCGTGTGGTGCTGGATGCGATTGCCAAGACGTCGCGGATTTACGAGGCTTGGAGCGACGAGGGCTGGGTGAATGAAGGCGCGGCGGTAAGGGTGTCGTTGGTGGCGTTTGGCCATGCTGACACGACCCTACGATTGAATGGCGAGGAAGTTGACTTGCTTGCAACAGATCTCACTGCAAGCGTAACGAACAGTCACAGCGATGTGACCGAGGCAAAGGTTCTGCAGACAAACAAGGGGGCGTCATTTCAAGGCCCCGTACTGGTGGGGGACTTCGAAATTACATACCGAGTGGCCAAAAATTGGCTACGCCAACCTAATCCGCATGGTGTGGGAAATGCACAGGTTATAAAGCCGCTCAGCAATGGTCGCGACATAACCTCTCGAAGCCGTGGGCTTTGGGTCGTGGACTTCGCAGCCCTTTCTGAAGCTGATGCTGGCTTATTTGAAAAACCCTTTGAGCATGTATCGCTACAAGTAAAGCCGTTTCGCGAAATGAGCAGCGACCCCTCACGCAAAAGAAAATGGTGGCTACACGGGCGATCTGGAACGGACTTCCGCGAGGCTATTGCAGGCATTGGGCGATACCTTGCTACATCGCAAGTTGCAAAGCATCGGGTTTTTGTCTGGCTAC
Source organism: Burkholderiales bacterium (assembly GCA_038245855.1). Taxonomy (GTDB): domain Bacteria; phylum Pseudomonadota; class Gammaproteobacteria; order Burkholderiales; family Burkholderiaceae_C; genus Allorhodoferax. Next base: position 2,999 of record JBBRSA010000026.1, read on the forward strand.
CGAAATCTGTTTGGCCACATCAAACTGTTATCGCTATCACCCGTTCTGATGACGCCACGTTCGGTGTTGTGCAAGGACGTTTTCATAAAATTTGGGCGTTGAGAATGGGAACGTCTCTTGGCGTAGGCAACGACCCGCGTTACACCCCCACCACCTGCTTCGAAACCTTCCCCTTCCCCGCAGGCCTCACGCCGCGTGACACGGCGCACCAGCGCACCGAAACGGTGGAAGGCGGCGCAGTCATCCCGGCGGACCTGCCCACAAGAAATTCAGAGCCAAATCGGCCTCCAGCCCTCGTAGAACCTGCGCAAGCAGCTATAAAAACAATAGTAAACGCCACGCCAGACGCACCCGAGGCGAGGGTGGGGCGGGTGGCGGGGGCGATTTTAAAAAGCGAAGCGTATGAGCCCCCGGCATCCGCCCCGCCCTCGCCGTCCGACAGCTGCTACGCCACAAAAGCCAACGCCATTGCCATAGCCACCGCAGCCAAGCGCCTAAACGACCTGCGCGAAAACTGGCTCAACCCACCCGAGTGGACCGACCGCGTGCCCGAAGTCACCCCGCTGGGCATGATTAAGAGCCCCTACCCCGACCGCATCCTGCCCAAACCGGGCCATGACAAAGACCTGGCCGAGCGCACCCTCACCAAGCTCTACAACCAACGCCCCGCCTGGCTAGACACAGCCCACAAAGCGCTAGACCAAGCCGTGGCCCACGCCTATGGCTGGAGCGACTACACCGCCGCCATGCCCGATGAAGAAATCTTGAAGCGGCTGCTCGCACTGAATCTGCAGCGGGCCGCATGACACCGTCGTAACCCTTCACACCCACTCATAACCACAGCCCATGCCCACCATCGTCTTCTCCCACGCCAACAGCTTCCCCGCCAGCACCTACCGCGTGTTGTTCAAGTCCCTGCGCGCACGCGGCTACAAGGTCAAGGCGGTAGAGAAATACGGCCACGACCCACGGCGCTACCCCATCACCAACAACTGGCCTTTAATGGCGCCGCAGTTGACCGACTTCGCCCAGGGCGTGGTCGACAAAGCGGGCGAGCCGGTCTGGCTGGTGGGCCACTCACTGGGCGGGTATTTGAGCCTGCTGGCGGCCATGCGCAAGCCGGAGTTGGTGCGTGGTGTGGTGTTGATTGATTCGCCCATCGTGGGCGGTTGGCGCTCTACCGCGCTGGGGGCGATGAAAAGCACCCAAATGTTTGGCTCTTTCTCGCCCGGTGCGCTCAGCAGCAAGCGGCGCAACCACTGGCCCAGCATTGAGGCGGCCTATGCGCACTTTCGCAACAAAAAAGCGTTTGCACAGTGGGAGGATGCGGTGCTGATGGACTATGTCACCCACGGCACCACGGCGGTTGATGGCGAACGCGTGCTGGCCTTTGACCGTGATGTAGAAACCCAGTTTTACAACACCGTGCCCGACAACCTAGAGCGCCTGCTGGCGCGCCACCCGTTGAGCTGCCCGGTGGCCTACATTGGCGCTCTAGCCTCACACGAGATGAGCCAAGTGGGCATGGACGCCACCCGCAAGCTCACCAAAGGGCGCATTTTGATGCTCGACGGCAGCCACCTGTTCCCGATGGAAAAACCCCTGGCAACGGCCGCCGCCATAGAGGCCGCGTTGCGCAATATGGAGCGCTGAAAAGCGCCCTACCCGTCAAGTCAGCGATCAAGCAGCCCAGGTCACCAAGCCGCTCCAAGCGGTGGCTAGCACCACGATACCAAAGGCGATGCGGTAGTAGGCAAAACCCACAAAATTGTGGGTGGTGATGAAGCGCAGCAGCCAGCGAATGCACAGCCAGGCGCTGATAAACGACACCACAAAGCCCACGCCAAACAAGGGCAGATCGGCCATACTCAAGAGCGCACGCTCTTTGTAGAGGCTGTACACACCCGCCCCCACCAAAGTTGGGATCGCCAGGAAGAATGAAAACTCGGCAGCTACCTTGCGCGACAGGCCCAGCAACATACCGCCAATGATGGTGGCACCACTGCGGCTGGTGCCGGGAATCATGCCCAGGCATTGCACCAACCCTACCTTGAAGGCATCCATGGGGGTCATGTCGTCTATATTTTCAATACGCACCTTGGGTTGGGCGCGCTTTTCTACCCACAAAATGATGAAACCACCCACGATGAAGGCACCCGCCACTACGCCGGGATTGAACAGGTTGTTTTTGATGATCTTGTAGACCGTCAGCCCCAACACCCCGGCGGGTAAAAAGCCAATCGTCACGTTCAATGCAAATTTTTGCGCCTGACGGCTGCTGGTTAGGCCCACCAGGGTATCGCGAATTTTTGCCCAATACACAATCACCACGGCCAAAATGGCACCGGTCTGAATGGCAATGTCAAACACCTTGGCCTTGTCATCGTCAAAGCCCAGTAAGGCGCCCGTCAAAATCAAATGCCCCGTGCTGGAGATAGGTAAAAATTCGGTCAGCCCCTCGACCACGCCCATGATGGCGGCCTTTAACAACAAAACGGTATCCAAAACACACTCCCTAGGTTAAATTTAATAGCCAAACAGGCCGCTAGCCCTCGTATTATCTAGGCTACTAGCTCACATATTTATAGCATTACCGCCCCAAAACGGGTGTAATCACACAAATACGAGGCTTTTGCAACCCTCGATTCTATGAAGCCAAAGTGGCCACCATGTTGCGCACAGGTAAAGAAGCGCACTGCCCGTGCTTGCATAAGCCCCAGCGCCGCACTACGATGCGGCCAGTTACCTGCGAAAACGACACACAAAGGCGCACTGCATGTCTATCCAATACACCTCCGCAGCCAACCACCTGCCAGAAAACAAAATGCGGCTGTACCCCACCAGGGTGATCAACGTCATTGGCGGGCCGGGGTGCGACAAATCGCTGGTCACTGCGGCCATCATCTTGTACCTCAAGCTGCGCCAAAAGTCAGTAGAAGTCATACCCGACTACGCCAAGTCGCTGGTGTGGCAGCGCAATTTTGAGGTGTTAAAAAACCAATACTTCATCGCCCAGCGGCAGTTTGAAATGCTGGAGTTATTGGACGGGCAGATCCAGTTCTTAATCACCGAATGCTCGCTGCCCCAGGTGCTGTACTACAACGAAAACTACCCCGACAACATCTGCGACATTGCCAAAACCCGCAAGCAGATTTTGGAGTGGTACAAGCAGCACAACAACATCAACGTGTTTGTAGAGCGCGGTGACCGCAAATACGTGCACACCGGCCGCTTTCAAGACGAAGAGCAGGCCAAGGCCATCGACCAGGGCCTGCGCGGCGTGCTGACCCGCGAAGGCCTGCGCTACACCTCACTTGGGCAAGACCTGGAAGCTATCAACACCTTTGCCGCCACGCTGCTGGAGTAATTGCGCCGGGGCCATAACCCGGCCGGCAGGCAGTGCCTGCCGCCTGTCTGAATGTGTTGCAGCTTTGCAGCGCGCGCCCCATACTTGGAGCGTGGCGCCCCCTCGCACTGGCGAGAATTTGTGCCGACCCTTAACACGCACTGCGTGAACGTGGAGTAAACCGCAATGGCAGTTGTCAGCTTTAAAACGGGCGAGGCCCAGACTAACCCGGCCCTACTAAGCGCCATCATTCAGGCCGGTGAGCAGTTCTCTATCGTCGCGTCGCAAGACATTGTCGACATACGCGGCCTCAAGCTCTGGGCCAAGGGCCTGCCGGTGTCTGTCACGCTACAGCAACGCCTGCTAGAGCGCCAATTGCTCCACCCCCTTGAATCCTGCCTGATGGCCGAAGACGGCGTCACCCCGTTCACGCTGCTAGAGCAATTCACCGAACTACTGGCCCAAGACAGCTCTCTGGCCAAAGCGCTGCGTCCGCATGCCGCACTGCTGGAAGAACAACTCAAGCACATTCCCCTGCACTCGGTGGCGCAACTGCTGCTAACCACCGCCTGGGCCACCCGGCCTGAGACACTGCCCCACGCGGTGCAGGCCATGGCTTTGGCGGGCGCCATTGCGCAGGCGCAAAGCACCCCTGTGGACGTACGCCTGGCCATGCTGGGCGGCCTGCTGCACGACATTGGCGAAGCCTATATTCAGCCCGAATACCTAGACCGCAGCAAACCCCTAGACCTGATGGGCTACAAGCACATGATGGTGCACCCCCGCATGGCCCAAATGCTGCTAAGCGCCACCACCGATTACCCCGCCACCCTGTGCCGCGCCGTCGGTGAACACCATGAACGGCTCAACGGCGCAGGCTACCCGGCGCGCCTGTCGGGCGACGCCATATCACCCCTGGGGCTGATATTGGCAGCGGTTGAGGTCACCTTGGGTATCGCACGCAACCCCGTGGCACCGCTTACCCGCGCTAGCTTTGCGCTGCGGGTGGTGCCGGGCGAGTTTCCGGAGCGCTACAGCAGCACCGTGTTCAACATGGCCCGCGACGCCGCCGAGCCGCTGCCCACCATCAGCACCCGGCCCCAGGCCGTGTTGGAGCAGATCAACACCACCCTGCGCCAGGCAGAATTTAGCGCCCAATCTCTGCAAGAAACCGGCTGCAGCCCCCAAGAAACCGAAATCATCTACATGGCGCTAGCGCGCCTTGGCCGCTTGCGTGTGGCTTGGAATGCGCTGGGCATCTGGGGCCTGAGCCCGGACGATCTCACCGAGCACGACCGCTTTGAGATGTCACTGGCCGGCCAAGAGCTGAACCTGCGCCTGGCCGAACTGCAGCGTGAATGCATGCTGCTGGCCGAACGCCTGCCCGCACACGAAACCCAGCGCCTGCAACCTATCTGGGCCGGGCTGCTGAACTAAGCAGCACAGCGCAGCATATTTCGCCATAACGCAAATAGGGCGCGGTAGCGCTGGTGCGCTGGCTAGAATCGCGTGCATGAGCACACCCACCCCCGCTACCGCCCCTGCAGCCGCGCAACCCAACGCCGCACCCGAGTCCACCAAGCCCAGCAACTTTTTGCGCCAGATTATTGAGAAAGACCTGGCTGAAGGCACCTACGCAAATCGCCGCTGGGCCGGCAGCCCCGGCGACGCCGCGCACCACGGCGCAGGCCAGCCAGACCCCGCCAAAATCCGCACCCGCTTCCCGCCCGAGCCCAACGGCTACCTGCACGTGGGCCACGCCAAAAGCATCTGCATCAACTTCGGCCTAGCGCGCGACTATGGCGGCGTGTGCCACCTGCGCTTTGACGACACCAACCCCGAAAAAGAAGACACCGAGTATGTGAACAGCATCATCGACGCGGTGAAATGGCTGGGCTTTGACTGGAACGGCAGCCAAGGTGACTACAGCGTCGCCCCCTACCAAGCAAGCGACTACTTTGGCTTTATGTACCGCGCCGCCGTGCATTTGATCGAAGCCGGTTTTGCCTATGTAGACGAGCAAACACCCGAGCAAATGCGCCTGAACCGTGGCGACTTCGGCAAGCCCGGTGTCGACAGCCCGTTTAGAGGCCGCACGCCCGCTGAGAACCTGGCGCGTTTTCACGAAATGCGCTCTGGAGAGCATGAAGACGGCAGCATGGTGCTGCGCGCCAAAATCGCCATGGACAGCCCCAACATCAATATGCGCGACCCGGCCATCTACCGCATACGCCGCGCCACGCACCACAACACGGGTGACACCTGGTGCATCTACCCCATGTACACCTTTGCGCACCCCATTGAGGACGCGTTAGAGCAAATCACCCACAGCCTGTGCACGCTAGAGTTTGAAGACCAGCGCCCGTTTTACGACTGGCTGCTGGAGCGTTTGATTGAAGGCGGCCTGCTTGCCAGCCCCCCACCCAAGCAATACGAATTTGCCCGCCTAAACCTAACCTACGTCATCACCAGCAAACGCAAGCTGGCGCAACTGGTGTACGACCATAAGGTTGATGGCTGGGACGACCCCCGCATGCCCACCATAGTCGGCCTGCGCCGCCGTGGCTACACGCCTGAGAGCCTGCAAAACTTTGCCGAACGCATTGGCGTGACCAAAAGCGACAGCTGGATCGACTACAGCACCCTAGAAGGCTGCCTACGCGAAGACCTGGAAGCCAAGGCGCACCGCGGCATGGCCGTGCTCAACCCCGTGAAGCTGGTGATGACCAACTGGGACGAAGTGATGGGCGCCGGCCACCTGGAGCCCTGCACCCAGCCCGCCCTGCCCCACCCGCCCGAGGGCACCGAGCCCCCACCCGCACGCCACTTCACCATCGGCAAAGAGGTGTGGATAGACCGCGAAGATTTTGAAGAAGTGCCACCCAAAGGCTACAAGCGCTTGTTCCCTGGTAACAAGGTGCGCCTGAAAGGCGGCTATGTGATTGAGTGCACCGGCTGTGCCAAGGATGCCGATGACGTGATTACAGAAGTGCTGGCCACCGTGGTGCCCGACACCAAGAGCGGCACCCCCGGCAGCGAGACGGTGAAGGTGAAAGCCGCCATCACCTGGGTGGGCGTGGCCAACGGCGTAAACGCCGAAGTGCGCATGTACGACCGCCTGTTTAGCGACGCCCAGCCGGATGCGGGCGGCAAGGACTTTATTGAGAGCTTGAACCCGAACAGCTTGAAGGTGGTCACCGCCATCGTTGAGCCATCATTGGCGAATGCGCTGCCGGATCAGAAGTTTCAGTTTGAGCGGCATGGGTACTTTGTGGCGGATCGGGTGGATCATGTCACGGGTTCCAAGCCGGTGTTTAATTTGGCGGTGGGGTTGAAGGATAGTTGGGGGAAATGAAAGCTATTCTCTGATGCATTTCAATCGCAACTTTTAGAAATTCACTTAAAGGCATTACCCCCATGACAAGTATTCTTGATTGGATAAACGTTGGAGATGTTTCTGCGGAAAGAGACAACAATCTTGCAGAATATTTTTATGATGCAGGAGTCTCCAAAAATATCATTAACAACTCAAAGCAATATTTACTACTTGGGCGTAAGGGGGCCGGTAAAACTGCCGTATTTCTGCATCTGGCAAGTAAACCAGCAAATTTATTTGGGACAAATGATTTAGTCATACCATTATCACTACAGAGTTATAACTGGCAAGCACATCAGTTACTGATAGATGCGCAAAAAGAAGGTGGATTTCAGCATAGAGATTCATGGCGCTTTGTAATCTGCATCGAATCCATAAAAGCAGTAGCAACGCACTTAAAAAATCAAAACTTACCCACTCCAAAATCAATAGAGACCGCTTTGCGGGTTTTAGAAAAATTATTCTCGACTCCTGTGCCTTCTTGGACTGACTTGCTGGGTGAAAAATTATTCTCATTAGGCGGACTGGAATTACCAAATTTTGGATTATCGGAAGACTCCATCAAAGCAACAGCTGGTAGTATTTCTTTTGAGGCGATAAAAGAAAAAAAAGATCTTCAAACGCTGATGAATCGAAACATCAGTACGTTAACAAACTGGTTTGAAAAATGCCTGGAAGATGCTCCACCAGAAATCAAAATATTTTTAATATTCGACCGTCTGGATGAAGCATGGGTAGCTTCCTTTTTTGAACAATCAAAGACGATCATTTCCGGCCTTCTGCATGCTGCAGAATATAGCTTAACGAAGTACTCCGGAAGAATTCGTCCAATAATTTTTCTTCGAGAAGACATATTTTGGACATTTGACATTAATGATAGAAATAAACTACGAGAAGACTGCAGCGACAGTTTGAAATGGAATACAGAATCTATTGAAAAATTAGTTCTTGAAAGAATTAATTACTATGCCAGTTTGAATTCTCAGTCGCTCGTCGCATCCCTTCAGGACCTATTTCACGAAAAGGAAATGAGGAGTCGAACACCGCCCGTCAAGCATCTTTTTAATCGAACAATGTGCCGACCTAGAGATATGGTTGCATTTTTAAAAAGAACAATACAGGCCTCCCGAGATGAGTCACTGATCAACAGTGAGAAGACTAAGCTTTTAACAAGAGCAATATACAATGCTGAGCCGGGGTATAGCGACTATTTATACGACGAATTAAGCGATGAATGGCGAACACAAAATGCCAGCTTTCCTGATTATTTAGCTGCAATAGAAAACATCAGATATGCGATATTTACATCTAATGAGTTGCACACCCAGTTGCAGAAAAAGGGTTTAGCAAATGATCACGCGGAATTTAGGAAAATTGTTAGATTTTTATTCGACAACTCGATTCTTGGAATAACCGTTGGCGAATCAAAACAATGGCGATACAAGTGTTTTTATCCAAATCAGGGTTTTGTCGATGAAGGCCATTTAAAAGTACATCCAGGACTAATTAAGCGCCTTGGATTAATTGAAGGCTCCACTGGTGAGCAGAATAAAGACCTCCCGAACGAATGATGTGGCAGTGAGGCATCTCCCATCTGTGCAGTTCCATTCAATAAGTTTTCAAAATCCAAATTACCACCGTAACCGACCCTGCACCAGTGATTCACTCTGAACGCTCTACGCGCAGCTAGCAGGCCATTTTTCCCCTGCAGGATGACGCAAACGCACGCGATGTTTCGGGAGTGGTTCGCGATCGCAGAGGCCACCAAGGCCGGGCGCTACAGCCTAGAGAACGGCAACACCGGCTCGCAGCCCTACACCCCCGCGCCGCTGCAAGCCGACTGCCACGAGATTCACGAAACCGCCGCCACCCTGACGGCCACGCTGGGCCAGCCCCAGCCGAGCCGCCAATGGCAATACGCTGGCTGAGTTGAAGCGGCAGGCGGTGGCTGCCGTGGGCTGACGGTTTGCTACGTTTTCAGTAGCTGCTTGCGCATATTCGGCGAGGGCTGGAGGCCGATTTGGCACAACATTTCCAATCGGCCATGCAGCACCAACCTGCGCCTCGCAACTCACAGGCCCTGCCCTTGCACAAACCCCATGGTGATTTCCATAGTTTTGGAACGGTTTTCAAGAATTTGTCGAACGGTCCTCGCAGCCCAGCGTTCCACATTCCACGTGCGGTACTGTGGGCTGTAACGGCCGCCATGTTGTTTACAAATGGACTTGACCAGTGACACCAAATCCGGGTCGTACTTGACAACTTTCACCGCAATACCCCCGCTCGGGAACTGCCGGATGGACACCCAGCGCCCGGAAATGGTGATGATTTCCTCTGGCAGAAACTGTTTTAGAACCGGCATCTGCCCTGCTGGCTGATCAGTATTTAGCAATATCGCTGGCGGTGAAACTGGCCAAACCCATGTCTTTTTGTCTATTGCGGCCACAACGGTCTCCTTTACAAGCAGCGGTTCAAAAGCGTCCGGCGTAAAGGAGCTGAGATCAATTTCAAGCGCCGGAAGATTAAGACGCTCAAACTCAGCCACCTTCACCATGTCGCAAAAGGATGAGTAAGCTACTTCCACCGCAACCTGCACCCCATCGGCTGTTACCAGCAATATGTCCGGCCGTATTGCACCAACTGCCACTTCTGCGGAAACTGGCAACACCGCTTGCAAAATGGTTCGATCTGATTGGGCAGCATCCAGCCCAAAGAAATGGGCAACTACAGAAGTCATTGGCGCGACAAGCCCCATTGCCTCAATAATCAATTGCTTTGCGTATAGGTGCAACAGCGATTCGTGATTGGACTCGCAAGGCTCCCGATTGGACGCATGCGCAAAGTGGTGGTGGCGCACTTCGCCTTGCCGCGCAATTAACGGCTCGTTGCAGGCCACGCAACGGCACTTGCAAGCCAGCCCACGCTCGACCTCTTTCACGTGGACCAGTTGATTAAACTCATTGAATCCGAACTGAGAAGACATGCAGACACTCCTTGATAGGTAGGTTAGGGAGGTCTCAGTGTTCCGGGTGGCGGCACTTTCAACCAGTGCCCAACCACCCCTGTACCGGTACAAGGAGGGTTATGAAAGAGCTGGTGGAGTGCTTTATTGCTTGGTTAGCGGCTGAACCGACGGGCACGAACGCCTGGAAAATATTGAATGCACTGGCGGGCGAGACTCGTCAGCGCGTAGAAAGCTCAGACCCTGAACAACGCGAATTCGATGCAGCTTGGATTGCCGAGGTATGCAAACCCGGCGAGTCACTCATATATGACAATGCCAAAGGGTGGTTTGCAAGCGCCAACCCGGGTAAGTATTTGACTGCACGGCGTAAAAGTTTGGAGAGCTTCTTCGTGGCACAAGGGCATTCGCAGTGCCTCCAACTTGCCAAGCGAGGATCCAATGGCGGCAATAGGACGACGTGGTTTCTGCAGCCGTATGGGCTGGTGGAAACGCAAACGGCTGAAGTCAATGACAAGCCTGTAACAGCCGAGACTGCCACGGAATGGGCCGATATTTTGAGTGTCACCTACGCAGTAACAAGGCCAGGTGAAATTGGACTGAGTTGGTTTGGACGACTGGTTTTGGGCAACGGCGCATTTCGAACTCGATCATGGCGCGGTGGGCTATGGGCCGCTGGAATGATATTTAGCGCATTTGGGTTGATTGCTTGCGGATTGATTATTTTTCAGATGCGCACATTTACGCGTGCGATTCAAACCAGCGATTTAGTTGCCATATCGCTTTTTGCGCTTTTTGCTTGGATTATTTGGCGCCGCCAACTCAGACCACTCGTGTGGTTATTGGAAGACCGAATTGCCATTGCCAGCGATAGCTTGGTCAAACTAAAAGAAGAAACTGCCCATTTGGATATGGCCAAAGATGGTGACCATCGCTATATCCGGCTTGTTCGATACAAGGCAGTTTGTCCAATTTGCGCCGGCAATATCGAACTCCGGTACGGTCATGGCGCAAACAACCGGCGAATATTTGGCTGCTGCACCGAGGTCCCGACAGAACATGTATTTACCTTTGACCGCGTTACGAAGCAGGGGCAACGATACGAGCAATAAGTGAATTTATTCCATATGCGACCGGCCAGAAATTGCTACGCTTTTCATAGCTGCTTGCGCACGTTCGGCGAGGGCTAGAGGCCGATTTGACACATAAACCGTGGCCAGCGGTAAACTCGCCCCTATGCGCCCTTCTGAAGCCCTGTCCCTGCACCGCACGCAAATTCGCGAGATTGCGCTGCGCCACCGCGTCACCGGTGTGCGGGTGTTTGGCTCTGCGCTGCACGGTGACGACACCGCAGGCAGCGACCTGGACTTGTTGGTAGAGCCCACAGCGCAAACCACGCTGATGGACATCGGCGCCATCCGGTTCGAACTGAAGCAGCTTCTGGGTATGGATGTGGATGTGCTCACCCCCAACGGCTTGCCCGCCAGCTTTCGCGAACAGGTTCTGCGCGAGGCTGTGGCCGTGTGAGCCGAGCAGTCCCACTGCGCATTGCCGATTGTCCATGGGGCTTTGCCTATGAAATGCGCAATGCGCTGGCGCACGGTTACTTCAACGTTGACCTCGCAATCGTCTGGCAAACCATCCAGAATGATCTACCAGCCCTCAAGCTTAAGGTGTTGGCACTAGCCTGAGTCACTGGATTTGCTACGTTTTTTGTAGCTGCTTGCGCATATTCCACGGAGGCTGGAGGCATATTTCGTGACATATTGCCATTTCACACCCAAAACGGGTATTATCAAACCCAATATGGGTATTAATACCGATCCAAACGAATCTTCTTTACTCGCCGACGCCCTCTTTCCCAAGGTGCGGCAGCGGGTGTTGGCCGTGTTGTTTGGCGCGCCGGACCGCAGCTACTATGCCAACGAGGTGATTGCGCTGGCGCAGTCGGGCACTGGCGCGGTGCAGCGCGAGCTGGCCGACTTGTCTGCGGCGGGCTTGCTCACCGTGCGCAAGCAGGGCAACCAAAAACATTACCAGGCCAATGCGCAGTCGCCGGTGTTTGCAGAGCTGCGCGGCTTGGTGCTCAAGACCGTGGGGCTGGCCGATGTACTGCGCGAGGCCTTGGCACCGCTGGCGGCGCAGATCACGCAGGCCTTTGTGTTTGGCTCCATGGCCAAGCAGCAGGACAGCGCCGCCAGTGATGTGGACCTGCTGCTGGTGAGTGACACGCTGGGCTACGGCGATGTGCTGGCTGCGCTGGAGCCTGCGATGCGCCGCTTGGGCCGCACCATCAACCCCGCGCTGTACACAGTGGCAGATTTTCAAGCCCGGCGCGCGAGTGACAATGCATTCATCAACCGTGTGATGCAGCAGCCCAAAATATGGCTCATAGGTCAAGGGCTGATCGATCAGGAGGAGTCACCACCATGAGCGCACCCGTAGCACTGGAAAACCTAAGCGGCCCCGGCAAAGCCCTCAAGGCAGAGCCGCCCGACGCGCAAGAGTTGGCTGGGCTGACACGCACCGGCCTCGCCCGTCTGACCGACGCGCGCAACACCACCCTGTCCATCGAGAGCCGCTTTGACCTGGCCTACAACGCCGCCCACGCCCTGTGCCTGGCCGCCCTGCGGGCCATGGGCTACCGGGCCAGTAACCGCTACATCGTGTTTCAGGTGCTGCCCCACACGCTGGGCTTGGGCCCAGAAGTTTGGCGCGTACTAGACCTGTGCCACACCCTGCTGGCCACGCTGGGCCAACCCATCTTTGAGCCGCTGACCAATGCCCCCACCGCCAAGGGCGAGGCAGAGCTGTTCTATTGCAAAGGCTCTGGCGCCGATGGTGTGGGCGAGTACACCACCGAGGGGTTTGTGGTGCTCTTCCCCAGCCCCAGCCAAGCCGCGATGGCGCTGATGGGTCGCTCTGCCAACGGCTGGTTAGAGTGGAAGGCCGCCAACGGCAAGACGCTGGACGAGTTGAAGCGGCAGGTGGTATCAGCGGAGGGCTGACAATTTGCTACGCTTTTCATAGCTGCTTGCGCACATTCGGCGAGGGCTAGAGGCCGATTTGACACATAAACCGTGGCCAGCGGTAAACTTGGCCCCATGCTTCCTGAACAACTGCCCACCGACACTCTGCAAGCCACCCGCGCATTTGCGGCGCGGATTGCCAGCGCGTACCCCACGCAGAGCATCATGCTGTTTGGTAGCCGGGCGCGTGGCACGGCACATGCCGAGAGCGATGCCGATGTAGCTGTGGTGCTGAAAGGCGCACCGGGGCATTTTGTACATACCAAAATGGCAATGAGCGACATTGCCTACGACATCCTGCTGGACACGGGCATTCGTATTCAGCCACTGCCCGTGTGGGAGTCAGAGTGGGCACACCCCGAAAACTATTCCAACCCCCACCTGCTGCACAACATTGCGCGTGACGGAATCATCCTGTCATGAACGATCACGATTTGATGGTCAAGGCGCAGCGGGCACTTACCAGTGCGCGTACGTTGTTTGCGGATGGCGACAACGATGGTGCATGCAACCGGGCCTACTACGCCATGTTTGACGCAGCACGCGCCGCGCTTCTTGCATGCAAGGCACCGGTTCCGCCCGAGGTTGCCAAGACGCATAGCGGATTAATCAGTGCTTTTTCATTGCACTTGGTCAAACCCGGCAAGTTTCCCGTGGAGTTAGGCAAATCCTTCAACAAGGCTGAAGACTTGCGACTGATTGCCGACTACAAAGGCGATCCGCTGGAAGTGGACGATGCGCGTTGGGTGGTGGAGCAAGCAACAGAATTCGTCGGCAGGATTCAAACGCAATACTTTCCCTGAGTCCATCCACCCTTTTCACTCACCGGAAAGCGGAAAACGAGGGAAACGGGCCAGACTCGAGTTTCTCGTAGAGAATTTGCTCCGTTTTTCGTAGCTTCTCGCACATATTCCACAATGGCTATAGGCCGATTTGACGCATAAACCGTGGCCAGCGATAACCTCCAACCTATGAACCAAACCAATTCACCGCGTTGTGATATTTGCCGGACCGAACGGTGCCGGCAAGTCTACGCATGCGGATGCGATTTTGGCCGCCTTGTTCGATAATTCAACTCCACCGCAGGCACGCCAGGTCGCCGCATATTCTGCAAACCAGCTTATCGTTACCGAGAACACCACATGGCACAAACTGCAAAAACTCAGTCAAGTCGCCTGACGCCCTCCCCCAAAGCATTGCAGAAGGCGCTGGAGCAATCAGCCAAGCAAGCCCAGTTATTGGCGCAGGCATTTGGTGTAACGGTTCCAACGACCAAAACGAAGCCGGTGAACAGTTCGCATCCAGGCTAGCGCATGGCACCGGTGAAGCGTATTTTGGATAGCTTGGACAAACCCGGTGCGTCTCTGGAAGCGCTGTGGGCCAAAGAGGCCGAAGACCGACTGGCTGCATACCGCCGTGGCGAGATACGCGCAGTAGCTTTGTCGGATGTGGTCGCAAAACACCAAATGGCCAAGAAGCCAGCATAAGTAGTCGCCTGCTGGAGCCAGCTCGGGCCGATTTGGCACTAAATCTTCTGGGCTCATCAGTCCGACGTGCTATTCCACTCCTACCGGCAGGTCATGGGGGCGAGCACGGGGAACAAGCGCCCTTCCCTCAAAATAGACCCATGCTCCGCCGCAAACACCACCACGTCTATGTGGTCGAACTCTCCCCAGACGTGCTCAACGAGCTGCGCTTTCGCAAGAACAACCCAAACTACATCACCGGCAAGCCTTGCGTCTATGTGGGCATGACGGGTTTGGACCCCGATGTGCGGTTTGACAAGCACAAGGCGGGCATTCAGGCCAACCGCTTTGTGCAGCAATACGGCCTGCGCCTGCTGCCTGATCTCTACGAGGCCTTCAACCCCATGCGCTACGAAGACGCGGTGGACAAAGAGATCGAGGTGGGTATCGACCTGCGCTCTGCCGGGTTTGGCGTGTGGCAGGCCTGAGTAAGAGAAAAGAGAAAAGAGAAAAGAGAAAACACGTGAATCGCGGGCCACGGTAAACTCAGGTTCATGTTTTACCTTGACCTCTTCTCAGCGCTGGATCGCCACCAAGTCGATTACGTTTTGATCGGTGGCTTGGCTGTTGCGCTGCACGGGGTTGAGCGCAATACGATGGACATTGACGTGTGCGTTGTCATTTCGCCCACCAACCTGCAGCACCTAATAAATGCCGCTAAGGAGCTGCATCTGACGCCTATGCTGCCAGTGCCGCTTGAAACGCTGATCGATATTGAAACTCTGAAGCAATGGCACATCCATCGCAATCTGCAAGCCTTCTCACTGCGCAGCGAGGGCATGGCAGGCGTGACATTGGATGTACTGCTTTTCCCCCCAGTGGATCCAGCAGCGATGTGCCAACGCGCCCTGCAACTTGATGTGTCTGGAGTGCGTGTCAGCTTGGCCAGCATTAACGACTTAAACGCCTTCAAACGCCATGAACACTGCAGGCACCGCACCCACTCAATCCCTGCGCGACAGCCGCACTTATTTTGTGAGCGACGAGCGCCTTCGTGCATTCGCCCAACTAAGCCCCGCACAAAGACTGCAATGGGTGGAGCAATGCTCGCAATTCGTGCGCATGGCCCAGGCGGCCAAGGCGCAGTTGCCCCGGACACCATCGGCCACCCGGTAGTTCCCCAGCCCCAGCCGGGCTGTGGAGAAAAGGGGTCGGGCTTTCCGACGGCGGCTGCGGAAGTTTGATTTTGCTACGTTATTTGTAGCTTCTTGCGCACATTCGGCGAGGGCTAGAGCCCGATTTGGCACATAAATTTTTCTGCCAAGGCTACCCATGCTGCCCATACCGTTCACGCAGTTATGGGCGCAGTGCCAAAATGGCGGGCCACCATTGCAACACCCCGCGCACCAGACTATCCAGCCCCTGCCCATGCTGAGTTCACTCCAAAACCTGCTATCGAGTTTCTTCATGCCCGACGACGCTGCCGCAGCACCAGGCATTGGCAACCTGCAGTTGGCTACGGCCGTGTTGCTGATTGATGTGATGCGCTCGGACGGCAACACCAGCGACGCCGAACGCGCCCAAGCGTTGACAGCCTTGCGACAGCGCTTTGCCTTGAGCGATGCGGCGCTGGCGCAGCTCATGGCGCAAGCCGAGCAAACCGCCATGCACGCCAACGATTACTTCAGCTTCACCAGCCTGATGAACGACGAATGCACCCAAGACCAAAAAATACAGGTGGTCGAGTTCATGTGGCAAGTGGCCTACGCAGACGGCACGCTAGACGCCAACGAGCACCACCTGATCAGCAAGATCGCCGGCTTGCTGTACGTCACCCATGGCGAATACATTGCCGCCAAAATGCGCGCCAAAGAAGCCGCACAGCAAGGCCGCTTGACTAACGGCTGAGTGAAGTTGTGGGTCGCCAACGGCAAGGTGTTGGACGAATTGATGCGGCAGTTGGTGGCTGCGCAAGGTTGATATTTGCTACTTTTTTAGTAGCTTAATAACCCTATTTATCAATCACTTAGTGCCGATTTTGCACCCTAATTGGCGCAAGCCGGTAGCGAGAATCGGTGTATAAATATGCCATGAAAAGCATCCTGCCCCGCCTTGTAATACTGGCACTCATTGCCATGGTGTGGCTGCCTCTGCCCAGTATTGCGGGTAGCGAGGCCTATTGTTCAAAACCCGTGCGCGTGGCCTTGTTTGAATATGGGGTGCTGTACCGCAGCACTACCGCCGACGGAATCGACGCCCGCCTGCTCGGCACCCTTGAAAAACGCACTGGCTGCACGTTTGTGCGTGTGCTGATGCCGCGTGCACGCATCTGGGCAGAGCTGCAAGCCGGCACATTGGACATGGCTACGGCCGCCATCCCAACACCCGACCGCAAGGCCTATGGTTTTTTGCTGCCCTATATGAAAGCGCGCAATTTGGTGCTAGTGCGCCGCCAAAGTGCCCCCACAGCGCTGGACCAAAAAGCCTTCGAAGGCAGTGCACTGCGACTGGGGGTGGTACGGGGCTTTCACCATGAAGCGGCTTACGACGCGATGGTGGCGCGTCTCACTAAGCAAGGCCGTGTGGTGTTTGCGAGCGACGTGGCCGACCTCATGCGGCTGATCGACCGGGGGGTAGTCGATGCCGTGCTGAGCCAGCCCATCGTGTTTCGACAGTACTTGAGTGAGGCCAAAATCAACCACGACATCACCCTGTATGACTGGGCGCCCCAAGACCAGTTTTCCCTGGGCGCCATGATTTTGGCGCGTAAATCATTCACCCTACAACAAGCCAAGCACTGGGATGCCCTGCTCGTAGCACTGCAACACGATGGCACAGTGCTGAAGTTCGCCCGCGAATTTTTGCCATCAGACCAGGCCCACGACCTGGTTTACACCGGCCCCCGCACACTTGACTGAGCGCCATCCGCGTCCAACACACCTAGCGCATTTTTGAGTAACCCCAGCGTTACACGTCTATTGGCAAGGTGTTACGGTGGCATCGCTTTTGGGACACTTCTGTCCTTCACCTACTGGAACCCATTCCCATGCTTTTTAGCCCCCTGAAAGTCGGCGCGCTGACCATCCCTAACCGTATCCTGCTCGCCCCGCTGACCCGCACCCGCGCAGGCACCGAGCACATGCCCAACGATTTGATGGCCGAGTACTACGCCCAGCGCGCCAGTGGTGGCCTATTGATTACCGAGTGCACCATGGTGGCGCCCAACACATCCGCCTTCATGGCCGAGCCCGGCATTTACTCCACCGAACAAATCGAAGCTTGGAAAAAGGTGACCAGTGCGGTACACGCCAAAGGCGGGCGCATCTTCTTGCAAATCTGGCATGCGGGCCGTGCGGCGCACCCGGCCATGAATGGCGGCGCCGAGACGGTATCGTCCACCAACAAAGCCATCGACGGCGAAGTACAAACGCCCCAGGGAAAAGTGCCGCACGCCGCACCCCGTGCGCTGCTGGAGAGCGACATCCCAGCCATTGTTGCCGCCTATGCGCAAGGTGCTAAAAACGCCATTGCAGCCGGCTTTGACGGCGTGGAAGTACACGGCGCCAACGGGTATTTGATCGACCAGTTTTTGCGCGATAGCCCCAACACCCGCACCGACGGCTATGGCGGCGCGTTAGAGGGCCGCACACGCTTTTTGTTTGAGGTACTCACTGCGGTGAGCGCTGCCATTGGTTCTGAGCGCGTGGGCCTGCGCCTGTCGCCCCTGAACAGCTACAACAGCATGATTGACAGCGACCCGATCGCCCTGATCGGCTTTTTGGCCGACAAACTCAATGCCTTCAAGCTGGCCTACTTGCATGTCATGCGCTCGGACTTCTTCCAAAAGCAAAAGGCCGACGTGATGACCGTGGCGCGCCAGAAGTACAAGGGCGTACTGATTGGCAACATGGGCTATACCCCAGCCGAGGCCGAGCAAGCCGTAACCGGCGGCAAGTTAGACGCCGTGGCGTTTGGCACTGCCTTTTTGGCCAACCCCGATTTGCCAGCGCGCATCAAAGCCGGGGCAGCACTCAATGCACCCGATGCCAGCACCTTCTACACACCCGGCGCCAAGGGGTACACCGACTACCCGACGCTGTAAGTGGTTGCAAAAATACTTTTCCCTGCAGACTGTGGGCTGGGTTGTGGATAAGCGTGTTCACAACCCGCAAAATCGGCGCCACCAGTGGCCTAGCGGGGTGTGCCTAGTTTTTAAGCACCATCGATTGGCGCCGATTCTGTGCGTTACACGTGTGGTATGCACATTGGAATGGTGGGTGGACTCAGAGGCACCGTTAAGCGCATAGAATTTGCCCCATACGGTGCGTCCCTGCTGCCTACCCGCCGAAAGACACCCCCATGCCAAAACTCAAACTCACCTACTTCGATTTCCACGGTGGCCGTGGCGACGGCCTGCACGGCTGGCGTTTCATATTGGCGGCATGCACCCCTCCGAAAATCGGGCAATGATGGTGCATTTTCTGTGCAGGAGGGGTTGTGCACACCATCCATCTCAATGACGTTGTAGAACAGCGCAAGTTCTCGCGCGTGCCATTCCAAGCCATGGCGCGTTTGCTGCTGCAGGGTCGCATCATTACCGTGCAGTTGCTCGATATTGCCCTCAAAGGTGCGCTGTTTAGCACCCCGTCGCCCGAGGGCTTTCGCCTGCAAGAACGCTGCCGCCTGATTCTGAGCCTGACCCATGACGGCGATGCGATCACCATGGACGGCACCATCGCCCACCTAGACGGCCAGTATGTGGGCTTTCAGTGCCAGGAGATCGACATCTCCAACCTGACCCGCTTGCGCCGCCTGCTCGAACTCAATACCGGTGACGTCGACCTGATCGACCGGGAGCTGGGCCAACTGATTCGCGGCCGTCTGCGCTAAGAGTCTGCTTAACACTTCTATTCTTCTGGACCGTATTGATGACCAACGCACAGTGGTTCCTGCTGGTGGGCGCCTTGCTGCTGGTGATGGGCCTGACGACCACCGTGCTCAAGCGCTCGCCCATTACCGCCGCCATCGTGTACCTCATGGTGGGGCTGCTGGTAGGCCCCAGTGGGCTGCAATGGTTTCATTTCAACCCACTCAAGCAGTCGGCCTTGCTGGAGGTGCTGACCGAGGTGGTGGTGCTCATCTCGCTGTTCTCCGCCGGTGTGAAGATGCCAGTGCCAGTTCGATTGGCGCAGTGGCGCACCCCCATTGTGCTGGCCACCGTGTCCATGACCATCACCGTCGGGCTGATTGCGCTAGTGGTGGTGTATGTCTTCAATTTGCCGTGGGGCGCGGGCATTTTGCTGGGCGCCATATTGGCGCCAACCGACCCGGTGCTGGCTACCGACGTGCAGGTGCGCCACCCTGGCGACCGTGACCAACTGCGTTTTACCCTGACCTGTGAGGCAGGCATGAACGACGGCAGCGCCTTCCCGTTTGTCATGCTGGGCCTGGGTATGCTCGGCCTGCACGACCTGGGTGATTTTGGCTGGCGCTGGGTGCTAGTAGACGTGCTGTGGGCCACGACGGCCAGCATTGTGATCGGTGTGGTAGCGGGCGCCGGGCTGGCCCGGCTGGGCTGGATGCTGCGCCGCGCACCGCACCAATACGCGCTGCTGGACGACTTTTTGGGCCTGGGCCTGATCGGCGTGGTCTATGGCGCCACCGTCATGGTCAACGCATGGGGATTTTTGGCGGTATTTTTTGCCGCCGTCGCGCTGCGGCAAACTGAGCAAAAGCTTGCCCAGCGCAGTGCCATAGTGCACGATGCCGATCGAAACGCTGCACCGCTGGAAGTCGCCATGGTCAGCGAAGGCTCGCTGGTGTTCAAAGAACACCTTGAGCGCCTCTCGGAATTGCTGCTGGTGCTGCTGGTGGGCGGCACGCTGTTCCTCAGCTCCTGGAGCTGGGCGGCCGTCGGCCTAGCGCTGTTTGTGTTTGTGGTGGTGCGCCCGGTGAGTGTGCTCATTGGCTTATGGGGCACACGCACTGCGTGGCGCATGCGCGCCATGACCAGTTGGTTTGGGGTGCGCGGCATCGGTTCGCTGTATTACCTGATGTATGCCATCCAGCACGGCCTGCCCGAGCCACTGGCGCTGCAGTTCATCCAGCTCACGCTGATTGTGGTGACCCTGTCCATCTTCCTGCATGGCACCAGTGTCAAGCCGCTGATGGCGCATGTTTGGCAGCGCGGCAAGGCGGGCGCCAAATTCAGCACCAAGCCCAGCACCAAGCCCTAAAGCCAGGAACCACCGATCAAGCCCAGCTCAGGCGCTGATCGGTCCACGCGGTTTCAGCACCATGCGCAGGCCCATCGGGGTCATGGTGAAGGCCAGGTGCTCTAGCGGGTCTGTGCCGTCGGCCGTGGCCACGCGTTCAATCTCAAAGTTGCCCAGCAAGGTGGCCATGGCCATTTTCATCTCCAAGAGCGCCAGGTAGCGTCCGGGGCAAATGCGTGGCCCCGCCCCAAAGGGCATCGATACCCGTTTGGCAGAATTGGCCGCCATGGTGGCGTCTGAGCCGTCCAGCCAACGCTCTGGCTTGAAGGCGCTGGCCTGCGGGACATGGTCTTCGCTGATGGCGTCGGGGCGCATCATGGTGATGACCACCGTGCCTTTGGGCACCAGCACATCGCCGATCTGGGTGTCGCGCATGGTCTGAAAACCAATCTGGGGCGCCACCGGCTTAAGCCGCATGGTTTCATGGGCACAGGCTTCCACGTATTTGAGCTGGGCCATGTGTTCCATGGTCAGGGTTTGCGCGTCCCCGCAGACGCGGCGCACCTCGGCGGTGGCCAGCGCCAGCGTCTCGGGGTTTTTCCACAGCAGGTGAACCATCCAGGCCAGGGTGTTGGCGGTGGTGTCCTCACCGGCGAGCAGCATGGTCAGCACATTGCCCGCGATTTGCTGGTCGTCCATACCGCTGTCAGGTTGGTCGGCCGCGGCGATCATGGCCTCCAAAAGGTTGACTGGGTGTTGGTACAAATCGGGCTGCGCCAGCATACGCGTGCGGGCTTGGGCCACAAAGCCGTTGACGGCCGCCATGACCTCGCCAATGCTGGCCGCCAGTTGCCGGTCGGGTGTCGTTTTGAACCAGCGCCACAGCGGCAGGGGCGCAAACAGGCGGTGGAACACAGCGGGGAAAATCTTGTCTAGGTGCTGCTGGATCACGTCACCGTCAGACTCCAGGGTGTTGACCTCTGCGCCAAAAGCCAAACCGGCGATGGTGTCTACGGTGAAGCGCATCAGGTCCGATTGCAAGTCAATCTCGGCGTGCTGCTCAGCCGCGCGGCGCCAGCGCCCCGCCAGGCGCTTGGACACCAATTGCAGGGCAGGGAAATAACGTTTGACATGGACCGGGTCAAACCCCGCCATCACCATACGGCGCTGGCGGCGCCAGACCTCGCCGTTGGCACCAAAAACACCGGTAGGCAGGCCCATTTCTTCCCAGATTTCGCCCAGCTTGGTCGACCGGTTAAAACCTTCGGGGCGGTCCCGCAGCAGCTTGCCAACCGCCTTGTGGTCGGCCACCACCATGATTTTTCGCCCGCCCAGCTTGAGTGTGTAGTAGGGCCCAAACTCTTTGGCCCAGTCTTCCATCTGCAAATGCAAACGGTTGATCTTGATTTGCAGCGCATTGCCCAACAGCGGAACACCTTTGGGGCCCGGCAGTGAGGCCACCGTGCGCAGTGCGGTAGGGCGCGATTCTTCGAGTGCGTCGTGGGTCACTGTAATCTCCCGAACATCAATCAAGCCCCATGGGCGAGCGGGCTACTGTACCGTGGCGCGGTGGGTGGCGCCAGCGCCGCCGATGTAAAGTCAGTGTAATTTGCTATGTTTTTGGTAGCTACCTACGCAGCCTTGCCGAGGGCCAAAGGCACAAATGGCACTCAATTTCGGTTACCCTGCGCACTTGACCCACCACTCTTCTTAGCACCATGAAAAAACTCAACGTCACCATTCAAATCGAAATGAACGTCCCCGACGACTGGATGCTCCACAGCACCTCAGAGGGCACGCCGGTACTCAAGCTACCCAACGGTCAGTTTATGGACTTAGCCATTGAGCCCCTGTTTTCCAACAACCCCGAAGAAACCTGGAGCAGTACCGAGAGCGAGGACGCCCTCAACGACATCTTGGACATGGTAGAGAGTGAAACCGTCGCCTACGAGTTCGTCACACATTAGCAGCGAGCGCCTGTGGGTACAGGCGTCGCGGATCGGTCAGACCTTAGCTATTCGACCCTGGGGCGGCGGCTGACGCAGCAGCCGCTTTTGCGGCGGGTTTAGCCACAGGTTTAGCGCGGGGCTTTGCGGGCGCTTTTGCAACGGCCTTCACAACTGCCTTCGGTGCTGCTTTAGGGGCCGCGTTAGAAGCCGCTTTGGCGGCGGCCTTTGGTGCAGCCTTGGCGGCCGGCTTTGCTGCTGGCTTGGCCTTCGCCTTGCTAGCTGCTTTAGGGGCGACCTTTTTTGCCACGGGTTTTGCAACCTTCTTCACCGCTTTTTTAGCGGCTTTGGGTGCTGCTTTGACAGCGGGCTTGGCGGCGGCTTTTGGGGCCGCCTTTTTGGGCGCTGCTTTTTTAGACGCCACCTTTTTCACCGCGGCTTTGATGGTGGCGCTCTTGGCAGTTGCTGCTTTGACGAAGCGAGACTTGTCCAGCGACTTGGTGAACTGCTCCACCTGGGTACGAATACCCTTGATGGCCTGGATCACGCTCACCATTTCTTTGTGCAGCGAGCTCTCCGCTTTTGCCATGAGTTTGTCGAGTGTTTGCTTGATGTTTTTGTAATCGGCCATAGTAGTTCTCGCAGTTGAAAAAGAGGTCGATCATAAAAGACATTTCGCGCAGCGCCGCCTACGCGTATCCACAGTGTCGGTAACTGCCCACAGCAAGGGCCACAGAAGGTGCTGCATTGACCCGCTATTTGCCCCATTGCCAGTAGGCGCACGCCCCATCATGGGGGCATGTTCATTGCCATAGCCAAGGAGCCGTTATGCAAACCACTGAACAACAGGTGCTACAAGCCCGAGTCGACGAAATGGAGCGTGCTGCGCAAATTGCGACTGCACACCATGACTTCGACTTCGCCAAACAACTCAGCCAATACGCGAAGAAGCTACAACATCAGATCGCGCGCGTCGTAGCGCAGCCAGCGTAAGCGACGCGAGAAAACCGAATTACACTGCGCCATCGATCGCAGGAGCACCGCATGCAGGTTAGTGACGTCATTCATTTTTGGTTTGAAGAGCTCAGCTCTGGGCAGCATTTCGTCAAGGACCCCGGCTTGGACGCCAACATGCGCGCGCGTTTTGGACTAACCGTGGAGGCGGCGATTCGCTGCGAGCTCTTCGCTTGGCGCACCAGCACCGAGGGGCGCTTGGCCGAGATCGTGGTGCTGGACCAGTTCTCACGCAATATGTTTCGCGACACACCACGTGCGTTTGCCCAAGATGCAATGGCACTGGTGCTGGCGCAAGAGCTGTTGGCCAGCGGAGGTGACCGTGATTTGCCCGTGGCGCAGCGCGTCTTTGCCTACATGCCGTTTATGCACAGTGAATCTCCGCTGATTCACGAGCAGGCCCTAACGCTGTTTTCGCAGCCGGGCATGGAACACAACCGCGCCATTGAGCTGCAGCACAAAACCATCATCGACCGCTTTGGGCGTTTCCCGCACCGCAACCATATTTTGGGGCGGGCCTCTAGCGCGCCTGAAATTGCGTTCTTGAGCGAACCCGGCTCTTCGTTTTAAACCACCCCAACACACCCGATTCAGACACCACATGACCGCCACCTGGTATGAGCGCCATATTTTGCCCACCGCGCTGGACTTTGCCTGCGGCATGGGTGCCATCAGCCGCATGCGCCAGCGCGTTGTGCCGCTGGCATACGGCCGCGTGCTAGAAGTGGGCATCGGCAGTGGGCTCAACATGCGCCACTACGACAAAGCCCGTGTTACCCACATCACCGGCCTAGACCCGGCGTTACAGCTGCAAGCCGTAGCCAAAAGGCGCATTGCTGAGGCCGGTTTGTCAGTCGATTTGATTGGCTTGTCGGCCGAAAAGATTCCGCTGCCCGATGCGTGTTTTGACACCATCCTGATCACCTACACCCTGTGCACCATCGCCGACCCACACACCGCGCTGTTGGAAATGCGCCGTGTACTGGCGCCCCATGGCCAGCTGTTGTACTGCGAGCACGGCCGCGCACCCGACGCGTCAGTGGCCCGCTGGCAAGACCGGCTGCAGCCAGTCTGGGGCCCCTTGGCAGGCGGCTGCCAACTGGGCCGCGACATACCCACTCTGCTGCGCACGGCGGGCTTCACCTTGCCCGACCTGGACACCCGTTACCTGCCCGGCCCAAGACCACTCACGTTTCACTACTGGGGCCAGGCGCTACCGCACCCATGAACGCCCGCCCGCCCATCGCACCCACCCTGTTTACCGCCCACGCCGAGCCGGAGGCTCTGCAGGTCGACGCTTGGTCCCATGAGCCGCTGCTGCTGTCGCTAGAGATGGGGGGCAGCAACTGGCCCAGTTCGTGCCGCAGTGGCAATTGCCGCACCTGCATTGGACAGCTGCAAAGCGGCACCGTGCGTTACGAGGTGGAGTGGCCGGGCTTAAGCGCCGAAGAACAAGCCGATGGTTTTATCTTGCCCTGTGTGGCCTACCCCTGCTCTGACGTAGTGGTGCGCCAAGGTTATTGAAGCAGCAAGGCAGCAAGCCATCCATGGCCCAACCGGACTTCAGCCCCTCAGCCGAGCGCAACAAACAGCCCATTTTGGAGCTGTTGCGCGCTGCAGTGCCCACGCGCGGTGAGGCGCTAGAGATTGCCTCTGGCACCGGCCAGCATGTAGCGTGGTTTGCCAAACACATGCCAGGCTGGAACTGGCAGCCCACCGACCGGCACCGGGGCGCCTTGTACAACATAGAAGCCTATGTCGACCAAGAAGACCTGGACAACGTCTATGCACCCAGGGTGCTTGATGTGCAGTCTGAATCGTGGCTGATCGAGCGCCAAACCGTGGACCTTGTGGTGTGTATCAACATGCTGCACATCGCACCCTGGCAGGCCTGTGAGGGCCTGATGCGTGGTTGCGCCCGGCATCTGACCCCCGGTGGAAAGCTGGTGACCTACGGGCCGTATTTTGAGGATGAGGTACCCACCGCCCCTAGCAACCTCGCTTTTGACGAAAGCCTGCGTGCACACGACCCCCGCCAAGGCATTCGCCGGCGTGCCGATGTAGAACAGGCCGCTGCTGCGGCAGGTCTGCGCCGCGTAGCACGGCACGCCATGGCGGCCAACAACCTGTTGCTGGTTTTTGAAACGGTTGGCACAGGCGCCTAAGTCCTACTTCATCAAGACTCACTCTCCAGTTAAATTTCGACCTTAACAGGTGTCTATTGAAACGGGTGAAGTCCAGGTGCTGTTGCGAAATGAGCGGGCCTAGTGACCCGCGATGCACGGTCGAGTGGTCAAAAAACACGCCGCGCTCTTGCATCATTTCTTCCAAATGGCATGGACTTGGGGTTTTGCCAGAGATCAGCGGATACGCTGCATACCAACGGGCGCACACCAGCATCACTTCCAGCGGGTGATGGCGACGAAAAAGCTGAGCGCGCCGCATGTGTAGGCGGGTGCCTTGCCTGGCAAAAAATTGCTTAACCTTGCGCTGCAATGGCCGTATCTGCCATCGCAGGTATTTTGACTTCCCTGAGCCATTTACGAATGGTGCTGGCATCGGCGCCGCGCGAATACTTCCCTTTTGAATCCAGGAAAATCATCACGATAGAGCGCCCCTTGATGATGGCCTGCATGACCATGCAACGCCCGGCTTCGACGATGTAACCCGTTTTTTGCAGGCCAATATTCCATGTCGGATTGGAGATCAACCGGTTCGAATTCCGGTACTGCAGAACGGGCCCGCCGGTATCGACCTGGTAGTCGGTATTGGTCGTGTATTCGCGGATGACCGGATGCTCGTGGGCGGCAATGACCAGCTTGGCAAGGTCGTTGGCGCTCGAAACGTTCTGGCTTGAAAGCCCGGTAGGTTCCACGTAATGGGTATCCATCATGCCGAGCGCTTTCGCCTTTGCATTCATGGCGCGTACGAAGGACGGCAACCCGCCGGGATAGTGGCGGCCCAAGGACGATGCCGCGCGGTTTTCCGAGCTCATCAAAGCAATGTGCAGCATTTTGGCGCGCGTCAATTGCGCCCCGATGGGCAGTCGCGAATAGGTATGTTTCAACCGGTCGATGTCGTCATCGGTAATCGTGAGAATTTCATCCATGTTCTGATGGGCTTCTACGACCACAAGGCCGGTCATCAGCTTTGAAAGTGATGCGATCGGGAGCGACACATCGGAGTTTTTTTCGAACAACACCTTGGAGCTGGACTGATCCCATACCAATGCTGCGTTTGAGCGCAGGTTGAGCGGATCGTCGGTTTCGTTCAGGCCCGCCTTGTCGCCCGCACTCAAGACCGGAGGCGCGGCGCGAATGACTGGTGCGCGTGTTAGGCGCCGGTAGACGATCTTGCGTTTGCCGCGCACAACAATCACTTTCTTGACCAGTTTTCCGCGCGAACGCGTGGACGGCTTTATTTTTTTGTGCGCTACGCGCCGTGTCTTGACGATAACGGCACTTCCTTTCTTGCGCGCGGAAACGGTAGATTTTTTTAACGTGTGCTTTTTTTCAACGTGTTTCTTTCCCACAACCGCTGACGAGCTTTTGGCAACCGCAGGCGGAGCAAAGAAAACAATGGACAGCAACGAAATAAATACGCCGAGTACGGCACGATTCATTCGTAGCTCCTTGAAAAATGTGGTGAAGTCAATTGATTGCGTCGCGTTGGCGTTGCACGGTTAAACAAGAAGGCAACGGGGGAAATGTCTATCGAAGTCGCACATCGGATCAAAGCATCGGACTACCTCGCCGAGCGAGCCAAGGAGGCTGGCCCCCAAGGCTTTAAGTGAGAACCCCGCCCAAACTATTGGTCAAGCGGGATGGAGCACGTAGGTATGTCAACGAGTGCGCTTTTGCGAACAGCCAAGGCCTATTCCAAGTTCTGATGCGCGTTATAAACATGTTTCCCATGTTGATGGGGAAAGTATATTTGTCCAAATGTATTTCGTCAATCGATAGCTTGTAAATATTGAAAATCTTTGAACCAGGCTGGCGACTGGGGCGCGCCAAGTACCGCGTGCGCCAGAAGAAAACCACCACCAGCGCCGCAATCAGCACCATCGTTGCCATTCCCTACAGCACACCCGTCTGCAGGTGGGTCAGTGGCATGCCGTCAAAGTTCATGCCAAAGAAAGACTCCCGGTTGCGCTTCGCTCCAACGGGACTGAGTTTGAGGAAGTCAGGATTGAGAGTGGGTCAGAAATACCAATTGCAAAACCCGGGCAGTGCCGTCCAGCTGCGAGAAGCCGAGTGCAACTTAAACTGCCATCAAGTCCGTCCCGACTCTGGGGTCAACTTCACCTAAGCCTGCTGCCTAGACCCGATCATCCTCTGCACCGATGCTCCGCGCCAAATGATCTTCCAACTCAAACATTGTCGGACGCTCCCGCCCTTCTAGCCGCAAGCAGGCCTGCACCATGGCCGAAACATCGTTCAAAACATCCGCATAAGGCCCATCGGGCGGCACGCGGGCTACTAGCTCTTCCAGCAGGCACCCAAAGGCCCGCACATCCA
This sequence comes from Burkholderiales bacterium, assembly GCA_038245855.1. Taxonomy (GTDB): domain Bacteria; phylum Pseudomonadota; class Gammaproteobacteria; order Burkholderiales; family Burkholderiaceae_C; genus Allorhodoferax. The sequence goes on from JBBRSA010000026.1 coordinate 30,870, forward strand.
ACGCCTGCAGGCTGCGCTGTAGCGCAGCGCTGCCACGGGGCAATAGGGTTGCGGCGCCAAAGTCGCTCAAGAGTGCGTTACCACTAGCGGGGTTCCACAAAACGTTATGCGCATACACGTCGCCATGCAGCACGCCGCGCTGGTGCAGGTGGGCCAAGGCCTGCGCCAAGTGCGCCGCCAACCGCAGCGCGGTGGGTGCTGACAATTGCAGCGTGCTGGGGTACACGTCGCGGGTGCAACTATCCAAGCTGGGTGGCGCGGCCAGATTGGTGTAGTGCGGCGGTATCAGTGGCAACAACAGCCCGTGCAGCCCTTGCGGGTGGTCTGCCAGCTTGGCGATCGGGGTGCACAACGCAAGGTGCTGACCGGCGGCCACGCAGGCGGCCAATTCATGCTCGGGCAAGCCGTCGCTGGTGAGCGCGCCTTTGAACAGCTTGAGCGCCAGCGGAACACTGCTGCCTGCGCGGTGCACGCGGTAGATCAAGCCCGACGCGCCCTCGCCCAGCAGCGCATCCACTACCAAGTCTTTCCACGGCACCGACTCCAAGGGCGCGCCGTTGGCGGTCATATCAGAACCGGGGCCACTGGGACAATTAAGTCCATTGAGGCCAGGCGTGTTCCACCCCAGCGGATTGCCCGCAAGCGCCAGCCAGCTCAGGCGCGGCAACTCGGTCAGCCAGAGCGGCAGTGTGTTCAGCTGGTTAGCAGAAAGGCGAATCAGCTCCAGCCGACTGGCCTGCGCAAGACTTGCGGGCAAGGTACGCAGCTGGTTGCCCGCTAACAGCAGCTTTTGCAAAGCGGGCCGCTCGCCCAGCGCGCGGGGCAGGTCGGTTATGGCGTTGTCAGTGAGTGTGAGCCAACGCAGAGTCTGCGGCAGGGCTTGCGCAGGCACCACACCAATCTGGTTGGCCTTGAAGCCCACCATCTCTAGCGCAGGGCAGGCGCCCAGCACCTCGGGCAGTGTGGTGAAGGCGTTGCCCGAGCAAAAAATGACCTTGAGCCGGTGCATACCCGCCAACTCGGGCGGCAAGTCCTTAAGCCGATTGCCTGATAGGTTGAGTACCTCCAGCGTGTCGGCCAGGTCCCACACCTGCGGCGGCACGGCGTGTAAGCCACAGGACAGGTCCAGTCGACGGGAGCCAGCGAGGGCGCCGCTGCGCAGTTGTTCAAGGGTATGCATGGGGCGTCCATTAAACCAGACCCCTTACGATCAACTTGGCAAAAATACTTACCCCCGCAGACTGTGCGCCACGCTGTGGATAAGCCTACGGACAAGCCCGTAAACCCGCGCCAGCATTGGGCTGGCGGGCGTTGCTAAAAAATGAGGCAGATAACCAAAACAATGCGCTATTTTTTCGCACTCTGCCCAATGAAGCATGGTTTTATGCTAGCGAATGGCTCATGTCGTTTCTTTAAGGCCAACGGGTGCCAAAACGCCCAAGTTAGCCCTGTTTTATGTGGAACACGCTGTGGATAAGAATGTTCATAACCGCCCAAACCCGCGCCAATAGGGGCTTGCCACCGCATGCCTACCGATTGAGCACTTTGGCCACCGGGTTGGGCCGCAAGCGAAACGCATCGGGCATGCCCGAACCGAGCAAAGGACGCAGGTACATGCGAAAAGCGTCGGTCACGTCGGTGCCGTTGGGGGCGATAAATTCATCTTCCATCACGCGGGTCTTACCGGCCACCGCACTCAGCGGCAACAGCTCGTAGTCGGCCGAATAGAAACCCGTGCGCTTGATGGCGACCGAGCCGTCAGAGCCGCCCCACATGGCGTACTGCACGGCTTTTTCGCCCACCTCGCGGGCCTCGCGCTGGTCCACGTCGGACACACACCCGATGAATGCACGCTGCAGATAACCGAAGGTGTCGCCACGCACCCGCTTGATGCCCAGCTTGGCTTTGATTTCATTGCACAGCAGGTCGGCCAGTGCGCCATTGCCCGAGAGCTGCACATTGCCATGGGCGTCATGCTCCAGCTCTTTGTCCAGCTGCGCCGCGATGGGGGCGCCGCTGGCATCGTGGATACCTTCGGACACCGCCACCACGCAGCGACCATAACGTTCATAGGTCGCTTTGACATCCGCCAGAAAATGCTCCATCACAAAGGTGCGTTCAGGCAGATAAATGAGGTGCGGGCCGTCATCTGGAAACTTCTTGCCCAACGCCGACGCAGCGGTCAAAAACCCGGCATGGCGGCCCATGACCACACCCACGTAGACACCGGGCAAGGCTGCGTTGTCTAGGTTGGCCCCGGCAAAGGCCTGCGCCACAAACCGGGCGGCAGAGGGGTAGCCCGGTGTGTGGTCACTGCCCACCAAATCGTTGTCGATGGTTTTGGGAATGTGCAGGCAGCGCAAGGGGTAGCCCGCTTTGCGCGCCTCTTCGCTGACGATCAGTACCGTGTCGGACGAGTCGTTGCCGCCAATATAGAAAAAGTGCTCAATCTCATGGGCACGCAGCACCTTGAATATCTCTTGGCAGTAACGCAGGTCGGGCTTGTCACGGGTGGAGCCCAGGGCACTGGATGGCGTGCGCGCCACCAGTTCCAGGTTGTGGTTGGTCTCTTGGGTGAGGTCCACAAAATCTTCGTCCACAATACCGCGCACGCCGTGGCAAGCACCGTAGATGCGCTCGACATTGCCAAAGCGGCGAGCCTCCAGCGCCACGCCCACCAAGGACTGGTTGATGACCGCTGTGGGGCCGCCGCCTTGGGCGACCAAAATCTTTCCCGATGCCATGCTGTGTGCCTCCTGTGTCTAGAATCCGCCAATGGCTCGATACTGAGTCGGAGCCCATTGTGCCGCAAGCGCTATCGTTTTAATAGCTTCTTGCGCATGTTACATGAGGGCTAGAGACCTATTTTGTTAATAATTTCCGCTGCGCCAAGGCGACGGCGGCCTTCCGGACACGCACCCTATGCGCCTTGGCCTGACTGTGTTGTACCTGCTCACCGCCCTGCTGCAAACAGGCTGCACCAGCACACCTTACTACCTGCAGTCGGTTACCGGCCATTTGGCAATGATGCACGCGGCCAAACCCATAGACCAGTGGCTGGCCGACCCGCAAACACCCGCTGCCCTCAAAACCCGATTGGCCCAGGCACAGCGCATGCGCGACTTTGCCGTCACCGACCTGGGCCTGCCAGACAACGCCAGCTACCACCGCTACGCCGACCTGCACCGTGCATCGGTGGTTTGGAACGTGGTGGCCGCCCCCCCGTATTCGTTGACCCTCAAAACCTGGTGTTTCCCGGTCGCTGGTTGCGTGGGCTACCGGGGTTATTTTGACGAGGCGCAGGCACAAGCCCTGGCCAACGAGCTGCGCAGCGAAGGCCTGGAGGCCAGCGTCTACGGCGTGCCGGCCTATTCCACCCTGGGCTGGATGAACTGGGCCGGAGGCGATCCGCTGCTGAGCACCTTTATCCACTACCCCGAGGGCGAGTTGGCCCGCATGGTGTTCCACGAGCTAGCCCATCAGGTTCTGTATGTGAAAGGCGACACGCCGTTTAACGAGTCCTACGCTACGGCGGTGGAGCGCCTGGGCAGCGCCGAATGGCTGGCGCAGCACGCATCGCCCGAGGCCCGCGCACAGTACGCACGCTTTGACGCCCGGCGCAGCCAGTTTCGCGCATTAACGCAGGAAACCCGCCGGGCCCTGGCCGCCATTTATGAGCCAAAAGACCCTCTAGCCTTCGACAAAACTGCGCAAGAAGCTATGAAAATGAGAGCAATGGAGAACTTCCGCAGTCAATATGCCGCGCTGGCCGCGCGCTGGGATGCGGACGACGCCGCTTTGGCCAGCCGCCTGGGCGCAGCCGCACCGCCCGCCCTGCCCCACACCGGCTATGACCGCTGGGCTGCCAAAGCCAACAACGCCGCCTTTGGCGCCATGGCCGCCTATGACGAATGGGTGCCGGCTTTTGAAGCGCTGTTTGCCCGCCAAAGCCAAGTCGGCGATCTGCAGGCCGCCTGGCCACGGTTTTTTGACGCAGTGCGCCAGCTAGCGGCCCTGCCAAAAACCGAGCGTACCGAAGCGTTGCGCCAACTCATATCCGCAGCACACCCACCCATCCTGTCCCAATTGGACAAGTTGTGAAACAAGCGCATGTTTCTATGTCCCGGCACCCAAGGTTATTGCCGCCCGACATCAAAAACGCCGAATAGGGCGTACTGAAACTCGAACAGCTGCAGCTGTTCACCGCCTCCTACACACACTCACGGGCGTTGGCATGCAAGTTGCTAATTGCGTTGAATGTAATCTTGGTCACATTACAAAACGGGTGCTTAAGTGACAATACGCTATGGTTGAAAACAACACTTAATATGGAAATTCTCTTCTTTGGCTATGAGCTGCATCTGACCGATGATTAAAAAACATGGCTTGACCCGTTGCACGCTATGCGTGCTTAAAGAGGGGTGCTGGCTTACCAAATTGTCCAATGAGTTCCCCAATTTGGCTTGGGAGGCACTGAGCCACCAACACTTCAAGCCCGGTGAAACTTTGCTGATTGAAGATGTGCGAAGTCAAAACCTCAAAGTCATTCAAACTGGCTTGGTTCTTCTGGGGAAATGCGGCGCAAACAATCAAACAAATCCGTTAGCAGTGCTGGGCAAAGGCGCAATACTGGGTGCGCGCGGGGTCTCGCAAGAACCCGAACTATTTTGGGCTAAGGCCGTATCCGAGGTTACGGTGTGTAAGGTGGGAATAGCGCTACTGCCCAACTCCGGCGAGAAGACAATGCAATCGCTGATGAACGACGTGTGTGCCAGAACGGTGTCGTCTATTTCCGAATGGAGGCGTATTGTGGGTGTCGCGGCATTGCCTCCCCGGGTATTGGCTGCACTCAGCCTTCTTATCCGCGAACAAGGCGGCAGCATGCGCATTCTCATGCCCCCACAGGCCGATTTGGCCAAGTTGCTGTGTATAAGCCGTGAGAGCCTCAGTAAAACACTGCGATCGTTAGAGACTGACGGCATCTATTACCGCATTAGTCGGCGGCTTATTGAAGTAAACGGCTCCAAATTTCCAGGCAATAAGGTAACCCTGCGAAACTAACGCGCCACTCACTGTGGCCTTAAAAACCACAAAGTGGGCCTGCAATAGTTTTGCAAATGTGAACCACCTCACATTTACGCCATTCCGCCGAATGCCTTTCGCTTGCCAGCCCAAAATGACATCGGTCAAAACAAGGGGTTATCAGGCGATGCAAATCAACCTAACGGCGCGCGATCGCAAATCAAAAGGCATGCTTTTCCAGAGCGCCATACAAGTGCGTGCGAGGGGCAGAGGCGTTGCCGCTCTATGCAGCAGCCTTCTGCCGCGCCGCGCGTTGGTCGGTGTGCAACCGATGGAGGGATGGGGTGCCAGCGTCGACACTCCACCATAGCCGGACGAATTCGCCCGCACCCATGAGCTGACACTATCTGGCGCATTTTTTGCGTGCGATTAGTTTTAAAAAATCGATAGGAGCACCATGCGAACCAATCTCCCCGTCACACAGCGGGAATATCAGTTTCCGGCGGATGAGACGCTGCTCTCCACCACCGACACGTCCAGCCATATTTCCTACGCCAATGCCGCCTTCATTCGCACCAGCGGCTATTTGCCAGACGAGTTGATGGGCCAGCCGCACAACATGGTGCGCCACCCGGACATGCCGGCTGAGGCTTTTGCAGACATGTGGCGCAGTCTGAAAGAGGGTCAATCGTGGCGCGCACTGGTGAAAAACCGGCGCAAGGATGGGGACCACTACTGGGTATGCGCCAACGCCGCACCAATGCGACGCAACGGACAGGTTACGGGATACCTTTCGGTGCGCACCAAGGCCACGCGCGCTGAAATTGAAGCGGCTGATGCACTTTACCGCCGCCTTAAGAAAGGACAGGCTGCGGGCCTCGCGTTTCACCGTGGGTTGATCGTGCGCACCGGCCTCATGCGCTGGGCTAGCGCGCTACAGACACTGCCTGCCGCTTGGCGGGTACGCCTACCAATGCTCAGCACGGGAGTCGCCATCGGTGTGACACTCATTTCTTCAGGCATAAGTGGGGCTGCGTTGGCCAGCGTAGCGGCGGTTACCGCCGGTGGTTTGCTTCTGGCAGATTGGTTTATTGAAGCCCAGCTTACCCAACCCCTGTCAAAAATTTTGGGCGTGGCACAACAGGTAGCCAGTGGCGAGGCTGGCCAGGATCTCAATTTGAACCGCTGCGACGAAATTGGCCTGATCGCGCGCGCGATCAACCAATCTGGGTTGAACCTGCGGTCCCTGGTGGCGGATGTTTACGAGCAGGCCTCTGGGGTACGCGTAGCCAGCCAAGAAATTGCGGCGGCCAACAACGACCTGTCGAGCCGGACCGAACAAACCGCCTCAAGTTTGGAACAGACTGCCGCCGCCATGGAACAACAAACCGCCACGGTGGGCCAAAACTCCGAGACCGCCCAACAAGCTAGCCAAGTGGCACAAGCAGCCACGCAGGTTGCGGCCCAAGGTGGTGCAGCCATGGTCAACGTCGTGGCGACCATGGCGCTCATTTCAACATCGAGCCGTAAGATCGCTGACATCATCAGTGTGATTGACGGCATCGCATTCCAGACCAATATTCTGGCGTTGAACGCCGCTGTAGAAGCTGCTAGAGCGGGTGAGCAAGGACGCGGATTTGCAGTTGTCGCCACAGAGGTGCGCAATCTTGCAGGGCGTTCGGCTGCAGCAGCCCGCGAGATAAAAGGTCTCATCGACGACTCGGTCGACAAAGTCGAAGGGGGCACCCGCCTTGTGGCGCAGGCCGGCGAAACCATGAATGAGCTTGTGGGCCAAGTCGGGCGCGTGAACGACTTAATCTCCGCGATCAGCGCCGCATCCAAAGAGCAAGCAATTGGTATTGCACAGGTTGGCCAAGCCGTGGCCCAACTCGATGAGATGACCCAGCAAAACGCATCCATGGTGGAAGAAAGCAGTGCTGCGGCCAATAGTTTGAGTGACCAGGCCATGCGACTCGCGGAGGCTGTGCAGGTGTTCTCAAGCTGAGTCTGTGCCAATGCCAGAACGTGACGCTTACCAAAAGCCGCTTGGCTGGGCACTGCTGGCCATGGCCATGCCCGCATGGTGGTGGGTTTACAAGCCGGTGCAGCCCACCGTGCTGGACCCAGACTTGTTTTTGTTTCTTCACAATGCGGTAGAAATTTTTGCAATTGTCGTAGCCGCTCTGGTATTTGTGACGGGCTACCGGGCAGCGCTTGCGGTACGCAATGGCGCAGTGGTGTTACTGGGCGTCGGTTTTTTAGGTGTAGGGCTGCTGGATGGGTTGCACGCCCTGAGCTACGCCGGTATGCCGAATGTCATCTCAACCAACACGCCCCAGAAGTCCATGTTCTTTTGGTTGTGCGCGCGCATCTTGGCTGCGGTATCCATTCTGGTGTACGCATCCTTGCCGCAAGCACCTGCGGTCAGCACTTTGCGCAAGCGCGTGGCAGTTGGCCTGGTGCTGGCTCTCGTGGCGGGCCTGGCATGCGTTGGCCTGCTTTGGCCGGATCGCCTTCCCGCACTGTTTGTGGCAGGGCAAGGACTGACGCCCCTGAAAGTCAGGCTGGAGTGGGCAATCATCAGCGTGCACTTATTGACACTTTGGGTTCTGTGGCGACGGCGCCAAAAACTGGCCGGTGAGGGTGTGCAGGTATTGGCCTTTGCCGTTGCCCTGTCAGCCGTATCGGAGTCGTTTTTTACCATGCTGGGTGTGGTGGATAAGGATGTTGCCAACCTGATGGGGCACTTGTACAAGGTGGCGGCTTACCTCTTCCTTTTTTATGCCACATTCGACGAGGCGCTGAACCGACCACTGCAGCATCTGAGCGCTCAGCGCCTGCGTGAGCGGCAAATTTTGAACGCAGCGCCCGACGGACTTTTACTGGTTAACCAGGCCGGGGATATTCTTCTGGCCAATCCAGCGATGGAACGATTGTCAGGGTACAGCGCGCACGAATTGGTTGGCCAGAATGTAAGCATTTTTTTGCCAGAACATGTGCGCATGCACCACGCTGAGGCCATGCGTGGCTATTTCAATGCCCCGCTTGAGCGTGCGATGGGCACGTCGGATTTGACACTGGTGAACCGCAACGGCGAACCAATTCCAGTAGATATTTCACTCGGTTCTTGGGACGACGGGCACGAGCGGCACGCCATTGCCTACGTGCATGACCTGCGGGAGCGCAAGACGTTTGAGGAGTCTTTGCGCCACCGCGCTATGCACGACCAGTTAACTGGCCTACCCAACCGCTGGTTGTTCAATTTGCAGCTTGACCAAGCGCTTGGGCAGGCCAAGCGCAACGGCCACCATGTGGCGGTGTTAATGCTTGATCTGGATGACTTTAAAACAGTGAACGACAGTTTTGGACATGCCACGGGTGATGAACTGCTGCTGCAGGTCGCACAGCGCTTGCGCGGAGCACTGCGCGACGACGATACGCTGGCGCGCTTAGGGGGCGACGAATTTGCCATCTTGATCAGCAACATGCTCTCCACCGATGAAGCGGCAACCGTGGCAGAGAAATTGCTCGCCACAATGACACAGGCCTTCGCGCTGCACAACCAAGTGGTGCATTCCAACGTCAGCATTGGGCTGGCCTTTTATCCAACCGATGCACAGGACAGTGAAAACATCATGCGCTGTGCCGACATGGCAATGTACCAAGCCAAGCGCTCAGCGCGTGCCGTTTATGCCTGCTATGCATCGAACTTAGAGCAGCATGCGCGGGAAAATCTGGACCTTCATGTGCGCTTGAAAGAGGCACTAAGCCAAGGTCTGATTGCGCTACATTACCAGCCCAAGATGGACGCGAGCGGCCAACGCATCGTCGGTGCAGAGGCGTTGCTACGCTGGCACGATGCCGTGTTGGGAGACGTGTCACCGGCTCGGTTTATTCCCATAGCAGAATCGACTGGGTTGATATTGGGATTGTCGGCCTGGGTACTGGAAACGGCCTGCCGACAAATCGCCGCTTGGCAAAACGCTGGAACACCACTTCAAGTTGCCGTCAATTTCTCGGCCCAGCAGTTTCGCCAGGGTAATGTCGTAGCCCAAGTGCAGGCGGCGTTGGAGAAAAGCGGTGCCCATGGGCACTTGCTGGAGATCGAGATCACCGAATCGGTTGCTATGGAACATCCCGAGGCCGCCCGTGAACAACTCACCGCATTGGTTGCGTTGGGGTGCAGCGTGGCGTTGGACGACTTTGGCACCGGCTATTCGTCGCTGGGCTACCTTAAATCGTTACCGATTTCCGTGTTGAAAATCGACCGCACTTTCGTAAAAGACCTTCCAAATGACCAAAGCGATGGAAAAATTTGTCGCGCAATCATCGCCCTGGCGCACAGTCTAGATATGCGGCTGGTCGCTGAGGGGGTGGAAACCAACTCGCAATTGGAGCTATTGCGCAGTTACGGCTGCGAAACCTATCAAGGTTGGTTATTTTTCAAAGCAATGCCTGCAGCCGAACTTTCCGCTCTTCTGAAACACCAACACGCGATGGGTACAGTGGATATTGACACGGTGTATTTTTGAAAGAGCGCTGTCCTGTGAACCAAGGCAGGCGCTGACGTCGCGCTTATTCCCATTCCCGCAGGGCAGTGGTCTGGAACGTGGTGGCCGCGCCGCCATATTCGCTGACCCTCAAAACCTGGTGTTTCCCGGTGGCCGGGTGCGTGGGCTACCGGGGTTATTTTGACGAGGCACAGGCGCAGGCTCTGGCCACCGAACTGCAAGGTGAAGGCTTTGAGGTCAGCGTCTACGGCGTGCCCGCCTATTCCACTCTGGGCTGGATGAACTGGGCCGGTGGCGACCCGTTGCTCAACACCTTTATCAACTACCCCGAGGGGGAGCTGGCACGTATGGTGTTCCACGAGCTGGCTCACCAAGTGCTCTACGTGAAAGTCGACACGCCTTTTAACGAGTCCTACGCCACTGCGGTCGAGCGCCTGGGCAGCGCCATGTGGCTGGCGCAACACGCGTCGCCCGAGGCACGGGCGCAGTACGCGCGCTTTGACGGCAGGCGCCGTGAATTTCGGGCATTGGTACGCGAGGCGCGCCAGGCCCTTGCCGAAATTTATGAACCCACCAAATAGCCCTCTAGCCCCCGATAAACCTGCGCAAGCAGCCATGAAAATGAGAGCAATGGAGCAGTTCCGCAAGCAATACGCGGCCCCGCGCGCCCTGCCCCACACCGGCTACGACCGCTGGGTGGCTAAAGCCAACAATGCCGCCCTGGGTGCATTTGCTGCCTATGACCAATGGGTGCCTGCGTTTGAGGCGCTGTTTGCACACCAGGCCAAAGGGAACGCCAGCGGCGCGGCATGGCCCCCTTTTTTGATGCCGTGCGCCAGCTCGCAGCGCTGCCCAAACCCGAGCGCACCGAAGCCCTGCGCCAGATGATGCCTGCCGACTGACGTGAAACCAAAATCCACGCCGGCACATGGCGACGCATGGTGACCTTGTCGCTGTAAGATTTCCTCAATGTGGCAGTTTTTTGCACGAATCTTCCCGGCGGAGCACATACTGTCCACACAGTCACCAACGACTGGACTCACATGAAAAGGAGATCACCATGAAATCGACCACACTTCTTACCTCGCTCGCCATGCTGGCAGCGGTCATTAGCACGCCCCTCCTAGCCGGTGATCGTGCACACGCGCCTCAACACGACCGCCAACACGCAACGGATCAGCGCACGGTAGGCGGGTTCGACTACGGCATGCAGGAGGTAATCCACAGCGCGTCTACCAACACACCGGGCCATGGGTGGCGTTATTTCACCGACCCCGCAGAACGCCGCGCGGTCGTGATTAGTCCGCAAGGCGACTATTACTACAGCTGCGGCAAAGGCCTGCACTGGATCGCCGCAGAACAGACGTAAGGGTGGCGCAGGGTCATCGGAGAGCGCCCGCTTGAGGTCGGCGTTCACACAAGTCCGGTGGCACCATGGGAAGCAGCGTATGCTCATACGCACCATGCTGCGTCTGACCCAAGCCCCCAACATTGCCATCGCCACCCTGTGGGCCGATGCGTTGTCATATGAAGGTATTGAAGCCAGTGTGCAGCGCCAATACCTTAGCTCGGCGGCCGGCGAATTGCCGCCCGACCAATGCCTGCCCGAGGTCTGGATCCACCACCCGCCGCAAGAGCAGCGGGCGCGCGAGTTGCTCTACCACCTACAACACATACCCCAGCGGCGCTGGACCTGCGTGTGCGGCGAACTGGTGGAAGGTGGCTTTGAGCAATGCTGGAATTGCGCCGCACTGATGCCGCGCTAAATGGCACAAGTAAAAAAAACTTACCCCAATTTTCGGTGGACCACGCTGTGGATAACCCTGCCCTATTGCCCGCTAAGCCGCACCAACACTGGCTCTGCGGGTGGTGCCTTGTTTTTCAGCACAAGTACACCGCAGAGCTGTATTGAATCATCGTATTTGCCAATGATGGGATGTCTTGTGGTAGAGAAAATTCCGCCACGGCACGATTGGGAAAGCAGCGATACCAAGCTTCGTTTTAGTCCCACAAATGGCAGATCACCCTGGGGATAACTTTGTTTATAACCCTCCAAACCCCCGCCCACTGGGGCTTTGCAGAGGGTATTGCTAAACGCTGCCGCCTTGGGCTTGGGGCATGGGATTGGGGCAATATCTCCGGCACAACGGGCGCCAATGCCGTCGTGCGCTGCGGTGATGGGCCCAGACTGCGTCATTTCCTTAAGGTGCAATGATAGGGCTGTCCGTTCTGCGCATCATTTCAACACTTGCTGAGGCATATCGTTGCCCTGTGGCAACGCAGTGCCACAGGGCTGCGCCCAGCGCCTGAGGGCGCAGCCCCAGCACTGGGGGTGTCCCATGGCAAACCACAGTTTCAATTTACCCCTGGCTCCCGTAATATGGTCCTCCCCATGACGAATGCCCAATCTGCCATGCCCTGTTTGCTACTGTGCCCACATGCCGTTTCCAAACGCTGGCACAGCCGCCCATTGGTGCAAAAAATCGCCCGCTGGGCCACCTCGCTGGCAATGCTGGTGCTGGTGGGCCTTGGGCAAGCGCATGCTGGGCAAAACCTGGTCATCAGCTGGATGGTTTCCAGTGGCGCCGATCGCTCCGCTTGGATGGCCGATGTGATCAGCCAATTTACCGACGCCAACCCCGACATCGAGCTCACGCAGATGTTCAAAAATCAAGAGGAATACAAGGCTGGTTTTCAAAACATGCTGGAAACCGAGCACGTCGATATCGCGTTCTGGTTCGCCGGCGAGCGGCTGCGCCATGTGGTGCAGCACAAATGGGTGCGCCCCATCGACGACGCGGGTGTTCTTAGCGCACTGCATTCGCAGTTTACCGAGTCCACCGTTGCGGCGATACAGGTCAACCAGCAGCTGTATGCCATGCCCTATTCGTATTACGGCTGGGGTCTGTTTTACCGCAAGTCTTTGTTTAGCCGTCTGGGGCTGACGCCACCAAGTACCTGGGCCGAGTTCATCGATGTGGGCAAGCAGCTGCAAGCAGCCAAAATCACCCCCACCGCAGTGGGCGCCGGTGACGGATGGCCGGCTGCTGCGTGGTTTGACTACCTCGACCTGCGGCTTAACGGCATTGATTTCCACCGCAAATTACTGGCCGGTGAAATTCGGTTTACCGACCCCAAGGTGCGCCAAGTATTTGTGCAATGGCGCCAACTCTTGGTCCAGCACTTCTTCTTACCAGACACCACGCCCCAGGCCTGGGACTCGCCACTTCCCTACCTGTACCACAACCAGGTTGGTATGGTGTTGATGGGAGGGTTTGGCGCCTCCAAATTCCCGCCTGAACTGGCCGACGACATCGGATTTACCCCCTTCCCCACTATGTCGCCTGCGATGCCACTGTATGAGGATGCGCCGCTGGACATTGTGGTTTTGCCAACGCGCGGCAAAAACAGGGGGGCAGCCAACCGCTTTTTGCAGTTTTTGGCCCGCAGCAACGTGCTCAACACCTACAACACGAGTTTGAAAAAATTCTCTCCCCTCAAGAGCTTCGCACTCAGCGATGGCAACCACAGCCTGGAACTGCAAAACCTGCGTAACGCCAAGGCCATTGCTTTTTTCTTTGACCGTGACGCCAAGCCCAATTTGGTACAACCTGCGCTGACCGCATTCAAGAATTTCATGCAGCCGCCCTTTGACATCGACCAAGCCATCGAGTCAATTGACGCCGCAGCGAACACTCCCACCCGGTAGATTTGCATTCCCGCTGTAAGAAAACCCGCTGCTCGCCGACCAACAGGCATGAAGGCGGTGCGTGTGGCGCCCCTGCCATAGCCATTTCAGGAGCTGTTATGAATCGTAGAACGACTTTGTCCCGCATGGTCCAAGCCGTCTTGGGCTTGGCCGTATTTCCCCTGAATGCCGTAGCGCAAGCCGTCGCCGCACTGGCCAAGACCAAAGCCGAGTGGAAGGCCCTGCTGCCCGCACCCAACTACGCGGTGCTGTTTGAAGAAGACACCGAGCGCGCAGGCAGCAGCCCGCTGAATCACGAAACACGCCCAGGCACCTATGTTTGCTTCGCTTGCGCACTGCCGCTATTTAAAAGCGAATTCAAATTCGACAGCGGAACCGGTTGGCCCAGCTTCTTTACCGCGCTGCCCGGCGCCGTTAAAACCAGCCGCGACTTCAAGATGCTGTGGCCCCGCACCGAATACCACTGCGCCCGCTGCAGCGGGCACCAAGGCCACCAGTTTGACGACGGACCTAAACCTACTGGCAAGCGCTACTGCAACAACGGTGTGTCGCTGCGTTTTGTCCCGATCCAAGACCCGCTACCGGAGTTACGCACATGAAAACCCTTCTCAATCTCGCCGCCGCTGTGGCCCTGCTGGCAGGCGGACTACATGCCAACGCGCAACCCACTGCGCCCGCTGCAACCGATGGCAAAACGGCCAGCGCCATTTTTGCTGGTGGCTGCTTTTGGTGCATGGAGTCTGACTTTGAGAAACTGCCCGGCGTCGTGAGCGTCGAATCAGGCTACACCGGGGGCACCACAGCCAACCCGAGATACCACGATGTCAGTGCAGGCGGCACCGGCCACGCCGAGGCCGTGCGTGTGGTGTACAACCCCAGCAAGGTGAGCTACCCAACCCTGGTGGACTACTTTTGGCACCACATTGACCCCACCGTCAAAGATCGCCAGTTTTGCGACGTGGGCAACCAATACCGCAGCGCCATTTTTTATAACGATGCCGCCCAAAAGGCCATCATCGATGCCAGCGAACAAGCGATTTTAAAAGCCGGTGTGGTCAAGCAAATATGGACCCAAGTGGTGCCCGCCAGCACGTTCTACCCGGCCGAGGAATACCACCAAGACTATTACAAGAAGAACCCCTTGCGCTACAAGTACTACCGCTACAACTGCGGTCGCGACCAGCGGGTTGAACAGGTCTGGGGAACAGCACACTAAAGCGCCAAGCGGTCCTAAATAGGCGTGAGCTTGGCCACGCTCAGGGCCAGCCACTTGGTGCCATGGCGTGGGAAGTTGATTTGCGCGCGGGCGTCGTCTCCGGCGCCTTCTAGCGTGAGCACCTTGCCTTCGCCAAACTTGGCGTGGAACACCGCCATGCCCACGCGCAGGCCATGGGCGGCGTCATCCTTGCGAGAAATTTGTGTGCCAAATGTGTCGCTAGCCCTCGTGGAACCTGCGTAAGCAGCTCCTGAATGCATAGCAGATCCGGAGCCGTACCCGGAACCCGATCCAAATCCCGAGCCTGACCCAGAGCCTGCGCTGGCATTCCAGGACCGGTTGACGTTCTGGTTCTTGGGCGTGAGCCATTTCAGGCACGCCTCAGGCAGCTCGTCAAAGAAGCGGCTCTTCATGTTGAAGCGGGTTTGCCCGTGCAGCATGCGCGATTGGGAATGGCTCAGGTACAAACGCTTGCGCGCACGGGTGATGGCCACGTACATCAGGCGGCGTTCTTCTTCTAACCCGTCGCGGTCGTTCATGGAGTTCTCGTGCGGGAACAGGCCCTCTTCCATGCCGGTGATGAACACCGCGTCAAACTCCAGCCCTTTGCTGGAGTGCACGGTCATCAGTTGAATAGCGTCTTGCCCGGCCTGGGCCATGTTGTCGCCCGCCTCTAGCGCGGCATGGGTCAAAAAGGCCACCAAGGGCGACAAGGTTTCGCCCGTGTCACCAAAGGCTTCATCGGCGGCGAGCCCTTGCACCGGCGCGGCATCGGCGCTGAAGTCCACGCCCTGGCTGGCAGGGCTTTGACCGGCTGCGGCGACCAGCATGGCGGCTGCGTCTTTGCCGAAGCCTTCTTGCATGACAAAACTCTCGGCCGCGCTGACCAGTTCGTCCAAGTTCTCTAGGCGGTCTTCGCCTTCACGGTCGACCTTGTAGTGCGCAATCAGGCCGCTGTGGTCCAGTGTCAAAGCGATGATGTCGCGCAGATTCAAACCCACGGTTTGCTCGCGCAGCACATCCATCTTGACCACAAAACCGGCAATGGCCACGCCGGCCCGGCCGGTGAGCGCGCTGACCGCGTCGTGCAAGGAACACCCACTGACACGGGCCACGTCTTGCAACTGCTCTAGGCTGCGTGCACCGATGCCGCGCGCCGGAAAGTTGACCACGCGCATGAAGCTGGTGTCGTCATTGGGGTTTTCTAGCAGGCGCAAATACGCCAGCGCGTGCTTGATCTCGGCACGCTCAAAAAAGCGCAGGCCGCCGTACACGCGATACGGTATGGCGGCATTGAACAACGCGGTCTCAATCACCCGGCTTTGCGCGTTAGAGCGGTACAGCACGGCAATTTCTTTGCGCTCGTAACCTGCCTCCGTGCCGTTGTCGCGCACCAGTTGCTTCATCTCCTCGACCATCCACTGGGCCTCATTGAAGTCAGTGGGCGCCTCGTACACGCGCACCGGCTCGCCAGCGCCCTGGTCGGTGTGCAGGTTCTTGCCCAAGCGCTTGCTGTTGTGGCTAATGAGGGCGTTGGCACTGTCCAAAATGTTGCTGTAAGAGCGGTAGTTTTGCTCCAGCTTGATCTGGTGCTGCACCTTGAATTCGCGCACAAAGTCGGCCATATTGCCCACGCGCGCACCGCGAAAGGCGTAGATGCTTTGGTCGTCATCGCCCACGGCCAGCACGGCGCCACCGGGGGTATCTGGGCTTGCATCGGCACCCTGCCCGGCCAGCATCTTGATCCAGGCGTATTGCAGCTTGTTGGTGTCTTGAAACTCGTCGATCAGGATGTGGCGAAAGCGGCGCTGGTAGTGCTCGCGAATGGGGTCGTTGTCGCGCAATAGCTCATAGCAGCGCAGCATCAGCTCACCAAAATCAACCACGCCTTCGCGCTGGCACTGCTCTTCGTAGAGCTGGTAAATCTCGATCTTCTTCAGCGTTTCGGGGTCGCGTGCGTCCATCGTGGCGGGGCGCAAGCCGTCCTCTTTGCAGCCGCCAATGAAGCGTGCCAGTTGCTTGGGGGCAAAGCGTTCATCAGAGTCCGAAATATTATTCTGCTTGCACAAGCGCTTGATGGCGCTGAGCTGGTCTTGCGTGTCCAGAATCTGGAAGGCCTGCGGCAAGTTGGCCATTTTGTAATGGGCGCGCAAAATCCGGTTGCACAGGCCGTGGAAGGTGCCAATCCACATGCCACGCACATTGACTGGCAGCATGGACTGCAGGCGCGTCATCATCTCTTTGGCCGCCTTGTTGGTAAAGGTGACCGCCAGAATGCCGCCGGGCGATACATCCCCGTTTTGCAGCAACCACGCAATGCGGGTGGTCAGCACCCGGGTCTTGCCGGAGCCTGCGCCAGCCAAAATGAGCGCGTGCTCGGCAGGCAGCGTAACGGCGGCGCTTTGTTCGGGGTTGAGGGTGGACAGCAGTGGCGACTGGCTATTGGCTTGATCGGAGAAATTGAAGTGCATGGGGGAGATTGTAGGAATGCGGGTCACCCCACGCACCAATCACGGCCGTTAGCTCAATTGACCGCTCGGATGTAGGCGTCGCGCGTCTTGGGCGCGAGTTTGCGCATGCGCATATCCTCCAGCATGCGTTGACGCAGTGGTGATATCGGCTGGGTTGACGTTTCCATGGCTGTGCTCCTGTGTGAACGAGGCCAATTGCCTCAATTCACTACATCGGCACGCGTCACCCGCCTGCGAAAACTACATACGCTGGAGTAAGGGCTACCGCGTTAGCGGTTTCGTCCCTTGGGGTTGGCAGCGCCATCGGGCAAGACCCGCGCAATAATACGGTCGCCCAAGGCTTGCTCTTAAGCTGCAAAATGCTGAGCTTTA
>JBBRSA010000027.1:0-47025 GCA_038245855.1 Burkholderiales bacterium
ACCCCTTGCTGGAGCACCCCGACCAGGTGCGCCCGTTTGACCCGGTGACAGAAGTCAACGTCGCCCGCGACGCGTCTGGCAAGCCCATCAAGGGGCTGCACCTGCGCACCACGCAAGACCGCGTTTTTATGGGTGGCAATGAATCGGTGGTGTTCACTATTGCCGCCTTGAACGACCAAAACGAACCTATCGCGCTGGTCATTTCTGACGCAGCCGCACAGTCTATTCCCGACACTTCCGCGCCCATTACCCCCATCCAAACCTCGGTCTCCTTCAACGACAACGGCACGGACGGTGACGCGGTCGCCTTTGACGGCACTTACAGCGCGCATTTGACGCCATCAACCCAAGGCTTCGCCACCCGGGCCGGAACCATTCGGGTGCTGGCGCAGGTGTCGGCCAATGGCGAACACGGGGTGGTGCAATTTGACGTGATTTATACGCCCGACGTGCCTGCCACTTGGCTCGGTGTACGCGACGCCGTGGAAGGCGGCTCGTTGTCGTTTTACCTCAAGATCCAAGCGAAGATGGCAGGCCAATATGTAGCCAGCGCACGGGTATTTGACGCCAACAACACGCCTTTGGCGCTGCTGCAGTTCAACGACACCGTGGCGGTGGGAACACAAGAGCTCAAAATGCAGCTTTTCGGCGCGCTGATTCGCGACAAGGCGCCCACATTCCCATTGCGCTTAGTGGATGTTGACGGGTTCCTGCTGCGCCCAGACACCTTCCCGGACCGCCTGATGATGGCGCGCCGACCCGGCGTGGTCTACACCACAGGCAACTACGCTATCAGCCGCTTCTCTAGCGCCGAATGGACCAGCGAAGAGCGCGAACGTTACCTCAAAGAGTACGGCCGCGACGAGCAAGAAGCAGCCGAGCAGTTGCGTACCTTGCAAGGGCCCTAATTCTGACTTTTACGGACTGGTCTGGCACCAAAATGCCGTCCCACTTGGCAGACGCCCGATTTGGGCTTTGCGCCTGCCAGAAATTAGTGCATCCATCGCCATTCCATCCGACGTATGCACGGACATGGGCGGTGTGATTGAATCGCTGCAGATGGGTTTGATACAGGTTTGCGCAACACCCGCCAACTCAACGCCAATAGCCGGGAACAAAGCATGAAGCCCATTTACCAAACCAACGCCCAACTAGACCTCAGCTTTACCCGCATCGTCAACGTACCCAGAGCGCTGGTGTGGCGCGCCTGGACCGAGCCAGCGCTGCTCATGCCCTGGTTTTGCCCCTTGCCTTGGAAGACGATTGACTGCGAAATGGATTTGCGCCCCGGTGGTCTGTTTCGCACCACCATGCAGTCGCCCGAAGGTGCTGAGTTTCCCAATGCCGGGTGCTACCTGCAAGTGGTGCCGCAGGAAAAACTGGTGTGGACCAATGCGCTGCTGCCCGGCTACCGGCCCAGCAAACCGGCGCCGATGGGCGATGCCAACGAAGCTGATTTTCTGTTCACCGCCATGATCGAACTGGCCGACGTTGATGGCGGCACCCGCTACACCGCCACCGTGATCCATGCCGACGAAGCCGGTTGCCAAAAGCACGCGGCCATGGGCTTTGAAGCGGGTTGGGGCGCAGCGCTAGACCAATTGGTGGCCATGATCCAGTGGGGCATCTGACGGCATCGAGTCGGCCTTGCAGCAAGCGTTTGCAGCCGCACAGGGCAAGGACGTGCGCTTGGGCGGCGGTGCAACGCTGGTGCGCCAATATCTGAGGGCAGGCTTGGTCGACGAACTGCACCTGGTCATGACCAACAAATTGCTAGGGTCTGGCGAGCGCTTGTTTGAAGCGACGGACAACATCGCGCGCGACTACGAATGCGTGGAAACCGTAGGGTCTGAGACCGTCACCCATGTCCGCCTTGCCAAGAAGGGCCGAGGCTAGGCATCCACGATTGCTATCAAAACAGAAGCTGCTTGCGCACATTCCACGAGGGCTAGAGGCCGATTTGACTCATAGCCCAATGACCGAAGGCAACAAACCCGCCAGGTGCTTGCGCCCCAGCGGCGTTACCTCCAGCGCGCGCGTGGCATCGGCAATGATGGCGGCCACGCTGGCCAGCTTGGGCTCATACGTGGGGTGGGTGGGTGTGGGGCTCATGCCGCTGCAATATAGCCCGTGGGTGCCTGCAGGTAGCTAGCGGGCACCGGCTGGGGGAAGGTTCGCTCCTCCTTCAAGATAAAGCGCTCGCGCTGCGCAAAAGCAACGTTGGCCTGGGCCGCCTCGTCGCCACGCAGGCGCTGGCGGTAGGCCTCATACGCCGCCAGGCTGGAGAAGGAGATGAGCCCCCATGCCTCGTAGTTGCTGCCCTCATGCGGCAAAAAGTAGCCTAGCAAATGCCCGCCCAGGCGGGGAATGATGCGGGCCCAGTTGTCGGCGTAGGCCTTGAACTGGTCGTTTTGGAATGGGTCTATTTCGTAGCGGATGAAGCAGGTGATCGTCATGGGGATTCCTCTGGGTGGTGGTGCAGAGGAGTTTGGGGGGCGAATGTGGGGGGATGATATGGTGGGTGGGTGGCGAAATGATGGGTTGTAAGAGTCGTGGTTTTCGAGCGAAGTACCCATAGCGCTGCAAGTGCTGCTGTTCGCGTGTCACCTGCGTGTGCTTGAAACTGTTGTCATAGTCCTTTGCCGACTGACGCTACCTTATTGGCGGCCAAAATTCGGCACCATTTCGCCCGTGGCAGAATGCCTTTAACAATCAAAGCTCAGTATCAAAAATAGTGGGCGTGCACTCGAGAAGATATCTAGCGACAACACCTATAACTAGACCGAACGACAAGGCAAGCCTTCGCGTTGGTCAAGATCAAATGAGGGAGATGACTTGGCTACAAAGGACAGGCTGCACTTCGACGTCAGCACGGGGCTTAAGCGTGTGCTGGGACGCGAACTCATTACCGATGACGAGGTCGCGATCTTCGAACTTGTCAAGAATTCCTTCGACGCCGGTGCAGACAACGTGCAGCTGTACTTCGGTGATGGTGTGATCGTCATCGCGGACAACGGCTCGGGCATGTCATACGAAGATCTCACGGATAAATGGTTATTTGTGGCGTACTCTTCTAAGCGAACGAACCGTTCTGCAGACGATTTCCGCAACATCGCCGCAGGGCGGCGCCACTATGCTGGCAGCAAAGGCATCGGCCGCTTCTCATCTGATCGATTGGGCGAAGAAGTTGTTATACAAAGCCGACCCAAAAGCCGCGCTAAAGCGGTCCATTGCCTGACCGTCAACTGGGAGTTGTTTGAGAAGAACGCCAAAGAGCACTTTGAAGCGGTTCCCGTTCTGTACGCAGAACAGGATGGATTCCAATTGCCACGTGAACTGCGAAAGTTTGAGACGCATCTAAAGCACGGCACGGTAGTAACAATCCAACGATTGAGACGGCCATGGCCGCGACAACGTATTTTGGAGTTGAAGGCGTCGCTTGCGAAGCTAATCAACCCATTCGGTGAGGAAGCTGACGGCTTTGGCATTCACATTACCGCACCAGAAGAGTCGGCCGAGGATAAACGGATCATCGCCCAGCATGCCAGTGGAGGAGACGAGCCGTTACCCAAAGATCTGGTCAACGGTCAGATCGGTAACTTCATTTTCACAACGCTACAAGACAAAACTACATTTATTCGGGTGACCATTGAAGGCGATGAGCTATGCACGACGCTCACTGATCGTGGCGAGGTTATATACCGTATTGCCGAACCAAATCCGTACCATCGCCTTGCGGAAGCTGAGTTCAAATGCGAGATCTACTACCTAAACCAGTCAGCGAAGGCTACATTCGCTCGGCGTGTTGGCCTGCCGTCTATACAGTTTGGATCGGTCTTTCTTTTCAGGAATAACTTCCGCGTCTACCCTATTGGCGAAGACGGAAACGACTGGTTTGGTTTTGATCGCCGCAAACAGCAAGGCTATGCGCGCTTTCTGGGAACGCGCGAGATCATCGGACGAATCGACGTTTCTGGATCTGATGAGGACTTTCAAGAGGCATCAAGCCGCAACCAGGGACTGATTGAAACACCTGCTGTCGAACAGTTGCACAAGGCTGTCATGGAGCACTGTCTGAAGCGCTTGGAAAAGTACGTTGTACCGGTGTCCTGGATTGATAAGGCGGACGCCAATACCGACGATCTTTCTCGACTGATGACGGACCCTGGACGCGCCCGCGTGTCGGCCGCTGTCGCCAATCTGGTCGATAACGAAAAGGTGCGGCTGATTGAATACAGCAGTCAACTCGTTGATTTGATCAATGAACGCTCAAGTGATTTCGAGACATCGTTGGTCAGTCTGCGCGCGATTGCTGAAAAAACCGGCAACTCGAAAATGCTTACGCGTCTGGACGCAGCCGAACGGCGCTTCGACGATCTCAAGAAGTCTGAGGCCGATGCACGCCGCGTCGCAGACAAAGCGCTGGCGGCGGCTGAAACCGCAAACCGCCGTGCAGCTACGGCAGAAGTCGAGGTGGAGACAGAGCGCCGACGCGGGCATTTTCTAGAATCCTTTGTGAATGTGGATTCCGCTACGATCCTGAATCTGCACCATCAGGTGACGATCTACGCGGTGGATATTGCACAACAGATAGAGAACTTCTTGACGGAGACTGCTGGAAAGACAACGATCCCGCGCGACACCGTTCTTAAGACGCTGGAGCAGATGGCCTTTCTCAATAGAAAGGTCATGTCGGTTACAAAGTTTGCGGCGAAAGCCAATTTCAAGCTTGACTCGGAGAAGATCGAGACTGATCTCGCGGCTTTCATCTACGATTACATTGAACAGATTGCGCGTACTACGGGCAGCGTCCGGCTACAAATCGCCGCCGAAAACACGCACCCTGGCATAAAGCTGCGCTTCAATCCTATTGACGCATCGATCATCGTCGATAACCTCATTAGCAATGCAAGGAAAGCCAAGGCGTCTCGAATCAAGTTCGTCCTTACGCAGGAGGAAAAGAGCGGCCTAACCATTCACGTGAGCGATAACGGGCGCGGTCTTGCCCCCGGCACGAACCGCTCACGTATTTTTGAAATGGGATACACGACCACCCTTGGCTCCGGTCTCGGCCTTTACCATGTTCGGCAAGCCCTCGGCGAGATGGGCGGGAGCATCGAACTTGACGACCAAGTAGAGAAAGGCTTGGGACTAGTTATTAAGATTGCCGCGAAGGGGAGAAATGTATGAGACTCGATTTCAACGTGTTGTGGGTGGATGATCAACCTGATCGTGTAGCCGCTCAGATAAAAAGCATTGCGCTGCAGATGGCTGCTGAGGGTTTTGAATTCAAACCGCGCCAGTGCACGACGATGGATCAGGTTGAGGCGGCGATCTCCGAGCATGTCTTCACAGACGAAATCGACTTGATCCTTGTGGATTGGGATCTTGGAAACAATTTGCATGGCGAGGACGCAATTGATCGCATTCGTCAGATCGTTCAGTACAAAGACGTCGTTTTCTATTCAGGGGAAGCGACGGTCCCGGAATTGCGGCAAAAGGCCTACGAAAAAAAGCTGGAGGGTGTCTATTGTGCGAGCCGCCAGGACCTCATCGACGAAGTAGTTGGCGTCTTCGAATCGCTGATCAAAAAGGTCCTCGACCTTGACCACACACGCGGCATAGTCATGGGTGCCACTAGCGATATCGACCACATGGTCAACGCGTGTCTAACCTTGGCGCACGGCAAACTTGATGAGGAAGGAAAGGTCAAATTTGTAGAAGAAGCGTTAAAGCGTGTGGCTGATCAAGTGAAGAACATCGTCAAGCAAGGCGAGAAGCTTCAAGCTAATCCTAGTGTTGACGCTCTGTTTAAAGCACACATGCTTTTCACGTCAGACAATCGCTTGCGCATGTTGGCGAGCATCCTGGGCAAGGAAGAATTCACGGCGTATGCCGTCGGCGCGGAGACGGTCAAGACTTATCGCGAGGGTGTTGTCGGTGATCGCAACACTCTGGGGCATGCAGTCTTGGTACCTGAAGGCAAGCCAAACAGCGTTATTGACGATATCGGCAATGTCGTGGAATAGACCAGATGCGTGAGCTTCGCAAGCTGATTCTGAGCCTACGTGCGGATTTCCGCACCCTGATGAACGCCATGCAAGCGTGAACGCACGTTGCGGTCGTCTGTAGCCGCCGTTGGCTTGGTCCTGAGCAAATCCGACAAAGTCTCGCCGATCGCGCGCGCAACCAGCGGCGGCACGGCGTTAGCTACTTGCGTGAAGCGAGGTACTTCTTGCTTGCGGAGGTGCCCTCCAGTTGTGTACTTCCCTTGGAACGAGTACCAGTCTGGGAATGACTGCAGCCGTGCGTTCTCGCGAACCGTTAGCGTGCGTGGCTCTGAATAGTGCAGCAGATCGTCAGGCATGCTGGTGATCGTCGGCGACGGGCGATCCGGATCGAGCACACGTAGAGCCAACTTCTTGAGACCAAAGCGTGCACGCATCTCAGCCCCAATACTGGTGTTCAGGCGACCTTCAGCATGGCTGAGCTCAATGATTTCTTTAAATCGGCCTGCAATGGCCTCAGAGTGGCGCGCTAGACGCAAGTCGGTGGGGACTTCGCACCCCGAATTCATCAGTTTTTGGTAGTGGGTGAGGGGGCCTGCGTAACGGGTTTCTTCAAATCCCTTACTCTCTGTCGATGGCTGCGTTCCACAACGTACTACTTCAAGATCAGATATCGCGGCCCCAGATGAAACCGGCGCGGTCAGACGCATTGCACGCAAGAACGAAGCGCGGCGATCTAATAGGTGAACAAACGGATTTGACACATTCAGTTCAGAACGGAACGCGATGACAAAGTAGCGAGTGCGTGCCTGTGGAACGCCAAAGATAGAGAGGTCGATCAACTGTTCGTGAACCGTGTACGAATCAGATAACCGCTCCTTGAGTAAATGCGAAAAATTCTTGATCTCGTCTCCGGCGTTGAAGTCAAGGGTGAAGCCTTTGACATTTTCGATCAAGACAGCTTTCGGCTTGATGATGTCGACGAGACTCAAGTAAGACGCGAACATCTGATTGCGCGGATCGTCGTGTTTTCGCCGCCCAGCGCTTGAAAACCCCTGGCACGGTGGCCCGCCAACCAGTACATCCACGCTACCAGAGATTTCTTCAAGTTTGTCTGTGTAGTTCCCGAGAAGTTCAGCAATACCAATCGGCTCCTTTGGGAGCCAGCGAGGCCAAACGTACTTGTGAGGTGAGTTCTTTGCAAGTAGGTTCGCCTTAAGCGTGGAGAAGGCGAATTTATCGCGTTCAATGGCAAAGCGGCCAGTCCAACCCGCCTGCATGAGCCCTAGGGACAGTCCACCGCAGCCTGCGAAGGCGTCGACGAACGTCAATGGCTTGGTGGAAGATCGCGGCATCAGTTTTTAGTTCTTTGGTGTTCGTGGAAGTGCTTCAATCGATTATGCCCCGGACGAGCAGCCGTCAGCCTCACCCCATCGACCCCCGATGCGCCCCAATCCCCGCCATCGCCATCGTCACATTGCCCGCCGC
The DNA here is from genome assembly GCA_038245855.1 of Burkholderiales bacterium. Taxonomy (GTDB): domain Bacteria; phylum Pseudomonadota; class Gammaproteobacteria; order Burkholderiales; family Burkholderiaceae_C; genus Allorhodoferax. Next base: position 7,497 of record JBBRSA010000027.1, read on the forward strand.
AGGCAAACACGTTGGGCACGCTGGTCACCTTGCCTTCGTCCACCTTGATGAACAGGCCCATGGGGCCATCCTCCAGCGCGCAGCCCAGTTGCTCGGCAATGGGGCTGCTCATTAAAGTGCGGGGCTGGGTAAACAGGCCGTTCATGGTCAGCGTGCGGCCGTCTTGCAACACTACATCGGCCACGCCGGTGGCGATGATGTGCCGCTTGGCGCTGATGGCCGTGGTGCCCACGCGGAACTCCAGCCGCCCGTCGCTGGCCACGCGGGCGTCTTCGGCGCTGCCGTGCATCCATTCCACGGTGGGGTAGTTCATGAGCTGCCGCCGATAGCGGCTACGTCAATATCCTTCGTGGGTGAGGCGGCAGTAGACCTCTTCCCATCCCCGCTTCACCCAGTCCCACCATGTCCCCCACGCCCTACCTATCCAACACCATCACCACCGAAGCCCAAGCCTTAGCGGCGCTCAAGACTTTAGGTAACGCCGGGCATGCAACAAGCACTGTCGCAATACGCGGACAATGCTCTCAAATAGATAGCTGCTTGCGCACGTTCCATGAGGGCTAGATGCCTATTTGATGCATAAAAGATCGGTGGCGTGATAGGGGATGGCGCAAGCGCTATGGCGCCCGGACGATGGCGAGCGTGCCAGCAAAGGCAGCGTCACTTTTTCAGCGCAGGCACCGCTTTAGGGGCCGTTGCGGCCGGTTTCTTTTGAAGGAACTGGGCCGCTGCTTCCGCCTTTTTGCGTAGGCGCTCGCCCATGATGCGGTCCAGCTCTTTTTGGCCGCCGGCCTTGTTCATGTTGGGATCTTTACCGAAAACGCCTGCCATAGTGAGTGCTCCTTTGCCCCGGTCTAACGGACTGACCACCAATAGCGACTCTACTGCGCCACGCGCCCCCACTCCTGCTCATAGGTGCTCACCAGCACTTGGTTAGACAGGCGATTCACCTCAGCCGGTACACGGGTCATGTCCTTGGGAAAGTCAAATAACAGTCGCAGTGTCTGCGGCGTCAAGAAACGTAAACCGTCTGGCAAGGTCTCGGGCATGTGCCAGGGCCGGTGGCTGGCAATGATGTAACCCCACTCACCAAAGCTGGGCACATTGGCATGGTAGGGCGTAGCAAGCAGGCCCACGGATTCGAGGGTGGTGACCACAGTCCAGAAACTCTTCCGAGCCACCAGGGGCGAGGTAGTCTGAATTACGGCGTAGCCACTGGCCGACAAACGCTGCGCCAGTAAGGCGTAAAAACTGCTGGTGTAGAGCTTACCAATGGAAAAATTGGTGGGGTCAGGGAAGTCCACCACAATCACGTCAAACATGTCTGTGCCCTCCTGCAGCCACTGAAACGCATCGGTGTTGACGATATGCAGCTTGGGTGAGCGCAGCGAACCCGCATTGAGCCGGGACATAGCCGGGTCGTTGGCAAAGAGCTTGGTCATGTTGGGGTCCAACTCGACCAAGGTGACACTTTCGACGCTGGGGTACTTCAATATTTCACGCACCGCCATGCCATCACCACCGCCCAGCACCGCCACCCTGCGCGGCGCACCAAAGGCTGACATGGCAGGGTGCACTAACGCCTCGTGATAGCGGTATTCGTCGCGTTCGGCAAACTGCAAATTGCCGTTGAGAAACAGCTTGTGCCCGGTGCGCCCGTTGGTCACCACAATGCGTTGGTAAGGCGAGGTGGCAGCCAACACGATGTGCTCGTGGTAGAACTTGTCTTCTGCAAGGGATGTGATGTGGTCAGCCACCGCAAAGCCCGCCGCCAACGCGGCCGCCGTCCCCACACAGGCTACGGCATGTGCGCTAACACGGCGCAGTTCATGGCGAAACACCCACAGCGTCCAAAAAGCCACGCCCGCATTCAACAAGCCAAACAGCAAGCCGGTGCGAATGAGGCCAAGCTGGGGCACCAGCAACAGCGGGAAGGCTACCGACACCGCCAACGCGCCCAGGTAGTCAAAGGTCAGAACCTGGGACACCAGATTTTTGAGCGCCACCTCGCGTTTCAAAATACGCATGACCAGCGGAATCTCCAGCCCCACCAAAATACCCACCACGCCGACCATGGCGTAGAGCACGAACCGAAAGGCACCCGGCGTATAGGCATTGGCCAAGAACAGCAGGCCCGGCAAAAAGCCTCCTGCCAGCGCTACCAAAAGTTCGATCCGCAAAAAATGCGCTGGCAGCTGCCGGTCAAAAAACCGCGACAGCCACGAACCAACCCCCATGGCAAACAAGTAGCTGCCGATGACGGTAGAGAACTGCAGGATGGAGTCGCCCAGCAGGTACGACGCCAAAGCGCCCGCCGCCAGTTCGTATACCAGGCCGCAAGCGGCCACGACAAAGACGCTGGCAAGCAGCGTGACCTCCAGGGGCAGGGGCGCGCGCCGAGCGGGTCTCAATGAATGGCCGCCGCCACAATCACACAAATGCCTAAGCTCATGGCCGCCACGATCAGGGCCAGAGCGAGGTTTTGCTTCTCGACAATTTCAGTCCACAGGTTGTAGGGGGTGATTTTGTCGATGATGACAAAACACAGCCAGAACACCAGCACACCCATAAAGGCGTAGACCAGCGAGGCCAACACCGCGGCCGGTCGAATCATGTCAATTTCCATGGAACGCTCCTTGAGATAAACAACGCATTATTTGTGGCCGCCTCCACCGGAGAAGCCACCAAACGAGCCGCCAGAGCTGCGAAAGCTCGACGACGACGAACAATTCTCGACCTGCGGGTTGCAGCTAGAGCACTTGCTAAGCATGCTCAGCAAGATAAGGGTCACGATCAGCACCACGATGATGGTGCCTACACCGATGCTGGGCGTGGCGCTGAACGGCGCCACATCACGCTTGAACAGGTCGGTCTTGTCTTTGAGGCCAAAGGCGGCAGCCACCGCATCGCTACTAACCTGGTCACCAATAGACCATACCAGTTCGGTGGGACTTTGCTCCAGCGAAAGCAGGCGCGTACCGCTGGCAAAGTCTCGGTTTTGGGTGGTTTGGCCACGCTGCACCGGCCAATAAAACTCACCACACACATAGTTGGTCTCAGCCCGATAGCTGTATTTCAGGTTGTAGGTGGTGCCAAGGTAGGTGGCACTGGAGGCGCTGCTGCTGCTCATTTTTGGCGCGCCAGTCGCAGGGCGCACCAGGCTCCAACCCTCTTCGGAATCCACCAAAAAGCTAAAGCCTTTTTTCTGGTTGTAGAGCAGGTATTCGCTCCAGCCAAACTGCTCATCGTCCCCCGGCGCCACACCCATGCGGTGCTGAAAACCCACCACCTGCCACGGCGTACCTTGCAAGGTGCCTAGGGTGCCCAAGGTAATGAGCGGGTTGATGGGTTCGCTCTGGATGGCAGACTTCAACTCGCCGCCGATGCCTTGGCTCACATCAATGATGCTGTTGCAACTACCGCAGGTAATGCTTTTGCTGGTAAGCAGAGCTACCGTGACCGGCGCGCCGCAATGCGGGCAGTTGAACTGGCGGCCTGCCTCAATTTTGGTCGATTCGTCTTTCAGGCCCTTAAGCGCCAGGTCGTCCAATTGCACCGCCGTGCCTTGCGAGACCACCGGGGGCTTCTGGGTGTAGTCGATGCTGATGACTTCGCCGCTGTCACCGCGCAACTCCACCACGTCAAACGCATGGCCCAGCGGCGGCAGCGCGGGCAACTCGCCCTGCGCACTGATCAGTTGGGCCGAGACATTGCTGGCCACGGTGAAGGGCTTGCCGTTGATGGCAGTGCGGGCGCCCACCCGAAACTGCGCCGCTTCGGGCAAAGCGCTTTGCGTGGCCAGGGGCAGGGTGAAGACATACGCACCGTTGTCTTCGGCCAGCCAACCACTGGCGCCGTCGTCAAACAGGGCATTCCACTCGGCCCAGGTGCCCTCTGCAGCCTTGTACTGCAACCGCCCGATGAGGGTGAAGTTGCGTTTGTTGTAAATACCGGTGGCAAAGAGTTGCAGTGGGCTGTGGTCGTCAAACAGCTCGGCCATTTTTCCAATGCGCGAGAGCACATCGCCCTGGCGCACCACGGTGCTCTGGCAGTAGCCGCAGATGGCGTGGGTGGACTGGGCCGAGCGGAACTCGACCGGCGCGCCGCAGCCGGGGCAGGGGGCGGTGTAGCGGCGTTGTTGATTGGTCGCCATGGGGGCTAGGCCTTGGCTAGGACGCGTTGACCCGACGTGCTTGCACGCGGCCCCAAAAAAAACAAGCCCAAATACGGCTGTTCAGCTCCCTCTTTCGCCCCGGCGGGGGCGAGAGAGGGCGGGGGGAGAGAGGGGGGGTATATAGGAGCCACGCAGTGATAAAAAGTCACAAATCACCAATAACGCCCAACCCCTCAAACCAACTTCTTCAAAAGTTCCGCCTTCTTAGAAGCAAACTCTTCCTCCGTCAAAATCCCCTTACCCTTGAGATCCGCCAACTTCTCCAAAGTAGCCATCACATCCTCCGCCTTCACACCCACCGCCGCAACGGCCGATGCAGCGGCGGTAGCGGGAGTCTGCAACCCACTAGCAAGGTTCTGCGCCAACACCTGCCCCAACGCCACACCCGCACCCAGCCCCATGGCATCACCCGCAATGCCACTGCCCCCACCACCGCCGCCTTCGGCAAATTTGGGAATAGCCTGCGCCGTTTGGTACTGCATGAACTTGCCCATGTCGTTGCCCACCATGCCCATGCCAATTTTTTGGTCCATGATCTTTTGCAGCTCTTCCGGCAGCGAGACACTTTGTACCGTCATCAGCTCCAGCTTGAGGCCCAGCTTGGCCATCTCGGGCGCGAGTTGAACGGTCAAGGCCTTGGCAAACTCCATCTGGTTGGCCGCCAGGTCCAAAAACGGGATGCCGCTGGCCGCTATGGCGGTGCTGATGTTTTGCAGCACCAGGCCACGCAACTGGCCATCCACGTCGGCCACACCATAGGTCTCGCGCGTGCCAGAGATTTCGGTGTGGAAGAGCTTGGGGTCGGCAATGCGGTAGCTGTAGTTACCAAAGGCGCGCAAACGCACCGCGCCAAAGTCTTTGTCTCGAATGGTGATGGGCTGGGGCGTGCCCCACTTTTGGTCCATTTGCTGACGCGTGCTGAAGAAGTACACATCGCTTTTGAAGGGCGACTCAAACAGCTTGTCCCAGTTCTTGAGGTAGGTCAGCACCGGCAGGGTTTGGGTGGTGAGCTTGTGGGTGCCGGGGCCAAATACGTCGGCCACTTTGCCCTCGTTGACGAAGACGGCCATCTGCGATTCACGCACCACCAACACGCCGCCGTTTTGAATTTCCATGTCCGCCATAGGGAAGCGCCAAGCCAGGGTGCCGTCACCCTCTTCGGTCCACTGAATGACGTCAATAAACTGCTTTTTGATGAAATCCATCAGCGCCATGGTGGAGCCTCCTTGCGTGGGTTATTGGTTGACAAAGCAATGATACACAGGCCATTGTCACGCGGGGTGGTGCGCTATGCTTATCGATATGAACCTCGCGCCCTACCTTACACAAAGCTGTGCAAACGCAACACCCCACGGGGCTATCCAAGGGCGCTTCGCACCGGGTTTCGAGCCGTTGGTGGCGCAATTCACCCGCAATTTCCAAAGCGGTGATGAAATTGGTGCCAGCCTGTGTGTGTACCACCGGGGCGAAATGGTGGTGGACCTGTGGGGCGGGTGGGCCGACACGGCCACCCAAACCCCGTGGACAGCGGACAGCCTGATCGTTATCTTCTCGGCCACCAAAGGGCTGGCCGCCATGGCCCTGAATCTGGCGGCGCAGCACGGCGCCTTTAACTGGGACAAGCCGGTTGCCCACTACTGGAGCGCCTTTGGGCAGGCCGGCAAAGAACACATCACCGTACGCCAGTTATTCAACCACCGCGCAGGGCTGGCTTATATTCGCACGCCGCTGACGCTGCGCCAACTGTGCAACCCGGCCGAGGCCACCGCCGTGCGCAAGGCGCTGGAGGTGCAGCGCCCTGCCTGGGCCGCCGACACGGCGCAGGGCTACCACGGCATCAGTTTTGGCCTGTATGCCAATGCCTTTTTTGAGCAGGTATGCCACGAGCCCCTGCACACCTTTTTGCACCGCGAATACCTGGACCCCTTGGGTGCAGACGTATTTATGGGCACACCAGCTGAGCAAGACCACAGGGTGGCCACGCTGTACCCCGAGCCTACGGCCCGCCACCTAGGAAAAATGGCCTGGGCGGCCCTGCGCGGGCGCAGCACTGAGGCCAATGTGGGCCGCTCGTTCTTGAGCGGCAGCCACGCCCGCCAGGCCTTCATGAACCCACCCACGCCAGGCGGCATTGGCGTGTACAACCAGCCACCGGTGCGCCGTCACAACCTGGCGTGGGCATCCAGCACGGCCACCGCGCGCGGTCTGGCCCGTGCCTATGTGCCATGGTCCATGGGCGGCGAGTGGCAAGGTCAGCGCTATGTTGCGCCCGAAACCATTGCGCCGATTCAGCAGCGCCAAGGCTGGAGCGCACAAGATTTGGTGCTGGGCAAACCCATGGGCTGGGCCCAAGGTTTCTTGAAAGAAGACGACGGCGTGTTCTCGCCCAACCGGGCGTCGTTTGGCCACCCCGGAATGGGTGGCGCGCTGGGCTGGTGCGACCCGACTGCGCAACTGGCTTTTGCCTACACCATGAACCACTGCGACTGGCGCATCCGCTCACCACGGGCCTTGGCCTTGTGCCAAGCCTTGTACCAGTGTGACCGGGACGAAGCACCCCGCTAACAGCGGCATACGCGCCGAGCCCGCGGATCACCGGCCTGTTTTTACCAAGCATTCTTATGAAATACCTGTTCACGATGGCATCCCCCTGGCTGCGCCGCCTGGCCTATAGCGCGCTGGGCGTCGCCGCAATATGGGGCTTGGGCTGGTCCGTGCTACCCATGGTGCTCAAGAGCCAAATTCAAACCCGTGGCAGCGCGGCCCTGGGGCGTACGGTGACGGTGGGCGCAGTGGACTTCAAGCCCTGGTCGTTGGAGCTAACCCTGCGCGATGTGGCGGTGGCCACGGCCGACGGCCACGCGCAGCAATTGCAGATCAAGCGCATCTATGTGGATGGCGAAATGCAGTCGCTGTTGCGCCTAGGCCCGGTGCTCGACGCGGTAGTGGTCGAGGCGCCCACCCTGCACCTCACCCGCACCAGCAGCGGCCACTACGATGTGGACGACATTCTGAAGCGGCTGGCCGCCACGCCCAGCACACCCTCGAAACCGCTGCGTTTTGCGCTCTACAACCTGGTACTGCAAGATGGCAGCGTGGACTTCGACGACGCGCCCCAGCACCAAGAGCAGCGTTTGCGCAAGCTGACACTCTCAATACCCTTTCTCAGCAATCTAGAGGCTAAACGCGACGTGGTGGTGCAGCCCCGCTTGGCGTTTGAACTCAACGGCAGCGCTTTTGACACGGCGGCGCGTGGCACCCCCTTTGCCCAGACGCGCGAGGGTGATGTCAACCTGAAAATCAGCCAACTCGACATACAGCCCTACCTGCCCTATTGGCCAGCCAGCCTACCGCTGAAAGCCCAAGGCGCAGTGCTGGATGCCGACTTGCACCTGGGCTTTGTGCAGGCGCCGCAGGTCGCGCTGACCGTGTCAGGCAAGGTCGCGATCTCCAAACTCAAGCTTGCCAGCACCGCTGGCGCGCAGATGGTTGCCGTCGAGCGCATAGAGGCCGTGCTGGCCGATGTACGCCCACTGGCGCAAACCGCCAAGCTGACGTCGCTTACCCTCACCAGCCCGCAAGTGTGGGCCAGCCGCGATGCCCATGGCCGACTGAACTGGGATTTCTCACCCCCACCGGGCGCCACCAATACTACAAAAAACATAGCGACACCCTTAGACTCCACGAGGGCTAGCGGCCAAAATGGCATTAAATCTTCGCCACCCAAGGCATGGAGTCTGACCCTGGCCGAATTTGCCCTGCACAAGGGCACGCTGCACTGGACCGACGCCAAAACCCACCCCCAAGCCGCCATCGCGCTGACCGACATCACCCTGCAGGCCAAAACGCTGCACTGGCCGTTTGACGAGGCGCAGGCGCCGTTTTCCGGCTCGTTGGTGTTGGCAGGCAAGGGCAAGCCCGCGCAACTGGTGTTTGACGGCCAAGGCAGCGACGCCGCCGGCACGGTGCACGCCACCCTGAACGACTTTGCACTGGCCAGCGCAGCGCCCTACGTGGCCGACCTGTTGGTGCCGCCGGTCAAAGGCACGCTGGAGGCCGAACTCGGCGCCCGCTGGCAGGCCGACGGCACCCAAATCATGGTGCAACGCCTAGCCGTGCGCGACGGCGCCTTGGTAGGCGCGCCCAGCAGCGCGCTGCCCCAGTTCAAGGCATTGGAAGTGCGTGACGCCACCATCGACCTCACGGCCCGCAGTGTGCACGTTGGCGCCATCGCCCTGCGCGCACCCACCGTCAGCGTGCAGCGCGACGCTGACGGGCAGTGGATATTTTCGCAGTGGCGCAAAGCGCCCGCCACAACCAACAAAGCCAACCCGGCCGCCAAGCCCTGGCAGCTGGCCGTTGACGACACGACCATCAGCGACGGCACCCTGAACTATGGTGACGCCAGCCTGCCCCGGCGGGTGCGTCTAGGGGTCACGGGACTTGCCGCGCAGATGCAGCATTGGACGCTGAACGGCACCCTGCCTGTGCCGCTAACCCTGTCGGGCAAGGTCAAGGCAGGCCGCACCGAGCCTGGTTCTCTGGCCTTCAAAGGCACGGTGATGTGGGTCCCCGTGGTGGTGCAGGGTCACTTGGAAGGCAAGGACGTGCCGGTGCACGCCATCACACCGTATTTTGCGGAGCAGCTCAACCTGCAGGTGCTGCGCGCCGACACCAGCTTTACCGGCAACATCCGCTACGCAGCGGGTGCTGCCGGAGCCACCGTCAGCGTCACAGGCGACGGCGCATTGGACGACTTCCGCGCCAACAGCATGCTCTCGGGCAAGGACGACCTGCAGGTGGCCGAAGAACTGCTGAGCTGGAAGTCGCTCAGCGTGCCCGGCATCCAATTGGCCATGGCACCGGGCAGCGCCACGCGCCTGGACGTGCGCACAGCCACTCTGTCCGACTTTTTTGCCCGCGTCATCGTGCAAAAGAATGGGCGGCTTAACCTGCAGGATCTGGTCAAAACCGCCGCGCCTGCAGCCCCCACGGCACCAGCCGCGCAGAGCACTGCCCCGGTGGTACATATGGGCCCGATCAACCTGGTGCAGGGCAAGGTGGCGTTCTCAGACCGCTTTATCCAGCCCAACTATTCGGCTGATTTGAGTGAACTCACTGGCACGCTCAGCCAATTTGCGTCGGCCGCGCCTGGCGCCCCGGTGCCATTGGCCGACTTGGAGCTGCATGGCCGCGCCGAAGGCACCGCGTCCATCACCATCACCGGCAAGGTCAACCCGCTGTCCAAGCCCTTGGCGCTGGACATCAAGGGCCAAGTGCGTGACCTTGAGTTGCCCCCCCTGTCGCCCTATGCCATCAAATACGCTGGCTACGGCATTACCCGGGGCAAGCTGAGTATGGATGTGCAATACACGGTGCTGCCCGATGGCCAGCTCACGGCCACCAACAAGCTGGTGCTCCACCAATTGACCTTTGGCGACAAGGTAGACGGCGCCCCCAACAGCCTGCCAGTCAAGCTGGCCGCTGCACTCATGGCCGACCGCAACGGGGTGATTGACCTGAACCTGCCCATCAGCGGGTCGCTCAATGACCCGCAGTTCAAGGTTGGGGCCGTGGTGTTCAAACTCATCACCAACATGGTTGCCAAGGCACTGACCTCCCCCTTTAGCCTGTTGGAAAATGCGTTGGGTGGCGACAGTGCGGCACTGAGCACCGTAGGTTTTGCACCGGGCAGTAGTGCGCTGGACGAACAGGCGCGCGTGGGGCTGGACAAGATCGCCAAAGCGCTGGTCGAGCGGCCAGCACTGGCACTAACTGTCACCGGCACAGCCTCCTTGGATGCCGAGCGTGATGCGCTCAAACACGAGCGCCTGGCGGGCTTGCTACTAGCAGAAAAGCGCCGACGCGCCCTGCTAACCGGCGCCGATGCTAGCCAGGTTGCACCGGTGGACGCAGCTGAATATCCAGCCCTGCTCAAAGCCGTGTACCGCCGCGCCGACATAGTCAAACCGCGCAACCTGGTTGGCCTGACCAAAGACATCAGTGCGGCGGACATGGGTGCGCTGCTGATGGCCAATATGGTGGTCACCATGGATGCGGTGCATGACTTGGCCCAGCAACGCGGCGTGGTGGTCAGGGACTACCTGTCCAGCAAAAATATTCCGATCGAGCGCCTGTTTTTGGGTGCCGGAAAGATTGCATCTGGCGATGAAGCGGGGACGCCCCATGCCGAGCTGAGCCTGGGAATCAACTGACCCAAGGCTGCACCGCACTGCGCCCCAACGCCCTTTGCGTCCCATTTGACGCAGCGGTATTTACAAGCGCAGGGGGTGCGGCGATACTCCCCCGGCTGGCGGGAAACCGCCAGCGGCGGCGCATGCCATTGCCTGCACCGCCCTAACCATAACTAACTCCTTTTTACGAAAAAACGACTATGCAAACCACACTGCGCATTGGACTGGCTCTGCTGATGGGCAGCTGCTTACCCGTTTTGGCTGCGGACACTATCCGTGCTGAGAAGCCCTCTTTCACGAACGTCAAACCCGGCGGCTATTTTGAATTTACTGAGAGCAGTGGCAGCATGGGCAACTGCAAACGCTGGACCGTCAAAAGCACCGACAGCGACGGCATGTTTGTCATCCAGTGCAAGGACTTGCTGATTTACCAGTCGCTGGCCAATGACTTCAATATCGTAAAAATGGAGCGGCTAAACGGCGACATCGAATACGAATTTAAGCCCTACATGCCCACGCTGACCTTCCCTCTAGAAGTGGGCAAGAAGTGGGAGGGCGAATACGCCGGTTTTACCGAAGACACCGGCGACAAATGGAAGAGCAAGGTCAAGTGCGAAACCACCGCCTTTGAAAAGGTCAAAGTGGTGGCCGGTGAATTTGACGCGTTTCGCATCGACTGCGTCGACAACTGGCGTGCGATGCTGCTTTTTAGCGGCGAAAAAACCTCTACCCGCTGGTACGCACCCAAGTTAAAAGCCGTCATCAAAGTGGTGCACGAAGACCCCAAATGGAACTACCAGCTCACCGCCTATAAATTGGATTAAACCCAGCTTAAGCCCACCATGCACCCCGTACTCCTCAAACAGGTCGGCAAGACCTACCACCTTGACTCCGTGGGGGTGCCCGCCCTCAGCGACATCAACCTCGAAATCCGCGCCAACCGGTTCACGGTTATCTCCGGCCCGTCCGGCAGCGGCAAGACCACCTTGCTCAATGTGGTTGGCTGCATCGACCGGCCCGACAGCGGCCAAGTCATCGTTGCCGGGCAGGATGTGCTGAAGATGTCGGACAACGCCTTGTCCGACTTTCGCGCACGCCACCTGGGCTTTATCTTCCAGAACTTCAATTTGCTGCAAGTTTTGACAGCCTATGAAAACGTGGAGTACCCGCTGCTGCTAACCAAAATGCCACCGGCCCAGCGCCGCCAGCGGGTGCTGGCACTCTTGGATGCAGTGGGCCTGTCGGAGCGTGCGCAATACCGCCCCGGCCAACTCTCGGGTGGGCAACGCCAGCGGGTGGCCATAGCCCGGGCGCTGGCGCCCGCGCCCAACCTGGTGCTAGCCGATGAGCCCACCGCCAACCTGGACAGCCATACGGGCGCGTCCATCATTGAACTTATGCGCAAAATGCAACGCGAACACCACGTGTCGTTTGTGTTCAGTTCGCACGACCCCCAAATTCTGGCTGCCGCCGACGACGCGGTATTTATCCGCGATGGCCGTATCACGTCGGTCGAGCGCCGCACTGAGACGGCAGAGGTGACGGCATGAAAACACTGTCCCTTGCCCTGCGCAATTTGCTGCGCAACCGCCGCCGCTCCCTCACCACGCTCTTGTCGATGAGCATTGGTTTGGTGGCTATTTTGATTTTCGGGGGCTACAAGTCCAATGTCATTTATGGCATTGAGACCGGCGTGGTCCAGCACTCGGGGCATTTGCAAATTCAGCACAAAGGTTATTTCTCCGAGGGTGGCGACAACCCAACGGCCTACGGCATCGCCGACTATCAGCGCCTGATCGAGATCATCCGCAAAGACCCGGTTCTGGCACCCATGCTCAACACGGTGACGCCCAGTTTGTCTCTGGGCGGCTTGGCGGGCAATTTCGCCGCCGGCGTTTCGCGCTCCGTGATGGCCCAGGGCGTGGTGGTGGACGAACACAACCACATGCTGCAGTGGAACGACTATGGGCTCAAAAGCTACGCCAACCCCTTGGTGCTGACTGCTGCAGAGCCGGACGGTGTTGTCATTGGTACCGGGGTGGCGCGCAAACTCAAACTGTGCAACGTGCTTAACGTGCCCCACTGCGTGCAAAGTACCACGCAAAAGGTGAATGACGGCGCCAACGCGCCAGACGACATCTTGGCACTCTCCGACCTTGAAAAATCTGCCACCCCGCAGACGGACGAAGCCCGCATCGAGATGCTGGCCTCCACCGCCCATGGTGCGCCCAACGTGGCGAGCTTGCGGGTGGTAGCCGCCAACAACATGGGCGTCAAGGCGATTGACGACATCTACATGGCCATGCACCTGGCGCAGGCGCAAAGGCTGATCTACGGCGGCTCTGAGCCCAAGGTGACCGCCATCCGTATCCAACTACACCACACCCGCCAAATACCAGAGGCTAAAAAGCGCCTGATGACGCTTTTTGAAGACGACTTCATGACCCAGTCGCTGGAGTTACTGGACTTTCGTGAACTGAACCCGCTGTATGGCCAAACCGCGCAATTTATGGGGTCCATGTTCGGCTTTATTTCCATCTTGATTGCGGTCATTGTGCTGTTCATGATTGGCAACACCATGAGCACTGCGGTGGTAGAGCGCACGGTAGAGATCGGCACCTTGCGCGCGATCGGGCTGCGCCGGGCAGGCATTCGCAACCTGTTCTTGTGTGAAGGTGTTTTGCTGGGCCTGCTGGGCTCGGTGCTGGGCGTGATTTGCGCACTGATTTTGGCGGCGCTGATCAACCACAGCGGCTGGACATATATACCGCCCGGTTATTCGTACGCCTACCTCATTTTGGTGCGGGTGTGGCAAGACACCGGGCTGCTGGTGGGCAGTGTGGTGGGCTTGATCGTGGTCACGGTGCTGTCGGCCTGGTGGCCCGCCCGGCGTGCGTCGCAGTTGATGATTGTGGACGCGCTGCGCCACGTTTAAGGAGTTTTTATGTATCTACCCCAACGTGCAACCAAGCTACTGCTGACCCTGGGTGCTTGCCTGTGCGCACTTAGCGCCCTTGCAGCCCCTAGCGCACAAGAAATTCTCGCCGCCAGCGATGCGGTGCGCAACCCAGACTTCCCCTTCGGGCTGACCAACACCTTGATCGAGTACCGCAGCGGCAAACAAACCGACACCAGCACCCTGGCGATTTACTCCAAGGCCGAAGCCACCGGTGGCCAGTTTCGCAGTCTGGTGCGTTTTGTGGCGCCCGCGCGCGACGCCAATAAGCTCATGCTGTACAGCGGTAAAGACCTTTGGTTTTACGACCCCACCAACAAAGCCAGCGTACGCCTATCGCCCCAGCAGCGCTTGCTGGGCCAAGCCTCGAATGGCGATGTGGTCACCGTCAATTTGTCCAAGGATTACCAAGCAACGCTAGCCGCAGAGGAAGACATGACGGACGGCGAAAAGAAGGTGCGCCACTGCTACAAGCTCAGCCTGAGCGGCTTGTCCGACGATGTGACCTACCACCACATCGAAATTTGGATCGACACCAGCAACAAGCAGCCCATCAAAGCACGCTTTTATGCCGAAAGCGGCAAGCTGCTCAAAACCGCCTATTACCGCCATTACCAAAAGCAGCTAGGCCAAGACCGGCCCACCGAAACCGTCATCATTGACGGGCTGGACCCTAGCTGGGTGACGGTGATGCGCTACTCCGACTGGGCCAAGCGCGAGGTGCCCGATGCCTGGCTGCAGCGCGACTACCTGCCGCGCTTTAAGCCGGAGTAAGGCGCCGTGCCAACCGGTTTACAGCGCGGGCGCTTGAGGGCTGGTGTCTTGAAGCGGCCGCATTGGCCGACCGCGCTGGTGCTCACGGCCTTGGCCGCTGCGCCACTGGCCACGTGGGCAGATGGCATCGACAACCTCGATGATCTGGATGCACTCGCGCTGGCCGACAAGCCGCCTGCAGCAGTAGCGGCCGCACGTGACTGGCAGGCCTTTGCCGAAGTTGCGACCGGCCCGGTTACCGCGCCCGACGGCACAGTAACCCCCAACCAGCGCCTGTCGCTGGACTTGCAGGTGGACAAAGCGTTTGCACCCGGCTGGCGCGGGGTGCTGGCCAACCGACTGGATATGAAATGGCCCGCCCCGACCGGGGACGAGCACAGCATCAACACCCTGAAGGAGGCCTACCTGAGCTGGCAGGCGTCCGATGACCGGCTGCTGGACCTGGGGCGCATCAATGTGCGCAACGGCGTGGCCACCGGTTACAACCCGACCGACTACTTTCGCGCCGGCGCGGTGCGCTCAGTGGTGTCGGGCGACCCCGGCAGTCTTAAGAAAAACCGCCTGGGTAGCGTGATGCTGCGCGGCCAAACACTGTGGAGCGGCGGCTCGCTCACGCTACTTGCGTCACCCAAAATGGCCGACCTGCCCAGTGACACTGCCTTTAGCCCCGACTACGGCGCCACCAACAACCAAAACCGCTGGCTGCTGGCCGTGAGCCAGAAGCTAACCGAGTCCATCACCCCGCAGTGGCTGCTATATGGCCAAGACCAACAAGCGGCACAACTGGGCCTGAACCTGACCGCATTAGCGGGTGATGCCACTGTCTGTTATGCGGAGTGGTCGGGCGGGCAGAGTCGATCACAACTGTCGCAGGCCCTGCAGACAGCCGACGACACCCAATTCCACCAGCGCGCAGCAGCAGGCGCCACCTACACCACCAGCAACAAACTCTCGGTGACACTGGAGTACGCCTACAACAACGCCGCACTCAACACCGACCAGTGGGATGCCTTGCAGCGCGGCTCGCCGCTGGCCTACGGGCAATACCGACTGTGGGCGCAGGCGGCGCAAGAGCTCACCACGCAGCAGATGGCAACGGTGTATGCCTACTGGCCCGACGCCGTCGTCCAGCACCTGGACCTTAGCGCCATGCTGCGCGCTAACGTGGCTGACAACAGCCGTATGAACTGGGTAGAAGCGCGCTACCACTGGAGCCACACCGACCTGGCCTTGCAGTGGCAGGCCAACAGTGGCGGGCCTGTGAGTGACTTTGGTGCGGCACTGCAGCAGCGGGCTTGGCAGCTGTCGCTGCGGCAATACTTTTGATCTGACGCAAGGGTTGGCTGGATTGCCCTGTCGGGGGCCGCATGCTGCGGGGCGTTATTGAAGAAATCGACATTGGCGGCAACTGCCTGCGATTAATGCATGATTCTGGTCAAACCGTTCGACCCAAAAATCCATGCCCTATTTAATCGTGCACACACATATGAAATGCCGCTTCCAAAAGGAAATCAGCGTAAAATTTTCTTGACTACCTGGGAAGTCCCTGTAGAGGGGATGGACCTCTTTAGCCAACATGGGCCAACCATACCATTGCCACTATGGCGGCAAAACCGGCAAAAATTGGAATCTCAAATTTCTGCCGGCTCCGGTTTAGACCCCTCATTAGAAGGTGTACTTCAGCCCAATTAGTACAGTGCTTTTGCCAAGTATTTTCCCCTTACTGTCCACGTAAAAGTCCTGATTCACGTTGGTTGCCACTGAGGTACCCGACAACACCAATCCATTTCCCAAGTCTTTGGACAGAGTGAGCGACACGTCGGAATAATCAGCCGCAGCGCCAACCACGGGTGCAGCCGTAGCGGTAGTCTGATTGGGGACAGTTTGGCGCCCCACATGGGGGCTGATGGTATAGCCTTTACCCAGATCAAAATTCAGGGTCAAATCAAAATACCGACTGCCGTTGCTATTGATATTGCCTAAAAAATCACCCACGCTCTGGCTGTACTTGAACGTCGCCACGCCATAGCTTATGGCACCATAAACCTCGGTCGTATTGGCATTCGAATATGCGCCCGCACCGGGTGTGCCAATTTCGCCCGAATTGTTTTCGGGGTACAGATAACGAATGGCGCCCACATCGTAAGACAGACCTGCACCTAATTCGCTTTTATATCCGCCGTACAGGTCCAGTTCCATATCGCCCTTGGTTGCCAGATTGAAGTCTTTGACCCAACTCACATTGGATGTCCACGCTCCCACATAGGCACCACTCTTGTGCGCGTAATCGACGCCCAGTTGAATGGCGCCATCAAATGCGGTCTGTGTTAGGCCACGGAAACGGTAGTCAGTAACAGCACCAGCATTGAAGCTCACGGTAGAAACCGGCTCCGCTGGCGCCGCCGTTTGGGCTATGGCAACGTGCGCCGTGAATGACGCAGCAAGAACAATTAGAGAAGATTTGATTTTCATATAAAACTCCATAGTGGTGGTGCCAGACTTATCAGCAGGAACCGTGCCAAGTTATTAGGCTCGGCGTATCGGGCGCGCACCACATGTGTGCGCCGACATCAACTTGCCCCAGGGATCCGATATCGTGAGCAATTTCTTGTCGCGCGTCAGATGGTTGGCATGGCGTCGTACCAAAAGTACCTGGCCGTTGGGTTGGCCGACCAAGGCTACAACGAGCAGGAACTGGCCCAAACCCGGCGGAGTTGCCCAAGGTGCCGGCAGCGGCATAAGGCCACCAAGCGCAGGCGCTGCACCTGCGCGCGCAAGACAAGGCAGAATCAAGGGCATGACTCTGCCTTCACCCACGGCGCAAGCCCATCCGCCGACAGCACCTATTGCCGCCATGCTGTTGGCGGCCGGGCGCGGCGAGCGCATGCGCCCACTCACCGACACCTGCCCCAAGCCACTGCTGCGTGTGCAGGGCAAGCCGCTGATGCAGTGGCCGCTGGAGGCGCTGGCCCAGGGCGGCTTTGGCCCGGTGGTCATCAACACCGCCTGGTTGGGGGAGCAGATGGAAGCCCAACTTGGAAGCGTTTTCGCCATTGAGCCCTCGCCAACCGTGCGCAGGCAGCTATTAAATCAGGAGCAACAAACCCCTGCGCCAGCGGCACCCACGGTGACTCTGCGCTACTCCCACGAAGGGCGCGACTTTGGTAGTGCGCTGGAAACTGCAGGTGGCATCGCGCGGGCGTTGCCGCTGCTGGGAGATGTATTCTGGGTATTGGCTGGCGATGTGTTTGCGCCCGATTTTGTATTTAGCCAGGACGCGGTCGGACAGTTTAAAGCCAGCGACAAACTGGCGCACCTGTGGCTGGTGCCCAACCCCGATCACAACCCGCGTGGCGACTTTGGCCTGCAGCCTGGTGTAGAAAACGCGGGTGACGCAGGCAACTGCGGCCTGGCTTTGAGCCTGCCAGCCGATGACGCGCGCCCCCGCTACACCTACAGCACCATCGGCCTGTACCGCGCGGCTCTGTTTGCGCCGCCCTGGTGTGACATCCCCGCAGGCAACCCGCATGGCACCAAGGCCCCATTGGCGCCGCTCTTGCGCGCGGCCATGGCCCAGAGCCGCATCAGCGCCGAGTTATACCTAGGCCGCTGGACCGACGTGGGTACGCCCGCACGTCTGCAACAACTCAATACTGCTCAAGGAATCGCCCCATGACCACACCTGTGTCTGTTTACGCGCAGCGCCGCGCCCGCCTGGCCGCCCAATTGGGCAAAGACGGTGTTGCGATCATCCCCACCGCGCCCGAACAGCGGCGCAACCGGGACGGCGACTACCTGTACCGGCATGACAGCTATTTCTATTACCTGAGTGGGTTTACCGAGCCCCACGCTTGGCTGCTGATTACCGGCGACGGCCACACCACCCTGTTTTGCCAGCCCAAAGACCTGGAGCGTGAAATCTGGGACGGCTACCGCCTGGGGCCCGACGCAGCACCTATGGCTTTGGGGGTGGAAGCTGCCTATTCAGTCTCGGATTTGGATACCCAATTGCCCAAGCTGCTGGAGAACCGCGACGCAGTCTGGTACCCCTTTGCCACCCACCTAGGGCTGGAGACGCGTGTGGATGGTTGGCTGCAGTCGGTGCGCAAACGGGTGCGTTACGGCGCTCTGTGCCCCGAGCAACAGCGCGACCTATGCGGGCCGCTGGACGAAATGCGCCTGTTCAAAGACGCCACCGAACAAGCCACCATGCGCCGCGCCGCGCAGATCAGCGCGCAAGCCCATGTCCGCGCCATGCAGTGTTCCGCCCGCATGTTGCGCGCTGGCCAGGAGATACGCGAGTACCACCTAGACGCCGAGTTGCTGCACGAATTCCGCACCCACGGCTCGCAGTACCCGGCCTACGGCTCCATCGTGGCGGCGGGTGCCAATGCCTGCGTGCTGCACTACCGGGCCGACGCGGGCTTGGTGCGTGATGGCGAGCTGGTGCTGATTGACGCTGGCTGCGAACTCGACAGCTACGCCAGCGACATCACCCGCACCTTCCCGGCCAATGGCCGCTTTACTGGCCCACAGCGCGCCTTGTATGACCTGGTCCACGCATCACAAGAAGCCGCAGTTGCCGCCACCCATGCGGGCGCGCGCTTTACCGACCCGCATGAGGCAACCATCAAAGTGCTGGCGCAGGGCATGTTGGACTTGGGTTTGCTGAATAAAAACAAAGTGGGCAGTGTGCAGGACGTGATTGAACAGCGCGCCTATTTCTCGTTTTACATGCACCGCACCAGCCACTGGCTGGGTATGGATGTACACGACTGCGGCAGCTATACCGAGCCCAGCGAGCGGGGCCACGTTAGCGAACGCCGGGATGCACTCACGGGTGAGATGATCAAAGACCGTCCGGCGCGGATTTTGCGCGAAGGAATGGTACTAACCATCGAACCCGGTATTTACGTGCGGCCCTCTGCCGAGGTGCCACAGGCGTTTCACAATATCGGCATCCGGATTGAAGACGATGCAATCGTGGGGGCGATGGGCTGCGAACTCATTTCACGGGGTGTACCCGTCAAGGCCGATGAGATTGAAACCCTGATGCGGGGCTGACCCACAATACACACAAGGCGAAATAGCAATGAAAAAAAACGGTGAGTCTAAATTGTGGGTCACGGTAGCCAAACTCGTGATCGGTGCAGTGCTCTTGATTGGTGGCGTCGGTGGTGCATTGTGGTTAGCCAGCAAATGGGAGCAAGGCGACGCATCCACCACAGGCTCCGCAATCGGTTGGGGTATTTCCACCGACTCGCCGATTCCCAGTAAACGCTAAGCACCACTGGCCGTTTGTTGCGCCCGCACAGGCGTGGCAGCCTTAAGTGGCGATGCCGGTGCGGTTGAGAATATCGCCCACCAATTCCAGCCGCAGCAGGGGGTTGTCCAGCTCCAACATGCGCTGCTTCAGGTCACCCGGAATGGGCAGCAACTCGCACCAGCGGTTGGACACCCAGGCGCAGTCGTCAAACTGGAAGGGTTGGCGGATCTGCGGCGCACTTCCCGGTGCTTTGCGGGCCTCCAGGTTCACGATTAACTGGCGCAGCGCGTCGGCCGTGCCCTGCAAATCGTCCGGAATGGGAACCGCCTGGTCGGCATCGATCAAGGTCACGTCGGCAATCCACAGGCCGTGCTTGAGTTTTTCACGGCGGTCGATGTTAAAGCGCTGCGTACCTTCGCACTGGATGATTTGCAAGCCCGCCTGGGGGTTGGAGAAAGCCGTCAGCCGGGTCAGAGTTCCCGTGTTTTGAAAGGCTTGCGGCGCAAAGACGTCCGCGCCCTGCGCATTGCTGCTGCGTTGAAGCACCTCGGAGCCCTCGGTCAGCAAGACAATGCCAAACGGGGCCTGCGTCTTGTGGCAGCGACCCACCATGTCCAGATAGCGCACCTCAAAAACCTGCAGCGCGAGCAAACCACCCGGGTACAGGACGGCGTTTAGAGGAAATAGTGGGAGTGAGGTGAGCTTCACTGCGGCGATATGCGAATTTGGATTAGCTGGAGGCCACCTGACGCACCCGCGCTGCGGTAGGTACCATTGGCCACACTGCTGCCGCTGGTGGCCACCGTGACCCACTGGCGCAGGGGTACCGTCACCGTGGTACTGAGCTGGCTGCGGGTGCTGGACGCTGCGTCGCCTACGGTGCCCGCATCGACGGTGGTGGTTTGCAAATTTAATACGGCCTGAACAGGTTTGGAGCCACCTGCCCAGCGCGGCGTCAGAAGCAAGGTGTAGCCGGTTTCTAGCGCGGCATGCTCCAAGCTGACGGAGCCCGCGTTTTGGCTGATCGATGCACCGCCCAGTGCCAGATTGGTACTTTGCGAGGATGCGGTTTGCACCCACTGGATGGGCTGGGATTGGCTAAACCGCAATTGGGCTTTTTCCCCATTTTGAACACGCACCCGGTAGGTCGGCGGCCGGTCGTCGGTGGTGACCGTGGCGACCGAATAGCCACCGGGCACATCACCCCCGTCATCGGCCTCGCGGCCCTCGTTGTCGGCGGCGATCTGGCGCAGCTCGACCACCATGTCTCTGCGTAACCAATTGACCGCCGCATGGCTAGGCACCACACCCACCACGGTCAGCCCCAACAGCAGCAGCACACGCATCAATCGCATTCATTCTCCTTGGCTGCTATGGGGAGGGGTCACCCCAATTTGCAGCATCGTGAACCCCAAAAGATCCCTTGCACAAGTGCCCAGTATCAAGGCAATTAGGTAGGTGCGTCAACCGACAGGCCAGTGGGTTATACGTCGCACAAGGGCATAATTGGGGCGGGTTCACGGACCCCACTACTCCTTATTACTTGGCATCTAAGCGGCCATGCTGGCAACGTTGACCGTTGCCAGCGGGTCCTTTACAGTGCAAACTCATCTTCACGAAAGTTACCCCTGCAATGAGCAAATTGTCTTTACTCGACCTTGGCTTTTTTGTTGCCGAAACGCAAGCAAGCCCCAAGCATGTGGCCGGTTTGCTCATTTGTAGGCGCCCCCCCAAATCGACCCCAGCATTTGCCAAAAACCTGTACAAAGAGTACTTGACGTTCACCGACGTCAAGGTGCCTTTTAACCAGTGCATCGACTTCTCACTCAAGTCTTTGCCCGACTGGAAAAAGGTGGACGTCGACCTGACGCAACACATTTTTTTCCACACGCTGCCCAAAGACAACTGCGACCGCAAAGGTCTATATGAGTTCGTCTCTACGCTGCACACCCCCATGCTCAACCGCAGCCGCCCGCTGTGGGAGATGCACGTCATTGACGGCATGGACGACGGCCGTTTCGCCATTTACCAAAAGATGCACCACGCCTATGCCGACGGCGTGACGATGAGCAGCTGGATGGCGGACAGCTTTTCTGCCACTGCGGACGACCTCGAATTGCTCCCCATTTGGACCCTGGTCCGTGGCAGGCATGCAAGCCGCCGCGCCAAGTTGAACCATGAATTATTGGCAAAGGTATGGCGGGAACTGACCGGCAACAGTCGGCGCTTCCTGGGCGTTGGTCGCCTGGCGGCCATGCTGTTCTTAGAGAGTGTGCGCCTGACCAAAAATGCCATTGCCTTGCCGTTTGTCTCCAGCGCCAAAACGCCTTTAACGGGCCAGGTCACCTCTGGGCGCCAATTTGCATCGGCTTCGGTGTCCATGAAGCGCATTGATGTCATTCGCAAGCAGACGCGATCGACCGTGAACCATATTGCGCTGACTTGTGTCGACGGCGCACTGCGCCGCTACCTCAACGACCTGGGCGTGGAGTTACGCCGCCCCATTACGATTCAAATGCCGGTCAACCTGCGCAAGGCGGGTGAAAACGCCTTGGGCAACAAACTGGGCATCATCCAGGTAGAACTGTCGCCCCCCACCGATGACCCCTATGTGCGCCTGCGCAACATTGGATACTCATTGCGCAATGTGCGGACCATGGTCGACAGCGTGACGCCCGAGGCGATCGAGTCCTACACCGTGATCACCAACTTGATCGCACAGATTGCTGAATCTTTGCACCTGAGCAACCAGATGCCACCAATGGGCAACACACTGGTGTCTAACGTGCCGGGGCCCAAGAACCATTTGTATATCAAAGGGGCCTGCTTGGAAGAGATGCACCCCATCAGCACCCTACCCCCCAGCAATTTGCTCAACATCACGCTATTCAGCTACGGCGGCGAGCTATTCTTTGGCTTCATTGCAACCGACGAACTGCCCGACTTGGAGTGCCTGGCGCAGTACGTCAGCGAGGCCTTTACGGAGCTGGAAGAAACGGTTCTGCGCCGCCCCGCTTAATACGGGCTGCCAAACCCCAGGCCCGCGAGGATAACTACCTCGCGGGCTTCCATGGCCTGGGCATCGGCCTGCGATGTTTCATGGTCCCACCCCTGGGCGTGTAAGACACCATGCACGACCAGGTGGGCGTAGTGGGCCTCTAGCGCTTTATTCTGTTCAATGGCTTCTGCGGCCACCACGGGCGCACACAGCACCAGATCGGCCGTCACGACCGGCTCTTGGGTGTAGTTAAAGGTCAACACGTTGGTGGCGTAGTCCTTCTTGCGGTAGTCGCGGTTCAAGGTTTGGCCTTCCTCCCGGTCTACCACCCGCACGGTGATTTCGCCGTCACGTTCCAAGGCGTGGCGGATCCAGCGCGCAACCTTGTGGCGGGCTAAGGCGGCGCGGTGCGGAGCCGCATCGGCCAATGGGGCAAATTGCAAAGAGAGGGCGAGTTCAGGCAGCATGGGAAACAGGTGTTGACGTGGCGGTTTGAATCAAGCGCAATACCGCTTAAAAATCTGCGCTAAGTAGGTGTTCCTTTGGCTGGGCGGGCGCCGGGCGTACGGGTCTTGGGCAGGCCCACGCGAGGCAATGCTTCAACCGACTCCGGAATACCAATCGGCGGCAAATCGCTCACGCGCGCGGCATCGTAGGCATCGACAACCCGGGCAACCAATGGGTGGCGCACGATGTCGACGCTGGTCAACTGGGTGATGGCAATACCCGCAACACGGCGCAACACCCGCTCTGCATCGACCAATCCACTGATCTGGGACTTGGGCAAATCGATCTGGCTCACATCACCGGTAATCACAGCCTTGGCACCAAAGCCAATGCGGGTCAGAAACATCTTCATTTGCTCAGGTGTCGTGTTTTGTGCCTCGTCCAAGATCACAAAGGCATTGTTCAGGGTGCGGCCGCGCATAAAACCCAGTGGCGCAATTTCCAGCGCTTGGCGTTCAAAGGCTTTGTGCACCTGGTCGAAACCCATCAAGTCGTAGAGCGCGTCGTACAAGGGGCGCAAATAAGGGTCCACCTTTTGGTTCAGGTCGCCGGGCAAGAACCCCAAACGCTCGCCAGCTTCCACTGCGGGCCGGGTCAGAATAATGCGCTGCACCGCACTGCGCTGCAAGGCATCGACCGCCGCCGCCACAGCCAGGTAGGTTTTGCCAGTGCCGGCAGGGCCAATGCCAAAGGTGATGTCGTGCTCGGCAATGTTGTCCAAGTAAAGAGCCTGGTTTTTACTGCGGGGTTTGAGGTCTGCGCGGCGGGTCGACAGGCTAGGCCCATCGTTGCCGTCCAGCGAACCATCACCCGAGAGCATGAGTTGTACGGTGGCGGCAGAAATCGGGCGCGCTGCGAGCTCATAAAGGGCTTGCAGCATGTCCATGCCGCGCTGGGCCTTGGCCTTGCCGCCCTCTACCTTGAACTGCTCATGCCGGTGGGCAATACGCACGTCGAGCGCCGCCTCCATGGCGCGCAGGTGTTCATCGGTGGGGCCACACAAATGCGACAAACGCGTATTGTTGAGCGGGGAGAAGGTGTATCTGAGAATCAAGTTGATAATTCCGTAAGGGGCCGTTCGTGCCTCCATGATAGGCAACAAACCCGTGGACACTGCATGATAGGCAAATTAACCGGCATTCTGAGCGAAAAAAACCCACCCCAGGTTGTGGTGGACTGTGGCGGCGTGGGCTACGAAGTGCACGTCCCCATGAGCACGTTTTACAACCTTCCGGCCAGTGGTGAGCGGGTGTCTTTGTTGATCCACTTTGTGGTCCGCGAGGATGCCCAAATTTTGTACGGCTTCGCCACGACAACCGAGCGCGAAGCCTTTCGTGAACTCATCAAGATATCGGGTGTGGGGCCACGCACGGCGCTGTCGGTGCTCTCCGGTATGGGTGTGAGCGAGCTGGCCCAAGCCGTAACGCTGCAAGAAGCAGGGCGCTTGGTAAAAGTGCCGGGTATTGGCAAAAAGACAGCGGAGCGATTGCTTCTAGAGCTCAAGGGCAAGTTGGGTGCGGATATCGGCCCGTCAAGCACGCTGGCACATGACACCCAAGCCGACATTTTGCAAGCGCTGCTGGCGCTAGGCTACAGCGACAAGGAGGCTGCCGCCGCGCTCAAAGCGTTGCCTGTCGATGTCGGCGTGAGCGATGGCATCAAGCTGGCGCTGCGGGCGCTAGCGAAGTAAGTATTCAGGGCACAAAAAAACCGGGTATCCGCAAACGGGATATCCGGCTGTTTCTTCAGGAGCCTAACAAGCAAAAAAACTGTCGACTACGGCCCGGGCCGCAGGCGACAGCAAGTGCTTGAGCTAGATTGCCTTATTGTTAATTGTCAAATTAGTCCGCGCGAACCCAAGTCTGGCTACGGCCGATCAGCGACACGCCGATGAAACCGCGCATTTCCAATTTCCTGCCGTCTTCATCAAGAGTCAACTTGCTGCTGTAGGTCTTGCCGTTTTCTGGGTCAACGATCTCGCCACCAGCGAATTCGTCATCGCCATCAGCACGCAGGCCGGTCAGGATGGTCATGCCGATGATTGGCTTGCCTTTGCGAGCATCAGAACACTTGGTGCACACTGGGTTCTGTTCTTGGTCAGGAGAGCGGAACAGCTTTTCGATGGTTCCCTTGTACTCGCCGTTGGACTGGGTAATGCGA
Organism: Burkholderiales bacterium; assembly: GCA_038245855.1. Classification (GTDB taxonomy): domain Bacteria; phylum Pseudomonadota; class Gammaproteobacteria; order Burkholderiales; family Burkholderiaceae_C; genus Allorhodoferax. Next base: position 32,526 of record JBBRSA010000027.1, read on the forward strand.
ACGATGGAGCGGACTTTTCCGGTGTTGTCGTCGATGGTTTTCCACAGACCGACAGGGCTCACAGCAGCGATAGCGCTCATAGAAGCCAAAGCGGCAGTAGCCGCAATAATGAGTAGACGTTTCATTTCGATTTTCCTTGGTTTAGTTAGAGTAATTGCTGTCAAGCATAAGTAATCACCGAGGCGGTGATGCCGACTGAACAGCGAACCGAAGTCTAGCTAATCAATCGCTCAAGCACAACTGCTTTCGGCAGCGCAATGTTACTGCGTGAGCTGGCTTTATCGGATGACCGACAGTGCCAAATTTATGGCTTTCTGAGCCATATTGCAGAGATTGCACGTTTCGCGCGAAAACCCTGCTGCTTCGGCAACGCCGCCTGTCAAAAACTCTTTATGCGCGGCGTTCGCGCTCTTGCAGCACAAAATCAATGAAGCCATGTTCTACGCTGGTCGACACGAGTTTGACGTGAACTTTGTCGCCAATACGCAGCCCCCCGTTGCCCTGAACCAGCTTGCCTTCGGCAGGCGGTGAAAACACCCGCACCCAAATGCCTTTGGGACCGGTACCGGTAATCACAGCGTCAAATGTTTGTCCAACATGCGACTCCAATACCAACGCGGCTTCGGACTTGCGCATTTGGCGCTCCACCTTTTGCGCGGCGTCTTCTTGCTGCGTGCAATGGCGGGCCAACGCATCCAGCTCGGCATCGCTGTAGGGCGACGGCTTTGCGGCCATCGCCGCCTTGAGCAGGCGTGATGTGATTAAGTCTGGAAATCGGCGATTGGGTGCGGTGGAGTGGGTGTAGTCCCGCACCGCAAGCCCAAAGTGGCCTATGGGTACACCGCCAGACACCTCCAGCACGTACTCGCCCCGGCCCATAAGTTTGACAATAACCAACGAGAGGTCCGGAAAACGCAAGGGATCGGCTTTGCGGCGTTTGGCCAAAAAGCCTTCCAGCGCCTTGGAGTCGGGCGCGGGCGGCAGCACCTCACCGTATTCTTTGGCCACCGCCACGATGCGCAACCAGCGCTCTGGCGACCGCACCACCCGGCGTAGCGAGGCACCACCGCGCGCAGCCAAATAGCGCGCCGTGCAGCCATTGGTGGCAATCATCACTTCTTCGATCAGCTGGCGGGCCCGGTTTTGCACCTGTTGGCGAATGTCGACCACGTCTTCACCGTCAAACACGGCCCGTGGTTGGAAGGTTTCAAACTCCAACGAGCCCTCCGCCCGGCGGCGTGCGCGCAACTGCTGCGCAACCGCGTCTTGTGTGCGCAATTGTTCTTGCATGCCTGGCACGGCGGCGGCGGCTGGCGGCAATGGCCCTTCGCCATCTATCCATGCGCTCACCGAGTCATAGGCTAATTTGGCCTTGTTGTGCACCAGCGCACGGTAAACAGTGGAGCCGGCCAAGGTGGCATCGGCGTTGAAAACCATTTCGGTGACCATGGCCAGGCGCTCTTGCCCAGGGCTCAGCGATGTTAAATCGGTGGACAGGCGCTCGGGCAACATCGGAAAGATGCGGGCCGAGGTATAGACCGATGTCGTGTTGGTGCGAGCATGCGCATCAATCGCGCTGTCTTTCTCAACCAACGCGTCCACATCCGCAATGGCGACCCACAAGCGGACCGCGCCTTGGGGCAGCAACTCACAGACGGTGAGCTGGTCCAAGTCCATGGAATCGTCATTGTCGATGGAGCACCACAACAGTTGGCTCAGGTCTTGAATGTCGGGCTCCAGTGCCCGTGCAGCACCGCCAATGGTAGTCAACTGGCGCGTGACCAGGGATGAAAATTCTGGCTCCAAACCCCGCTCTTGCATGGCGTGGATGGCAATACGCACAAGGTCTGCGCGGTGGTGATGGCGTGGTAGAGACATGGGGTCACTATACAACCCGGCGTTCGGTTCGCAATGTGGCATTAGCGTATTTGTTTGAGACCACTTTTCGCTGTACCTGTCTCAGCCGAGCGCGCCCTTCACGGTTACTTAGCCTGTATTTTGGATTTTTCTGGTGCTTAGAAATTTTATGCAAAATACATTACCAGCCCTCGTGGAATATGCGCAGGCAGCTATATATTTAGGAGTAAATCGGTATTGGATGGCGCCATATCGTGGCCTGCCGCCTCACAACTTAGGAAGCCGAATGCGGCTGACCATCAGCGAACCCGACACGGCAAACATCAGCACCAACGGATGGCCGGTAAAGCCCAGAACGCGCACTTGGCCAAACCACATCTCAGCGTGTAGCGCGCCTTGCTGGGCTGCGTAGCACATGACACCAACCAGCACCACCGAGGTTGGGATGGGTGTACCCTCAAAATATTTCACCTTGTTCTGCCCGTCGGACAGCGCTTCGGCGGTCACGTTATAGCGGGCCAGGCGCGAGACGCCACAGGCAACAAAATAGGCCAACACAATGCGGTCGTACAGGCCCTGCATGCCGCATCCATACGCGATCACTGCGGGCGCCACACCAAAGGAGATCACGTCAGAGAGCGAGTCGAGTTCACGACCCAATGCCGAGGTTTGCTGGCGCCAGCGCGCCACCCGCCCGTCGACCACGTCAAATGCCAGGGCGATGAGTACCAAGCCACACGCGAGGTAGATGTGCAAGCTGTCGCCAGTCTGCAGGTAACTCATCATTGAGAACATAGCGCCAACACCCGAGACTGCGTTGGCCAGGGTGAACCAATCGGCAAGGTGAAATTCTCGAATCATGGAGAATGGTTTTGGCATGGTTCATTCCTAAGGCGACAAAAGTATTTCAGACGCCCATCGGGGGCCACAACGGCCTCAAATGTAATGTCTTTTGTCTGGTGTACGGTCAATCGGGTTCAGCGGTCCCGCAAAGCATACACGGCCAGCTATACAATTCATAGCAAATGAAAACCGAACTCAGCACCTTGGACGCCACCCGCACCGACGACATCCGTATCGGCGCGGTGCGCCCCCTCATCACCCCCGCCCTGTTAGACGAGAAATTACCGGTTCCCGAAGCCGCCCGGCAATTGGTAGAGCACAGCCGCTCAGCGCTGTCTGACGTTCTACGTGGACGCGACGACCGGCTTATCGTTGTGGTGGGGCCCTGCTCCATCCATGACCACGACCAAGCCCTGGATTACGCCCGCCAGCTCAAGGTGCAAGCCGACGCGCTGCAAGATGACTTGCTGGTGGTCATGCGGGTCTATTTTGAAAAGCCGCGCACCACCGTTGGGTGGAAAGGCTATATCAACGACCCACACTTAGATGGCAGCTTTGCCATCAACGAAGGTCTGGAGATGGCGCGAAACCTTCTACTGGACGTGTTGGCGGTCGGTGTACCCGTTGGGACCGAATTTTTGGACTTACTGTCGCCCCAGTTCATCAGCGATTTGGTCAGTTGGGGGGCGATTGGTGCGCGCACAACCGAAAGCCAAAGCCATCGGCAACTGGCCTCAGGCCTTTCCTGCCCGGTTGGCTTCAAAAATGGCACGGATGGCGGCGTCAAAGTCGCCACCGACGCCATACAAGCCGCGCAAGCACCCCACGCCTTTATGGGCATGACCAAGATGGGGCAGGCCGCTATTTTTGAGACGCGCGGCAATGCCGATTGCCATGTGATCTTGCGTGGGGGTAAACAAACCAATTACGCCAAGGCCGATGTGGATGCCGCGTGCGCTCTATTGCAAGGTGCGGGTTTACGCGAACAGGTGATGATTGATGTCAGCCACGCCAACAGCAGCAAGCAACACGCGCGCCAAATCGTGGTGGCAGGTGAAGTGGCAGCGCAAATAGCCGCAGGTGAGCGTCGTATCGCGGGCATCATGATCGAGAGCCATTTAAAAGAAGGTCGCCAAGACATTCAGCCCGGAGTGGCCCTGCGGCACGGTGTATCAGTGACCGACGCGTGTATCAGCATGGTGCAAACCATACCGGTGTTGGAACAACTGGCCAAGGCAGTGCGTACCCGCCGGGCCCAAGCGGCCTCAACTGCGGGTTAACGTCTGGTTAATCGACCGTGTGGCTGCGTACAAATGCGCAGTTAGGTGACCAGCCTTCGGCGCGGTCACAGACCGCAAGACGTTCGTCGCGGCAAACCTGGCACATGGCGCGCCGGACATCACGCAGGCGTTGGTTGTGCGTAAATACCGTTTTGGAGCCCTGTTCCGCCTCGTTGAGGACAAGCATGAGGCGCTCGTTGTTGGGTGCAACGCCCATTTCGGTTTTGAAACGGCCCCGAATTGCATCGGCAAGATGCAACAACTCTCTGCGGTTCCAGTTCGACATACCACTCACTTCAGGGTGTGAAGTTGTCAACGGCACGCACCCCAGCAAGCGAGCGCGCTTCGAACTCGGCACTGATCTGCTTCAAACCGCAATGTATTGATTCCAAGCGACCGTGCATCATGGGCGACACACTAATCAGATCACTTCTGCCATCGTGTTGATTGGGTATACGCACCACATAACCCAGTCCAATCAAACGCGAGATTCGCCGCCTGATCGTGGTTGCCGTTCCCCCCTGCAAAAGCACCAATTGCTTGACGGACAGGCTCTTGCCCTGTTGGTACGCGGCAGCGAGATCAATCAAGATGCTGCGGTCCTCGCAGGTATCAACCCCCAAGACATTCTTGGTTAATTCCCGAATGTCTCTTATCGTTACAAAACTCATATACCCTAAACATGACTGGCGTGTGACACGGCAGATTTTGAATTGGGTGGCTCACAAGAGCAAGAACAGATAGTGTTAATAGTGGTGCGTAGGTGGAACTATTGCACACAATTAGTGCTAATTATGTAGTTTCTACAACCTTAGGGACGGTCTGATTAACTCACCGCCACGTCGAGTAGCGGCGCTGTAATTTTCAAATTGCGGAATTTGACGGCAGTCCCGCCCGAAATACTCGCAATTGAGGGGCCCAACGGCGCGAATTGCACAGTTGTTGGGGCCTTTGCCCTGTTTGCAGGCGCACTCATGCCCCAGTTCCCATCAATTTGCCCCGAACCATCCACAGGTTCGAGAGCGCAAACAGTGTATTGAGCTGTGCCGTGTTCTTCTTCAAACCCCGGTAGCGCACTTTGACAAATCCGAACTGGCGCTTGATGACCCGAAACGGATGCTCCACCTTGGCCCGCACACCCGCCTTGATTTTCTCAATCTGATTGCGGATGGCGTCGGCTTCGTTGTCCAGGTTCAGTGCACGGCGCTTACCTGGGCGCATGGCAACATGCCAAGAGACATTCGCTTTAGCATCAGGTCGATTCTCAACGCCTTGATAGCCGGCATCGCCAAAGGCCAGTGTTTCTTCGCCGTGCAGCAAGGTGTGGGCCTCTGCGATGTCGCTGACGTGGCCCGACGTCCCGCGAACGGTGTGCACCAGTCCTGACTCTGCATCGGCACCAATGTGAGCCTTCATACCAAAGTACCACTGGTTGCCCTTTTTACTCGAATGCATTTCGGGGTCGCGCGCTTTGTCTTTGTTCTTCGTAGATGTGGGCGCTGCAATCAAAGTGGCATCCACGACAGTGCCAGCTTTGAGGAGCAAGCCCCGCTCAATCAACAAGGCATTGACTGTGGCCAGAATTTGCTCGGAGAGCTTGTGCTTTTCCAGGCGATGACGGAAGCGCAGGATGGTGGATTCGTCAGGAAGCCGACTGAATTCTTCCAGCTGCGCAAATTCTCGAAACATGGGGGTATCAAAGAAGGCTTCTTCCATAGCCGGGTCCGACAGGGTGAACCACTGCTGCATGAAGTGGGTGCGCAGCATGGTCTGCAAGGAAAACGGTGGCCGCCCGGTGCGTCCTTCTGGGTAGTACGGGGCAATGAGCTCCACAAGCGTAGCCCAAGGAACTACCTTTTCCATCTGTTCCAGAAATTCGCGTTTGCGGGTTTTCTTGATGGTGAGGCCGAGGTTCAGGACTGCTTGTTTCATGGGCTGTATTGTCTCAGGCTGGGTCGGCTTCTAGCACAGGGGTTCTGGAGTTTTGCAGAGTTTCCTTAATAAACTACTTATTATGGTTATTAATTTGTAAAAAGTAACAACTGGTTGAAAAGCCCCTAACCAATCGCTGACAAGGAAGACTTGTGCCGCGTACAGGCGTAGACTAAAAATGTTTTTCTCAACCGGCTACCGCTAGCGCATCCACTGATTGGCGTCGACCACGGTCCGTCAGACTTAGACCACATTGCCTTGAGGCTCCTATGTAGCGTCCATGCGATGGTGTTGCGCTACAAAAACGAAAGTACACAATGAACCCAGACCACACCCATTCAACAACATCCAAGCCGCAACCGAACGACCAAACCGGCAGCGGTGCAACCGACAGCGCGTCCGATACACAAACACTTGGCCGTGCCGAGGCGCTCTACGACAGATTTACAGATCGGGCTCGGGAATTGTTTGAATCCAGCCAAGAAAAAGGCAAAGAAGCCATGGAAACCGCCATGGAGTCCGCGCGCCAACAAATCACTGCGGCTGGGGAGTTTTCTGCAGAACAGGGCGAGCAGTTCAAACAATACATGCGCCGTGACATGGACCAAACAGCACTGGACCTTCGCGAATTGGGCACAGACGCCAAAACATTGCTCCACCCGTCACGCCTAGGTGCCGGTGCACTGTCGTCCATTGCCTTGGCACTGGACGCGGCCGGCTCAGCACTCGCGTCGTTGGCAAAGAAGGCCGAGTCTCCGTTGCATTTTAAAACAGGCGAAATAACCTCCGCTGGAACACTGAACTGCCTTAAATGCGGGCAAAAAGTGCAGTTGGCCAAAAGCACGCACATCCCTCCCTGCCCGAATTGCCACCACACGGAATTTCGCAAGGGCTACTAGTCCATTTAATTTGGATGGGCCATTCCGTGAAACTTGACCGCTATGACCAACAGATTCTCGAGATATTGCAGCTTGACGGCCGCATTAGTAACCAAGATTTGGCTGACCGCATCGGTTTGTCGCCCTCTCCGTGTTTACGCCGGGTGCGGGCGCTGGAAGAGAGTGGCCTGATCATCGGTTATCGCGCGCTGTTGGATGCCAAAAAATTGGGTTTGGCTCTCATGGCTTTAATTCATATATCAATGGACGTGCACACCCCCGAGCGCTTTGCCAACTTTGAGGCTTCTGTCAGCGTCCTGCCTGAAGTGCTGGAGTGTCTACTGATCACCGGCCAGGACGCAGACTACCAATTGAAGGTTGCCGTGCGCGACATGGACCATTACCAAGCCTTGTTGCTCAACAAGGTGACCCGCATTACCGGTGTGACCGGCGTGCACTCTAGCTTCGTTTTGCGCCAGGTACTTAACAAGACTGCTTTGCCACTCGCGTCGGCCGACGGCAGCGCTGCCTGACCGTGTGTTTGATCGCGTGGAATTGGCAGCCCAAGGCGGACATGCCGCTGCTCTTACTGTCCAACCGTGATGAGTTTTACGCCAGAGAGGCTTCACCCCTGCATTGGTGGGGTAAGGGCGGCAATGTATTGGCGGGCCGAGATACCCAAGCAGGCGGAACATGGCTGGGCGTCAGCCGTGATGGTCGGCTGGCCGCTTTAACCAATTTTCGAAACGGAGTACCCCCACGCCAAGTTGCTCGCTCGCGTGGCGAACTGGTTAAAGAGTTTTTAGAAAGTTCACTGAGCGGTTCTGATTTTTTGATGCAGGTTGCCAGCAGCGCGTCTGACTACAACCCGTTCACCTTGTTGGTGTTTGACAAAAAATTGCTCCTCGGTTTGAACAGCCGTGACGCACGGGTGGTGACTTTAGAGCCTGGGGTTGGGGCCTTATCCAACGCGGGGTTCAATACGCCATGGCCTAAATTACTTCGCCTCAAAGAGGGTCTCTCTGCACAGTTGGCACAGAGTGATGGGCGACTGCCCACCATTGATACCCTGCGGCACCTGTTGCGCGATAAAACGGTTGCTTCGGATACGCAACTGCCTCACACCGGCATTGCGCTGGAGTGGGAACGCGCGTTATCGCCTATCTTTATCGCCTCGCCCCAATATGGCACGCGCGCTTGTAGCGTCGTTGCCCTACAGCGAAACCATGCGCTGTTTAGCGAAGAGACGTTTGGCCCGATGGGTCTGCAAGAACGTCGGTCTATGACGTTTTTCTACAGGACTTAAGAGCCTCTAACGCGCGTCGGGGAGTTCGATCTTGACCTCCAACACTTCCAAGTTGTCTTGGCGTTCAAGATTGAGCTTGATGTCTTTGGGATCGATCTTGATGTACTTGCAAATGACCGCAAGCAGCTCTGCCTGCAACGCTGGCAAGTAGTCGGGCTCAGCGGCATTACGGCCACTGCGTTCGTGGGCCAAAATGATCTGCAGCCGTTCTTTTGCAACACTGGCTGTCTTCTTTTTCTCGCCGAGTAGGAAAGTTAGAAAAGGCATCATAGTTTTATTTTCCTCCGAACAGACGCTTCAGAATTCCCTGCTTTGGTGCTTCTGTAAAACGCATGGGTTTGTCATTACCCAAAAAGCGTTCTATCACATCTTTGTAGGCCTCTGACACATCACTGCCTTGAATATGGACTGCGGGCACACCCTGGTTGGAGGCCTGCAAAACCGATTCACTCTCAGGGATAACTCCGATCAATTTGATCCGCAAAATATCCTGAATGTCTTCAATGGACAGCATTTGACCCTGGTCCACACGGGCTGGGTTGTAACGCGTAATCAGCAAATGTTCTTTAATGGGCTCGGCACCGGTTATAGCGCGCTTGGTTTTGCTGGCCAACATACCCAAAATACGATCAGAGTCACGCACCGACGAAACTTCAGGGTTAGTCACCACCAACGCTTCATCAGCGAAGTGCATGGCCATCAATGCGCCGGTTTCAATACCCGCAGGCGAATCACACACCACATATTCAAAATCCATGGCCGCAAGATCGTTCAAAACCTTCTCAACCCCTTCTTGGGTCAATGCGTCTTTGTCGCGGGTTTGTGACGCTGCCAGCACATACAGGTTGTCGCATTGCTTATCTTTGATGAGTGCTTGATTGAGGTTGGCCTCGCCCTGGATCACGTTGATCAGGTCATAAACAACACGGCGCTCGCAACCCATGATCAGATCCAGGTTACGCAGCCCCACGTCAAAGTCAATCACTGCGGTCTTATGACCCCGCAACGCCAAGCCGGTTGCAAAGCTGGCACTGGTGGTGGTCTTGCCTACGCCGCCTTTGCCGGAAGTAATGACGATTATTTTTGCCATAGTTAAACAGTCTTTCAATGGTGAGTTAGGCGGGTAAGTTAGTACTTAGCGCAATTCAAAGGGTGGACGTGCCGATCAGACCTTCAATGCTTCAATGATCAACTTATCTTGACCGTCATTGCTGAGCCTGACTTGCGCGGCTTTACCTTGAACATCCGCCGCCAGTGGATTTTCGCTGGTGCGGTATACGCCCGCAATCGATATCAATTCAGGCTCTAGGCACAACGAAAAAATACGGGCATTGGTGTTGCCGCGCGCACCTGCCATGGCTTTGCCACGCAAGGGTGCATAAACGTGGATATTACCGTCTGCAACCACCTCAGCCCCTTGATTCACCATGGCTAACACAACCAAATCGGCACCTCGTGCATAAATTTTTTGACCGGAACGCAGCGGTTTGTCAACCACCATAGTCACCGGGCCCGGAACCTCTCGAATGACCTCTTGCACCACCTCTTTAATAACTGGCTGAGCCCGCAGCGGCTCTGTAGCGGGGCGCGGCCGGTGAACCTCAAGTGGTGCTTCTACCAACCCTACCTCTAGCGCGCTGGCAGTCCATTGGGCGCTAGCCCCTCGCACGGCCACCGGCACCAAATTGCAGGTGCGCAGAACCTTTAACAACGGCACCAGATTGGTCACTGGGGTGTTGGTATCGAGGCTGGAAAAATCGACTACCAGGGCGTCATGGTCGAAAAAATCATGGCTTTCGCTATCAGGACCAAATTGGCGGATCAAATCGGCTGAAAGCACGTCCCAGTCGCTTGTTTTGACCAACAGCGTAACCAGTGGCAATTGCGCGCTTTTAATTTCAAACGAAGCATGCAAGGGGCTTGAGGAGTGTCCTGCAGAAGAAACAGACATGAAAAAAACGATTGGCGGGTTGTGAGAAGTGTTGATACCAGGGCGGCAATGGAAACGAACCGCTTTTGCGATAGGCAAATCTTACTTGATTCATCCATTCAAAACCGGGGAATGCAGGCTTCTTTTTTTAGTGTGAACAAGATGAGCAGCACAGACAAAAATAATTCAAAAAAGACCAGCTTCCTATCTATCTCTTAATGTTCTATTTAAAGGATAGTAGTAATAGATAAAGGGTCAATTTTCTTGTTGATAACCATACTTTATCTATAAAAATCAATAGCTTACCTTACATCGACTACTGTGCGCCACCATGCTTCTGTGGTGTACCTGCTTTTTGCATAAGTTCTTAAAAGTACGCATACCTGTGGATAAGCCGTGGGTTGTCCTTAATCTATTCACAGGGTTATGCTTTGACAGCGCAAAGAATTGCGACTTACTTTTGCGCCAAGATTTATGCAAGTACCTCAAAAAAATTCCTAGAAAAAGTCGGTACCAAAAAATTGGAGACTGACTTGTATTGTTATCTACCTCTTATTTCTATATTTAAAGATAGTAGTAGTAGTAAGGGGTTAGTATTTCTGTGCATAAGGGTAAATTATCCTTATAAATCAACATCTTATGTGCTGTTAACCACTGTGCGTGACCTTGCTTCTTTGCTGTACCTCATACATGGATAAGTAAGGCTGTTTGCAAAATCCTGTGGATAACATGCAAGTTGCTCACAAACTATCCACAAATTTATCCTCACTTTGGTGAGGCTGCCATTGCATTTAATTTGCCCTGGGTTTATTGCAGCCTGGGGCTGTAGATCCGCTTACAGCCGTCGCGTACCCAAGTAAAAATCGTTCATGGCCTGCGTGCACTAGGGGTACAGTCCAGTCTAGGTACGCTGGGAAAATGGTGCACTTCGAACAGAAATATCCACACTTGGGTTCTTATGAGTGAAAAAAAACCTTTTGAAATTGCGCGTGAAACGCTTAAGCAGCTGACTGCGCGCAAGTTGATGCCTACCCCCACAAACTACCAAATGCTGTACAACGAGGTTGCAGGCATACCTTCGGTACAGCCGTTTCCGGCCGATGTCTTGCGGGACATTGCGCAAGCGTTGCCTGCGAAAACGCCCGGTCAGCAAAAGCAAAGGGGTTTGTTGCAATATGCGATCGACCGTTTGAACTGGGACGGTGTGAAAACCGCTTTGGTTGCATACGGTGGCTTTACGCCAGCCGGGGGCGATGCGACTGCCAATGTGGCTGTACTCAGTGCACCGGCTGTTTTGGCGACCGCTGTGGCAGGGGACGCAAGCCCAACCGTTATCACTGCAGACTTTTTATCGCAAATGGGGCGCTTGATTGAATACGCCCAACCCGCTCTTGGTTCGGACGACCCGCGTTTTGAGGAGCAAACCCAGTTGCTCGTAAAGGCAATGCGTTTGCCTGACGCGGATGTGGCCGCCGTGAAGACCATGCTCGCAACCTACAGCCACCGTTTGTCGTTTGCGGCGGAAGACCAGGCAGAGATCAAGAAAACGCTGCTTAAATTGCTGCACTTGGTGTTTGAAAACATTGGCGAGCTGAGTCTGGATGAAAGTTGGCTCAAAGGCCAAATGGATGCGCTGATGACCGCCTCGGCGCCACCGTTGACGCTGCGTAGGCTAGATGACGTGGAACGCCGTTTGCGCGAGGTCATTTTTAAGCAAAGGGATGCAAAAGGCCGCGCGCTGGAAGCGCAAACCGAGATGCGCCAGATGTTGGCGACCTTTATAGATCGTTTGTCGGAGATGGCCAAATCAACCGGTAATTTTCATATCAGCCTGGAAGACAACGCCCGCCAAATTGAAAGCGCCAGAACACTGGAAGAAATTGCGCCAGTGCTCAAAGAGGTGGTGAGTGGTACCCGCCATATGGCCCAGCAGATTAAAGAGTCTAGTGAACAGCTCCAAACCATGCGCGAGCGGGCCAGTGATACCGATGCCCAACTGGTCAAACTTCACCAAGAACTGGACCGCGTCAGTGCCCAAGCGCGCCATGACCCGTTGACGGGGGCGCTCAACCGGGCCGGGCTTGAGGAATCAATTGCTAAAGAGGTCTCGACGGTTCGGCGCAAAGACACACCCTTGTGTATGGCGATGCTGGACATCGACAACTTTAAAAAGCTCAATGACACCCTGGGCCACGATACCGGTGACAAAGCATTGGCACACTTGGCCACCGTGGCGCGCGAATGTATGCGCCCGCAAGACACCTTGGCCCGTTATGGTGGCGAAGAGTTTGTGATTCTGCTGCCCGATACACCCTTGGATAAGGGGGTTGAAGCCATGACCCGGCTGCAGCGGGAACTCACCAAGAAGTTTTTTATGGCTGGGGCTGAAAAGTTGTTGATCACGTTTAGTGCGGGGGTCGCCCAGTTGGAGGCAGACGAGTCGGGGGCTGATGCTATCAAGAGGGCCGACCAGGCCATGTACTTGGCCAAACGCGCGGGTAAAAACCGGGTGGTTGGTGTGTAAGCGGGAATAGGTGCTTTTGTGGCTTATTTGATCTTGGGTTTGGTGATTTTTTTGGGTGTGCACTCGGTTCGTATCGTGGCCGATGGTTGGCGCACCCAGGTTCGGGCCCGTATTGGTGAAGGGGCTTACAAAGGGATTTATTCCGTGTTGTCCCTGCTGGCGCTTGCGCTCATTGTTTGGGGTTTTGGCGTTGCGCGCGAGACACCATGGATGGTGTGGATGCCACCACGGGGCATGCGCTATGCCGCCTATTTGTTGACGTTTATTGCTTTTGTACTGCTGGCGGCGGCCTATGTGCCGGGCAATGGCATCAAAGCGCGTTTTCACCACCCCATGGTGCTGGGAGTGAAGTTCTGGGCACTGGCCCATTTGTTGGCGACCGGCTCATTTGCCAATATGGTGCTGTTTGGCAGCTTTTTGGCTTGGGCGGTGGTGGATTTCATAGCCGCACGCCGACGTGACCGCGTAGCGGGTACGCAATATGGCAGTGGCACGGTGCTTGGTAAAACCATGACGGTGGCAGTGGGTACATTGGCGTGGGCGGCCTTTGCCTTTTGGATGCACGGCTTGTTGATTGGTATTCGGCCTATCGGCTGATAGTCTTTCAAGCACCCGTGGCGTGAGGAGGGGGCTGTTCAGGGAGGATAAAAATGAAATTATTAAAGCGTTAACAAGAAGTTTTGCGTGGCAAAGGCCCTAGCGGGTCAAGAACCACTGAATCACAAACTTGGCGGCAAAACCCACCATGCCAAACGCCAAGCCCAAAAACAGGACAAAGGTGCCGAACCGGCCAGCCTTGGATTCCCACGCCAAATGGCCAATGATGAACAGCATGTACAGCATGAAGCCGCCTACACCGAAGCTCAGGCCAAAGCTGGCAATTTGCTCTTCAGAGAAACCAAACATCAGGATGGCCTGTTGGTTTTAACGGGGCGCTTGTAGGGTGCCGACATGGGGCCGCGCTCCGGCAGGTTTGAGGCATCAACCAGCTCACGGTAGGCATGCCAACTTGCATGGCCCAGCAGGGGAATCACCACAACCAAACCCAGTAGCATGGTTCCTAGCCCCAAAAGGGTTAACCCCATGATCATGGCCGCCCATAGCGCCATAGGTATGGGGTTAACCAATACCGTTTGCCAGCTGGTCAATACCGCTTGCATCAACGTGGCTCGGCGGTCTAGCAGCAAGGGCATTGCGATAACACTAGACGCAAACATGGGTGCAGCCATGACGCCGCCCAGCGCCAGCCACAGTTCAAACAGCCAGTTATCGGGCGGTAGCACCACGTAGCGCACAAAATCCATAGGGTTTTCAATCGGAGCGGGCGCTAGCAAGGTAATAAGGGCCGCCGATGTCAGCACCCACCCCGTGGCAGCCAATGCCAGCAGGCTACCAAATTGCACCATGCACCAGTAGTCATTGCCCCATTTGCTGACGTGGCTGCCTTGCCAGTTAAGCCAGGTCTTGAGCACCACACCAAAGTTCGCGGTTTCTTTGCGCTCCAGCGCACGACTCAGTGCGTACAAGCTGGTGGCCAACACCGGTGCAACCACCATGAAGCCAGATAGGGCACCAGCCAGCAGCCAGAAGCGGTTGTGGGCAAGGGCGATGATGGCGCCACCGCCAAGGGCGAGCGCCAACCCGTGCGCGAAGCTGGCCCATCCGGCGCGGCACATGTCGCGCCAAGCCAAGCCAAGCCAAGCCAAGGGACGCCCGATGCCAATGGTGCGTACGGCGGGGAGTGGGGGCGGGGTGCTGCGCATAATGGGGACCATCATCCTACAGGAGAGTTTGCATGCCGCGTTCCGTGAGCCTTGTCCAACGAGGTATGAGCCTGAACGGCCTGCGTATTTCCAACCAGAAATGAGCCTGAAGGGGTAGGTTTAGGTCCAACTGCCATTGGCTTGATCATCCAAGGATGGTGATCAACATGGACGAGACAAAGCTGCG
>JBBRSA010000028.1:0-46621 GCA_038245855.1 Burkholderiales bacterium
GGGATGCCATGTTGTTGGTGCGGCCAAACGAAAGAAAGTCGCCAGACCGGTAAAGTTGGCGTAACATGCGTCCCGTATTGTTGAACTATGTGCAATACATGGTCTACGGTGAATGTCGGTCTCGCGTCTGCTCTAAGTCTTTATTGCTTTGTTGTTGTCGGTTATGGGCTCCATCGTGTTTTTGAGTTATTTTTAGGAGTCCTTTCATGGGCAATAAACTGTACGTGGGCAACCTGCCTTATTCTTTCCGTGACGAAGATTTGCAACAGCATTTCGGCGAGCACGGCACTGTCACCAGCGCCAAGGTCATGATGGACCGCGACACTGGCCGTTCCAAAGGTTTCGGTTTTGTTGAGATGGGCGACGATGCGCAAGCGCAAACCGCCATCAATGCCATGAACGGCCAACAATTCGACGGTCGCGCCCTGACTGTGAATGAAGCCAAGCCAATGGAAGCACGGCCTCCCCGCTCTGGCGGCGGTGGCGGCGGTTACGGCGGCGGCGGCGGTGGTCGCTCTGGTGGCGGCGGCTACGGTGGTGGCGGCGGCGGCGGCGGTGGATACGGCGGTGGCGGCGGTGGCGGCGGTTACGGCGGTGGCCGTAGCAGCTACTAAGCAGCTAACGGGTTCATCCCAATATCAAAAAAAGGCCTCTCGGGGCCTTTTTTTTATGGGGTTGCGCATCCCATGGAATTAGCGCGTTGGCATGCGCCAGCCTTCAGGAATGTCAATTACAAACATTGGCACCCCCGATACATCAATTGGTGGCCCCCACACCTGCGCGATGTCGTCACGCGCAATCGCCACATTGCCAAACAGCGGGCTTGCCAACAAGACATGGCCGACAGTAAGACCGTACACCAGAGCAAGGTGGCGCAAGCCGAAAATATTAACTGGAATCAATACCCCACTATGCTGCTCGGCCATCACAGTCACCAAATCAGCTAATTGATCATTACTCGAATACCCGTTGGCCGCAATACCCAACGCGGCCAAATACCGCTTCATGTCCAGTAACGAGAAACCACGGCGGGCAATGATTTTGTCGCGCTCCCCATAGGCCATCATTCCGTCCATGGCGTTGATCTCTGTCAGGCCCCCAACACCAGCGTTACGCAACAGGCTAGCGATGCAGGCACCTGCGCCGCCGAAGTCATTTCTTGCCAGCAAGATCGAGCCCAAGGGGGAAATGAATTCTCCGGCAACTGCGCCGCTGCGGTAAACCGGCATTGCAGGCGTTGCCTTATTCAAGTCATGCCGCTGAACCCCCAACCACGTTGAGCCACCGGCCGGGTTGGCGATATTGATGGCAAGCGCCTGTGGGCCGATCACATTGGGTAGCACCAGCGTCTGGATATGGGCCTCGCTAGCGTCGGCCTGCGCGAGGACGATGGGGATTTGCACCGTTGTGCCGCCATTCACCAGCACAACCCGGTTGACTTTGAGGGTCCGAACGTCGCCACCCGCGTTGGTGGCCTTGATCACGACAAAGGCACTGGCTTGCTCAGCCCGTGCAATGGTGGCTGTTGGCAACTGGCTGTCAGCACGCTCTACCGACACGCCATTCACCACATCCGTTTGCACCGCCCGATAGTAAATATCGGCCGAAAGCACCTGTCCCTGAACAGTCGCCGTGAATGGTGCAGACTGTATGGCGGCCACCGAATCCACTGATGCACTCGGTAGAGCAGGTGTGGCATCTCCACCGCCACCACCACACGCCCCCAAAACCACGACCAACGCCAGCGACGCGACCTTAAAAATTAACGAATCCATTATTTGGAGCTCCCTGTTTGTGCCGAGGATTTTACCGGGCCCAAATGGGTGCAACCCCTTAGACGGCCTACCAGCACGCATGGCGAGCCGCGTGGGTCTGCTGACAATCAACTTTCAGCGGCTAAAGGTCCGTCTGATGATACTGGTGCGCGCTCAAGGCTTGTACCCAGCCTGCTCCACCAGGGCTTCACGCCGCACAACCCGCCACGCCACCTGTGCCAGCCAGCCTACGGCCAGCAGCGCTGACGTGCTCACCAGCCACAGGCCCAGACGAGCCTGGTCGTCTAGCAGGTAGGCGTTGCACAGGCGCAGTGGGCTATCGATGTACATCTGCCCGACCACGGCAGTCATGGGCAGCACGTTGCCCAGAAAGAAGCCCTGCACCACCAGCCCCGCAGGGCGCCACGACAGGCGCAGCGCCGCACCGGCCAGCAGCAGCGCCACACATTTGTCCGCTTCAATAGACGGAAACACCAGCGCCAGATCGAGCACACGCGGCACCATCAGCACGGCTAACACAGTACCGGCGCCCACCAGACCGCTAATGCCGTAGGCGTTCCAGCGTGCCACACAGGCGCGCGCTGCGGGCGACAGACCCGCCACCAAGAGCGCCCCAGCCAACATCCACAGCGGAAACTGCAGCAGCATGTGCCGCCACATGCTGGCCGTGAGCCACTGGCGCAGCGCAGGCACGAGCAGCAGCACCAACAGGGCCAGGGCTGCCAGCACCTGACGCTGGGGTGTGCACCGGGCCACCACGGCAGCGTGCAGACGCCGCCAACTCACAGCCGCCCCCCCCTTGCCAAGTGGCGCGCATAGTCCAGCGCCAGTTGCTGTTCGGCCAAGTCAAATATCCGCACCACGCGGCCCTGGGCGTCCAGCACCAGCAAGGCCGCGTTGTGCTCAAAATCGCCCCGCCCATCGGGCACCACCACCACGCCCAGGCGTTGCAACAGCGCCTGCTGCTGCTCGGCATTGGACACCCGCACCCACGCCCACAGCGTCGGGTCGGCCTGCAGCGTGCGTGCATAGGCCTGCAGCACGCCAGGGGTGTCATGCGCGCCATCCAGGCTGATGGACAGCAGGTGCACATTGGACGCAGCCCCTGCAGCGCGGTCCGCCTGCAGCGCGGTTTGCAGTTGCTGGAAGCTGCTGCCCAGCGACAGGCATACCGTCTGACAGCGGGTGTAAATAAAGTCGACTAGGGTAATGCCGCCACCGTGTGCCAAAAATGCAGGCAAGCTCTGCGCGGCGATGTTGGGGCCTTCCACCGTAACGGGCGGCACCGGCACGGGTTGCTGCGCCACCTCCAGGCGGCGTGCGCCCTCGGCGGTCCAGACCTCAAAATCGTGTGTCAGCCAGGCGGCGCTGGCATACCCAGCCAGCGCCAGCAGGCACGCCAGCAGAGCGGTGCGCAGCATGGCAGGTGGCTCCTGGTTTAGTGCTTGCGTCAGTCGGCCTTGGCAGTCAGTGCGTGCAGTGCCTCGCCGCTTTCAAACGGCGTGGTGCGTGTGCTGGCCTTGCGTTCTTGCGCAAACATGGTGACAGGCAGGGCCTGCGCCTTGTTCGACCAGGCGCTGCGGACATAACTGGCCACTGCTGCCAGTTCGGCGTCCCCTAGGTGCTGGAACGACGGCATAGAGCCGCTGTACTCTGCGCCCGCTACGGTGATCTTGCCGTTGATGCCATGCAGCAAGATATTGGCAACGGTGCGCGCGTCGCCCTGCACCCATTCTGAGCCGTCTAGCGGCGGAAACACGCCCGGCAGGCCTTTGCCCGTGGCCTGGTGGCAAGCGGCGCAATTCGCCGCAAACACGCCCTTGCCATCGACGACGGCACCCGCAGCAGCAGGCACTGGGCCGGATAAATCGGCTACGGTGCGGCGGTCGCCCAGCTCGGGGTTGCCAAAGGGCTCGGAGACAACGATGTACACCACCCCAAACAACACCATGGTCAGTACGATGGCGGCAACAACCAGGGGCACGGGACGGATTCGCTCTTCGGGTTCGGCGTTTTCACGCTCCTGCGCTAGGTGGGATGTATCGATTTTGGGAGTCATAGCGGCCTCACGGGGTTCAGGGAGCAGGCGTTGCAGATACTGCGGGCGTTGCCGGGGCCGGAGTGGGTTGAGCGGGCTGAGCGGGCGGCACGGCGGGCGGTAGCACCGGGTAGGTGTGGTTCATGCCCTGCAGGTACTTCACCAGGTCCAGCGCGTCGGGTCGCGCCACCACCACCTGCCCAACCGGTCCTTGGCCGGGCGGCAGCTTCACAACCTCGTCGCCCGGTTCGGCTTCGGCCTTGGTCTCAAATAGGTAGGGATACGACGGCATGATCGAACCCGGCACATAGGCGCGTGGCTGGTACAGGTGGCCCAGGTTCCAATCCTTGCTGGGCTGGCGCGCGCCGATGTTGAACAAATCGGGCCCAGTGCGCATGCTGCCCAGCAGGTGCGGTTTGTCGTAAAAATAATCGCCTGGCACCGAGGCCCGGCCCCAGCCGCGCGTGGCGTCAGGCCCGAAGTTGCGGTCGCGTGGCTGCTGGCTGTGGCAATACATACAGCCGTTGGCGATGTACACCTGCCGCCCGCGCTGCTCGGCGCTACTGTAGGGCTTGAGCCCCTCCGGCGGCTTGATGTCGCGTACCTGCATATAGGGCATGACCACCAGCGCGGCCGTGGCCACGGCCAGTGCCACCATGGCGCCAGCGGCGAGCTTGACTTCATTCTCCATGTGCGAGCTCCAATGGCTTGTGGGGTGGTGTGAACAAGGCCGCGCCGGTGCGCGTTGGGCCAAAACGCAGCGCCATCGCCAAGAAATGGCCGGCAAAAATGAGGTGGCTGGCCAACATCAGTGAGCCTCCCACACTACGCCATTGCAGGTAAGGAATCGTCACCGCCACCGAGTCCATGAACGGCCGCGTGGCGTCCAGCATGGCCAGACCCTGCAGCCAGCCGCCGATGGACAGACCCACGAAGTAGATGCTGATACCAATCGCCGCTAGCCAGAACTGCAGCGTGATCAGGCGCGGGTACGGCCACTCCCAGTTCAGCACGCGCGGCAGCATGAAGTAGATGGCGCCAAACAGCACCATAGTGACAAAGCCATAGGCACCCAGGTGGGCGTGCGCCACGGTGAAATGCGTGAAGTGCGTCACCTGGTTGATGGAGCGCAGCGCCTCAAATGAGCCCTGCAGCGACGACAGCATGTACATGAAGCCGCCAAACATCATGAAGCGCAACGTGGGCGAATGGCGTGCCAAGTGCATACGCCCCCACATGGTGCCGGCCATGTTGATGGTGAAGGCCGCCACGGGGATGATCATCATCATGCTTTGCACGATGGACAGCGTGGTCAACCAGCCGGGCACGGGCCCGCCAATCAGGTGATGACCACCGACTTGGCCATAGAAGAAGGCCAGCGTCCAGAAGCCCAAAATCGACAGGTTGTAAGAGCGCACCGGTCTGCCGATGATCTTGGGCAAAAAGTAGTAGATAGAGCCCACGCTAATCGGCGTGAACCACAGCCCGAGCACGTTGTGCCCGTACCACCAGTTGGTGGTGGCCTGCTGCACGCCGGTATGTACGCCAGGCAGTTTGCCAATGATAAACAGCAGCGTAATCCACAGCAGCGCCGCCACCAAGTACCAGACGCTCACATACAGCGACTCCACCTTGCGGTTAACCAGCGTGTACAACACGGGGCCAATGATGCACACAAAACCAGCCACGATGAAGAGGCCAATCTGCCACGGAATCTCCAAATATTCCATACCGTCTGTCCAGCCCGAGCCGATGGCGCCAATGGCGCTGGCAATGCCGGTGTTGATGAGTGCACCACCCAGCATCACCCACATGGCGCCCACCAAATGCGTACGCAGCAGACGCGGCAGCAGCCAAATGATGATGCCCAAAGCCGCATTGGTGATCCAGCCATACAGCACGGCCGTGAGGTGGATGGTGCGGATGCGCCCGAAGGTCTCCCACGCCTGGTTGACCAGCAAATCTGGCATGTGCAGCTTCAGGGACGCCGTCAGCCCGGCCACCGAACCCAGCACCAACCAGAAGATGGCGAAGGCAATGAACATAAACACCGGAAACGCGCTGGAGTGGTCGGCCTCAATGCGGTGGCGCAGTTCGTCGGGGTCCTCTACGTGCTCCGACTCTCCCGGTCGGGCAGTAGCGCCCTGCAGGCGGTCTTGCGCAGCGCTTTGCAGCGCCGGGTCATCGATTTTGCCCAGCTCACCCGGCGCAAAAATGACAGAGGCCGCGCGGGGGTTTTCAACCAGCAGACCCTTGCGCATGGACCAGATGAAGACAAACAGCCCCATGATCGAGAGCAAAAAAGCCCCCAGCAAACTCAGTATTGCACTGTCCATCGTTGGGCTGCCTTTGCACGTGTGTGCGCCAGATCGCGCACGGGTTTATTGATGTGTTTCAACATCCCAGCGAAACAATTATGTTAGTGGGATGCGGGCTCAAATTATAAGAGCCATTCACGATGCCTATTTGCTTTTGCCGCAAAACCGATGTCCGCACCAGTGCTACCCGGCGCGCCGTGGCCGCTAATGGCATCAAGGACAATACGCACCATGCTGAAATTTGACCTCCTCACCACCGACCCCGCCATCACCACTGCGACGGGCTCCTACGAAGGCTCCCACGCCCGCCGTGGCACGCTCACGCTGAACCACGGCGTAGTGCAAACCCCCATCTTCATGCCGGTGGGCACCTACGGCACCGTCAAGGGTGTGATGCCGCGCAGCCTGGAAGACATGGGCGCGCAAATCATTCTGGGCAACACCTTCCATTTGTGGATGCGCCCCGGCCTTGACGTGATGGCCAGCTTTGGCGGCTTGCATACATTTGAGAAGTGGAACAAGCCCATCCTCACCGACTCGGGCGGCTTTCAGGTCTGGAGCCTGGGCGAAATGCGCAAGATCAGCGAAGAAGGTGTCAAGTTCGCCAGCCCCGTCAATGGCGACAAGTTGTTTCTCACGCCTGAGATCAGCATGCAGATTCAGACCGTGCTCAACAGCGACATCGTCATGCAGTTTGACGAGTGCACGCCCTACGACACCAAGGGCCACATCACCACCGAACGCGAGGCCAGAGAGTCAATGGAGCTAAGCCTGCGCTGGGCCAAACGTTGCCAGGCCGAGTTCACCAAGTTAGAGAACCCCAACGCGCTGTTTGGCATTGTGCAAGGCGGCATGTTTGAAGGTCTGCGCCAAGAGTCGCTAGAGCAACTGGTCGCAATGGACTTTCCCGGCTATGCCGTGGGCGGCGTGAGTGTGGGTGAGCCCAAGGATGAAATGCTGCGCATCATGGCGCACACCCCGCACCAATTGCCGGCCCACAAGCCGCGCTACCTGATGGGTGTGGGCACGCCCGAGGATTTAGTGCAGGGCGTGGCCGACGGTGTGGACATGTTCGACTGCGTAATGCCAACCCGCAACGCGCGCAACGGCACCTTATTTTCCCGCTTTGGCGACCTGAAAATTCGCAACGCCCGCCACAAAACCGACCACCAACCGCTCGATACCAGCTGCACCTGCTACGCTTGCGCCGGCACATCAGGAGCCGCATGGGACCAAGGCGGGCGCGATGGTTTTAGCCGCGCCTACTTGCACCACCTAGACCGCTGCGGCGAGATGCTGGGCCCCATGCTGGCCACAGTGCACAACCTGCACTACTACCTGAACCTAATGACCGAAGTGCGCGCAGCGCTGGACGCAGGTACGTTTGGCGCTTTCCGGGCACAGTTCAAGGCAGAGCGGGCACGCGGAGTGTGATGTAAATCGCTATCACTTTAATAGCTTCTTACGCATATTTCACGAGGGCCAGATGGCTATTTGACCGTTAACGCCAACATTGCCCCCACATCACCGTGGGAGTAGCAACGCCTCAGACGGTTAGGCTTGCATCCCGGGCTGGTACAAAACAACCTGGTTGCGCCCTTCCCTCTTGGCCCGGTACAGGGCGATATCTGCACAGTGCGTCAGTGCATTCAGCGTATCGCCATGTTCCGGGTAAGTGGCGACACCGACGGATATTGTGGCCTGCATGCGAAGCGCGCCCAGGGTCACCACCTCATTGGCAAAGGCTTCTCGCCATTGCTCGGCCCGAACCAAGGCAATGTCGCTCGGCATGCTGGGCAGCAGCAGCAAAAATTCTTCACCGCCGTAGCGACATGCCACATCGATGACACGGACTTTTCCCAGCAATAGGGCGGCCAGTCGCTTCAAGACTTCATCACCCCCCGGATGCCCATAGGTGTCATTAACCTTTTTAAAATGGTCCACATCAATCATCATGAGCGTCATATGCAGTCCTTCGCGCTCGCAACGCGCCAATTCGCGGGCCACAATGGTGTCCAGAAAGCGCCGATTAAACAAGCCAGTGAGTGGGTCGCGCGTGGCCTGCTCCTGAAGCTGGGCTTGCAGCGACTCAATCTCATCCAGTCGCAACTTGAGCGATTGTTCACCCAGACGCAGGGCTTCGCGCGTTTCACGCAACTGTTGGTTGCGTCTATAGGCGGTGACGCCAATGGCCACCATGTAGACCAGGTTGCCCAGCACGCTCAGGGCGGTAGCAGGCCACCCGGTGGCGGCCGAAACATGCCAGCCCAACACGGCCACCGCAATCAGCACGCCGCTAAAAAATGCCAACTGCGATCGCAACAAACCCGCAACGCCCCTGCTGATGGTGATATTGAGTGTGCTGGCGACGTAAAAATTAAACGTAATCCACAGTGGAAACTCCAAAGCGGCGGCCAAGAGTCCGAACAACAGGCAATCTACCGTCAGGTTGTTCACCTCTGCCTGCTGCGAGTCGGTCGAGCGCCGCGCAAGCCAATACACCACATGGGGGTACACCAGCAACTGCAGTGCAGCCAAGACCCAGAGTATCGGATTTAAGCCATTTTCATACCCGTGAAAGGCAACACTGGCAAACACAATGGCGAAGGAACCTACGCGCAGGCGGTAGTTGGTCTTTACCGTCCAATGCACGGATTTTTTGCGTTCGCTGGGCATATCAGTGGGCGTCATGGATGCATTGTCCTTAAATGCTGGCGCGCCAAAATGGCGCTTACAGCAGCCCCCCTGCGGCCTTTGGTGCTACATGGTAGTCGTTCCTAGGTTTCGCGGGCTGTGCTTTAAGCGGAAACGTGATGGTGAACACAGAACCCTGCCCCAGCGTTGATTCCACGTGCAGGGCACCACCCATCACGCCGGTCACGATGTTGCGGCAAATGGTGAGCCCTAAGCCACTCCCGCCTTGGCCCAGGCGGGTGGTATAGAAGGGGTCAAACACATGCTTCAAGACCTCAGGGCTCATGCCTTTACCATTGTCGCGCACGGTCAGCGTGGCCTGCGTCGCATTGGTGCTGGCTTCTATCAGCATGCGGCCAGGGGACTCTGCATCAAATGCATGCAAAGCCGCGTTTTGCAAGATGTTGGCCAGCACCTGACCCAACGCCCCAGGGTAACTGTCACACGCGATGGAAACAGGTACATGATTGACCATCTCCAGTTTGGGGTTCTTCAAACTGGGGGCGATGGTTACCAGGTTGTCCGCGACCACCTCGCGCAAGTCAAAAAGGCGCAGTTGCTCGGACGCCTGATCCACAGAAACCTTCTTGAAGCTAACGATCAAATTAGCCGCCCTGCGGCACGAGCGGACGATCAAGTCGGACATCTCACTGCTGCGACCCAGAAATGCCTCTAGGGCAGAACGCTTCATGGTTCCCGCCGTGAATTCATACGCCATGCTCTTGGATGCATGGTCCATCGCCGTCGCGGTGACCAAGGCGTTGCCAATAGGGGTATTTAATTCATGCGCCACACCGGCGACCAAAGACCCAAGCGAGGCCAGCTTTTCTGCTTCCAGCAGGTTTTCTTGCGATTGCTGGAGTTGGGCCAAGGTGGTGGACAGCTCCATCGTCCGCAAGCGCAAGGCCTCGCGCGTTGCGCGCAACTGCAGGTTGCGGCGGTAGGCTGCAATGCCGATGGCAGCCATGTACACGATGTTGCCAAGCAAACTCAGGGCGGTAGCCGGTAAGCCGGTAGCCGCTGAAACATGCCAACCCAACACCGCCACAACCACCAGCACGCCGCTAAAAAATGCCAACTGCGATCGCAACAAACCCGCAACGCCCCTGCTGATGGTGATATTGAGTGTGCTGGCGACGTAAAAATTAAACGTAATCCACAGTGGAAACTCCAAAGCGGCTGCCAAAAGACCAAACAACAGGCAGTCAAGGGTCAGGTTGTTCACTTCGGCTTGCTGGGAATTGGCCGAGCGCCGCGCAAGCACATATGCTACATGTGGGTACACCAGCAACTGCAGCACCGCCAGTACCCATAGCACCGGGTTTAAGCCGTTTTCGTATCCGTGACAGGCAACACTGGCAAACACAAGGGCGAAGGAACCGACGCGCAGGCGGTAGTTCGTCCTTACGGTCCAGTGTGCAGACTTCGTGTTATCAACCGAGGAAACCGTGGGAGCCATACAGCAGCAACTCCTTGCTCCTACAGTCTATCCAATATCCGTCCATTGCGCGTCGGGCCGCCAGCTGGCGACCCAATCGGGCACGGCGCTGGCGGGCATGGGGCGGGCAATGCCGTAACCTTGCGCCAGCGGGCAGCCCAGTGCCAGCAACAAGGCGCCGTGGGCAATGGTCTCAACGCCTTCGGCAATCACCTCACGCCGAAAAGCTGCGGCCAAACCGATGACGCCTTTGACAATGGCCAGGTCGTTTTGGTCGTCCAGCATGTCGCGCACGAAACTTTGGTCAACCTTGATCACTTCGGCCGGCAGGTGGCGCAGATGGCTCAGTGACGAATATCCGGTGCCGAAATCGTCCAGCGCAAAACGCACACCCAAGGCCTGGCAATCGACGATGGTCTGGAACACCTGCGTGAGGTCTTCTAAGGCGCTGGTTTCCAGAATTTCCAATTCCAGCGACTGCGGCGCCACATTGGGAAAACGTGCCAACAACTCTGGCAAACGGGTGCTGAATTGGGCCTGCTGCAACTGGCGCGCCCCGATATTCACACTCACCGGCAAATTCAGCCCCTGCGCTTGCCACTGTGTCATTTGCGCAAGCGCCGTGGCAACGACCCACTCACCCAACTCGACACTGAATGCATGGTTCTCAATGGTGGGCAAAAAGGCGGCCGGCGGCAGCAAACCTTTCTCAGGGTGTTGCCAGCGGATTAAGGCCTCAACCCCCTTCACGGCACCCGTTTGCATGTTGACCTTGGGCTGGAAAAACAGCACAAATTCAGCCTGATCCAGTGCGTGGCGAATACGGTCCAAGTCTTCATACTGGTGCTTGGCCGCCGCGTCTTGCGCCACATCAAACAGGTGGTAGCGATTTTTGCCCGCCTGTTTGGCCACGTACATAGCCTGGTCTGCGTGGCGCAGCAACATGTCAGACTCTGCGTCGTCCTGGGGATACACGGTAACGCCCACGCTGGCCGATACCCGCAGCAGCTCCCCGGCCACTTCTACCGGGTCCGAGGCGGCTTTAAGCAGGCGCTGCAACACCGGCTCGGCTTCGCTCAAATGCTCCAAGTCCACCAGCACGGCTACAAATTCATCACCCCCAATGCGGGCCAGGGTGTCGCCTTCACGCAGCACGCTTTTCATGCGCTGCGCCAGCACCACCAACAGCTCATCGCCGATGGCATGGCCATGGGCATCGTTGACGGCTTTGAAGCCGTCCAGATCGAGGTATACCACCGCCACCGAATGGGCGCGGCGTTGGCACTGGGTCAAAGCCTGGTGCAGCCGGTCTGCCAGCAAGACCCGGTTGGGCAGGTTGGTGAGCGAGTCAAAATGGGCAATGTGCTCCAGCTGGCGCTGGTGCTCTTTCATGGGCGTGACGTCGGTAAACAAGGCGACATAATTTTGCGGTTTCCCATTCGGGTCACGCACCAAACTGATGGTGAGCAATTCGGCAAATACCTCACCGTTCTTGCGCTGATTCCAAACCTCACCCACCCAATAACCCGTCTCCAAAATGGTCTCGCGCCGGGCTGCATAAAACTCGTCGCTGTGACGCCCTGACTGCAGCAGGGCGCGCGAATTTTGGCCCACGGCCTCTTCGCGGGTATAGCCCGTCACCAGCGTAAACATGTCATTGACCTGCAAAATCGTGGACTGCGGATCGGTGATAACAATACATTCACGCGCATGGTCAAACACGCTGGCGGCCAATTGCAGGCGGTCGTCGGCCCGTGATTTTTCAATGGCCAAGGCCACCAGCTGCGCCTCTTCTTGAATCAGCTGCAACTCAAGCGCCGCAGGCGGCCCCGGCAGGCGGTGGTAGATGGCAAAGGTACCAAGCACATCACCCTGTGCGGACAGCACCGGTTGGGACCAGCACGCGGCCAATTGGGCCTGCTGGGCGATATCCCGGTACGGCACCCACCACGGGTGGGTAGCAATATCTTCAACAATGACGCACTCTTTGGTAAAGGCCGCTGTGCCGCACGAGCCCACCGCCACCCCAATAGCCACACCGTCGATGGCTTGGTTAAAAAACTCTGGCAGGCTGGGTGCGGCCCCGTGGCGCAGGTGCTGGCCATCGGGATCGAGCAAGAGCACGCTACACACGGCGTCGGGGTGCATGGCCTCCACATTGCGCACGATGCGGTCTAACACGCGCGACAACGGCGCCTTTTCAGACAACAATTGCAATACTTCATTGTGGTTTTGTTGGCGCTGGTGGTCCAATTTTTGGTCGGTGATATCCGCTACGACACCCACCAAACCCACAATTTTTCCGCTGGAATCGACAAATCGCCGTGCCGACAAATGCCCCCAAAAGGTACTTCCATCGAAACGTCGGTAGCGCCGCTCGGTATCAGCCGCATCAAACTCCCCGGTCAGCAGCTTCAACATAGATACGCGACTAACACCCCGCTCCGAGGCATCGACCAACTCCGGGTATTCCTTGCCCTTGAGGTCAGACAACGAGCAGCGAAACATCTCCCCCATGCGCCGATTGACGTGCGTGCACTCGCCCCAGGTATTGATCAAGAAAATGCTCACGCTGGAGGTGTCCATGATCTGCTGCAACACCAGTTCGCGCTCCACCAAGTCTTCATTCACGTCGGCGATGAGCAACTGCGTTGCTTCGCGCTCGGCCACATCGTCTTCAATAGCTTTTGCCATGGCGTTGAAAGACTGGCCCAGCTCTGACAACTCGTTGCCCGTGGCAATGTCGCAGCGCGTGCTGTAGTCCCCATCGGCCATGGCGCGTGCGTGGCGGCGCAACTGCCGCAATGGCAAAAGCACGGTCTTGCGGCTGTAGTAGGCAAAGCCCACCAAGCCCGCCAATGCAGTCACCACCAGACCGACCAACATGTCTACCAGTGCACGCTGCTGGCGACGCAGTGACAGGGCGAGGGCATCGTTTCGGGCGTCCACCGCGTCAGAGAAGCGCTGCAATGGCTCCATGATGCGGGTTTTTGCATCCTCATAGGCGGTGTCAAACAGCATCTGGGTGGCGCCGGCGCGGTCTGGAATCCCTTGCTCTCGCGGTTGGCCGTTGGCGTCCGCAAACCGCCCCTGGCTGGCGTCCATGGCCTTGACTTCCAATTCGGCCAAAGCGTCCGAAAGCGCCTGGGCCTGGGCCAGCAAAGCCAGCTCGTCGCCCTGCAAGTACTCGCGCTGCATCAGGTCCTTCAGGGCAATTGCAGCCTCCATGGGAACGGGTGGTGCTTTGCCCGCGCCAGCCAAGTACCAGTAGGTTGGCGAATACACCTGCGGGCGGGGTTGGCGACCATTGCGGATGTCCAAAATCTGGTGGTAGTTCCGCTCGAACTCGGCGTCTCCGGTGGCTACAAAGCTGCGCGCCATGCGGGTCAGGTCTTGCGAGGTTTGCAGCAATTCTTTAGCCAGGCTATTCACATGGTGGCGGCGTATTTCGCTGAGCACCATGTCGTTTTGCACCTGCAGCATGCCCCAGATAACGCCGCCCATGGCCAGCAACAAAGTGACCGTAACAGCAACCAGCAGTTGATTAAGTCGTTTGATTTTCATGCGGGTACCGTAAAAACGGTGAGAACACCGGTGTAGCCATACAGGTAATGGCGCGCAATTTCACCAGCGGCAAAAAAACCCACGAGGGGGACATCGCCCAAGGCGCGGCGCACAATTTGCAGCTCTGCGCTGTCGCCCCCAAAATGGGGGCCGCCACGCCCAGAGCAACTGACATACACCGCCCCGGCGATCTGCATCGCGGGCGCGGCCATGGACTCCACCTCATCACGGACCTCGGCACACATGCGGGTCAGGTCCATGCGTGAGGCCTGCACGTTACGTTGGCAAAAGGCCATCTCGGTGCCAACATCGACACGGGCAGCCAAAGCGACTGCACGGCGCCCCGGGTCCAGCCCCACAATGTGGCGCACCAAGACATCGTCGCCAAAGCTGCCACTGTGCTGCATCAGCGCGTTGCGGGCGACAGGGTCCCCAGGCTCGGCTTTGCGGCTGTCGTCTTGCACGCCGTGGGTACGCACTGCCTGCGCGGGCATCAGCCCCACCAGTGTGGCACCCACCACGGCCATGGCCTGCTCGGGTTCCTCCAGCGAAATCGACAAGTCGCGCAGCATCACATCCAGCGCCGGTTCACCGTCGAGCGAGACGACCACATTGCCGTCGGCCGCACTCACCCGGCGCACCGGCGCCACCGGCATACACCCCTGGGTGATGCGCGACACCAAGACCACACCTTCGCCAAACGCCACGCCGCTGAGGCCACCGGTAAACACACCACTGGCCGCCCCATGGCCGCTGATGTTGCCGTTGCCGCCCACCGCGAACTGCACGCGGCGGGTGCGGCTGGCGGACAAGCCGCCAAACAGGTAGCCGGTGTGGGTGCGCTGCGCCATCTCGGCAATCAACTCGGGCAGGTCGGCCGTTTCAGGGTCGGCATGTACCAAGGCGGTGTGGGCGTCAAACCCCAAGCCCAATGGCGCCACGCCCGAAAACACCCGGTATTGGTCCACCGGCAACTCCAGCAGCATGAGGGCCAGGGCCGGCTCGTCCCAGTACTCCACGTTGTTGGCCGCGATACCCACGCCAACGGTGCCCGACCAGTCGGTCACCAAGGGCAACTCGGCCTGCAAGAACTGCAGCATGTCTTGGGCGGCGTCGGCAAAATGGTCGGTGATGTAGAGCAAGCCCAGGGTGGGCGATGTGCAATAACCCGGCGTCGCCATCTGCCCGCGCAACTGGGCCAGCACGAGGGCAGACGCCATTTGCCATTGCGGATGGGTGGCGTGGGCGTAGGGAAAATACGTCATTCAATACGAGAAAAAAGTCTATCCGAGGCGGCGCCGCGCCGCGCGGCTTCCAGCCACCCCATGGGTTGCAATTAGCGGCTACGGCTGGCGGTCTTCTTGACGGCCGTGCGGTTGCGAGGTTTGGGCGTTGTGGCCTTTTTGCCAGCCGCCTTGGCTGATTTCAGTGCCTCTTTTGCAATGCCAGTAGCCATGTTTTTGGTGACATCCATGGCCGTCTTGGCAGTGGCCTCTTTCATAGCGCCAGCCGCAATTTGCTGAAACTGGTGTGTCAGAGAGCCCCACAGCTGCAGCGGGTCTACGATGCCGCTGACCGTAGACGCCATGGTGCGCGGCTTTTTGCCTTTGGCGGCAGGCCGGTGGTGCCCGGTGGCGACGTCAGAAATGGCCTGCGCGGTGGAGGCGGCGCGCTCGGTCACCCGCTGCACGCTTGACGACACAGACTCTGCGGCCTTGAGCTTGATGGCGTTGGCGACGTCGCCAATGTTGAAATTCATGCCCTTGAGGGTTGCCAGGGTCATTTTTTGTACCTCTAGCGCCTGGATGGTGGCACCCAGGGCACGGGAGTTTTGCTCGAGCCAGAAATGCACCGCCTTGAGTTCCTCAATGCGGGCTTCTAACTCTTCGACATTCAGCGTGGGCGCCACCCAGTTGCCCAAATTGGGCATTTGGGGGATGTTACTGGTTGCACCCTTGGCCAGACTCTGTAAAAAATCAAAACCCGGTACAAATTTACCAAAACCCGTGCTGTCTGTGTCGCTCATATTCACTCCATTGGCGTGTGGTCAACCATGAACAGTTGCCAGCTTACCCCAATGTACACCTTCTGGCGACCCATTGGCCTATTGGTGGGCCACAAGAATCAACTAGTGGCCAGACACACCGCCGGGCATGGCCATGGGTGCTGCGCCCCCTGGCGGCGTCATGGACACCGGCACCGCCAGCTCGGTCTTGGATTCGTGGCCCTTGGCGTCCTTAAAAACCAGCGTCATAGCAATCGTGCTGCCTTTGAGTAAGGGTTGCTTGAGGTCCATCAGCATGACATGGTAGGCGCCGGGCTTGAGTGCAACGGCCTTGCCTGCGGGCAAGTCCAGCCCGCCTTGCACCGCGCGCATCTTCATGACACCGCCCTCGATCTTCATCGCGTGCACTTGGGCCACGCCGGCTACGGGCGAGGCAACCGAAACCAGTGTGGCGCCGTCTTTGGCAGTGAGGGTCATAAAGGCGCCGGTGGCCGTCTGGCCCGGCACGCTGGGGCGGGCCCAGGCGTCTTTCACATCCACGGTTTGGGCAGACGCAGTGCCTGCGGCGAGGGCCAGGATGGCGGCAAGTAGTTTCAGTTTCATGGTGTCTCCTTGGTAAAAATGGGCATGTCGGCGCAAGCGGCTTACTGTAACCAGGCCTTGAGTTGGGTTGCATCTGGCAAACCCGTCACCCGCTGCACGGCACCGTGGCGCCCCACCATCACGATGTAAGGTGTGATGTTGCGCCAGGTGGGGTCCACGGTTTGGCGAATCTCGGGTTCGTAGCCGTCAAAGGCATAGAGCTGGGTGGCACCAAGGTAGTGACGGGTGTAGGCCAGAGCTTTGTCGGCCGGCACATCCATCACCACCGCGACCAGCTCTGCCGGCTTGCCCGAGGCCTGTATGGCTTTGGACAGCACCGCAAACGCCTGTGGGCAGGTGGCGCAAAAGGTATTGGTAAACACATAGGCCGCCGGGCGTGGCCCTTTGGTCAGCAAAGGCGCCCAGGTGGTAGCGTCAAAATTTGCTACTGTTTTAGTAGCTACCTGCGCATGTTCTGCGAGGGCTAGAGCCTGATTTGGCATAAAAATACAGGCCAGCAACACGGCCAGCGCCTGCAAACTACGGCATTGCAGAAAAGCGGGAATCGCGGCGCGAAGCGACACACGGGCGGTCAATCGGGCAGCCACGCCGGGCTTAGAAAGTGAGTTCATAGACGTGTACCTCGGTTGCGGTGCGCCACACGGCCACCATGTGCCCGGCGTGCTGGACCAGGCGGGGGAAATCGTTGGCACCAGCCACATCACCCAAGGTTTTCAGGGCAAAAGTGTGCCCGCCGTCGGTTGAGAGCCAGGCTTTCAGATGGGTGCGCCCGGCGTCAAAGCTGCGCCACACCACCGCCACCTGCTGCCCATTGGCTTGCAGGTCGGCATGTTCGGCGCCCGCGTCAGGCAAGGCCTGCACACTGTCGGGCACCGGGCTGCCGTCGGCTTGGAGTCGCCCATAACGCACCGCTGCCACCGGGGCACCACCGACTTGGCGCACGCCGAACCACACCGCATGGAACCCGCCTTGCGCTGCGGCCACCAGCGCCGGACCTTGGTGGGGGCAGGCGCTGATATGCCAGTCGTCAAAAGTGGCTCGCATGGGCACGACCGAAGGTGCTTGCGACTGCGCACCGGGGCTGGCATCCAACACCGCTGTCGCGTGGTCGCGCACATCGGGGGCAAAAACATGGCGCCACAGGGCCCGCATCTGGCCGTTAGCACCCACCGCCAGCGCGATGCGACAGCACTCGCAGGAGTAATCGGCCACGCGCAGGTCCGGGCCAAAGGTGGCGCCACCATCGAGCGATACGTTGCGGTATATGGCCGCGCCCCGGTAGCTGGGTTTCCCCCCCACTTTGGGCGCGCGTTCTAGGTCGCGTTTGTCGATCCACACCGTGTGCAAGGCGCCCTGGGCGTCAAAGGCGATGGAATCAAAACGGTGGGTGATCTCTTGGCGGTCGGCGTGCACGGTGAAAGGCGCACCAAACGTTTGCCCGCCGTCGGTGGAGCGCAGCATACGAATAAACGCGGTGTAGGGTTTGGTCAGCGGTTTGGCGTAGCTGATGACCACCCAGCCCTTGGGGCCGAAAGCGAGCTGCGGTCGGCTCTCGCCGTCAGCCGAGATAACGTCGCCCTGGGTGTCGAGCACGCGCGCCGGACCCCAGTGCTGCAGGTCACCGGCTGGCGCGGTTTGCACAAAGAGGCGGCCTTGTGCGTTAACACCAACCAGCCACAGGTTGCCATCCGGCGCAAAGGCCACGCCGCTGCCCAGTTCGGCACGCGCGGCATGCCCGCTGTGCTGGGTGGGGGCGGCCGGATGGTGCTGCGCCCAGGCACTGGCCGCAGCCAAGGCCAACAAAAGACTCCACAATCGCATTCGCATACAAACTCCTAATTTTTCGTAACCAAATTGGCCTCTAGCCCTCTTGCAACCTGCGCAAGGTGCTACTTATTTAATAGCATCAACTACCCTGCGGATCACCCAAAAAATCCCGTTGCGTTGCCACAATCACTGCTCCAAAACAAAATTGATAGGGACGTTGAACCACATGGCCTCGGCCACGCCGCCGCGCCTGCCCGGCACATAGCGCCACTTGAGCACCGTGGCCAGCGCCGCCTGGTCCAGCCGTTCAAAGCCGCTGCTGGTTTTGACATCCGCCTGTTGCGCCAGTCCGTCGGCCCCAATCAGCACATGCACCAGCACCCGGCCCTGCTCACCGGCGCGTTTGCTCAGCAAGGGGTAGCGGGGTTTGGGGTTGTTGAGGTAGTCGGCGACGGTAGAGGGCAGCTCCACCTTGGACTGGGCCGGGGCGGCCTTCGTGGCAGCGGTGCTGGTTGCAGCCGCCATCGGCGCCAGCGTCGGTGCGGTCTGCTGGGCCTGCACACCGGCGGGGGCCACAGGCGTGGGGGGTGTGGGAGGTGTATCTGCCACGGTCACGGGCCGGAGCGCGGGTGCCACCGCAGGGGGCCGTGGTGCGACAGGGCTGGCCGCAGGCGGCGTCGCTGTGGGGCGTACCGGTTTGACCGGCGGTTTGGCCGAGATGGGTTTAACCGGGAGCACCTGGGGTGCAACAGACGTGACAGGCACAATGACCGCACGGATCACCTGCACCGGCACCACCACCTTTGCGGCGCGGCGCAGCAGGCCGCTTTGCACCGCCCACAAGGCGGCGACGTGCAGCAGCACCACAACGCCGACGATCACGGCGATACGGTGAAAAGGGGTGGTTCGGTCAAACAAGGTGGTGTTCCGCAAAAAAAGCCCCGCCGCACTTACATGCGGTAGCGCAGTTCAGTTTGCAGGCTGCGCTGGGGCAGCGAGTGGGCTTGCCATGCCTGCGACGCCGTCACATTATCAACACCGACGGCCCAGTTCCAGCTTTTGGCAAATTTCCAGTCGGCGCGTACATCGAGCTGGTTCACGCTAGAGATGCCGCCATAGGTGTCGGGGTTGGTGTCGGTGTTGGCGGGCGTGTTGAAGCTGCTACCCGCCAGGCGGTAGTTGGCGCCATAAGACCACGCTGCGTTAGGCCGGTAACTGGCCTGCAGCACGTAGCGCTGACGGGGTATACGCAGCCAGTAGTTGCCCACCGTAGCAGGGGCGAGCGCGTTGTCCATGATCTTGGAGTCCGCCCACGTGGCGCTGCCGCCTAGGTCCAACCCCCGCACACCCACATCATGGGCTTGCCACACCAGTTCGACCCCGGTGGTGAGTACACGTTCGACATTGGTGTTGAGCGTGGTGGTGGGGGTCACGGTGGTGTCGCTTTGGCGCAAGATGGCATCCTTGATGTCATCGCGGAACAGGCTCACACGCAGGGTGGAGGCCTCCCACAGTTTCTCGGCCGACAGCTCCAGGGCGGTTGACTGTTCAGGCCGCAGGTTGGCGTTGTTGACGAGCACACTGGTGCTGGTTTTGGTGCCGTTGAACATCTCGTCCACGTTGGGGAAACGCGTACCCTGGCCGAAGCTGGTTTTGACAATCAGGTCATCCCGAGCGCTCCACGCCACCGACAGCTTGGGGCTGGTCGCGCTCAAATCACGGTCGGCATAGCGCTGGTTCTGGCTCGCCAAGGGCAGCGATTTGTCAAACTGCTGGCCATTCAGCTGGCGAAACGCCTCTAGGCGCATACCCAGTGTGGCGACCACATCCGGCACCACTTTCCAGGCGTCTTGGGCGTACAAGGCGGTGATCTCCGTTTCGCCGCTGTAGCGCTGGTTTTGCGTGGTCTCGTTGGTGCGCCAATCGCTGGCGTCGCGCACCGAATTAATCAGCGTGTAATGGTTGCGGTGCACGCCGAAGGTCAGCGCATGGTGGCCATCGCCAAAGTCGCCCCGCACGGGCGTGTAGGTGGTTTGCACCTCAATGGTGTTCCAACCGGTGCCGTCGCGCCGCGTGGCCAGCCCCACGCCACCGTTGTCGGCGATGGGCTGAATGAGCGATGTGCTGCGGTTTACGTCGCTGAGCACGTCGTATTGGGTGGCCACCACCGACGCGTTCCAGCCGGTAGTATTTTTGGTTTTCCAGGTCAGGCCGAGCTGGCGGTTCTCTTCATCGCGCAGGGAGGGCGCAAGCGAACTGGCCAGGCTGCCCAGGTTGAAACTGTTGCCACCGTCATTTACGGTACCGCCCCACACGGCCGCGCCGGTGGCGTCACGCAGGTAGTTCTGCACGCGCACGGTGCTTTTGCTGGTCCAAGACGACAAGCGGCCTTCAATCTCTTGGGTGGGTGATATCTCGTACCCCACGCGCAGGTTCACCGTGTCTTGGATGCTGTGGTCAATGCTATTGGCAGCAAAGATGGCCCGGTCCACGCCGTTTGCGTCTTTGTCGCGCAGGATGCCCGTCACGGCTGTGCCCGCACCGGCCGCACCAAATTGACCGGTTGTGCCACGGGTGGTGTTGGCGTAACCCATGGGGTGGCCAAAAGCGTCTTGGTGCTGGACGCCCATGCTGCCCCACCAGCCGGATTCGAGGCGGTTGGCCACGCGCGCCGAGGTCATGTTGCCGTCAAAACTGTCGTTGGTGCCGTATTCTTTAAACGCCTGCTGGTTGTATTTGACGCTGGCGGATGCCTCCAACCCCTTGGGTTTGCGCTCGGTAATCGACAGCGTGGTGCCAATCGAGTTGCCGGGATAAATGGCCGAGAACGGGCCATACAGCACATCGACCCGTTCAATCGATTCGTTGTTCACCATCTGCCAGCGCGGCGCATCAAACCGACCCAAAAACTGCGAAATCAGGTAACCGTCCAGGTACACCAGCGCACGCCCGGGCTCTAACACACCAAAGCTGCGCCCACCAATATTGCCATTGCGGTCGCCAAAGTAACGTTTGCGCACCGTGGTGCTGGGCATGTAGCGAAAGGTGTCTTCGGCATTGAAGATGTTCTGGGTTTCCAGGTCTTGCGCGGTTTTGCTGGCCGTGCTGCTGGGCAAATCAGGGTCGAGCGCGGCGCTGCGGCTCTCGGTGACGGTGATGGGCTTGAGCTGCGCGTCAAGCGCAACGCCTTGGGCCCAGGCGGGCGCCAAGCCCACAACGACACAAACAGGAAACGCAGCAGCCACGGCCGCAGAAATACGATGAAGGCGCACAGAAACACTCCAAAAAACAATCAAAACAGCCGCGTGAGCCCACAGAATGTGCGCAACACGCTACAAAATTAATAGCTTAGGAGTAGTTTGGCGGCCCGCGCGGCGGCAGCGGCGCGGCGGTGCGCGCAGCAATGTGCGCGCTGGGAACGGGCTGCACGGCATAGGCCAGCGGGAACACGGGCGGTATTAGCACCTGCACAAACACGGGCGGCGGCGCCACCAAAGCGCACAGCGGGCAGTCCATGGTGCTGCGGCCAACCTCGGTGGTGCTGCCGTCGTCGGCCTTGATCAGCACTTTCATGACGCCAGCGCCAGTGCAAACCAGCACCGTGCCTTGCGGCGCAACCATGGGCGACGCCACCGCAACCCCCAGCGACAGCACGAACCACGCCAGCACCAGGCGGGCAAAGTGGGTAAGGCGGCGCAGGGTTTGCATGGCGCGAATTATCACCCACAGCCTGGGCCCAGGCTTGCGCCAAGTCAAGACCAGTGGCAACGTGGTCGGCAATTGCCAGACCACCGCCCTTGGACGATACTGCGCGGCTTAGGCCCAAAACCGCGCGCACCATGATGAATTACACCTTCTTGTCGGCCACCATTTTGCTGGTGCTCATCACCGACCCCATCGGCAACATACCGATCTTCGCCAACGCACTCAAAAACGTACCTGCCGATCGCCGGCCCCGCGTGATCTTGCGCGAAATTTTGATTGCCTTTGCCCTGCTGCTGACCTTTATGTTTGTCGGCGAAGGGTTTTTGCGCGTGATGAACCTCAGTGATTTGGCTTTGCAAATTGGTGGCGGCGTGATCCTGTTCTTAATCGCCCTGCGCATGGTGTTTCCACCGCCGGTTTCGGACGAAAGCGAACTGCTAGAGGAGCCCCTCATCGTGCCCCTAGCGGTGCCCGCCATTGCAGGGCCATCCGCCCTGGCGACGGTGCTGCTGCTGGTATCGCAGCAACCCGAGCGCCGCTTGGAGTGGATTGGCGCCCTGTGCGTGACCATGCTCATCAGCGCCATTGTGCTGGTGTCGGCGGAGCGGATTCAGCGCATCATCGGCACACGCTTGGTCACGGCGGTCGAGCGGCTCATGGGCCTGGTGTTGGTGTCGGTGGCGATTGAGATGATGCTGCGCGGCGTGAGAACCTTCGCACTGCAGCTGATGCAACACTGAGCCCAAAAGCCCCAAACATCAGGGCTGTCGGGGAGCGCTGCGCCTTATTGCCCGTCGGACAAGGCCGTTAAGCCCATGGCGGCGGCCAGGGCAAACACGCTGTTGGCGCAGGGCAGCGAAGTGCGTTTTCCGGTGGGGTCAGATTTTGCGGCACAGTCCCGCCCATACTGAGACACAACGTAGTGGGTGCTGCGCCGCTCGGGGCGTCCGCCTGGCAGGGGTGCCGAGGGGCGCTTAAAGGCCTTGACCGCGCCAGCCA
The DNA here is from genome assembly GCA_038245855.1 of Burkholderiales bacterium. Lineage (GTDB taxonomy): Bacteria > Pseudomonadota > Gammaproteobacteria > Burkholderiales > Burkholderiaceae_C > Allorhodoferax. The sequence continues at coordinate 22,907 of JBBRSA010000028.1, forward strand.
CTTCCAGTTTGAGGAGCCGGTTGCGGGTGGTGATCTCAGGTTCTTCGAGGTCACGGGCGATGGTCACCACCGAAAGCGGCTCGTTTTTATCAATCAACAGGCCCAGAATGTTGACCGATTCAGGCCAGTTTTCCACAGGGGTGTTGCGGTTGGAGTGTTGGGTCATACGGGCTACTTTCCGCGCAAAAACACGTTCGTGCTTATTAATGTTACTTTGTGTAACGGTATAACACAAGCACCACAACCCTTAGCCGCAGAGATACACGGGGAAGATGCGCCGTATTTCATTTTCCGGCGGCGCCAGGCTCGTGCCCATCTGCCAATTCTTGCTCAATGGCGCCAAAAATAGTGTGCCCGTTAACATCCTTCATCTCGCTGCGCACCGTGTCGCCGTACTTTAGAAAACCGGTGCTGGGTTTGCCATCTTGCAGGGTTTCCATGTCACGCTTTTGCGCGATGGTGTGGTAACCCTTGGGCCACTCGGTGCGGGCTTTGGCGCCCTCACCTTTGGTCACGCCCTGGTTGGCCACGGCACCCGTGCCAATGATGGCGCCTGCGCGCAAGGCGCGGGTTTTGGCCGCAAAAGCGATGAGTTTTCCAAAATGAAAGGCCATGTCGGCGCCTGCGTCGCACAGGCCAACTTTGCGGCCATTCCAGCTCGTCACCAGGGGCAGTTGCACCCGCCCGCATGACCAGGCATCGCCCAGTTCATCGGGTGTGACCGCCACCGGGCTGCATGCCGTGCTGGGTCGGCTTTGCACGCCGCCCAGGCCGTCGCCGTGATCGCCCGCCATCAGGTGGCGCAGGCTAAACGTATGCACCAGCATCACCAAGCGAATGCCGTCTAGCGCGCGGTCTGCGGGGCAGCCCATGGGAATGTCCCCCGTAACCACCGCCAACCCGGCGCCAAAGTCCACACCAAAATCTTCGCTCGCACACACCATCGCATCGCGCGGCCCCACGAACGCATCGCTGCATATCTGCGCCATGGTCGGTGACGGGGGCCCGCCATCGGGCGCATCACCACCACGCGCTTTGCGTGCCCATTCGGTTTGGCAAGGGTAGGCCACGCTGTCGACAAACTGGTAAGCCCGCGGCAGCGGCGCCATACACTGCGCCGGGTCAAATGGAAATGCGTGGCGCGCACGGCCATTGTTGAGCGATGTGTACAGGTCTTGCAGCTGCGGCGAGACGTAGTTCCAGTCGTCCAGCACCTGCTGCAGGCGGTTGGCAATGTGGGAGGCGTAATGCGCTTGGCTCAAATCCCGCGAGACAACAACCAGTTGGCCGTCGCGGGAGCCGTCTTTATAGGTGGCAAGTTTCATGGGGGAATTGTCGCTCTGAATTAAACTGCGCTCCTCGCAGCAGGGTAACCCGCGCGGTCTTATCCCCCTTATGCGCCAATCGCCACCGCCCCTGCCAGACCACCCAACGGCCCAGGCTCACCGCTCTCCCCTGAAGACGCTGTGCCTGCTGACCCTGGTCGTTTTGGGCGTTCATTGGGCGCTGCTGTCTGATGCCGGGCTGCCCCTGGCGTCCCACGCCACCCAGCACGCCACCCAGCACGCCACATCGGCACAGACCTTCATCACCCGCATGGTGGCCGCACCCGCTCCGCCGCCCGCACCCCCGCCGCGCAAGCCACGTAAACCAGCGCCTACCCCCAAACCGCCCCCACCGGCTCCGCCACGGCAGCAGCCACCACCTGCGCCCGTAGAACCTAGCCCTGCCGCAATGCAAGAAGCTCCAAGCGATGTGGTGCAAGGCGACGCTGTTGCCGACGATGCCGCTGTTGCCTTGGACGCCAGCAGCCCGGCGCCGCCGCCCGCCGCGCAGAGTCCTGAAAATGCCGCATCCGCCTCCCTTGCCCCTGCCCCGCCCCCGCAGCAGCCACCGCCCGCGCCACCAGCCCAAGTGGTTACGCATTTCCAATACCCGGCACCGGTGGTCTTGAAATACGACGTGCGGGGCAAGCAACGGGGCTTTCCTTATGCCGTCAATGGGGAACTGCAGTGGTCGCACGACGCCAACACCTACCGCGCCCGACTGTCCATCAGCCACTTTTTGCTGGGCTCTCGGGTTCAAACCAGTACCGGCGCACTCACTCCCCAGGGGCTGGAGCCACTGCGTTTTGGGGACAAATTCCGCAGCGAAGTGGCCGCCCATTTCGAGCGTGGAAAAGGCAAGGTCAGCTTCAGCGCCAACACCCCCGATGTGGCGTTAACGCCGGGCGCGCAAGACCAATTGAGTGTGTTTCTGCAAATTGCATCCATGCTGGCTGGCGCACCCAACGCCTACCCGGCCGGGACGACATTGCCGTTTCAGGCCGTGGGGCCGCGCTCTTCGGCTAACTGGACCTTTACCGTGGGCGACATGGAGAAGTTGACATTGCCAGGGGGAGAAGTCAGCGCCCTGCGGCTGTGGCGCGACCCGACCGAGCAATATGAACCCAAGGGTGAAATATGGCTGGCCCCATCCATGAACTACCTGCCAGTACGGATACGGCTGAGTAAAAGTGAAGACGAGTTTTCCGACATGCAGTGGAGCGAGACGGTAAAACCCTCGGTCCAAAGCCCTTGAAATGGGCCCATATGTGCCTACATGGAATAGTGGATCTATCATCAAGCACCATGCAAACCCTTTACGACTCTGAAACCTACACGGTGACCCACATGCTTGCCAACGCCGAGGCGGATGGCAAAACGGCCGTGGGTGAGCGCAAAACTGTGCAGTACCCCGGCGGCGTGCCCCTGCTAGCGCGCCATGGTTTCGAGATCGTGGACAAACGTGCCGGCAAAGAGGTATACCTCGATGGCTCTTGGGCTGAGTTATTCCAACAGCACATCGTCGCTTGGCAGGTCAACACCCCCACGCAAGAAGAAGTCGAAGACACACTGGAGGGTTACGCCGAGTTGGCGCAAACCCCAGTGCTGGTGCACTAGGCCTAGCAAAGGACTGCGTGCGCCAGCCGACGCCTTGGGGGCGTGGCCAAACATATCGACCCAACCGTACAGGTGCGAACTTTGTTGTTCCAAGCCGCTGGTCGCACACAGCGGCCGCAGGAACAGGAGAACTTCGACCAAGTTTGGCCAACCCACGCCGTGACGCCCAACGACTACTGCGCAGAACTGGCGGCGCACTGATTCTTGATTCATATCAACATAGAAATCGGCGCTGAGGGGCATTATGGGCTCAGACATATGAAGGAGTTAGTACCCATGAACCTGCCAAACGCAGCCCCTTACCGTGAGCAGTTGGTACGCATGCGCGCCGACTTGCTCGCACAAATTTCCGAGCAACGAGGCGGCGTTGTCGGCCGTGCCGAAGTAGCCGCAGCCCACTTTGGCCGCCCCGAAGACTCCAGCGCCCAATTGGCCACGGAACGCGATATTGAATTTGCGTTGGGCGAGCGGGAAACCGCTGAACTGGGTGCCATCGATGCCGCCTTAGCGCGCGTCACCGCAGGCACCTATGGTGCATGTACCGACTGCACCAACCCCATCGCGCCAGCACGCCTGCAGTCCACGCCCGAGGCTCCCCGGTGCATCCACTGCCAGGAAAAAGCAGAACAAATGCGCCACGCCTAAGCCACCTTTTTTTAACCACTTGCTAGGAACACGATGACTACTTTTCACGCCGTTGTATGGATCGACCACTCTGAATCCCATGTACTGATGTTTGACCGCGAACACATGGAGTCCCAAAAAATCAAATCCCGCAGTCACCACAAGAACCACGGCAAAAGCGAGGATTACAGCGCCTACTTTGCCGACGTTGCCAAGGCATTGGCCGGTGTCCACGAGGTCTTGCTCACCGGCCCCGGTTTGGCGCGGGTGCAGCTGCGCGACTGGTGTACCCAACACCAAACCGCCATCGCTGGCAACATCGTCGATTGCGTCAGCAGCGACCACCCCAGCGATGGGCAATTGGTAGCCATGGCGCGCCAGTACTTCAATAAATTTGACAACATGGCGGGCACAGCGGCCATCGCCTAATAGGTCGAAACCGTGGGGCGCACTGGCGCAGGCCCAGCCGAGGCTGCGACAATGGCGCCACCATGAACAAGACCTACATCCTGACCCTTTCGTGCCCAGACCGTCTGGGCTTGGTGCACGCCGTATCGGGCTTTTTGCTAGAGCGCGGCGGCAATATTGAAGAAGCGGCCCAGTACAACGACCACGACACCGGCCTGTTTTTCATGCGGGTGCGGTTTCGCTGCGCACAGCTGACCCACGCCGACCTGCGCGACCAACTTGCGTTTTTTGCCAAACCGTACCAAATGCAATGGGGCCTGCACCCCACCGAGCAGCCCATGCCGGCGGTCATCATGGTGAGCAAAGAAGGCCATTGCCTTAATGATTTGCTGTTTCGCTGGCAAAGCGGTCTGCTGCCGGTGGACATTCGCGCCATCATTTCCAACCACCGCGACTTTTACCAACTGGCGGCCAGCTACAACGTGCCGTTTCACCACATCCCCGTCAGCGCAGCAACCAAGGCGCAGGCGGAAGCGCGCCAGTTTGAAATCATTGAGTCAGAAGGCGCAGAGCTGGTGGTATTGGCCCGCTACATGCAAATTTTGAGTGACGATTTTTGCAAGAAGCTCGCTGGCCGTGCGATCAACATCCACCACTCATTTTTGCCCAGCTTCAAAGGCGCCAAACCCTACTACCAAGCGCATGACCGGGGCGTCAAACTGATAGGCGCAACCGCCCACTACGTGACGGCCGACCTGGATGAAGGCCCCATCATTGAGCAAGATGTGGCCCGTGTAGACCACAGCAAAACAGTGGACAACTTAAGCACCCAAGGCCGCGACACCGAGAGCCAGGTGCTGGCGCGGGCCGTTCAGTGGCACAGCGAGCACCGGGTGCTGATCAACGGTCACAAGACGGTTATTTTTAAATAGGCCGACAGGGCTGCCAGCAATCAGGCAGCACGCTTGGAGGCATCCGCCATTTTTTCGCCCAATCGAACCGGCGCGGCCTCAACCCATTGCGCGTTAAACGCCATGCTGCCCACAGGAAACAGCATCACCACGGTGGAACCCAACAGAAAGCGGCCCATCTCTTCGCCCTTGCGCAGTTCAACCTTGCCATCCACATAACGCCACTCGTTGATTTGTCCGCTGCGCGGCGGGTTGACCACGCCGTGCCAAGCGGTGGCCATGCTGCCCACAATGGTGGCGCCCACCAGCGTCAGCACAAAGGGGCCGTGGGCCGAGTCAAACACGCACACCACCCGCTCATTGCGGGCAAACAGGCCAGGCACGCCCCGCGCGGTGGTGGGGTTGACCGAGAACAGGTCGCCCGGCACATAAATCATGCGTGTCAGCGTGCCGTCAATCGGCATGTGGATGCGGTGGTAGTCCTTGGGGCTGAGGTAAATGGTGGCAAATTCACCATCCTGAAACTGCGCCGCCAGAGCCGCATCGCCCCCGACCAGTGCGGTGGTCGAATAGGCGTGGCCCTTAGCCTGAAAAATTTGGTCTTTTTTAATGCGGCCAAACTGGCTGATGGCACCATCCACCGGGCAGATGTAATCAGCCTGCGCCAGCGGGCGGGCACCGGGCTTCAACGCGCGGGTAAAAAAATCGTTAAAGGTGGCGTAGCTGGCAATATCGGGGTTGGCCGCCTCGGCCATATTGACTTGGTAGCGTTTAACAAACCATTTGATGAGGCCGGTGGTCCATTTGCCCCCGCGCGCACCAGCGACTTTTCCGGCAAAAACCGTGAGCGCCTTTTTGGGCAAGAGGTACTGCGGCAATACCGCGAGGGAGTCAGACATGGCGTTTCCTGAAAAGGGGCTGCAAAAGGATGCGCCGCACACGGAAAAAACCGCTGTGGGAGGCTGGAAATTATAGTGAGGCGCCATTTGCCTTACAGTGGCCCTACTGCCACGCACGGAATGAATCTATGACTGCCACCGTATCCATGGCCAACGCCGCTCCTGCCGCGACGCTATCAAAATCAGAGCTGCAAACCAAGGTAATACGAGGGCTAGAGGCCCATTTGCCATCACATTCCTTGCTGTACCAGCTTGAGGACACCACCCCCTACGAGTGCGACGGCTTGACCGCCTACCGCCAGCGTCCGCTGGTAGTGGCCTTGCCAGAGACCGAGGCGCAGGTGGCAGCGGTCCTCAAGACCTGCCACGCTATGGGTGTGCCCGTGGTGGCGCGGGGTGCCGGCACGGGCTTGTCGGGCGGGGCCATGCCGCACGCAATGGGGGTCACCCTGTCGCTGGCCAAGTTCAACAAAATACTGAAAGTGGACCAAAGCAGCCGCACGGCGGTGGTGCAGTGCGGGGTGCGCAACCTAGCCATCAGTGAAGCAGCAGCCCCCTTTGGTTTGTACTATGCGCCCGACCCCAGCAGCCAGATCGCTTGCACCATAGGCGGCAATGTGGCGGAGAACTCGGGCGGCGTGCACTGCCTCAAATACGGCTTGACCCTGCACAACGTGCAAAAGGTGCGCGGATTCACCATGGAGGGCGAACCGGTCGCGTTCGGATCTGACGCGCTCGACACGCCAGGCTACGACTTGCTCAGCGTCGTCGTGGGCAGCGAAGGCATGCTGGCAGTCACCATGGAGGTGACCGTCAAGCTGGTGCCCAAGCCACAGCTGGCGCGCTGCATCATGGCCAGCTTTGACGACGTGCGCAAGGCAGGTGATGCGGTGGCTGCGGTGATTGCCGCGGGCATTATTCCGGCCGGGCTGGAAATGATGGACAAACCCATGACCGCCGCAGTGGAGGACTTTGTGCACGCGGGCTACGACCTAAGCGCCGAAGCGATTTTGCTGTGCGAGAGTGACGGCACCCCTGAAGAAGTGGCCGAAGAGATTGGCCGCATGAGTGAGGTGCTGCGTCGCTGCGGCGCAACCGCGATTGCGGTGAGCCGCGATGAGGCCGAGCGCCTGAAATTTTGGAGCGGGCGCAAGAACGCATTCCCAGCCACCGGACGCATCAGCCCCGACTACATGTGTATGGACAGCACCATACCGCGCAAACGAATAGCCGACGTTTTGCTGGCCATTCAAGAGATGGAGAAAAGATACCAGCTGCGCTGCGCCAACGTGTTCCATGCCGGTGATGGCAACCTGCACCCCTTAATCTTGTTTGACGCTAATGATGCCGACCAATTGCGGCGCTGCGAGCTTTTTGGCGCCGACATTTTGGAAACCAGCGTAGCCATGGGCGGCACGGTGACGGGCGAGCACGGCGTAGGTATCGAGAAACTCAACAGCATGTGCGTGCAATTTTCAGAGCAGGAAAACACACAAATGTTTGCCATCAAATACGCGTTTGACCCGCAGGGTTTGCTCAACCCTGGCAAGGTCATTCCTACGCCGCAGCGCTGTGCAGAATACGGAAAAATGCTGGTGCGCGGCGGGCAGATAAAGCACCCTGATCTGCCCCGCTTTTAAGGTCAAATAGGCCGATAGCCCTCGCAGAACGTTCGCAAGCAGCTATTAATTTGGGAGCAACTTATTCTGCTGCGATGGCATCCAATGCCGCTGTCAACTGCGCTACCGCGCGGTCGACGTTGTGCAGTTTCTCAAGGCCGAACAGGCCAACGCGAAAGGTCATGAAGTCGGCGGGTTCATCGCACTGCAAGGGCACACCCGCCGCAGTTTGCACACCTTGGGCCAAAAACTTCTTGCTGGACTGGATGCCCGGGTCTTCGGTGTAGCTGACCACCACGCCGGGTGCCTGGAAACCCTCGGCTGCCACGCTTTTGATACCCCGGCTCTCAAACAGCGCACGCACCCGTGCACCCAGTGTGATCTGCTCGGCGCGCACTTTCTCAAAGCCGTAGGCACGGATTTCTAGCATCACCTCGCGCAAGCGGGTGAGCGCATCGGTTGGCATGGTGGCGTGGTAGGCGTGGCCGCCGGCCTCGTAGCTTTCCATAATTTGCAGCCACTTTTTGAGGTCGCAGGCAAAGCTGGTGCTGGTGGTGGCGTCGATGGCGGCGCGGGCGCGGGCGCTGAGCATGACCATGGCGCAACTGGGCGAGCCGCTCCAGCCTTTTTGGGGCGCGCTGATCAGCACATCAACCCCAGTGGCTTGCATGTCCACCCACATGGCGCCCGAGGCAATGCAGTCCAGCACCATCAGGCCGCCCACGGCGTGCACGGCCTCACTCACGGCACGAATGTAGTCATCAGGCAATAGCATGCCAGAGGCCGTTTCCACATGGGGGGCAAAAACGACATCGGGCTTTTCACGCAAAATGGTGGACACCACGTCATCCACTTGGCACGGAATCCACGGGGCCTGCTTGGCGGTGCCCACACGCCGTGCCTTGAGCACAGTGGAATGGGCGGGGATACGGCCCCTGTCAAAGATTTGCGTCCAGCGGTAGCTGAACCAGCCGTTGCGGATGACGAGCACGTTTTTGCCGGTCGCAAACTGGCGCGCAACAGCCTCCATGCCAAAAGTGCCACTGCCGGGCACCACAACCGCCGATGGGGCGTGGTAGACCTCTTTCAGCATGGCAGAGATGTCTTGCATCACGCCCTGAAACCGCTGCGACATGTGGTTGAGCGCACGGTCCGTGTAGACCACGGAAAATTCCAGCAACCCGTCGGGGTCAACATCGGGCAACAGTCCAGGCATAGCAGTGTCCTTAAAGCATCGTGATTGGTTTGAATGGTGTGGCATATGAGCCGCAGAACAGCTTAGCACGGTGTGCTAAGTACCTGGCGGTCTAAGGAATCTCTGTATTGCGCGCGCAAGCGCGTGCTGACCGACTCAGAACCGGGTGCTAATCACCAGGCTGGCCGTTCCCGTAGCGCCTACAAAGGCCCGGTACTCTATGCGATTGCCCTGGCCACTGGGGCGGGACAAGCGCCACTGTGCCATAACCGACTGGCCAGACACGTCGTAGGCGAGTTCTAACCCGGAATTCGAAAATGCCGCCAATGGAACTCCTACGCGTGGTCTTGTACGCAGCATCGCGGTGTCGAATGCGACGACGTAGCCCCTCAGCGATGACTCTAGAGCACTGCGGGATTGGTCTGCCCGAAGCAAGAGGCTTTGGTCAGCCGCATTGGGGGTGTTTTGCACCGATTCATACGTAGGCGCCACATCCACCCCCGTCCACGACTGCGCAAACACTGCGAACGGGACGCAGCCGATGCTAAAGCAGATGAGGATGTCTCGGATGGTCACGGTGTCTCCTGTTGAGATCAGTGTAGTCACCAATCGCTTTGGTGATTGTTACGGATAGACGCCCATTCGTAACAAGGGTAAGCACCGTGAAACACCTGCTATTTGCCGCCATCAAAAGGAGAGTTCTAGGGTGCTCTTGCTGCTCCAGTGCGTTTGCCCACATTAAGGAGGCTCACGCTTAAAACTCGCACGACCTAGCGTTTGGTGCGTGCAGATTTCCAGTCCGACAGTGCGCGAACGCCGGCTTTGCGAGTTTTCAACGCTGCGTTAACGCCTTTTGGGGTCGCGCGCTCCTTCGCTGGCGGATTGCGATCTTTAGGCGCCGCAAACACGGCGCGGCGCGCCAGGTCGACCGCTAGGTTGCGTATTTCCGACTGCTTGCTGCGTAAAAAATCTTGCAACAAGCGCGCCGGAAAACTGTTTACGGTAATCACAATGTCTGCAACCGCGCGGTAGCGGGGCACACCGTCATACAAATTACCCAAGGTTGCGACCATCGCCACCAGTGAGCGCGACAGGTGCAGGTATTCGCCCCGCACGACCAAGCCCAGTTGCTGGGTGTTGGACATCAGATGCATCAAGGTGTTGGCACGTTGCAGCCAACCATCGGGGCCTTCTTGGTACAGCATCCAGGCAAAATCGTACGACAAGGGCTTGATACTCTTCTTGTCCAGCGTTCGGATCAGCGCCTCACGGATTTCCTCGCGCCGCGCCATCGCGCCTTCCGGGTCGGTGCTGATAGCGATCAACGCATCCGTAATCGCGTCGGGGTTGGCCACCGCCGCCCCTTTAAGGTAATTGAGCACCGGCAGAATTTTGCCGGCCAGTTGGATGGTGTTGCCCCAGTCGATCAGGTGCAATCGGCCTTCTTTGTCCACCATCACATTACCGGGGTGCAGGTCACCATGTATTTCCTGAAATACAAAGATTTGACTCAGGATGGTGAACAAGAATTTTTTGGCCAAATCCCGGCGGTAGGCCACTGGGTTGCGTGGTTTGAAATGCTGTACTGCACGCGAGATATTGACTGCGCCTTCCACGTATTCCATCTCGATCACACGGGGTTTTGCGCTGTAGACCTCCGGCACACGCCAGACCAAGCTGTTTTGTGCACGCTGTGAAAATTTAGCCTGGATCGCTGCTTCACGCTCGAACTGCAGCTCTCCCCGAAAGCCCTCGATAAAGCCGTCGATTTGCTCCGTCATGGCCTTGAGAAACGGCGTGAGCTTACCGTGCGGTGCCCAATATTGGCTGGATACCAGCATCAGGCCAATGGAGGTCTTGCCCATCAAAAACTCGCGGTCGAGATTGTGTCGCCCAATCTTGATAATGACGGGAACGAGGTGCTCCACGTTGTTGATCATGATGGGCTTTTTGGCAAGGTAGACCGAGCCGATGGAACCTGATTTCAGCGGGTGTTCCGCATCAAAGCCAAAATACATTTCTTCTGGTGGCCGACCAAAGCTCTCAATCATGGCGCTGCGCGCTTCGCTGGCCGACATGGGTGGCACGTCCTCTTGGAAGACCGCCAGTTCACGGGCAATTTCTTCGGGTAAGAAATCCGCCGTGGCTGCCGCAACCTGCGCCATTTTAATAAAAAATGGACCAAATTCCCGCACCATCTGGGCCACTATTTGGGCTTGCGCACGGTAGTCTTTGGGATCGGCCTGGAAGAACGGGCGAATGTACCGTAAGGCTTTGATCTGGCGACGAATAATCTTTAAGTCACTGCGCACAACCTGAACCCGCCGCAGCAAGGCGTCCATGCGGTTCTGATTGCTGTAATAGATATCCTTTAGTTCGTTGATGACCTCAACCAGCAGCGGCTCATAGGTTTTCAGAATCAGACGGGTAATGTCCAAACCCAGGTCCGCCAAGCCCCGCAGCTCGGGGTCAGACATCAACTCGTGGAAGAACGTCCAAAATTCGTCCACGATTTGCTGAGGCACGGGTATCGGTGAACGTGCGACCGACTCGTTCAATACGTAACGAATCAAACTCTCAGTGGAGCCTTCATTAGGCAGCACGTTGCGAGAACGCAAGTAGGTGGTGATGCGGCGGGTCTGCTCCGTCAGAGGATGGGCGTACAGCGCTTCAAAAATACAGTCCAACTCCCGGCTGAACTGCGCATCAGTAATGTGTTCCTCTCCGCCAATCAACGCCGTGAGTGGAACAAAGGCCTTTGCGACCTTGGCCGTCGAACCGGGAAGTTGGGCAGTCTGCAGCGCCAGGTCTTTGGCTCCGCGTAGAAGGCGCAGCCCGGTCGCCCGCACCGCACCTAGCGCCGAGCCAGAATCCCCATCATGGGTCACCGTCAGCGAATGCTGGGATGTAGCAACCACCGAGTCAACCCGCTCGCGTGCAGGCGCTTTCCCGCCGCTGGATGCGCGGCGCGCACGCTGCGCGGGCGCTGGTTCCTGACGCTTGGTAGGCTTGCGTTTGCGAGGGGTGTTTGCCGGGGGCACGGAGGACATCAGGTCTTACAGCGTGATCCGTGTAAAAAATACAGGTGTAGACAAAAAAATTGGCCTCAACGTACGGGCCAAAGGCGTCAGGAATTATAGGCCGCCAACTTGGGTTATGGGCCTAGTCCGCTTGGCTGAAATCTTTCAGCTAAAGGCACAGCAGGTTGACTTCAAAGGGCCTCAATCGTCGTAATTCCCCTGTTAGATTCATCTCATCTGTGTGGCATTGGTGATCGCCGATGACGGATAACCTGACTAGTGTGTCTGGACTTCAATACGCTGGACGAGTTGACCATAGAGGCTGGCGCGTTTTACTTGCTGGACCGGGGATATCTGGATTTCGCCAGACTCTATGTGATTCACGAGTCCAAAGCCTTCTTCCTGACGCGGGCCAAAAGCAACACCAAGTTCAAGCGGCGTTACTCTCACCCGGTAGATCGGGTCAATACGAATGTGCTGTGCGACCAGACAGGTGTTCTGAGCACGCTCTATTCGAGCAAGGACTACCCGACCACGCTGCGCCGGGTGGTGGTCAGGGACGAAACCGGGAAACGCCTGGCGTTTCTGACCAACAACTTTGCGCTGAGCGCCGAACTGATTGCTTCTCTGTACCGCCAGCGCTGGCAGGTGGAGTTGTTCTTCAAATGGATCAAGCAGCATTTGCGTATCAAGGTGTTCTTTGGCACCAGCGAGAACGCGGTGAAGACGCAGATCTGGATTGCCATATCCACCTACGTGTTGATCGCCATTGCCAAGAAACGTTTGCATCTGGACCATCACAGCCTGTACGAATTTCTACAAATCCTGAGTCTGTCGATGTTTGAAACAATCCCTATAAATCAACTACTTGCGCCGCCCTCACCGGATTCAGATCTGGATTTCGAGTCAAATCAGCTCGCTCTCCTATGAAGAACGTTGGGACACTACTGATTCGACATATTAATTAGACAAAATGTGGATGTGGAGCTCAGATGAAGAAAGCAGGGCCGAAAAGCCGGAATTTCCTGCAATACAGCGCCTTCATCCATCGGATAGCGCGGAGGGCGAACTCGGTGGCACCGCCTGCGTCTTGTCTGTTTGTCGGCGTGTCCAACCTGGCCATAGGTTGTTCGCCAGACCGACAGCAACTCGGCCATCACCAAACATAGCAGTGACAATGCCGCGATGTGTGCGCAGCAAACCGCTGCCCGCCAGGATGTGTGCGCACAGGAATCCAATCATTAACCAAGATGTAACGATGTGCGTGCGTATCATGTAGACCAGCAGGAACTGTCGCAGCGGTGGAGCCAGATAAATGTACACACCGCTGACGCAGGCCAGCACCACGGAGCCAATGATGCCGGCGAAAATGACGCGTTGCAGGGGGTCGAAGCGACCATCGTGGAACGGAACGGGATGTCGTGCCGGCCGTAGATAAAAGCGCAGAAAGTCGAGTGGCCAGCTCAGATCGTCACGCTTGAAATGTGTGGTGTCGTGCAACAAGCACCTGACCCGTCCTGGCAGCAACAGCACCAGTAATGCCAGTGCCGTGGCGAATATTATCCCCAATTGGCGATGCACGGAATTGACCGCCAGATGACCGCCGAGCAGTGTCACCACACTATTAGCGAAAATGTCACCCAGTGTGAGGCCCGTGATGAGAAGCACCGCGATCACGAATGCGTTGAGCGAATGCAGGACTCGCGCGCGCAGGCTATGCCGAGCCAGCGTTGCGTGCGTCAGAGCGCCATCTTTAGCGTACAAAGAACGTGACATACTGCGGCGGTGTGAGTGACTGATGATCCGGGCCGGCGAGATCAACAACTATCGTATGTTGACCACGTGACAGCAGCACAGTGGACGCGGAGGGATAGTAGATGGCCTGTATCTCGCCATCGTCCACTGTCACGTGCAGGTGATCGAGTCCGTCACGGGGCTGACCGATTTTGGCGCCCGCCACTGCAACGCGCAGCTGCACCGGGCTGCTGACAGTGGTGCCTGATATTGGTGAAGCAATTGCAAACGATGCTGCAGGCCTCGGAGCTATCGAGAGTGTCGCGTTGAATCCCTTACCCAGCGCCACAGCAGCGAAAATCACCGCTCCTGTCCAGACAGGATGCCGACGACAAGCGCGCCATATGCTATTCAGACTCTCGTTGCGTTCCATCCTGTGATCTCTTGCTCTGAACGAACTATATGATTGCCAGTATGCAGGGCGCAACAGGAAGACCTCGCAGTTGCGGGGCCATTGCTGCTCTACTCTATTCGCTCGATCCCCCTTCCGGCTGTAGCTGTCTCTATCGTATCATTTGACCAGCATAAGTGCATTGGGCGGACAGTCCGTGTACTGCGGCGATGTTGTATCGATCGGCAATCCAACACCACGCTCGACCGGCCGATGTTGACGACCCAACGCTGGCAGTCAGTATGCATTCCGCCACCCCACCCATTGCGTCATGATCGAGCGTGGGATGTGGACGTCGCAGGGCTTTGGCGCAATAGCGTTGGTTGGTCGATAAAAGGCTTCGTGTTCATCGAAGTTCATAACGCCAGGCGGTAGAAGGCCCGCCGATAAGATTCATGCCAAATCGGCCACTCCGATCAAACGCCATACAGGCAACTCCACCCGAGCCGGCGTGAAGTGCAGTAATGTGGGTAAGTTTGTCCAACCAACAAAAAAGTAAAATTAGGCCAATTTCTCACCGATGGACAGACTGTCGAAATCTGTGGATGCACTTGGCTACAGTTGGGCTATAAATGGGCTACAAACAAAAAAGGCTCACCAGGTTATGAGTCCTATGAAAATCTATGTACATGTACAGAGTTCTTGTCGCATTAATAGGCTTAATGAGACGAGAAACAGCCCCATCCATGTATAGCGCTTATCATGCAAATCGCAGGCAGCAAAGCATGGCGGCTGTTCTAGGGGAAGACAACGCTTCCCTTGACTGATGAACGGTTTGGCATCGGTACAGAATTCGTCAGCGCCGAGTGTGACGAGGTGCTCATCCATGCTGGGGATACCTTGTATTTGCCACGGGGCGTGATTCACGAACCGGTTGCACAAACCTATTCGGTACATGTCTCTATCGGCATCCACACGCCGCGCTGGTTTGACGTCTTCAGTATCGCCCTGCGCATGTTGGCACAGCGTGAGAAGAGCGACTTGCGAACCAGCGCGCCCTTGTTCGACACCCACGTTCTTCAGTAGCCGTCGGCCCAAGAACTACTCCGCTTGGTCGACCCCGAATTGCTGGACAAAGCCAGGCAGGTGTTACGCCACCAATATGAAGCAAGCCGTGCCGTGGATTTGCAAGGGGCCATGCTGCGCTTCTGCAATGAATCTGCACAACAACCGCGTGACCACAAAGCCGTGCATGTGGCGGGTAGTGATAACGGGTCTGGCAGCATACGGCATGGTTGACGACCCCTTGGTCAAGGTGATCGCCTGTGTCCTCGCGCCCCAACGGGGTACCGATGACCCGATCAAGCAGCTTCACGACATTCGCTTAAAGAGCATGGCTCGCATGCTTCATTGGCGTATTGCCCAGATGCATTCGCACGGGCAGCGACAAGCTTGTTATCGCATGCTGGAGGAGATTTCAGAGACGCAAACCCACCGCCTTCTGAGTTCGCCGGCCCTGTGCGAGGTACTACGAAGCGGTGTCCCTGAGAATCGCATCGTGGCGCTTCTTGCCAGTGTGTGCGCCTCTGGCACGGGTCGTCGTCTGAACGCGTGGTCAGTCATGGGCAATGTTTGGCTGGGGACTACGCCGCCGTTGCGTTTCCCATTTCTCTGCCGACACGACGCCAGGTTCTGTGGCCCGCGCTTGGCTTGCTGCATACCGGTTGATTTATCACTGCCCGAGCAGGCTATCGTTCCTTCGGCGGGCCTACGCCAAGCCAGTGCGCTATCGAATAGTGATTTGGCGGCCACGGTCACACAAATAGATAACGCCGTAGGTCTCCTGGCAGAGATCTATCCTTTGGGCCACCAAGTATTCACACGTTTAGTCGGCAATGTAGTGATTCGCCATGACGCGGCGCGGCCTTTAGAGTGTTGGGGCGCAAGCTCTGGCATCGCTATTGGCAGAGTGGTCATCGTGAACGCCTTGGCCCAGCCGGATACACGCATGCTAGGGGAGGTCTTGTTGCATGAATCCACGCACTGCGCCATGGACTGCGCGGAGTTGTATCGTCCGCTCTGGCAAAGCGACGATTCCGATTCACGTGCCATGGGCACACCCCTGGCTTACCCATGGACCGGCAATGAACTGACTGTTCATGCCTTTGCACATGCGTGCATCGTCTGGGCGGTTCTGCTGCGCTACTGGACGGTCTGCGAGCAACGCAACGGCGCAGACGAGGTCTCCCAAACCCGACGTTTTTTCATAGAACGGGGCTTTACAAACTTGAAGCAGCGTACCGATGTCGTGCATGCACTTGCATCACTCAATTCAGTGGCGATGGGTGCAGTGACCGTCGCCGCGCAATCTGCCGCCCACTAAGCAACGTGTTGACATCGTGACGCATGCGCCTAGGCGCGGTTAGACATTCAGGTGCTTGCCGCTTGACCTATGTTTTTCGCCATTCCGCTCTCATTTGCTTGGTAGCCCAGCGATTGGTAAAGCACCTGCGCAGCCAAATTTCGGTCAAATACGTGCAGCGTCATCTCCTGCCCCCCTTGAGCCTGCAATTGCCTTTCAAGCAGAAGCATTGTGCTGCGTGCATAGCCCTTGCGCCGATAAGGCTCTGCGACATATAAATCAAGAACGTGGGCGATTGGCTTGCCCCCAAGGTGGCGCAATTGCACCCAGGCTGAACCACCCCCCCTGCAAAGGTCCGTGTCGAAAATGGTGCACAACTGGTGCAAAGGCGTCCCTAGACCGCCTGGGAGCAATTTTTCAAAATCAATGCGTGCCCGGCGATGGGCATCCTGCGTTGGCCACTCACCGGTCTCAACCCGCTCAATCGCGTAATCTGTGATCGCCCGTGATCGAAAGGCGTCAAACTCGCCTTGGCGCATTTCCCTTAGTTCAACCATTTTCAATCCAATATCCATGCGGCTTGCAAAAATACTTAAGTCGAGGCCATCTCGCATCTGAAAACGCCAAGGCTTCATCCAACACCGCCATGAAGGCGTTGATTTTGATTGGCTTGGTGATGTAACGGAAGAAGCCCGCCTCCAGGCCTTTTTCAATGTCCGAGGCCATGGCATTGGCACTGAGCGCCAGCACCGGAATGTGCTGCGTGGCGGGGTCTTCTTGCAGCACCTTTAAGGCCTGCAGGCCGCTCATGCCCGGAAGGTGGATGTCCATCAAAATGATTGCAGGCTGCTGGCTGCGCGCCAAAGCGATGCCGCTGGCGGCGTCCGTGGCCGTCAGCAAATGCAACTGGGGAACCCGTGCCATCAGCTCTACGACCAGTTGCAGGTTCTCCAGGTTGTCTTCCACATACAGCACGGTATGGTGCCGTGCGTCGGTCTGCAAAGGCGCGGGCTCTGATAACGCGGGCAGCGCACCTGCGTCGGCGTCCGCCACCTGGACAGGGGCGTTGGCCAAGTCCAACTCGACCCAAAAAACAGTGCCCTGTCCCACTGTGCTATGCACCCCAATTTCGCCGCCCATCAACTCAACCAGCCGCTTGCTCACCACCAGGCCAATGCCGGTACCTTTGACGGTTCCCGCCTCTTGGCCCAGGCGGTTGAAAGGCTGAAACAACTGGTCCAATTTTTCGGCCGACAAGCCTTGGCCCGTGTCCTGCACGCTAATGCGTACCCGCCCACCGTCCCCCATGCTGCACGCCACAGTGACTGACCCATCCGCCCGGTTGTATTTGATGGCATTGCTGATCAGGTTGACCAGCACTTGCTTGAGGTGCATGCGGTCGGCTTGCACATAACGCAGGGCGTCGAACGGGCAATAGTCAATGGCGATGCCACTGGTGCGCGCCAGGGGTTCAATCATGGCCTGGCAGTCGTCAAACAATTCGGTCAAAAGCAGCGGCTCCAGCATCAATGAGACGCTTCCGGCCTCAATCACCGCGAGGTCCAAAATTTCGTTCACCAGCTCAAGCAAGTACCAGCCGGCCTTCAAAATCTGGTCCACCCGGGATTTTTGAGCCGGGGTAGGTGGCGGTGCACCGGCATCAATCAATTGGGCGAACCCCAATATCGCATTGAGTGGGGTGCGCAGCTCATGGCTCATGCTGGACAGAAACTCCGACTTCGCCCGGTTGGCTTTGTCGGCCACGCGCTTGGCTTCCGCCAACTCGGCGTTTTGCGCCTGCAACGCCAGCTCCATCCGTTTGCGATCAGAAATGTCGCTCAAAATGACGCGGTGCGCTACTTCACCATCAGCGTCTTCCACTTCAGAGGACACCAGATTGGCCCAAAACGCAACGCCATCGGCGCGCGCCATCTGCAATTCACACGCCTGCGTGTCGGCTTGCTCCGCGAGCATTTTGCGGTGCAGGTAGTACACATCCTGGCTTTCTTTCAGGATATAGCGGCTTATGGGTTTCCCAATCAATTGGGAGCGTGCGAGCCCCACCAAAGTGCCCGCCATCAAATTCGCCTGCAAAATAAGGCCCTGCTTGCTCACGGTGCAATAGCCCACCGGCGCCAGGTCGTAGAGATCAAAAAAGAGAGCCCGCGAGAAATCCAGTTGTACTTGCGAGCGGCGCAGCTCTTCGTTCTGCACGCCCAACTCGATCTGGGCCAGACGCAGTTCGTGCAACATCGCCCGGGTCTCGTCGGGCGACATTTCCATAAACTGCCCAAACGCATCGGTTTTGGATACCGCAAAAATGGCATCCACCCGGCGGCGCATTGGACTAGAACTAGAGCTTGCGTCTTGGAGCAAAGGGGCTCTTTGTTGTTTGAGTTGGCGCATTGATTTCTACAGTGCCCCCCTGTTTGAATGGTTCATGTTGGAAGGACCGGGGCCAGGCTAACTGCCAACAGCCAACCCCAATTTGCAGCAAAAACAAACCGGCGATGCATTCTGTCCAGGCTCCAAAGACTGCGAATCAAATCATCGTGTGTTTTGGATCTCCGCAATTGCGAATTCGCAAACCACACGTGGATTGGACCGTCGCCATTGCGAATGCGCAAACGGGATTTGCAGCGGCGTCCTAGCATAGCCATCGCAACCAACACCTTTCACAGCACACCGCCTACTGACTAAACACTAAGGCCTTGCGTTAACGCTGGCCATTCCGGTGGCGCTGTGCTCAGTTCTATAAAAGGGGATAAACCATGAAAGTCGTTTCCTACACGCGGACCACCGAAAACGTGACCATCGGCGCGACGAAGTTGCCGGGGGAACTCAAACTGCTTTCCCACATGGACGGCGTCGTCATTTTTACCCATGGTAGTAGTCGCAGCCTTTATTGTTCACGCAACCAATTTATGGTGCGCGCCATGCAGTCTCATGGCCTGGGAACCTTGCTATTTGACCTGCTCACAGAACAAGAGGCCCAAAACAAACAAAATACCTACGACATTGCTGCAATGAGTTCGCGGGTCACGGACGCCGTACGGTGGCTGGGAAAATGGCCTGGTATAGAAGCAATTCCGATTGGTCTATTCGGCGCCGACACGGGCGCCGCCGCCGCACTGGTGGCAGCAACCACCCTGCCCAAGCGTATCGCGGCTGTGGTGTCGCATGGTGGTCGGCCGGACTTGGCGCTAGCGGTCCTACCACAGGTGAAGGCACCTACGTTGCTCATTGTGGGCGACAAAGACACCAAGCTTCTCCCCCATAACCGCGCTGCGCTGCAGGCACTCAATTGTGAAAAAAAGCTAAAAATTGTCCATGGAGCAAGCCGTCTATTTGAGGAGCCCGGCACTTTGGACGCAGTGGCGGAGCTCGCAGGCCAATGGTTTGAAAACCACTTTTCACCCTCGAACTGCTGATTGAAGGACACAACTGCTAGCAAATAGCACTGTTCTCCTGCATCGCGTCGGCCATTTCGGTAGTCACAAGGAGGGCAAATACACCCACCGCGTATGGCGGCTGGAAATTCGCGATCCTGCGGACCCGGACGGCCCCCCTGGCTCTGCGAATGATTTCCAGCGACCTTTGGTTGAAGTCGTCAGGTGATAGGGGTGTGTTCATTGCACAGCAAGGGCACAGGTTTGTGGATTTATGCATGCCACGGTCTCAAGTATTTTTAGCAAACGCGTCTGTGTATAGACAAAACAAATTTTGGAAAAGCATCGGGGTACCAACATCGCAAATGCGCAAGGCACTACCCAGTGGTCTCCGAGTCGACCAATTTATGCCGCACGGCGAGGCGTACCAGTGCGGGTACGTCTGGGGTTCCCAGCTTGGCCATTAACCGGCTGCGGTAAGTGGCAACTGTTTTGGGTGAAAGGTGAAGCAAGATGCCAATTTCTGCGCTGGATAGCCCCTCCACCACCAATTTGATGATTTGGCGCTCACGCGGCGACAAGGCAAACAGAGGATCGGAATCGTCCAACTGCGTGAACGACTGCATTGCAAGCTCCGTAACTTCGGTCCCCAAATAGCGTCGGCCGTCGAAAACAGCATCAATGGCTTGGGATAGGTCGCTCCCAGCCGAGCCCTTCAAAACATAGCCCATTGCCCCCAGACGCAATGACTCGGCCACATGGCGGGGCTGGGCCGACATGGTCAACACAATGACGCGGGTCGTCAGGCGCCGGCGCTGTATATCAGCCAAGAGTTCGAATCCCGAGCGATCACCCAGGTGCAAGTCCAACAGCAGCAAGTCGGGCTGTTGGCGAGTGATGTCGGTGACTGCATGTGTAGGACAGGCTGACTCCCCGACCACTGAGTGGCCCCAAGCCTGCACCAATGCCCGTAGCCCTTCACGCACCAACTGGTGGTCATCCACAAGGTACAGACGGCTCACAATTGAGCCTGCCAACGCAAACCCACGCGGGTGCCACCGCTTTCGCCCGGTCCCATCAGAAGCACTGCGCCAATAGAATTTGCGCGCTCACGCATCGCCGCGAGACCCAAACTTCCCTCCCCCCAAAGCGTATCCATGGGCATGCCCGCCCCATCGTCGATGATGTCCATGCGCAGTGTGTCAGAGTCACCACACAGACGCAAGATCACACCTCCGGCGCTCGCATGTCTAAGCGCGTTGTCAATCGCCTCGCGGGCAATCATGAAGGCCGCGTACTCAACATCGTGGGGCCAACGTACCCCGTTCAATCTCGGATCCACATGCAAGGCAATGCCAAGGTTCGATTGGACCCGATTGAGTTCGCGTAGCTCGTTGTCCAAAGCGCCATCCAGGC
This sequence comes from Burkholderiales bacterium, assembly GCA_038245855.1. Lineage (GTDB taxonomy): Bacteria > Pseudomonadota > Gammaproteobacteria > Burkholderiales > Burkholderiaceae_C > Allorhodoferax. The sequence continues at coordinate 43,817 of JBBRSA010000028.1, forward strand.
CGCTATCGCCAAGCAGAGGTGGGCACAACTCAACCACCACTTGCCGAACTTGGCGAATAGCCTGCTGAACCAGCGTGCCCAGCTTCTGATTCAATCCCGCCAACGGCGGCTGCTCAACACCCAAACGCAACGCGCCCATCGTGTCATGGGTCATTTGAATCGCTGCCAGGGTCTGGCCCAACTGGTCATGCATGGCATGGGCCACACGGCTTACCAGAGACTGCTCTTTGGACATCAACTTTCGGGCCAGTTCCGCCAGTTGCACACGCTCCACTTTACGCCGTTCCTCAGATTGCATGCGTTGAGTAACGTCGCGAAAAGTTCCGACAAAAATGTGCTGACCGTCAACGCAGATCTGGCAAATTTGACCCTCGAGGTCAATCTCTTGGCCACCCGCGCGAAGCCCCTTGAACAGACTCAGTTTTATAAAGCGGCTAGCGGCACTGCCCAGCGCCGTCGTGTTGCACTGATGTGCGTTCGGTACCCGGTAGCGCTCAGGAATCAGCAGTTCAATGCTCTTACCCTCAACAGCCTCATGACTGACGCCGAAAATCGCTTCCGCACCTGGGTTGAAAGACCTAATACAGCCTTCGCCGCTGGTTGTGATGATGGCGTCGCTAGAAGCGCTAACGATGGCACTCAGCATGTTGGGACTCTGCCGAATTCGAGCGCCCGAAGATCTCACAGGACGAGGGCTGTAAAGCGACTTCATTTGTGGACCAACCGTATCGATACTGCCGTAAGCTTTGGTTTGCATTTCAGTTATTGTTGGGTTGGGGTTCAAGTGCTATCACCATTGCTTGCAGGCTAGGGGTCAAAAAATGGCCTTTCGTACCGACCTATTGCTCTGGTTCTATGGCAACGCCATTGCGACCATTGCTCTTCGCGCGGTACAAGGCTAAATCGGCCAGATGCAGTAGCTCGGAAAACGTGCTCTCGCCCTGCATACAACTGGCACCGATACTGACGGTATAGCGTATGAGCCCTGTGCCCATCGCCACCGGGCTGTTGGCCACTGTCACCACGATGCGCCTCGCCAATGCAAACCCACCTTCTCGTGTGGTGTTCGGCAGCAGAACGCAAAACTCCTCCCCGCCCAATCGCCCGACGATGTCTTGGGTGCGCAAAACGGCATTGATTGTGGTTACAAAATCTTTCAATACCGCATCGCCCGTCGCGTGACAGTGCAGATCATTGATTTGCTTGAAGTGATCTAGGTCCAACATCAAAACTATCATTGGCGTTGCGTAACGCAGCGACCGCTCCAACTCCTGCTGCGCGATGTTCAAGAAGCGACGCCGACTCAACGCCCCAGTGAGCTCGTCAACATTGGCCATGTTCAAACTGGCTAACTCGGCAACCTTGAGTTGGTTGATGTCTTGGTGGCTAACCACGACTTGCCCTTGCAGCCCTGACACAGGGGTCACTTGCATCGTGAACCAATGGCTGCGAACGGGGGTCACCACACAATGCTCCATTTGAAACATCGGTTTTGACCCACAGGTTACAGCGGCAATGCCATCCATGGCCGCCTGCAAGACATCGGGTTGGGTAACGCACATCTTTTCCAATACCTTGCGATACTCAACCCCCACCACACCATAGGTAGAGACAAAACCATTGTGAATCGTAAAGCTTTCGCAGGCCGTGTTTGCCTTGAGAACATTGCCCTGCCGGTCGAGTACGGCGATCAATACCGGCAATGCGTCCAACACCGCTTGTGGCAACAACTGATCGACACGCTGGTGCCCATTCGCCCAACTTGGCATCTTTTTACCTCGACTGCGCCCCAAGTCTAGTGCTAGGTTGTGACATTCAATTTCGATCGCCCGCATACCGCTCTCCTTGTACAACGCAAGTACATAGTTGCCTTTCTCGGATCTCCCTGAACCGCAAAACCATGGAACTAACCCTCGTACTCCCGCAAGGCCTGCGGTGACATGATCACTATTTTTCGGTTGACCACCTTCAAAATACCCACTTGGTCGAGAGCGGACAAAGCACGACTGACTGTTTCCAGGGTGACACCCAAATAAGTTCCGATGTCCCTGCGTGTCATGGGAAGGCTAAAGCTGAGTGGTGAATAACCCATAGCGGCAATTCTTTCGGACTGGACTTGGATGAAGCGCGCCACCCGGACTTCAGACTTGGCCGCGTGTGACAGTGCGTACGAGGTTTGATCCTTGAGCAACTCGCGGCTGATCGCCCAATAGGCAATGCGCTCCAGATCGCTGCAACTGCGAGCAGAGGAAAACAGTTCCGTTGTAGGAATGCGGATCAGCTCAGAGTCTGTCAGCGCAACCGCCTCAGTGCGGTATCGGTTCATACAAATGCCGTCTACTCCCAGTAAGCACCCTTTCATGGAAAAGCCCAATACGCGCTCGCCACCGTCGTCATGCGTGATGGTCGTCTTCAAATTTCCGAAGCGAACCACATACAGACCATCAAAGGCCTGCCCCATCAAAAATACAGACTGCCCTGCCTTAACGGGCCGCCGACGAAACAGCAAATGGGCATCCAGTCCGGTCAGGCGACCGTCAAAACGCAACAACTCACAAACTTCCTTCAGGTCAGACCACCGCTCGTCTACAGTAGGCTTAAACCCAGTCTGTCCAATCGACCCATACCAACTGCTTGTTGGCCGTGCTGTATTGGTTTCAACATGGGGGTGCGGACAAAAACTTGGACTACTTGGAGGTAGTTCATGTATTCATACGAAGATCGAATTCGAGCAGTTAAGCTCTATATCAAACTCGGGAAGCGAACTGGAGCGACCATTAGGCAACTCGGTTACCCAACGAAGAA
>JBBRSA010000029.1:0-44533 GCA_038245855.1 Burkholderiales bacterium
AAGTCGTCCAACGAGAAGCTGACGCCAATGGCGCGAATCTCGCCCATCTTGGCAATGACTTCTTCGATGTCGGACAGCAACATGCTCTCGGTGAGTTCGAGCTTCAAACGAAACGGGTTGGCACCGCTCACACGCAGCAACTCCAACAACTGTGCGGTGAAGTCTGGGTGGCGAAACTGGCGTGCGCTCACATTAACGGCCATGGTCAGGTTGCGGGTGTGGGGCGAATCGTTCCAGCGCACCAACTGCGCACAAGCAGCCTCCAGCACCCACTGACCCAAGGGCAAAATGAGCCCCGCCTGCTCTGCCACCGGGATAAATTCAGCCGGTGACACCATGCCCCGCAGGGGCTGGCGCCAGCGCAACAGGGCCTCCACGCCGGTGATGGTGCGCGCAACATCTACCACCGGCTGGTAATACAACACAAACTCCTGGCGCTGCAGAGCCAGACGCAGGTCCGCCTCTATCACCGCACGGGCTTTTACCGATGCCTGCATCTCCGGGTCAAAAAATCGCAGGGTATTGCGCCCTGCGGACTTGGCTTGGTACATGGCCAGGTCAGCCCGCTGGAGCAACTCATCAACATCCTGCAGCTGGTCATGGAACAGCGTAATTCCCATACTGGGAGAGCTGTGGTGCATTTGGCCGCTGAGCTCGTAGTGTTGGTTGAGCGCGCTCAATATCTTTGTGCCGACAGTCTCAGCCCGGGCGACTGCCTCCGGCCCCGTCGCGGCCAAATCTTCCAGCATCACCACAAATTCATCACCACCCAAACGCGCCACTGTGTCGATTGCGCGCACACATTCGAGCAGGCGGGTGGCCACCTGCTGCAGCAGCAAATCACCCATGTGATGGCCCAGGGTGTCGTTGAGCACCTTGAAGTTGTCCAGGTCAATAAACACCAGTGCGCCATGGGTTTTGTGGCGGGCAGCCGACGCCACCGCGTGGTCTAGTCGGTCGAGCAACAAGCGCCGGTTGGGCAGGCCGGTGAGCGGGTCGAAAAACGCCAGGCGTTCAATATCATCTTCAGCCTGTTTGCGGGAATGGATGTCGCGCCCCGTGCCCCGGTAGCCACGAAAATTGCCCTGATCGTCAAAAATGGGAGCGCCACTGATAGAGACCCACATCGGGCTACCGTCTGCGCGGGTGCGCAGCAATTCAAAATCCTGGAAGCTTTCATGCGCCTCCACCATGGCCCGGTGGGCGGCCCACTGTGCAGGCGTTAGGCCCTGGGGACCTGACTCCCATCGGGTCGCGCCAATGCGGCTCTCAATAGGCAAGGTGTTGGCATCCACGTGTTTGCCGTCAATGCGGACCAAGCGGAAGTGTTCATCCTGCTCCCAATACCAGTCCGAAGAAAGTTCAGTCAGGCTGCGAAAGCGTGATTCACTGGCCTGGGTGGCGGCCAGTTGCTCGGCCAAGGCCCGCACGGCTTCGCGCTCGGCGGTAATGTCCTGCACGATCGCAAAATCGGCCTTCACCACACCCTGCTCAATTTGGCGGTGCATGCGCATGCGCAGCCAGATCCAAGCCCCACTGGGCTGGCGCCAGCGGTGCTCCACGATTTCTCCATCCATCTGTTTGAGGGCACGCTTGACGCAGGCCAATTCGTCTGGGTGCACCCGCTGCAAATGCTCGCCAATGGGTACCTGGCGCACATCACCCAAACGGCCAATGTCGGCATAGCCGGGCGACAGGTGCACCACGGATTCACCCGGGTAAACGACCCAGTGGCCCACCTTGGCAACGGCTTCCGTCATCTCGTACAGCTTGATCTGGCGATTGAGGGCTTCGTTGGCTTTTTCCATGGCCAGCTCGCCAGCTCGCAAATGTTCACTGCGTGCGCGCTCGTCGGTGATGTCACGCAGATAGACCCAAATGTAGGACTCATCCTGCACGTCCACCATTCCCGCACTCAGACACACGAGCCGGACACTACCGTCCTTGCGCAGCAGGGTGGTCTCGGCGTCCGTCAAACGGCCATTGCTGCGCAAAACCTGCATGAGCTTTGCGCGATGCGCCTCATCGTGCCAATGACCCAGCTCTGCGGTTGTGCGGCCCAGCGCCTCGTGCCGGTCAAACCCCGTCAACGCGACCCAGGCCGGGTTGACCTCTGCCATCACCCCATCGCGCATCCGCGACAAAGCCATGGCTTGGGAGCTGTCCATAAAAAAGACGTGGAAAGCGCCCCCCTCGCCACCGCGTGCTAGCAGCGACACGGCCGCATCCCCACTTTGCCCTATGGGGTGCATGCTCAAACCGTATTCACCGCGCTATGCGGTGGGTTACAGCCAATTGGCAACGGATGGATTTTTTTCACGGCGGCTTTCCTGGATGGGGCTGTGATCACGGTCGTATCTTAGCGTCCCACAAGGAAAAGCGGCAAGCTGACGCGGTTCAGATCGCCTAAACCATACGACCGCCCTAACGGCGCGCCCCAGCCGAAAGCTATTCGCCGTAACGAACCATCACATAGGTCCCCGGCGCATCACCCAGCACTTGGCCTGGGTCAATAGGCGTTACGGCAACATTTTTGGATGAATGCACCCCCAGCCATTTCTGCCAAGTCGGCCACCACGAGCCCTCATAGCGGGGCGCCTGCTTAGCCCATCGGTCAGGACTTATCCAGGGTCCGTGGGCCGCGCGTGAGTCCATCTGGTAACTGCGTCGGGGGTGGCCGGGCTCAGAAATGATGCCCGCGTTATGCCCGCCGCTGGTCAGCACAAAAGTGATCGCTGCACCACACAGGTGGTGCATTTTGTAAACCGATTTCCAGGGCGAAATATGGTCACGCTGGGTGCCCACCATAAACACGGGGACGCGAATGTCGGCCAGCGATACGGTATGCCCATCGACCCGGTAGCTGCTGGTGGCCAGCGCGTTGTACAGGTAGAGCGAGGTTAGATACTCGTGGTGCATGGTTGCTGGCATGCGGGTGGTGTCCGCGTTCCAGGCCATCAGGTCGCTGGGCTGCTCGCGCTCACCCATCAGGTACTGGCGCATGCGCCGGGTCCAGACCAAATCACGCGAATGCAAAAACTGGAACGACCCGGCCATTTGCTTGCCGGTGAGGTAACCCTGCCCACGGGTGATGTTGTCCAGCATGCCGATCTGGCTCTCGTCAATAAACAGACCCAGCTCGCCCGGCTGCGAGAAGTCGGTTTGCGCGGCCAGCAGGGTCAGCGACTTCAGCGGTGGCAGTTTGCGATCGCCCCCAATGCCGCCGGAGCGCCCCAGCGCCGCTGCGGCAATGCTGAGCAGGGTGCCACCCAGGCAGTAGCCCATGGCATGCACCGGCACATCCACACCGCTGCAGGCCCCAACCGCCGCCAGTGCGTCGAGCACACCGCTGTAGACATAGTCGTCCATCGTCAGGTGGGCATCGTTCTCATCCGGGTTGCGCCAAGACAGCATGTAGACCGTGTGGCCCTGCTCCACCAAGTAGCGCACCATGGAGTTGTGCGGCGAGAGGTCCAAGATGTAGTACTTCATGATCCACGACGGGATGATGAGCAGCGGCTCCGGCCGCACCTTGGCGGTTTGGGCCTCGTAGCGAATGAGTTCAATCAAATGGTTGCGGTACACCACCTTGCCCGGTGTGACCGCCACGTCGCGTCCCACCACAAACGCGTCGTCCTTCGGGTCTGGCGAGGTGGGCTTGACCCCGCTGGCGTCTTGCAGCAAATTTAAGGCGCCTTTGAGCAGGTTTTTCCCCTTGGACGCCCAGGCATCTTTAAGCACCACCGGGTTGGTGAACAAGCCGTTGGCCGGGGTCATTGCGCCCAGGGTCTGGGCGGCAAAAAACTGCGCCATGGCCTCGTGGTGCGCGGTCATGCCCGGCACATGGGCGGCTTCGCGCCAAAAGGCTTCGGCATTGCGAAAGCCCCGGCGCATCTGGCTAAAGGGCCAAGTGGCCCACGCTTCGTCACGAAAGCGGGGGTCGTCGTCGTGTGCACCGGTCTGGGATTCGTCTTGCGCGCCTGGCGACAGGGTGTCACGCGTGAGCTGCGCAGCCAGCGCGGCCAACTCCATCTGCCGACCCGGCGAGACACCCAAGTGCCAAGCCCAATCAGCCGCCATCAAGGCCATGGCGATGGGTGAAACGCCCCCGGTCAGCGGGGCGCCAGCAGCGTGCAATACGCGGTCGAGCTTGGCGGTGGGGGTCTCAGAAGCGGTCGGATTGCGGTCGTCTTCGGGAGCGAGTGATCGGGTCATGGGGGACGCCATTCGCGCTGGAATGGCCGGTTAAAAGGGTTAGAAAGTGGAGTAGCTTGGCCGGCGGGCGTTCAAACGTCTTCGGGGACCATGTCAATGGCGCCCGACGGGCACTCGGCCACACAGATGCCACAGCCCTTGCAGTAGTCGTAGTTGAATTCAAAGCCCTTGCCCGGGCCGAGCTTGATGACCGCGTTGTCGGGGCATACCCCGTAGCAGTTGTCGCACTCAAAACAGTTGCCGCAGCTCAGGCAGCGTCGCGCCTCAAACAAGGCGTTGTCTTCGGTCAGGCCGCCCTGCACTTCGTCAAAGCTGCTGGTGCGCCGTGCTAGGTCAAGCTGCGGGCGCACGGTCTTGGGTGCGTCACTGTAGTACCAGGGGTTGATGCGGTCTGCCGTGGCGGGTGCATGTTTGGCAATGGGTTGACTCACAGCGCCGCGCAGCCAGGCATCAATGTGGCGCGCGGCCTTTTTGCCATGGCCCACGGCAACGGTGACGTTGCGCTCCGCTGGCACCATGTCACCACCGGCAAATAAGCCGGAATGGCCAGTCATCATGGTCAGTGGATCGACCTGCACCACGCCGTCTTTCATCACCAATCCGTCGACACCGTCCAGCAAAGACAGATCGACATCTTGGCCCAAGGCCAGCACCAGCGAATCAGCCTCCAGGGTTTCAAACTCACCCGTGGGTTGGGGGCTGCCGCTGGCGTCCAGAACCATTTTCTCGACCGTCAAAAATCCGTCGCCCATGCTCTTGATGGTGGAAAGCCACTTGACCATCACGCCTTCTTGCAAAGCCTCTTCCACTTCAAAGTCGAGCGCAGGCATTTTTTCGCGGGTGCGGCGGTACACGATGATCGCTTCGGTGGCCCCCAGGCGCTTGGCCGTGCGGGCGACGTCAATGGCGGTGTTGCCGCCGCCATACACGACCACCCGGCGGCCCAGCATGGGCTGGTCTTCGCCCTCCATCGAGCGCAGAACCGCCACCGCATCCAGGATGTGCGACGAGTCTTTGGCCGGAATATAGGCGCGCTTGGCAATGTGGGCGCCCACCGCCAAAAACGCAGCATCAAAGCCGCCCTCTTGCATGGTTTTGGCGATGTCGTCCACCTTGGTGTTCAAGCGCACGGTGACACCCATGTCCACAATGCGCTGAATCTCGGCATCGAGCACATCACGGGGCAAGCGGTATTTGGGAATGCCAAAACGCATCATGCCGCCCACCAAAGGCCCAGCCTCCAGCACCGTAACAGCGTGGCCCAAGCGGCGCAAATGGTAGGCCGCCGACATGCCTGAGGGCCCAGCCCCCACCACCAAGACATGTTTGCCTGATTCTGTAGTCGGTGGCGCGAATTTCCAGCCTTGCTTGAGCGCCTCATCCCCCAAGAAGCGCTCCACCGAGTTAATACCCACGGCGGAATCGAGGGTGGCGCGGTTGCAAACACTTTCGCACGAGTGGTAACACACCCGACCCATGATGGCGGGAAAGGGGTTATCGCGCGTCAGGTGCTTCCATGCGGCCTCGTAGTTGCCACTCTCTGCGTGGAATAGCCATCCCTGGATGTCTTCTCCAGCAGGGCACTGCACGTTGCACGGTGGCAAGCGACTCACGTATACCGGGCGCTCGGTGCGCCAGCTGCCGGTTTTGTTGGCCAGGGAGGAGCCCGGGTCCAGCGTGATGGCGAAAGGTTTTTTCATGGTCATTTGGCCAGTTCCTCATCCAACAGGTGGTAGCGGCGGATATTGCGATCGGCGTCCGCCTGAATGCGTGCAATGGTCTCTGGGTGGCCATGGGGGCCAAACAGATGCGCAAACCGCTTTTGGGGCTTTAAGTAATCCTCAACCGGCACCCGGTGACGGATTTTGGTGACCTGGGTCACCTCGCCGTGCTCAGCCTCGTACACCGGGAATATGCCGGTCTCGCGCGCCAATCGCGCCAGTTTGATGGTGTCGTGGCTGGCGGAGCCCCAGCCCAGCGGGCATGGAACCAAGATGTGCAGGTAACGCGCTCCGTGGATGGACATGGCTTTCTCGACCTTGGCTTCCAGGTCGTGCAAATCATCCACGGTGGCGGTAGCCACATACGGAATCTCGTGCGCCATGGCAATGCGCGGCAGGTCTTTGCCCTGACCAAACTCAGCGCCAGGGTGCTCACCCACGGCCATGGTGGTCGCGGTGCGTGCCGCTGGCGGTGTGGCCGAGCTGCGCTGCACGCCGGTGTTCATGTAGGCCTCGTTGTCGTAGCAGATGTAGAGCACATCGTCGTTGCGCTCAAACATGCCAGAGAGGCAGCCAAAGCCGATGTCGGTGGTGCCGCCATCACCGCCTTGGGCAATGACGCGCACCTCGCTCTGGGCCTTACCTGCCTTGCGGGCTTTCACCTTTAAGGCCGCCGCAATGCCAGTGCCTACCGCAGCGGCATTGCCAAACACGGAGTGGATCCAGGGCAACTGCCACGAGGATTCTGGGTACGGGGTGGAGAACACCTCCAGGCAACCCGTGGCATTGGCAGCAATCAACTGGTTGTTGGTGGCACGCATGGCCGCGTCGACTGCGTAGCGTGCGCCCAGCGCCTCGCCGCAGCCTTGGCACGCCCGGTGGCCGGAGTTGAGCGAATTGTTGCGCTCAATGGAGGCTTGCACGCTGCGCTGCTCGGGGTTGAGCAGGCGGTTGCCCACGGTGAAGGTGCCGGTTTGGTAAAACTTAACGGTTTGTGTCATGGCGCGGCTCCTCAGTGCACTTTGGACGCCACGGCGCCCACGTCGCGCAGCAGGTTCTCGGCAATCGGGCCGCTGCGGCGCATCTGGGCTTCGCGCTCCAGTTGGCGGTTAACCATGCCCCAGTCCAAGTCCATAAAGGTGGTGGGCTCCAGGGTGTCGGCAATGGCTTCGCGCAGCGTGCGGTGCAAGGACGCTTTGGTGATAGACCGCCCACCCAGGCCGGCAATGACGGTGTAGCCCTTCATGCCCAAGCCGGTCATGGCCATGCGCACATCGGTTGCGACCACACCGCCCAATCCGACGGAAAAGCTTTTCTCTAACACCACAAATTTCTTCGCGCCGAGCAAGGCTGCCCGCACAGCGGCCAGGGGAAACGGCCTAAACGACTGAATGCCCAGCACACCAATCTTGATGCCGTCCGCCCGCATCTCGTCAATCGTGTCTTTGAGCGTGCCGATGACCGAGCCCAGCGCGATCACGATGGTCTGTGCGCCCTCGGTCTTGTAGGTGCGCACCAAACCGCCCGAATTGCGGCCAAAGCGCGCCGCGAACTCACCGGCGATTTCGGGAATGCGCTCCAGTGCCGACAGCTGCTTGGCGTGCGCCAGGTAGCGCACCTCCATAAAGGCCTCGGGGCCTACCATGGCACCGATGGACACCGGCTCATTCGGGTCCAGCACCTGGCGCGGCTCGTAAGGCGGCAAGAACGCATCCACATCGGCTTGCGTTGGCATATCGACCCGCTCATAGGCGTGGGTCAGGATGAAGCCATCCATACACACCATCACCGGCATGGAGAGCTCTTCGGCCAGTTTGAATGCTTGAATGTGCAGGTCCAGCGCCTCTTGGTTGCTCTCGGCAAACAGCTGAATCCAGCCGCAGTCACGCTGGCTCATGCTGTCGGAGTGGTCGTTCCAAATGTTGATGGGTGCACCAATGGCGCGGTTGGCGATGGTCATCACAATGGGCAGGCCCAAGCCGGAAGCGTTGTACACCGCTTCGGCCATGAACAAGAGGCCCTGACTTGCCGTTGCGGTATAGGTGCGCGCTCCGGCGGCGGATGCGCCAATGGCCACACTCATGGCGGCAAATTCACTCTCGACGTTAACAAACTCACACGGCGTCAGTGCGCCGCCTTTGACCATCTTGCCCAGACCTTCGACGATGTGGGTTTGCGGCGAAATGGGGTAGGCACAGATCACCTCGGGGCGGCACAGCGCCACCGCCTCGGCAACCGCTGCAGAGCCTTCAATTTGTTTGAACATGTGCCAAATCCTCCATCTCGCGTTGTATCGTTTGAAAGGCCTGGGCAGCAGCAGCGACGTTGCTGTCCGCCACCTTGCCAGAAAATTTGGTGCGGATCGCGTGGTCGACCGCATCCAGGGTGATCAGACCAGTCAGAGCCGCAAAACCGCCTAAAAGCACGGCGTTGGGAAGGGGGCGGCCAAGATGCCTCATCGCGATCTCGGTTGCAGACAAGGTGATCAGGCGCTCCGGGCGCAATCGCGCCTCAATATCGGCCAAACCGAGTTCACGGAAACTGCGCTTGCTGTTAATCAGCACATACCCATCCGGCAGAAGTCCCTGAAACACATCGACCTGGTGCAACAGCGTGGGGTCTTGGATGATGAGCACATCGGGCGCCAAGATGGGTGCGCGCAGCCGAATTTCTTGGTCGTCAATACGGCAAAACGCCATCACCGGTGCGCCGGTGCGCTCTGACCCAAAACTGGGAAACGCCTGCGCATGGCGCCCCTGCTCGAAAGCGGCGATAGACAGCATCTCTGCTGCCGTCACCACGCCCTGGCCGCCTCGGCCGTGAATTCGAATTTGTAGCATTGCGCAGTCTCCCCGATGGACGATCAAAGGACCATTGTTGGACCATCCACGTTGCGGCGGCTTGACTCAAATCAACGACATCGGAGACACATGCCCTAAGCGGCGAATCGGCAGGTTTCCAAAATGCTTGCCAAAAACGTGTACCCACTGCAGGCCAAACGCTGCCGCAGGGCTGGTGCCCCATTGCGCTTGGCGTGGAAACGGTGGCTTAGCTACTATCTTTTTTATAGCTGCTTGCGCAGGTTCTACGAGGGCTATCGGCGTATTTTGCACATAAAATCCTCGGTTTTCTGCCAGCGCATTTAAGATGGAATCAGTGCTCGAATCGGACTGTAGCTTCTGGCAGTTAGCCGGTGCTTACGGCTTGATCACCAAGGGCAGCTACGGGCCAATTGAGGGTGCCCCCGGTCTGAACCCGTATGACTGCAATACGTGCATAAGCGGCCGCTCACTAGCCAAAACCGTCCCGCGCAGACGTTTTTTCAGATGAATCACATTTGGGTGACTAATCCATTGGTGATAGCCCATTCCTAGAGTCTGCTGGTTACAGATACCCATGCAGGCTTTTAAGGGCCCAACAAAAGCGCCCGATTCACGGCCTCTGTCATCGAATGGATAAACGCAATGCCCTCAATAGCAGTTGGTAATTGAATTGCACCTGCGCCACCCACCCACAACGCGACCTCCTTGGGCAATAGGCGACGAAGTTCTGACAATTCGCCGCTCAACAACTTTTTGGGAGATGCTTCGCTGCAAGAAAGCGCCACCGCGCGCACGCCATAGGTTTGCGCGGCCATTGCGATTTGCGAAGCGGGCAGGCCGGAATTGAATGTAATGGTGGGGACGCCACCTTCATGTAGCATTGCCGCCAGAAGCATCAGCCCGAGGTAATGGTGTTCACCAGAGGGAAGACCCAGGAGCACCGGCCTTGCTTTCTTGGTAGGGCGAAGATGCGGATTTTGATCAATCAATCTTTGCGAGCACCTATCAATGAGTCCAACCAGATGGCTTGCAAAGGCGTGTTCGCGAAAAGGCGGCAAGGCCCCTGACTGCCATTGCGCACCCACTTCGTGAATGAGCGGGATTGCAAAGTCTTGGATGAATGCGACGGTTCCAAGCTTCTCGAAGGATGCTTCCACATGCTGCTGATAGCGCGACAGATCATTGGCTTTCAGTAGTTTCATGGCATTGGTGATGGACTCAAGGCGATTGGCCTGATGGCCTTTCGCCTGTGCTACGTGTGGCACAGCGCTGAGCGCCGACTTTATGGCGCTGCCGGCCCTTTGGCCTTGGGCAATAGCCCTGGCGACCTCATGAATTTTTTCGACGTCCTCTTTGAGAAACATCCGATGGCCAGCATCAGTCCTCAACGGCACAGGAAATCCGTAGCGCAGTTCCCACTTGCGCAGTGTTTCTGCGGCAATTCCGGTTTGCCTTGCAACAGCACCAATCGTCAGCATGGGCTAGTCTCCTTTTTTTTCGAATTGTGTGCGATTTTGTCTAATGTATCAATAGACAAAAATTTTGTCTTGGTTTACAGTAGACAAAACAGTGGGGCAAAAGCCCTCGTCTGCCAGACGTTTGAGAAATCAAAACGCTCAGACAGTTTCGATACTGACTCATTCGTTTAACAAGGATTTGCCCATGTCATTCAATAACATGACCGTAAGAGCCAAGCTAACCATGGCATTTGGCGGACTGGCACTCTTGGTTTTTCTTGTCTCCGGGTTTGCAGTCAAAGCATTGGGAGATTTGAACGCGCAATTCGAAGGCTATATCAACGGCGTCAACGCACGAACCCAATTGGCTGCGGAAGTGCGTACTGCGGTGGATGGACGCGCCATTGCGGCACGCAATCTGGTTATCGTGACAAGCCCGCAAGACATGGCCATCGAGAAAGCCGCCGTCGAAAAGGCCCATCAAGACGTGACCACCAAGTTGGCCAAGTTGAAAGCAATGGCGGAAGTGCCAGGAGTGTCCCCTGAAGCGCGCCGCATGATTGGGGAAATAGATAAAGTTGAGCAGCTCTATGCGCCCGTCGCGCTGGGCATTGTCGATCTGGCCCTCAAGGGCAAGCGTGAAGAGGCCAGCACCCGAATTACTAACGACTGTCGCCCCCTGCTGAGGGCGCTAGCCAAAGCGGCAAATGACTATGCCGAGTTTTCTGCCGACCGATCCGTCAAACTCATTGCAGAGGTCGAGACCAACTATTTGGCGCAGCGAAACACATTGATTGGTGCCGCTTTGTTTGCGCTGATAGCGGCGATTGTCGCTGGCGCGGTCATCACGCGAAGCCTTGTGCGCGCCCTTGGCGCGGAACCGACCGAACTGTGCGATGCGGTTAGCCGCGTGGCCGATGGTGATTTGGCGACCCCATTGAACGTTTCAAGTGGTGACACCGTCAGTGTTCTGGCTGCTTTGGACCGCATGCAAACCTCCTTGATACGGGTTGTATCCAGCGTGCGCCAGGGCTCCGATGGCTTGGCTACTGCCAGCGCGGAAATTGCCCAAGGCAATAATGACCTTTCCGCCCGCACCGAGCAGCAAGCCAGCGCGCTGGAAGAAACCGCCGCCAGCATGGAGCAACTCAGTGCCACCGTCAATCAAAACGCTGACAGCGCTCGCCAGGCCAATCAGTTGGCCATGAGTGCTTCTTCTGTGGCGGTGCAAGGTGGTGTGGTGGTTGGGCAGGTGGTAGAAACCATGAAAGGCATTAACGACGCCAGCCGAAAGATTGCAGACATCATCAGTGTCATCGATGGCATTGCGTTTCAAACCAATATTTTGGCCCTGAATGCGGCGGTCGAGGCAGCTCGGGCTGGCGAACAGGGGCGTGGTTTTGCGGTGGTGGCGTCGGAAGTGCGCTCATTAGCCGGTCGTTCGGCCGAGGCTGCCAAAGAGATCAAGGCGCTCATTGGTGCCAGTGTCGAGCGCGTGGATCACGGCACTGCCTTGGTGGACAAAGCAGGCACCACCATGGCCGAGGTGGTGGACAGCATTAAGCGCGTGACCGACCTGATGGGTGAGATCAGTGCGGCTAGCAACGAGCAAGCTGCCGGAGTAAGTCAGATTGGTGAAGCCGTGACCCAGATGGATCAAGTAACTCAGCAAAATGCAGCCTTGGTGGAAGAAATGGCCGCTGCGGCCAGCAGCCTCAAGGGCCAAGCCCAAGAGTTGGTGGAGGTTGTATCGATCTTTAATCTCGGCTCCAATGGCGGCTCACAGAATCGGCCATCCAGGAGTGCACCATCTGCATTTCAACGTCCGATTGCACCCAAACCCGCACCACCGCGTCTAGCGCCAAAGGCGTCACCAAAACCTACACCGCCACGGCCCGCATTAGCCAAGCCAGCGACTGCGCCCTCCAAAGGACCGGCCAGGGCGAAAGCCGCCGCTGCTGGTGGCGATGACGACTGGGAAACGTTTTAAGAATTGCCGTTTTGGTATGAATTCAATCTCTGAAACGCCACTAAGTGCGCTCCTACAGCAGGTATCAGACGACGTTGCGTCACTACCCGTGGCTGCGGTGCAGCTGGTTGGTGCGGTTATTACGATGCAGCAAGACCTGCCACCGGCATTGAGTGCATTCATCATGGCCAAGTTGGCGCTGCGCACCGACATGAGTGTGGTATCCCCAGCGGCAGAAGCCGTAATGCGCATGAAGGCTTTTTCTGCTTACAGCGACAGGGAGTTTGCGCAGCTTGAGATTCAAACGCAGCATGCCTTACTTAGGGCAATCGCATTGGATGACAAAGTTTTGGTCGTGACGGCATTTATCAACAGGCTTGCGGACCGAATAGCTGAAGCAGTGATGCTGCTCACTGATTCAAAATCGACTGATTGTCCTCACAGCGCGATTGCGACAGAACTGGCTGGCCAAAACGGGGGAACAAGCGGTTCACGCATAGCTTGGATGCCAAGTTTGGTTTCCCCCACAATTGGGGGTTAGTCTCATCTTCATCATGGTCTTCAAATGTCGTTTTGCAGCTTCGCTGCCAACTCCCCCCCTGATGGGAAAGGTCAAGGGCAGTTGAGTGAAACATAGGTGTAGCGGCGACTGAATTCCGTAGCAAAACTCCTGCAGGCATTTCTATTTGGCTATTCAAATAAGCCCCTAAACCGGGCTATCTGTTCCAGTGCGCCCCAATCCACGACTGCACTCATCTGTGGCTGCAATACGTGCTAGAGCGGTCATACGCGTTGAATCTGGGAATGGCAGCTTCTGGCTTGCATTCCAGACATACAACTGCCAAACCTGAACACCCGCTATCGCAGCATTGGGAAGTACGTTTTGCACCATTGCAGAACTTCAACTTTGCCGCAATGTCAAACGGCATCCATAAGCACCCAGCAAATTGCACGGCACGGCAATTTTTTCGCAATTTTTTAGAACCAATCCAATCAGCCAGCACCCTGCAGTGCCCGCGTAGCCCGCGCCAATGCGGTAACGCGCGCCCAATCGCCCTGGGCCAAAGCGTCGGGTGGCACCAACCACGAGCCGCCTACGCACACCACATTGGGCAAGGCCAACAGCTCGGGTGCGTTGTGCAGGGTGACCCCACCGGTGGGGCAAAACCGTACGTCAAAAAACGGGCCGCTCCAGGCCTTGAGCATGGCGGGCCCACCGGCTTGCATGGCGGGGAAAAATTTGAGCTCGGTAAAGCCGTCTTCCTGCGCTTGCATGATTTCGCTGCCAGTCGCCACACCAGGCAGCAAAGCCAGCCCTGCGTCGCGGCAAGCTTGGCCCACGGCCGTGGTGTAGCCGGGGCTCACCGCAAAACGTGCGCCTGCCCGCGCTGCAGCCTGCGCGTCCGCCGGGCTGCGTACGGTGCCAGCGCCCACCACCGCCTCCGGCACGTCGCGCGCAATGGCCTCCATGCAGGCCAGCGCTTGGGGTGTACGCAGCGTCACCTCCAGCATGCGGATGCCGCCAGCCACCAAGGCGCGGGCCATGGGCACCGCGTGGGCCACGTCATGCAAAACGATGACAGGGATAACGGGTGCATCCTGCATGACCTGCAGTGCGGTGAGGGCTTGTGAAGGGTTCATAAAAATTTCCGAATTACAGCCAGGTGCAAGCACCCTCTTCGGCCGTTAGCGCGTTGCGGCGGAAATTGGCAAACAGTTCGCGCCCCATGCCTAGGCCGTTGGCGGTGCGCAATGCTTGCGGCATAGCAGGCGTTGCGCGCGCTGCCCATTCAGAATCACTGACTTTGACCTCTAAGGTGCCTGCGTTGGCGTCCAGCCGAATAATGTCTCCATCGTGGACCTTGGCCAAGGGGCCACCAGCCGCCGCCTCGGGCGACACATGGATGGCGGCGGGCACTTTGCCCGACGCACCACTCATGCGGCCGTCGGTCACCAGAGCCACTCGGTAGCCCTTGCCCTGCAATACCGCCAAGGGTGGGGTCAGCTTGTGCAGCTCGGGCATGCCGTTGGCCTGGGGGCCTTGCCAACGCACGACACAAATCACGTCGCGGTTGAGTTCGTCGGCCTGAAAAGCGTGGTGCAAAGCGTCTTGCGAATCAAAGACGCGGCACGGGGCTTCAATCACATGGCGGTCGTCGGGCACGGCAGACACCTTGATCACACTGCGGCCCAGGTTGCCCTGCAAGAGCTTTAAGCCCCCGCTGGCACTGAACGGCGCGCTGGCCGGGCGTACGACGGTGTCGTCCTTGCTAGCGCCAGCGTCATGCCAGTGCAAACGCCCGTCTGAACCAAGGTTGGGGATGCCGACGTATTCCCGCAACCCACCAGAGCGCACCGTCAGCACATCGGCATGCAGGTAACCGGCATCGAGCAACTCCCGAATGACATAGCCCGGCCCTCCAGCGGCTTGGAACTGGTTGACGTCCGCACTGCCGTTGGGGTACACCCGCGAGAGCAAAGGCACCACATCGGACAGGTCTGAAAAATCATTCCAATCGATCACAATGCCCGCCGCGCGGGCCACCGCCACCCAGTGAATCAGGTGGTTGGTAGAGCCGCCGGTGGCCAGCAAGGCCACCATGGCGTTGACGATGCAGCGCTCATCGACCAATTGCCCGATGGGCGCAAATCGTTTGGCTTTGACAATGCCCAGCACCGTGCGTACCGCTTCGCGGGTGAATTCGGCACGCGCATCCGCACCGGGGTTGATAAAGGCGGTGCCCGGCACATGCAGGCCCATGGCTTCGAGCAGCATTTGGTTGCTGTTGGCCGTGCCGTAAAAGGTGCAGGTGCCGGGGCTGTGGTACGCGGCCGATTCGGCCTCTAACAGTTCGGCGCGCCCCACCAAGCCTTGGGCGGCCTGCTCGCGCACTTTGGCTTTGGCGTTGTTAGACAAGCCCGTGGTCATGGGGCCTGCGGGCACAAATACGGTAGGCAGGTGGCCAAAATGCAGGGCGCCAATCAGCAAACCCGGCACGATCTTGTCGCACACACCCAGCATTAACGCCGCGTCAAACACATCGTGACTAAGCGACACCGCAGTCGCCATGGCGATGGTGTCACGGCTAAACAGGCTCAGCTCCATACCCGGTGTGCCCTGCGTCACCCCATCGCACATGGCGGGCACGCCACCAGCGACCTGCGCCGTGGCACCGTGCTTGCGGGCTTCGGTCTTGATCAGGTCTGGGTAGTGCTGCAAAGGCGCGTGGGCCGAGAGCACATCGTTGTAGGCATTCACGATGGCGATGTTGGGGCCTTTAACGACGCTAATTTCTGCCACCACCTTGAATTTATCTGTGCCAGTGGCCCGCGCCTTGTCGTTGTCGGGCATGGCCGCAAATGCATGGGCTACATTGGCGCAACCCAGACGCTCTGGCCCCGGCTTGCGGTTGGCAGCCTCGTCCAGCCGGGCCAGGTAGGCACTGCGGGTGCCCGCGCTGCGCGTGGCGATGCGGCGGGTGACGGCTTGCACCACACGGTGCAGGGATGGGGTAGTTTGTGGCGTAGGCATGGCGGGTAGCACGGCTTTCTGTAACTAAATTACACGTTCCATGGTAACTTGGAACCCCGCCGCACGGGGAATACCCGGTTACCACGGTGTTACTTCGGTGTTATGTCGCCCGCACTAGCCGGGGTTAGACCAAGGCTACGGGGGTTTAAGCCAGCAGGCTGGCGCGAGCGCGCTGCAGGTCGTCCAAGGTGTCAATGTCTTGCACACAACCGGCGTCATTTACTACCATTTTGATAGCTGTATGTGCAGCAACGACGAGGGCTGCACCGCTATTTCCTTCTAAATTTTCCAATGCGTCGCCGCAGTCGCGTGCAAAGCGCACGGGGTGACCCCGCTGGCCTGCAAACGTGGGCACTAGCACGGCCGCGTCCATGGGGGCGCGGGCGATGGCCAGCAGAGTGGCGGGTTGGATCAGTGGCAAATCTGCTGGTAACACCATCCAGCCCGGTGCATCCCGGGTGGCGCGCACAGCGGCAGCAATGGTGTCGCCCATGCCGGGGTGCCCGCCGTCTTCTAAATGCCAGCGCAAGCCGCTGGTCCGCACGGCATCCAGGGTGCGTGCCAGTACCGTCTTGCCGCCTAGGTCAGCCTGCAATTTGTGTCCGATACCGCCCGACGCCTTAAAACGCTCACCGCGCCCCGAGGCCAGCACCAGCACCACGGGCAAGTGCAGTGCCTCGTCAGCCAACGGCGGTGGCAGGTGCATCAGTCGGGCAACTGAATCTGCTGGTCCACGCTGAATTGGTAGTCCTTAAAGATGTGCTCTGCAGTGGGCTCCAAGTAGCTGCCATCGTCGGCGCGGCGGGTGGTGTCCTTTAAACGAAAGGTCATGCTGCCGCAGGTCCAGCAGTTGTAGTTGCGCATGTGGGTGCACAGGCAGGTCTTGTCGAGCACCGAGATATTTTTGCCATCTGGATGCAGGGCCAATTGCGCGTTGTAAGCCGTGATGTAGGCGCAGCCGCCCGCCCCGTCCAACAGGTAGCCATACGCCTCACAGTTGGGGCGAATACCCGAACCAATCGCCGGCGTGTTGCGCAGCATACGCATGGGGTAACCGGTGGGCGAAATGGTGTTAACAATGATGTCTTCCTCGCTGGCGCGAAAGTATTCCTGCTTCGTTTTTGAGGGCAGGCCGCACTCTTTGGCCACGGTGAACCGGGTAGCCACTTGCACCGCGCCAGCGCCTCGCTGCAAAAATGCCACCGCATCACTGCCGGTAAAAATGCCGCCGGCGGCCACTAAAGGAATATCAAGTTGCTCGGTTTGCAGGTACTGCGCCACCTCGGCCATGATGGTGGCCAGGTCAAACTGTGCCCAATCCAGGCCAAAGCCCAAGTGTCCACCGGCCAGCGGGCCTTCGACGATGACATAGTCGGGCAGGCGATTCAGACGCGCCGTCTTGCGCAGGAACAGCTGCAAGGCCCGCACCGACGACACGATGATGCCCAACTTGGCATCCCGAAAACGTGGGTTTTCTGCCATGAGCGCAAACGAGCCCAGGTGCAAACCGGCGCTCAGGGTGATGCCGTCGATACCGGCATCCAGTGCCGAATTCAGACGCACCTGCAGGGTGTCGCGCGCGGCGTTCATGGTGAGCTTTTCCATGATATTGACAAAGACCATGCCGTCACCGCGCTTGGCTTCCATGGTCTTGCCGACATGCAGCTTGGTGGCCTCGGCCAAGTGCCCCAGGTCAAACTTGACCAAGCTCTTGTCGGAGTTGTTAATGTTGCTCTTGTAGAAGCGGGTTTTGTCTTTGACATAACCGGTATCAAAGCGCCGGTCCGCCACGTCATGCACCAGTGCGTCCGAAATATGACCAATGCCGCCCAGGCGGGCGGCCTCCAAGGCCAGTTCGGCCGTAGAAATATCAACACCCATGCCGCCAATGATGATGGGAACCAGTTCCCGCTTGCCCAGCCGTAGTCGAAAGTCGTTAACGCACACCATGAAAGTCCTCACGCTCCACAAAAAACAATGCCACGCGACCGCATGGGACGCCCAGGCCGGTAGTATAGTCGCTTGTGCACAGTCGTCTATACAACTGTATACTAATGACCCAACAGTCACCTAACTCTCTGCTCCTCCGCGCACAGCATGCCCACAGAACCTCCGCCCGCCAACACGTCAACACACGGGCGCAAACCCGTTATCTCCCGGGACGACGTCATCGCCGCCGCACTTAAATTGCTGGGGCCCAACCGCAGTGTGTCGTCACTGAGCCTGCGCGAAGTGGCCCGCGAAGCCGGCATTGCACCCAACAGCTTCTACCGCCAGTTTCGCGACATGGACGAATTGGCGGTGGCCATCATCGACCGGGCCGGCAGTTCCTTGCGCACCATTATTGGCGAGGCGCGCCAGCGGGCACAGCGCCAGCGCAGCGTGGTGCGGGGCTCTGTGGACGCATTTATGCAGCAGTTGCGCAGCAACGACCCGCTCTTGCACATTCTGCTGCGCGAGGGCACCGTAGGCTCCGATGCGTTTAAGCAGGCGGTAGACCGCCAACTGAACTTTTTTGAAGAAGAACTGCGGCTGGACCTGATTCGCTTGGCCGACACCCACCACACCGGTTTGTACGAGCCAGCCCTCACCGCCAAAGCCATCACCCGCCTGGTGTTTGCCATGGGTGCCACGGCCATGGACCTGCCCACCGAACAACGGCCCGCCTTGAGCCAACATTTGATTGTGATGGTGCGCATGATTCTGGCGGGCACCGAGTCGCTGGCTGCGAACCCGCAAGCGGTGCTAACCGACCTGCGCGCGCGCCGCTCTGAGATACAAATCCCTAGCGCTTGAATCCGGCCCCCTATTGGCGCCAACAGGTCAGCGTCTCAGATGCCCACCCGCTGTCCCACCGTCATCAACCGATCTATCGGAATGTGGTACGCGGTCGTAGCGTCTTGGGTGTTGCGCTCCAGAAAAGCAAACAATTTGTCCCGCCACAGGGCCATACCGTCGCGCTTGTGACCGGCCAGCAGGACAATGCTGCTATCGAAGTATTGAATTTCGTCCAGATTCAGCGCCAGACCTAACTCGGCACTTTGGGCAAGCTCGGAGGGGATGTTGGGCGTCTGCATGAACCCATAGTGCAGCACGATGCGGTAGAAGCCGTCACCGACGTCGGTCAACTCGATACGTTCGCTTCGATGCGTTGTTGGCACCGATTCAAAAACCACGCGCAAGACAATCACACGGTCGAAGACGACACCGCTATGGCGGATCAGCTTGGGCAGGGAAGGTGGTACGTGATCAAAAGTGCCCGCCATAAACACAGCTGTGCCGGGCACGCGGGGAGTCTGCTCGCCCTTGACGCGGCCAATCAGCGTCTCAAGGGTCGGCGTGGTGCAGGCGATTTGGTCCTGCACTAGGGCAGTACCCCTGCGCCACGTCACCATGACCGTGAACAGCACCGCACCTATCGCCAGCGGCAGCCAGCCACCATCGGGAATTGTCATAAGGTTGGAGCCCAAGAAACCCAGGTCGATCAGCATGAAGCAGCCCAGAAAAGTCAGCGCCGCACTCAGGCGCCAGCCCCCACGTTCGCGGGCCACATTGAAGGCAAGCACTGTGGTGATAACCATCGTCGAGTTCACTGCCACACCGTAGGCCGCCGCCAGGTTTCCGGACGATCGGAACGCCAGCACCAGGCTGATGGCGGCGGCCATCAGGATCCAGTTGACGGCCGGCATATAGATCTGACCATGGGCGTCGGCCGCGGTCTGTTCGACCGTGAGCGGTGGAAACAGGCCCAGTTGCATGGCCTGTCGCGTCAGCGAATAGGCCCCCGTGATAACGGCCTGTGACGCTATACAGGTCGCAGCCGTCGCCAGTACGACCAAAGGAAGTAACGCCCATTGCGGTGCAAGGTGGAAGAAGGGGTGGACACTGGCAGACGGCTCGGCGATCAGAATAGCGCCTTGGCCGAAATAGTTCAGCAACAGCGCCGGCAGCACCAATACGAACCACACTTGGCGAATCGGCTTTTTGCCAAAGTGCCCCAAATCGGCATAGAGCGCTTCAGCGCCGGTGGTGACCAAAAACACCGCATACAGTACGAGGTACCCCGCCACGCCGTTGATGGTGAAGAAGCGCACGGCATAACGCGGGTCCAGCGCCTGAAGCACCTGCGGCGCGATGAGGATGCCGCGCAGGCCCATCAGCGCCAGCACCGTGAACCACACCAGTGTCAGTGGGCCGAACACCGCGCCCACAGCCGCCGTACCGTGGCGCTGCACGGCGAACAGTGCCACCAAAATTCCCAGCGTGATGGGCACCACATAGTCGTGCAGCGCGGGCGCAACCAGCTGCAGACCTTCGACCGCGCTGAGCACGGAAATCGCAGGCGTGATCATCGCGCCGCCGTAGAGCATGGCCCCGCCCAATACGCCCAACAGGATCAGCGTGCGGCGCCGGCGTCGGTCCTGATCGCGCTCGGGGCGCAAAAGTGCCAGCATTGCGAAGGTGCCGCCTTCACCGCGGTTATCGGCCTGCAGCACGAACACCATGTATTTCAGCGAGACAACCAAGAGCAGCGTCCAGAACATCAGCGAGAGAATGCCCAGCACGTTGTCGGGTGTGATGGGTATCGGGTGCTTGCCGGTGAAGCATTCGCGCAGGGCGTAGATCGGGCTGGTGCCTATGTCCCCGTAGACGACACCCAGCACAGCCAACGACAGTGCTACCGATGTGGCGCTACGCGGTTGGCGCTCCGGTTCGTGCGAACCGGCCCCCTGCACGCTGCCGTTCGACTTGGTTGCCGCCATATGTGCGTTCCTGGTTTGTTTTTTGGATTGTGGAGCCTGTATCTATCAACCTAGAAACGGCAGTTGACCGCGTGTTGACGCGGCGACGCAAATTATGTTCCACGATCGTGTGTATAGCTGGGCAGTCAGTTAGACTGGGCCAAAGGAGTCATCACTATGGCAGGCGTTTTTGGTAAAGATCCCAACATGAAGAAGTTCGGCGGTCAGGCGGAACTAGATCGGATCAGCGGCGAGCGCAAGCGCAAGCTGGCGCAGGCAGCGGCCAAGTTTCTTCAAAAGAAACCGGCTGCAAGCGCCGATAAAACCGAGCCTGTAGATGGAACGCGGGCACCAACCCGCTGATTTTTGACCTGAACGATTTCGGCCCAGATGGCAATCGCAATCTCGGCCGGGGTGCGTGCACCGATACGCAGGCCCACCGGCCCATGCAAACGGGCAAGCTGCGCAGCGCTAACGTCAAAATGTTCCGCCAGCCGTTTTTTGCGTGCGTCTTGGTTGCGCTGCGACCCTAGGGCGCCGACATAAAACGCGTCCGACGCCAGGGCTTCCAACAGCGCCATATCGTCCAGCTTGGGGTCATGGGTGAGCGCCACGACGGCCGTGTGGGCATCGGCGTGTAATGCGCGCACCACGTCGTCGGGCATGCCTTCCAGCCTTTGAATACCCGCAACTGACGCCACTAAACCGTGTGCGTATTCTTCTCGCGGGTCGCACACCAGCACTTCAAAATCCAAGGCACCCGCCATGGCAGCCACAGCGTGCGAAAGCTGGCCCGCGCCAATCAGCAGCAACCGCCAACGCGGCCCAAACACGGTGGTCAGTGTTGTGCCGTCAAACTGCATGCTCTGCCCACGCACGCCCACCTCCAAGCTCACGGTACCACTGGCCACGTTAAGCGTGCGCACAACCAATTGGTGGGCCGCTGTGCGCTCCAGAACAGCTTCGACCCAAACCGTATCCAGCAGCGGCTCTTGCACCAAACGCAAGGTGCCGCCACAGGGCAAACCGAAGCGGCTGGCTTCTTCTTGGGTGACGCCATAGGACAACATGCTGGGCGTATGCAACTGGGCGGGGGCGGCTTTGATGCGGGCGATCAAGTCGTCCTCCACGCAGCCGCCAGACACCGACCCGCTGACCAGACCATCGCCGCGCACGGCCAACAAAGCCCCCGGCGGGCGCGGCGCGCTGCCCCAGGTTTCCACCAAAGTAACCAGCGTGACGCTGTGCCCGGCCCTGCGCCACGCCAGCGCATCGGCCAATACGGTCAAGTCCAAACTTTCCATCGCTTGCAGCCTTAATTGATAAGCGTAATCGGCTCTATCGCATCACCCTGCGCCACCACGGCACCGATGATGGCGGTGTGCGTGTAGCCCAGCGCCTTCAGGGCTGCCACGCAAGCCGACGCCCGCTCGGCCGGCACGCTGGCCAAGAGGCCGCCGGCGGTTTGCGGGTCAAATATCAACGGGTAACGCGGGTGGTTTACAAGGTCTGCCTGGTTGCGCAGCGCACGGCGCAGCCGCACATTGGCCGGCTGCAGCGAGCTGACAATGCCTGCCGCCACCGTTTCCTCGGCACCGTCCAGAACGGGCAAGGCAGACAGTTGCAGTTGGGCGTCTACGCCAGAGGGTTTGGTCATTTCGACCAAATGGCCCAGCAAACCAAAGCCAGTCAAATCCGTGCAAGCGGTAGCGCCGTGGGCACGCAGGCATTCGGCGCCCTGCCGATTCGACTGCACCATGGAAGTCAATGCCGCGTCAATCCACCGCCCCTTGGTAGCGAGCTTGGCGTGGGCGGCGAATAAGGTGCCAGTGCCAATGGGTTTGGTGATCACCAGCACGTCGCCAACGTGCATGCCGCCTTTGCGCAGCACCGTGGCCATGTCGTCATCGACCAAGCCGTTGATGGCAAAGCCCAGGGCCAATTCAGCCCCCTCCCCGGTGTGCCCGCCGACCAAGGCGCAGCCGGCGTCGTTCAACACCTCCACCGCGCCGGTCATCATTTGAAACAGCAAGTCTTCGACCTTGGCCTCCAGCCCCGGCGGCACGGTGACGATGGCGGTGGCCGATTGGGCCTGTGCTCCCATGGCGAAGATGTCACCTAGGGCGTGGTTGGCGGCCACCTTGCCAAAGAGGTAGGGGTCGTCAATGAAGGCTCGAAAAAAGTCAACGCTGTGCACCAGGGCTTTGCCCGGCGGGATTCGCACCACGGCGGCGTCGTCCGGGGAGTGCAGGCCGATGAGCACGTCATCGCGCTCAAGCACCTTCAGGTTGGCCAAAGCGCGCGACAGCACCGTAGCCCCCACCTTGGCGCCGCAGCCGCCGCAGCGCATCGCAATGGCCGAGATGGCCTGCTGCGACTCTTCGCTGCTGAGCGCAAGCTGGCTTGGCGCGGGCTTGGAAAGCTGCGCGCTGGGCACCACCATTTGGGGGAACTCTGAAAAATTGCGCATAAAGCGCTGGTCAATCCAATCCTTCCAGCGCCACACCCAGGCCCCGGCAAAGCCGACGGCCCCGCGCGACGCCACCGCGTAGCGGTCGCCGGTGCTGATCAGCGCGAGCCAGCGGCGCTGCGGGTGGTAAGGCACCAAGGGGCGCGCCTGCACGCTCAAGCGCAGGTTGTCGGCCAGGGGCTTGCCTTGGCGCACTGCAAACACACCGGCTTTTTCAAGCGGGTAATTTTGCATGGCAGCCACGTCACCGGCAGCGAAAACAGCGGAATCCGAAATACTTTGCAAGCGGTCATTGACGATGACAAACCCATCGGCATCCAGGGCCAAGCCGGTGTCTCTGAGCCAAGACGCGCCACCCGCTTGGGTCACCCACATGACCGCGTCGGCCGCTACCTCTAAACCATTGGCGCAGTGCAGCGCTGTGGCAGACACTTGGGTGACCTGTGCCCCCAGGTGCAGCACCACACCCCGCTGCGCCAGCACCCGCACAAAGCGCTTGCGCACTCCGGCGTTATGGGTGGGCAGCACCGTGTCGCCCGCACTGAGCAAATGGAACTGCAGTGCGTCCGGGTTGCGCCCCAAGACCTGTAGCTCGCGGCGCAGCCGGTATTGCATGGCCAGGGTCAGCTCCACCCCGCCTGCACCGCCCCCAACCACCGCAATGCGCAGCACGCCTTCAGTATGGTTACGCACCCGTTGCAACAGAGCCAGCCAATGGGTGTTGAACCGGTTGATGGGTTTGACCGCCACCGCGTGGTCAGCCGCACCATCCACCGCGCCCATTTGCGGGGTTGAACCTATGTTTATCGACAATCGGTCGTAAGGCACTGGCGGGCGGTTGCGGCACAACACGGTGCGGGCTGCGCGGTCGATACCCACCACTTCGTCACGGTAAAAACGCGCACCGGCGAATGCGGCAAGGCGGCCCAGGTCAATGTGAACGTCGTCAAAACTGTAGTGCCCTGCCACGTAACCGGGCAACATGCCCGAGTACGGCGTGTCGACATCGGTGCAGATCACCGTCAAGCGCACGCCGGGCTCAGGCTGCATACCAAAGCGTTTGAGCACACCCACATGGCTGTGCCCCCCACCAATGAGGACAATGTCGCGGGCAATAGGAAGTGCTGAGGTTTGCATCGGCTCAGCCTTTGGGTGCTCTCGGCGGGTTTGTCAATGCATGCACCAACTGCAACAAGGCGGCTTGCTCGGCCTCGGCGCTGAACAGTGGTGCGCGCTGGGCGCACTGCGCCTGTAGCTGCGCATACAAACTGTCTTGTCCTACGGGGTTGCCCACCGCATCGCGGCAGCGCCGCAGCAGCTGCACCAGCTCTGCGGCATTGTTCCACTCAAAATAACCCACATAGTTGTCCCCCAACATGCCCACATTGCCGTCAATGTGAGACGCCAGAACCACGGTACCCGAGCGCACGGCTTCCATCACCACATGCGCACCGCCTTCGATGCGGCTGGCATGCACCAAAACGTGGGCGCGCTGAATACGTCGACGCACTTGGGGGTGTGTCAGTTCACCCAACCACCGGTAATGGGAACAGGCCACTGCAGTCGCGCGGGCCTGCTCCCCCAAAGCAGCGTCCAAGGGTGCGCCGATATGGTCAATAACAATGCCCTCATCGGGCGCAATCAGGCGTGCCGCCGCGAAGAGTGTTTGTGGGGACTTTTCATCGCGCAAATGGCCCACCATCACCACGCGCAATGGCGTGCGGGGTTTGACCAGCGTTTGCCATGCGCCCGTGGACTGCAGCACCACCACCGCGCGGCTGCGCAGGGCGGCAGGCAGCGCTGCAGGGCCGCGTTCTTGCAGCACTACCAAGCGCTGCGCCCATTGCAAGGACTGCTGGGCGTGGGCGTCGGTCTGGATATCTTGGTACAGGTCGGTCCCCGTCAGCACCACGGCCAGACCGGGCGTAGGCTTTGGCTCCACATGGTCACCACTGGCGTGCGCTTCACCCCAAGCCGTGATCGAGTCGGCCGACCGCCGCGCGTGCAGGGCCAACATAGCGTCATCATGCTGCTGGTGTTGGCCATCGGGCCATTGCCGTACGATGCGCACAGCATGGTGCGGCCGCAATAGTCTGCACCAGCGCTGGGCGGTTTGCCAGTTGCCGTTATTGGCGTCAGCCAGTGCGGGGCTGACAATCACAATTTTTTTGTTCATAGGGGCGGGTAGATGCAAGAGCTTAACGCGCAATGGCAAGCAGCGCAGTTCGCCCGGTGCGCGGGGCACGATACCTTGGCGCAGCTGTTGCGCTCGACCCGTGCGCGCACGCTGGCCTTGGCCCACACTTATGTAGATGCACTAGGCCCCAGCTTGTGCGTACCCTACACCACACAGCTCAACCCACCGCTTTGGGAACTGGGGCACATTGCCTGGTTTCAAGACCGCTGGATTGCCCGCAACAACCAGCGCGCCATGGGTACCTGCTGCGACCCCACACTGCCGCTAGCACCCTCGCGCTTGGTGGGCGCCGACGCACTGTATGACTCTAGCCGGGTTGCACATGCCAGCCGTTGGCACCTGAAACTGCCCAACTGGCTGCAAACCACCGACTACCTGCAAGCGGTATTGGACGACGCGCTGCGACTGTTGGCCCAAACGCCGCCAGGCGATGACAGCCTGTACTTCTATCGCCTCGTGCTGTTCCACGAAGACATGCACGCCGAGGCGGCGGTCTACATGGCGCAGGCCTTAGGACTGCCGCTGGGCGAGGACTTGGCGTGGGTCGCACCGCGCTCCCCAGCCCTGCCCGAGCAGGGCGCCACCACAGGCTTGCACTTGGACGCGACATGGTGGCAACTGGGTTATGCGGGCAACGGTTTTGCATTTGACAATGAACTCGGCAGCCACCCCGTCGAACTGGACTCGTTCGAGATAGACCGCACACCAGTGAGCTGGTGCCAGTACGTGGCGTTTCTGGAGCAAACCGGCCCACACGCGCGCGCCAACCTGCCCCGCTACCTGCGCCGTGGCGACGGCGGCGGCCACTGGCAATGCCAGCGTTTTGGCCTGTGGCAGCCACTCGACCTAGACGCCCCCGCCACCCACCTGAACTATGCACAGGCACAGGCTTGGTGCCACTGGGCGGGACGCACTCTGCCCACCGAGGCGCAGTGGGAATACGCTGCCATGACACAGCCCGACTTTGAATGGGGCCGCGTATGGGAATGGACAGCCAGCCCCTTTGCGCCCTACCCCCGCTTTGCGCCCCACCCTTACCGCGACTATTCCGCACCCTGGTTTGACGGCCGCCCCGTGCTGCGCGGCGCCAGCGCGGCCACCACCGCACACCTGGTGCACCCCCAATACCGCAATTACTACACGCCGGAACGCAATGACATTTTTGTGGGCTTTCGCAGTTGCTCGCTAAGCGCGTAATGGTGCGCTGAGTAAACGCCGTGCAGGGCGCTGCCGCACGCAATGGGATAATCGCCGTCCCCCCGTGATTGTTGGTTCGCACTGTTAACTGGATTTGGCTATGGCACGTCGTTTAAGCGCTTTGGATATTGCATTTCTGCAGATGGAGACGCCAGAGGCGCCATCCCACGTCGGTGGGTTGCAGATTTTTCAGATCCCAGCGGGCTACAAAGGCGCGTTTGTGGCGGATCTCAAAGCCCGGCTTGAAGCTATTCCCGCCAGCGAGCCCTTCAACCTGCGTCTGGGCAGCAAGGGCCTGCCCTTTGCCTTTCCGGCCTGGGTGACGGACAAAAACTTCGACATCGACTTCCACCTGCGCCACTCGGCCCTGCCCCAACCGGGCCACATGGACGAGTTGATGAAATTGGTCTCGCGCTTGCATGCCCGTTTGTTGGACCGCACCCGCCCGCTGTGGGAGATGTACTTGATCGAAGGGTTGGAGGGCAACCGCTTTGGGATTTACACCAAGATCCACCATGCGCTGGTGGACGGCGTGGGTGGCATGCGTTTGATGGACAACAGCCTGGCCCGCAGCGCGGGAGATACGAACACACGTGCGCTGTGGTCGGCCGACGAGATCAAAAAGCGCGAACGCCTAAAGCTGTCCATGACCGAAGGTGCCCTCAAGACCGCAAAGGGGTTGATTGCACCGATGCGCTCGCTACCCCAGGCCGTCAAGGCCCTGCTTTTGCCGGGTGACACCGAAGCGGCAACCATTTTTAATACTTCAAAAACCGTTTTTAATGGCCACATCACGGCCTCGCGCCGGTTTGCCATTCAAACACTGCCCCTGTCAGAGACCAAAGAGATCGGTGCCGTGTTGGGACACACCGTCAACGATATGTTTTTGGCGATTTGCGCCACCGCTTTGCGCCGCTACCTGGCTGAGAAAGGCCAAACACCGGAGCACCCGTTGACCGCCACCGTGCCGGTATCGCTGCAGATGCCTGGTTCCACCCAAAAAGGAAATCAGATCTCGTATATCGGTGTGAACCTGTGTACCGATGTAGAAGACCCGCTGCAGCGCATGGCGGCCATTGGGCGCTCGGCAGCAGCAGCCAAACAGGACATGGGTGCCCTCACCCGCCCGGCCGTGCAAACCTTGGCCGTGGTGGCGCAAGGCACGGCCGCGTTGATCAACCACTTTCACCTCTCTAACATCTTGAAGCCACCGGCCAATCTGGTGCTGTCCAACGTGCCGGGGCCACGTGCTGCGCTGTACCTCATGGGGGCTGAAATGGTGGGCTCTTACCCCATGTCCATCCTGATGGACGGGCAGGCCCTGAACATCACTCTGTGCAGCCATGGCAACCAACTGGACTTTGGCATTTTGGGCTGCCGCAATGCCATGCCCGACATTGAACTGCTCGCGCAGTACGTGGGCGAGGCCTTTGAAGAGTTGCGCACCATCGCTGCCGCCCGCAAACCCACCACCAAGGCGGTAGCCAAAGTGCGCAAAACCAAAACCTCTGCAGCGGCGCAATAGATACACGCCCGTACTCCCGCAACTCCCTTACTTACCCGTTAAAAGACCATACTATGGATATCAAAGCCAGACACGTTTACACCCAATCGGCCGAAACTGTTTTCAAAAGCTTTGGAAGCAAAAGCGTCATGACCAACCGCTTCATCGCCATGGGCGGGCGCAATATCAAAATTGAAACCTGCAAACTCACCAAGACCAGCATGGACATGCGGGTCAGTCGCGAAGTGCCCTCTGAGGTTCCGACCCTGCTTAAAAAGTTCATGAGCGAATGGAACCACGCCACTCAGGAAGAGCATTGGACAGGCAGCCCCAGCCAAGGCTACACCGGCGACCTGAAAATAACCTTCAAAGGCGTGCCAGTCACCATCACGGCCAAGCTGTTCTTGGCCAACGAAGGCAGCGGCAGCGTCAATGCCATGACATTTACATTCAAAAGCGGCATTCCGTTTATTGGCAATAAGTTGGCCGAATTTGTCGGCAAGGCCGCTGAAGTAGAAATGCGGCGCGAATATGAATTCATCCGTGACGCGCTCAACGCGGCCGAGACTGCCTAACCACGCCCACCGACCATGAAACCCTTTTGGACAGACGGTGAATCGGCGTGGTACCGCATCCACCTGGCCGAAAGAAATTATTCGGTGAAGGCGTCGGAAGATCCCTTTGTCGAACTCACCATTCTTCTGGTAAATTCCGAGTGGAATGGTGGCAGGCGCCCTCCACAAGCGCTGCACAGCGGTGAAGAGTACGACCGGGTATGCGCCGCATTTTTGGCTGCCAAGGCCTCGGTCACAACCTGAAAGTCGGCGCACTTAGGGTGCAGCGATACATTCCTCAATCGCGCGGTTTGCGGTGTGCCTGCGTACTGACGCACAGCACTGTGCCTATACTCTGAAAATGACCACAATCGCCGACCTTCGCAAGAGCTATGA
Source organism: Burkholderiales bacterium (assembly GCA_038245855.1). GTDB lineage: Bacteria > Pseudomonadota > Gammaproteobacteria > Burkholderiales > Burkholderiaceae_C > Allorhodoferax. The sequence goes on from JBBRSA010000029.1 coordinate 28,777, forward strand.
ACGTGCCGAACTCGACGAGTCGGCCTCGCACCACGACCCACTGCAGCAGTTTGACCGCTGGTTGCAAGACGCCATCCGCTCTGAGGTGCTAGAGCCCAATGCCATGACCGTGGCCACGGTTGGGGCCGACCTGCGCCCCTCCACCCGCATAGTGCTGATCAAGGGCTACGACGCCGAAGGCATCGTTTGGTACACCAACTACGAAAGCCGCAAAGGCCGCGAACTGGCGGGCAACCCTTTTGCCGCACTGCAGTTTCACTGGGTTGCGTTGGAACGCGTGGTGCGCATTGAAGGCGTGGTTGAGCGCGTTAGCGCTGCAGAGAGTGATGCCTATTTCCAATCGCGGCCACTGGATTCACGCATTGGCGCCTGGGCCTCGCCGCAAAGCCAGGTGATTGACGGGCGCACCGTGCTGGTAACCAATGCCGCCAAGTACGCTGCCAAATTTTTGCTGCAACCACCGCGCCCCGCGCACTGGGGCGGCTATCGCCTGAAACCCGAACGCTGGGAATTTTGGCAGGGGCGCAAAAGCCGCCTTCATGACCGCTTGCGGTATACGCTAACCACCGATGGGCAGTGGCTGCGCCAGCGTTTGGCACCCTGACTGGCCGTAACGGGCACTGGCGGCCGCATCCGGCGGAACCCGCGTTACTTCACTGGCACGGCGCCGGTGATGCGGTAATACAGGCCCTGGGGGTCATCAACCAACACCGAAAAAGGCCCCTCAACCACCACCGGCTCCATGGTGTAGCGCACCGGTGTTTTGGCGTGAACCTCCACCATACTCTCGGGGCCACCGGGCACACAAAACGGACAGGTCAACGGCACGGAACTGAGCAAAAAGTGCTTTTGCTTTTCGCCCGGGTCCAGCGGCATCATGAAACCCTGTATACGCTGAGTCTGCTGCCCCAGTGCCTGAATGTCGCTGGTGAACAGCGGCAAAATGCGGTTCTTTACCACCTTGGTTTTGACTGCGGTCAAAACCGACCAGGGCAACACATCCGTACGCTCGGGCAGCGGTGCAAAAGGGCTGTTGGCACCATGTATGCCGGGGCCTGTGCCCATCGGTATGCCAAAGGCTAAGGGCGGGCTAAGTTGGGCCTGCGCCGTAAGCGCAGAACACCCCAAGCCCAGCACGAGCAGCACCAAGCCCACGAACGGGGCTTTGCGCCGGGTTTTAGTGCTCATGTTTCATACCGCAAAACCGGCCATACGCCAAACCCTGGCACGCGTCGAGCAGCGCCTGGTTGCAAACGTCCTCGGGCGTTCCGGCCTCCAGGCATTTGGCTGCGGCCAAGTGTGCCTCGGCAATCGCGCGGTGGCGGGCGATGTCTTCGTTGGTGTCTTTGGTCGACTCAGATGCTATACAAACAGTAGCACTAAAGCCAATCAATACGAGGGCTAGAAGCCGTTTTATCATAAAAATTTCCAGTTCTTACCCACTTGAACCTAGCGCGACTGCAGAAGTTCCAACACGCTCACCCGGTACGCGCCAAATGCGGGTATCAGCGCCGCGCCCACCGAGACGCCCAGTGCCAACGCAGGCACTACCAACAGTTCGTGCGGCCACGCCATACCGCCAATGAGTAATGAGTTGTCCAACTGCAAAAACCACGCCAGGGCGCTGGTAAAGCCTTGGCCGAGCAACAGCCCCAGCACCGATGCCAGCAGCCCCAGCCACACCGCCTCACACAGCAGCAGCGCAGCTACTTTGGCGGGCGGTGCACCCAGCATGCGCAGCAACGCTAGGTCACCCCGGCGCTCACGCACCGCGCTCCACAGGGCAATAAATACGCTCAAGGCAGCGGTCAGCAAGAGCACACCAGCAAAGGCCTGCAAGACGTCGGTACCCAAGCCCAGCATGTGCAACAAACGGGTGATTTCCAGGGCCGGCGACGCCGCCTGCATTTCAGTGCGGGTGTTGACGTACCGCGGAAAGCTCACCGCCGCCAGCGGCGTTTTGTAACGAACCAAAGCCATGGTGACCTCGCGTTCAGATTCCATGACCTTGCGGTCTGCGTCGTCCAAGGCGGTGAAGTCTTCGTGAACCTTCCACACCGAGGTGGTATCGGTCAGTATGAGCCGGTCAAGCACGCTGTCATTGGGCGCCAAAATGCCCACCACGAGATAGGGGTTGTTGCCATGTACATGACCACCCGTTCCTAAACCATGTGTGCCCACAAAAGTGTTGCCCAAGACGGCACCGAGCTTGCGCGCCGCCGTGGCACCCAAAACCACCTCCATGGGTGCGTCCCACAACCGGCCATGCGCCAAAGTGGCGCCATAGTGGGTCACATAGTCGTGTGAGGTGCCAACGATGCGGTAGCCCTGGTAGTTGTCACCCAGGCTAATGGGAATAATGCCCGCCACCAAGGGGTGTTTCGCCAACGCTTGCACGGCGGCCAAGGGCACATTGCCGGGTGGCACATCAATGTGCAGCACGCCGCTCATGATCAGTTGCATGGGGCTGCCCTTGGCACCCACCACCACGTCAATACCGGCTAGGTCGCGGTCAAAGGCGCGGCTGAGTTGGTGCCCCACCAACAGCAAAAAGGTGATCGACGCCAAGCCCAAGCTCAACAACAGCACATTGAGTGCGGCACCCAAGGGGCGGGACCACAGGTAACGCCAGGCAAAAAATAGTGTTTTCATGCTATGCAATCGATAGCTGCTTGCGCAATAACGGCAAGGGCTGGTAGCCAATTTGACCATTATTTCCAAGGGGGATGGACGCGGCCACACGCGCATCATGGGTGGCAATCACCAGCGTGGCCCCCTGCTCTTTGGCGGTCTGCAGCAGCAAACCCACGGCATTGGAGGCGGCTTCGTCATCCAAGCTGGCGGTAGGCTCGTCGGCCAGCAACACCTTGGGCTTGAGCAGCACTGCACGCGCAAGCGCCACCCGCTGTGCCTGCCCGCCCGAGAGTTGGCCAGGCTTGCGCTGTGCCAGTTCGGCCACACCCAGCGCCTGCAGTGCAGAAGCGATGCGGCCTGTATCGGTGGGCTGCCCGGCCGCCCACTGCGCCATGGCAAGGTTGTCTTGCACCGACAAAGCAGCACTCAGGTGCAATTTTTGGGGTAAAAAGCCAATAGCCCTCGCCCGCCATGCGTCTGCCGCTACGTTTTTAAGAGCATTCAATGGCTGACCGGCAACCCACAGTGCACCCGATGTGGGGGCCACTAAGGCGGCAACCAAGGCCAGCCAGGTGGACTTGCCGCACCCTGAGGGGCCGCTGAGCAGCAAGACAGCGCCCTGCTCCACATCGACATCGGGAAAGCACAAAGACTCAGATTCAGGGTATTGGTAGCTTAGCTGCCGGGTTTTGATCATGGCAATTGGCGCGGTGGGGTTACGAGGGGCTCAGACGGTCAAACTAGGACAGGTCGCAACAGGTGGGGAATTTTTCGCCCATCAACCAGACCAAAAATCCACAAAAAATCACGCCCAGCACGCAGGCCAGCATCATGCGGCCAAACCGGGGCGTAATCACCAAAGGGCTCGCGGGCGGCGGTGACGTGGGGGTGGAAGGCATGGGCGGCAGTCTAAGCCCAACGTGCCGCCAAACAAGGTTGGTGGGCCGTGGCTTTACCTCCAATTTACGAAACACCGAGCGGCGGGTGTGTATGGGCGCCAGCTAGGCTTGCAAGATACTATGCTTTTCATAGCTACTCACGCAGTATCCACTAGGGCTGAAGCCCTATTTAATGTTCACCCGCGACGGTGATCAGGCGCTACTCGGCCTTGGCTGGGCGCGAGCGTCTTCATCACTTGGGACAAGACTTTGGGCAACAGGTCGGCCAGCAGCCCCGACACAGGAATCCAGCGCCAGGGGCGCACCACCACGGTTAAGCCCCCTACAGCAGCGGCTGCCAGCACCAGTCGGTAAGGGTGGCGCTGGGCAATGGGTTGCAACAGCCCGGTGGTCGCCTCTTGGGCCAGTAGTAAGCCCATACGCATGGGCTGTTGCTGCCACCAGGCTTGCAACAGATTCATCACCAAGCCAGCGCCGGGCTCGGCCTGCATTTGACCAAGCAAACCTCCGAGCAGTCCGTCCGGGTTGGCGCCACTGGTTTTGGCCGAATCGACCTGGTGCAGGGCGTGGCGCAGTCGTTCGCGCGAGGCAGAGAGTCGCTCGCAGGCGCCGGCTTCGGTGCTCATGGCTCACCCGACGTGCGCAGCATGGCCAGATCCGCATTGATCTGGCGGCTCATGTTGGCAAAAGACGCCGACGGTGCGCTCTGGCGGGCCAGCAGCACGCAAACCAACGCCAGCAACAGCGGCGCAATGGGAATGGTGATCAAAAACCACAGGGCACTGGCGGGAGCCGTGGTAGTGCACCACAGCATGGTTGCCACGCCAGCCAGCACCGCCGCCACGCTAAGGCTGCAAAAGGCCGCCGCCTGTAGCAAGACACGGCGGCGCCAAGCGGCGCTGGCCAGCGTGAACTCCTCGTTAAACAGCGCGGCATACGCCTGCGCATGGTCCAGCAGCAGTTGGGGCCGGGTGGCCAGCAGGGCCAGCAGTGGGTTCATCACACGTTGTGCTGACGGATGGTTCAGCCGTGGTTGCGTGAACGCGCCACCAGGGTCACCAGCGCCATCAGGGCTGCACCAGTCGCAGCGGCAATCAGCACCGACTTCACAGGTTCTTCGCGGATGTAGCTCACGGTGCTGTCTGAAGCATGTTCGACTTTCAGACGCAACTGGTGCGACGTTTCGCGCACGCTGTCCATGCCGCGGTGCGCCATCGCACTCATCTGACCACTGGCGCGCTCTAGGGCGGGCGCGGTCTGGTGACGCAGTTCTTGCAAAGAGTTGGCAGCGCTGTCCACTGCGCCAATGGCGGCTTGCTGGGTGGCACGGATGGCTTGGTCGGCGGAGTTAGACGCCTGCTCGATCATGTTGCCGGATTTGTCGGTAGTGGGTGTAAGTTGCATGGTGATTCTCTTGTGGGTTAGGTTAGATCGGATTTGGTTGGATGGGGTGGTAAACAGACCGGCGCTAAGGCCGATCAGTTTCTCTTACTGTTTGCCGAACGCCGCTTTGGCGTCTTTGAGGCAGTTGTCTTTGGCGGTGGACGCCATGGCGTCGCACTTTTCTTCGGCAACTTTCAGCTGGGCTGCGCGTTTGTCAGCTGCGGCGTCGGCGCGAACTTCTTTTTTCTCGCTGCTGGCTTTGGCGTTTGCATCCACGGTTTTGTCATGGGCCTCAGTGTTGGCGGCGGAGGACTTCATCTGCACCTTGGCATCGGCTTTGGCCGACGTCAGCGCGGCTTTGGCTTCCTTCACGCAGACCTCCTTGGGATTGCCGGACAGGTCGTCACATTTTTGTTTGGACACATCGTAGGCTGCTTCGGCCTTGGCCATGCTGACTTTGTACTGGGTCTTTTGGGTGGGCTTGTTGCTGTTATCCAGCTCGGCCAAAGCAATGTCTTCCTTGCCTTTGGCCTCAGCCACGCAGATGTCTTTGGCGTTGCCCGCCTGTGCGCTACACGCCTTTTTGTCAGCCTTGTATTCGGTTTTGATGCGTGTCTTGCTGGCGCTGAATTCGCTAGAGGACATGGTTTGGGCCATGGCCGCGCTACCAAACAACAACAAGGTCGCCACGGCGACGCCACTGAGCAGATTGAGGGAGTTCTTCATGAGTATTCCTTAAAGTTAAGACCATCGAGAGCAGCAAAGGCTCCGATGTCGTGACAGTAAAGGCTTGCAATCCGGCCGTCTGTGCGCTCGCATACATACAGCGAATAGTCCCAAAGGTCAGATGCAGAACCTTCAATGAACCGGCCAAAAAAACCAACGCTGCCTGCCATGCGTTGGGCAGCGCACAAACCCTCGCGCGCGCGCCGTGGCATCATCACCACCACACCGTGAGGAACAACCCGATGAAGCTTCAATCTACCGCTTGGTTTGGCGCACTTGTTGTATTAATTTTTTTTGGAGTACCCGCTATGGCCACCGAAGAACCAGCGTTCACCGCCAGCCTGAAAGAAGGCGCTTTTGAAGTGCGTAGTTATCCCGCCTTGGTGGCGGCGCAAGTCAGCGTGACAGGTACGCGCGATGAAGCGTCTACCGCCGGCTTCAAACTGCTGGCCGGATATATTTTTGGTGGCAACACACGCAAACAGAGTATTGCCATGACGGCACCGGTAGTGCAGGCAAAGGCGGGCAGCGAGACCATCGCCATGACCGCACCGGTCATTCAGACTGGTGTGCCCGGACAGTCTGGCACATGGACGGTGCGCTTTATCATGCCGGCGGCCTATACCGTGGAGTCCTTGCCCACGCCCAATAACCCCAAAGTACAGTTGATGCCGCTGCCGCCAGCACGGTTTGCTGCGGTGACCTTTTCAGGTTTGGCGCGTGAAGACGATGTGGCACTGCGAACCGCCGAGCTCAACACCTACATGGCGAGCCATGCTTTGCAGCCGGCTGGCCCGCCAGCCCTGGCACGCTACAACCCGCCCTGGACGCTATGGTTCATGCGGCGCAATGAGGTACTTATTCCCGTTGCGCCTTAGTCCTGCAGCTCAGGCTGGCGCGTATCACTGGTGTAAATTTTTATGAGCGACGCTTTATAGCACCTACGCCGCCACCGCGCTTGTAATGATTGTGATCGATCTGGTTGGATGGGTTCGCTGCTTGCGGGCGCACTGTTCGGCTTGATCGCCTACGCCACCTACGACCTGACCAACTTGGCAACGCTCAAAGATTGGCCGCTTTCGTTAACGTTAATCGATATGGCGTGGGGCAGTAGCGTCAGTGGCGTTGGGGCGGCAGTCGGTAAGCGGGTGCTAGAGCATCTATCTGCAGCATAAAGGGAGCGCTCTGCGGTGGATGCTACGCGCTCAGTTTTCCACCGCAATGAGCGCATCAAGCTGGGCGCTATCGGCCTGGGGCGCCAACGCGGCTTGCATCTGTATCTGCGACGGCAACGAAGTGCCGCATCAACGCATACCGCTCACTGCCAACCGTAGCGCCGGATATACAGGCGCTTCATCAGTGTGGTGAGTACGCTGTAGCCCAAGAGAATTGCCACCAGCCAGCCATAGTAGGCTAGGGGCAGCGCCTGCAGCTTGAAGTAGCTCGCCAGCGGCCCCAGTGGCAACCACAGGCCTACGCCCATGATGGCCAGCGTCATCACCATCAAAGGCGCGGCAGCGCGGCTTTGCACAAACGGTATCTTGGGCGTGCGCACCATGTGCACCACCAGCGTCTGCGTCAGCAGCCCCACCACAAACCACCCTGACTGGAACAGCCCTTGCTGCGCAACGCTGTTGGCACTAAATACCCACCACATCACCGCAAAGGTAATGATGTCAAACAGGGAACTAATCGGCCCGAAGAAGACCATGAAGCGGCCAATGTCGGCCGGGTTCCACTTCAGCGGCTTGGTGACCAGTTCCGGGTCCACGTTGTCAAACGGGATGCCGGTCTGGCCAATGTCGTACAGCAGGTTTTGGACCAGCAACTGCAGCGGTAGCATGGGTAAAAAAGGCAAAAAGGCGCTGGCCACCAGGACCGAGAGCACGTTGCCAAAGTTGGAGCTGGCAGTCATGCGGATGTACTTCAGCATGTTGCAGAAGGTGGTGCGGCCTTCCACCACCCCCTCAATCAGTACCAACAGGCTTTTCTCCAGCAAGATGATGTCGGCCGCCTCCTTGGCGATGTCGACCGCGCTGTCCACGCTGATGCCAATGTCGGCCGCCCGCAGCGCTGGTGCGTCGTTGATGCCGTCGCCCATGAACCCCACCACGTGCCCGCTGGCACGCAACGCCCGCACGATGCGTTCTTTGTGCAAGGGCGTGAGCTTGGCGAAGATATTGTGCGAGAGCGCCGCAGCCTGCAGCGCCTCATCGCTCAGTGCCTCAACGTCCGAGCCAAGCATCACTTTGTCATCAGTAGCCCGAGGCAGACCCACTTGGCGGCAGACCTGCGCCGTCACCAGATCGTTGTCGCCGGTCAACACCTTGACGGTGATGCCATGCGCCGCCAATTTTTTCAAGGCGGGCGCGGCAGACTCTTTAGGTGGGTCAAGAAAGGCGATGTAACCTATTAACGTCAGGCCAGATTCATCAGCCACCGAGTACACCGCCTGGTCGGGCGGTAGCGTTTTCACGGCCACCGCCACCACGCGCAGGCCTTCGGCATTCAGGCCGGCAGTAACGGCCTTGGTTCGCGCCAGCATCGCGGCATCCAAAGGCAGTGTGGGCATTACCCGCTCGCCGTCTAGGCTGGCATCCAGCGAATCCTGGGTGCGCACATGGGTGCAGATGGCCAGCACCTCTTCTACCGCGCCCTTGCAGATCAACTCGTGGTGCTGTTCCTGCCCGCCCACCAGCGTGGCCACCACCACCGACATGCGACGGCGCTCAAAGTCGAAAGGGATCTCGTCGATCTTGCGGTAGGCGTCCTTGAGCTTCAGCTCAGTGGCCAGCTCGACGTGGTCCAGCACGGCATGGTCGAGCAGGTTCTTCAGCCCCGTTTGGTAGAAGCTGTTGAGAAAGGCAAAGTTCAGCACCTCGTCGGTGTCTTGACCATAGGCGTCGGCGTGGCGGGCCAGGGCGACCTTGTCTTGCGTCAGCGTGCCGGTTTTGTCGGCACACAGAATGTCCATCGCGCCGAAGTTTTGGATGGCATCCAGCCGCTTGACAACCACCTTTTTGCGGGACAGCAGCACGGCTCCTTTGGCCAGGGTGCTGGTAACGATCATGGGCAGCATCTCTGGCGTCAGGCCAACGGCCACCGAGAGCGCAAACAAAAATGCCTCCAGCCAGTCGCCTTTGGTGAAGCCGTTCACAAAAAAGACAATCGGCACCATCACCGCAGCAAAGCGAATCAGCAGCCAGCTCACACTGTTCACCCCCGCCTGAAAAGCGTTGGGCGTGGTCTCAGTGGCGGCGGCATGCGCCGCCAGCGTGCCAAAGTAGCTTCGCCCGCCAGTGGCCACCACCAGCGCCTGGGCCGTGCCAGAAACCACGTTGGTGCCCATGAACACCAGGTTGCGCTGGGCCAGCAGCCCACTGGAGGGTTCGGCCGCATCGCCGGTCTGCGTGGATTGCACAAACTTCTCGACGGGCAGAGACTCCCCCGTCATCGCTGATTGGGCGACGAACAGGTCGCGCGCTTTCAGGATGCGGCAGTCGGCAGGGATCATGTCGCCCGCGGACAAACTCACAATGTCGCCTGCCACCAGTTCGCGCAGCGCAATCTCCTGCGGTTTGCCTGCCTCAGCGTTGGCGGGCGCTCCGGGCTCGCGGCGGATAACCGTGGCCGTGTTGCTCACCATGGCGCGCAGGCTCTCAGCCGCGCGGTGAGAGCGGCCTTCTTGAACGAAGCGGATGATGGTGCTCAAGGCCACCATAGCACCAATCACCACCGTGGCCTTGGCATCCGCACTCAGGAAGGACAGCACCGCCAACGCCGTCAACAGCACATTGAAAGGGTTCAGGTAGCAACGCCACAAGTGCAGCCAGGCCGGTAGCGGCGGTTCGTGCTGGATTTCATTGGGGCCGTCACGCGCCATGCGGCGCGCCGCCTCGGCAGTGTCCAATCCGTCGGCCCGTGACTGGAGTAGCGCCAGCGCATCAGCGGGTTCGCCAACGGCTGCTGCCAGCAGGTTTTGACCCACGGCCTGAGAGGCTGGCGGAACAGGCACCTTCGCACCCGCATCGCTACCAACCACCCTTTCCGGCGTGGTCATCAAGCCCGGCAGCGGTCGGCGCTCGAAGTGCCGCTTCGTGCGCCGTCGGCGCAGAAAACTGCTGAAACCCTGGGTGAGAACCTTGTGCATGGTCACCGTGTAGCGATCAGGCACGCACTGTGCCGCAGCGCGCTGCGGTGCACAGGATAAAGGCAGTATTTCATCCAGTGACGATACCATCGCCGGTGAACCATGCAGGGACTGCGCTAGAGTGCAATGCTGTGCAACAGCACGTGCGGATGCCATCTGGGCCTGCTAGAACTATGTTTTTTATAGCGGCTCGCGCACTATCCATGAGGGCTATAGCCCTATTTGATATAAATTTTTCAGCCCTTTTATGTCCCACACACGCGCCACCCCACTGTTACCAATGCCAGCACCAGCATTCGCACTGGCGTATTCACTGATCCTCGTTGCCAGCCTGCTCGCCGCGCCGAGCGCCTGGGCCATTACGAACTGCAAACTCAACGGAAAACCCGTCAATACCAACGACGGTGGCCAAACAGCCGGCAAAAGCGGCATGATCCGCTGCATAGACCTCGACACCGGCCAGACCGAACGCGAATACGAACTGCGTGATGGACAGTTCTTCGGCCTCTCGCGCTACTTCCGCAAGGGTCAACTCACCAAAGAATTCACCAACACCGCCAACGGCCCTCATGTTGGGCTGGAGCGCGAATGGGCAGCCAACGGCCAACTGGTGTTGGAGTTCACCAACGTGGACGGCCACGCGCGTGGCCTGCGCCGCGCTTGGTATGACAACGGTCAGCCCAAGGAGGTGGAATTTGTGACCGACCCCGAGCATGACGGTGCCTCGGTGCAATACACGCCGCGCCAGCAGTTGGGCGACCTGCACTGCGGCCCCAAGCCCTTGCTGACGCCCTATGTAGACGACGCCGCCCTGTGCGGTTTTGGTGGACGCGCCAACACGCTGTCGACCTACCGCAGCGATGGCACCCTGCGCAGCACCCAAACCCTGCTTGCGGGCGTAGTGCAAAAGGCCACGCGCTACTACGACAACGGCAAACCCCAAGACGATGAAGAGCGCCAAGGCAATAGCCGGCTGGAGCACTACTACGCCAGCGACGGCAGCAAGCGACGCGAAAAGCTCTGGTCTGAGGCGCAAAAGCCGGCGCTGTTGCTGCGCGACGCCGAGTACCATGCCAGCGGCCCGCTGGTGGTGGAGCGCCTCTATGCGATCGTCACCGTGGACGGGCGTGCGCAAACTCACTTGGAGCACGAAAGCCGCTACTACCTCAACGGCCAGCCGCGCAGCAAAGACCGCTACACCACAAAAAGCAGCGTTGACCGCAATACGGAGCTGCGCGACAGCCAGGAGTTTTCTGACAAAGGTGCCTTGATCGCGCAGGGCCGCTATGTGCAAGAAGGCCGCTACGACGAACACGCGGTCGGTGTGCACCAGACCTACTTTGACAACGGGAAACTGGCGCAGGAAGACACCTACGACGACAACGGCCACATCCAGCGCCAGCGCATCTGGAACAACGCCGGCCAGCCGCTCAGTGACGACGCGCTATTTGAGGACGGCTCACGCAAAGCCTACGCCCGATAGAGAAACTGTTGCAGACGGTGGACACCTCCACGCTAGTGGGCCACGGCTTTACTTTCAATTTACCAATTGCGGTGGTGGCACGCAGGGCGCGCTACTTATAATTCCGAGCTTATCCACGACCTAATCTCTACTATGGAATCCGAGAGTTACCGGCCTCCGGCCAGTCTGCTCGGCGCGTTGACCACCGGTTGATGCAGCCGCTTGCCAGACTTCGCACGGAGGCTTTTGCCCCACGTGCCTGGCAAGCGCAAACACAGAGCACCGCGTATTTGGCGGGCCTTGTTTTCAGCCCGGCTTTTTGATCAACGGCACACCCCCGTGTGTGCCACGGCGCCTGCATCAACATGCGGCGCCTGAGCGGGAGATGTGTCCATGGTGACCCAATCAGCCAAAAAAATCGCGCGACGTCTGGGCCCCGGCCTGATCACCGGAGCGGCGGACGACGACCCAAGCGGCATTGCGACCTACTCGCAGGCGGGTTCGCAGTTTCGCTTTTCGCTGGTATGGACGCTGCTGCTAACCACGCCTCTGATGATTGGCATCCAGATGCTGTCCGCCCGCATCGGGTGGGTTACCGGCGAAGGTTTGACCGCCAACATCAACAAAACATTCCCACGCTGGGTCACCACCCTGCTGGTGGGGCTGCTGGTGGTTGCCAACACGATCAATATTGCCGCCGATATCGGTGCAATGGGCGAAGCGCTGCGCTTGCTCGCCGGCGGGCCATTGACATTGTATGTGCTGGGCTTTGGTGCCCTGTGTGTCACCACCCAGGTGTTGTTCTCTTACGAGCGCACGGTGCGCATTTTGAAATGGCTCACGCTGGGTCTCTTTGCCTATGTTGCGGTCATTTTGACGGTGCGGGTTCCATGGCACCAGGCGATAACGGAGTCCCTGCAACCCTGGGCCTTCTTGCCCAAAGACACCTCCATGCGGGACTACGCCGCCATGGTGGTTGCGATGCTGGGCACCACCATCAGCCCCTACCTGTTCTTCTGGCAGGCGGCGCAAGAGGTGGAAGACAACAAGCGCCGACCCGACGCACAGGCCCTGCGCGCCCACCCAGAGTACGCGGCAGAGCACTTGGCCCGTATCAAAGAGGACACGGTGGTGGGCATGACGTTTTCTAACATCATTGCATTGTGTATTGTGATTGCCACCGCAGTGACGCTGAATGCACAGGGCATCACCAACATCCAAACCTCATCTCAGGCGGCCGAAGCGCTACGACCCGTGGCCGGTGAGTTTGCCTTTGCACTGTTTGCCTTGGGCATCATCGGCACAGGCTTGCTGGCCGTGCCGGTGTTGGCGGGATCGGCTGCGTATGCGGTCAGTGAACTGTATGACTGGACAGCCGGTTTGTCACACGGCTTTCATGATGCCAAAGGCTTTTATCTGATCATCCTTGGCGCAACCGGCATTGGAACGCTGATGGGGTTTTTGGAAGTAGACCCGCTCAAAGCACTGGTCTGGAGCGCGATTGTCAATGGCGTGATCTCTGTGCCCATCATGGCCGCCTTGATGTGGATTGGGCAGTCAGAGCAGCGCATGGGCCCGCACACCATCAACATGGGGCACCGCATATTGGGTTGGACTGCGACCGCAGTCATGGCCATAGCCGTTGTCGTGATGCTCATCACCAGTTTTTAGGAAATTTCCATGCAAACCAATGATCCCGCCACTATTGTCAAACCAGCGACGAGGCCTTCGACAGCCATGCTCCCGGCGGGAGCCCTCATTCCGGCAACCGTCGTTTGCGTGATTGCCTGCGCCATCGTCGGAATGATCGGTTTTATTGTGGTCCGGGCCGTGCAAACCCACGGGCTATTGCCACGCGCCACCCAACTGGACCACTACGCCTGCGCCGGATTTGCACAGCCGGTGCAAATCGCCTTTCGCCATGGCCTGGAAGTCATGCAATTGCAAACCGGTGGTCGCACAACCCAAGGCAGCTTGCTCAACGGGAGGATCGCGTGGCAGGGTCAACCCAGCGACCCTGCAACGGCAAAAACTGCCATGCCCGCCGAAGTGGTGTACGACGACGCGCGCAGTGTCCGTTTACTGACCAGCGACCACGCCGAGCACCGCTGCACGCTGATTCCACGGAACTAGGTGGGCGTCTCAGCACCCTTGGCGTGGCGCTGGTGGTTGCACTGGTCATGGCTTATGGCCAGGTTGTCTAGATGGCTGTTACCACCCTCGCACAGGGGCCGGATGTGCTCCAGCGTGGCGCTGGCCCGCAGCACATGCTCACCACAGACCCAACAGGGCACCACGCCATGAAGTTGGCGTGAGACGGTTTTGTAGATCTTGTCGCGGGTCAGGCCCAAGCGGCTCATTGCACTGCCTCAGTCTTTTTGCAAACGCGCAAAGGTTTTGCGGAATTTCTCAACCTTGGGGGCCGCCACCGCCATGCAATAGCCCTGCGTGGGGTTGCGTGCAAAAAAATCCTGGTGGTCCTCTTCGGCCGGCCAATAGTTGTCAACCGGGACCACCTCAGTCACTATAGGCTGGCTGTAAACACCACTAGCGGTCATTTCGGCAATCAGCGCCCGCGCCACAGCCTGCTGGGCAGCATCGTTGGTATAAATGCCGCTGCGGTATTGGGTTCCGCTGTCATTGCCCTGGCGGTTCAGGCTGGTAGGGTCATGGATCACAAAGAAAATTTCAAGCACTTCGCGGGTCGATATTTGGGCCGGGTCATACACCAGCTTGACCACCTCGTTATGCCCGGTTGTGCCAGAGCAGACTGCTTTGTAGCTTGGCTCGTGGGTGTGGCCGTTGCTATAGCCAGACTCCACGTCCTCAATGCCACGCACCTGGGTGTACACCGCCTCAGTGCACCAAAAACAGCCACCACCCAAGGTAATGGTTTGAAGGGCGTCGGGTTGGGCGGGCATGGTCATTCTCCGAAAAAATGCGTAAGTCGTTGGCAAAGATGACGATCTTACGCGGCCCGGATCCCTGTATCAGACGGGTGCCGTTCCCGCTTGGCAATCCACGCCATGCCGCCACCGATTAACGCCAGAGTAGCAATATAAAACACCAATTGCATACCTGACGGCTGCGCGTCATAGCCCACCAAACCGTGCAACAAGGTTCCCAATGCCGATGACTGCGTCAGCATGGCCGACGTGTCCCACAGCGGCGCACCCAAACTGGGTAAAAGGTCTGCTTGAATCAAATTGCGGGCCAACTGCGACGCCATACTCGCGGCTAACAACAAAACCAACGCCCCCGTGATGCTGAAAAATAAGCGTACGGGTACGCGCAACAAACCTGCATAGAGCAATCCGCCCACCAGCGCCCCCGCGCTCAATCCCCCAAGCCCTCCAAGAATGGTGGTACGTAGTCCGCCGACGCTTCCGGTTGCAATGCTGTACAGGAACAAGACCGTCTCCGACCCCTCGCGCAGAACTGCCAGTGCCACCACCAGGAAAATCACCGACCCCTCTCGGCTGCCTTGGTTGATTTCTCGGGCCGTGCGTGAAATCTGCTGCGCCATTTCACGCCCATGCACCGACATCCAAATGTTGTGCCAAGCTAGCATGCCGACTGCCAAGGCCAAAATCCCCGCTTGAAAAAGCTCTTGGCCGATGCCGCTGGCCCAGTTGGATATGGCCTCCATGCTGGAAGCAACCAAAGCGGCGCCGACCAATCCGGCAAATACGCCTCCAACAATCCACCGAGAACGCAAGGGTATGCCCCGCGTCGCGGCGGCCATCACGCTAATGATGAGTGCGGCTTCAAGTGATTCACGAAAAACGATGATGGCAGCAGCAAACATGGTGTGTTCTTTCGCTGGCGGTTATTCGACAACAATCGTGCCTTGGGCACCCGCTTCCGTCTCATGGTATTCCTCCACAAACGGATAACGCCCAGGCTTCAATGGGCCAATATGGATCGTTGCAGTGGTTTTGCCTGGAATCACCTTTTGACCCGCCGGAATTTTCACCTCTTTGGGTGCAAAAACATGGTTCTCGATGGTGAGGGTGAATTCAGGCGCGGCGGCCATGCTGGCTGCGGCCGCCAGAGACAAAAATGCAAATAGGACAAAACGCTTCATAGTGATGCCTCGCTGGGAGCTGTTCTTAATGATAATGATTCTTATTGAATTTTACAATACTTGCAGATCAAGTTGTACACATCGTGGGAAAGGTGTACCCGCTTTGATGCATTGTCGGCACCCTTAGGCAAAAAAAATCCCGCAGGCCCAAAGGCTGCGGGATTTTTAAGTGGGTGTCAAAGGCACTCAAACGAGCGCCTCTGTCATGTCACTATTAGTGACCGTACATCCACACTTTTGTGCCTTGCAGGTCCAGGTTTTTGATCTGGATGCCACCCATGGAGGCGCCGCCGTGACCAGTGGTGATGCTAGCAACGGTGATGGTTGGAGAAACCGAACGTGCGTTCAGGCTGTCGGTGCTACCAACAGAGCCGACCTGTGGGAATGCGAACTGAACCACGTCACCACCAGCGTAG
>JBBRSA010000030.1:0-44510 GCA_038245855.1 Burkholderiales bacterium
GGTGGTGCAGGCGCCAGAGAGTTGCTCCCGTACTGCGGAGACTTCTTTCTCACTGGTGTCTTTGCCCATCTGGTCCACCACGCGCTGGCGGTACGACTCTGCAGCGTTGTCCGGGTCAATGTTCAGAACCGAGAGCCCCGGCGCGCCGGGCACCGGGGTGGGTTGATTACTCAGAGGAACACCCAGCATTTCATCCAGGTTCGAGGCCGCGTCGGTACTAACCAGCAGTACCTTTTTGCCCGCATCGGCAAGCCGCAGCGCCACTGCCGTCGACAAGGATGTTTTGCCGACGCCGCCTTTACCCGTAAAGAACAGGTGCCGGGTTGGGTGGACTAGCAAGCCCAGACGGTTGGGTTGCAGGCATACCGTTGTCAAATTTCAAAATTGGACGGAATACCTTCGCATTCAATTTCCACTGCCTATGCCATGTGATCCGTCACTGCGCACGTCGCAATACTGGGTAACCATACTCGGGCGTTCGTCAATCTACGTGATCTGTGGATCTGGCTCTTGGTGTGTTTACATTGTCCGCGCAACTGTGGCTAACGTGCACGCCACCAGTAGCGCCTTCGGTCGTTCCACCACATCACAGACAATGGTTGGATTCAGCGGATATTGAAGGACACAACGTATGGCATGGACAATTGAGCAAGCGCCTTCACAATCAGGCCACCTGGCCGTGGTAACCGGCGCCAATGTGGGCTTGGGTTTGGAGACAGCCAGGGCTTTGGCGAGCAAAGGTGCAACCGTCGTGTTGGCCTGTCGCAATCTGGAGAAGGCGGACGGCGCAAAGGCCCAAATTCTTTTAGAACACCCTAAGGCTAAAGTCCATTGCATGGCACTGGATTTGTCGGAATTGAAGTCCGTACAGGCTTTCGCCAGCGCGTTTTCCACGAAGTTCAAGAAGCTGGATTTGCTGATCAACAACGCCGGCATCATGATGCCGCCGTATTCGCTGACAGTAGATGGCTTTGAGAGCCAGCTCGCGGCCAATTACCTGGGGCACTTTGCCCTTACTGGCCAGCTACTGCCGTTGCTGAACAGAGCGACAGGCGCCCGTGTGGTGTCGCTCAGCAGCCTCGCGCACCGATGGAGCGGCATTCAGTTTGACGATCTGCAGTTTGCCAAGGGCTACGACAAGCGCAAGGCCTATGGCCAGAGCAAACACGCCTGTCTGATGTTTGCCTACGAGTTGCAAAGGCGCTTGTCGAAGGCAGGCGCATCGACCATTTCGGTTGCTGCGCACCCTGGTGTATCGGCGACCAACCTATTTCAGCACATGCCCGCCATCGTGGGTGTCCTGACGCCTTTGACGGCACTGGTGTTTAACTCCGCCAGCGGTGGTGCGCAGCCCACGCTGTATGCCGCGTTGGGCGCAGATATTCAAGGTGGCGATTACTGTGGTCCCAAGTCGGCATGGCAAATGCGGGGGGCACCGGTCAAAGTCGGATCTAACCGTGCATCGCGTGATCCAGTGGCTGCTGCGCGCCTATGGGCAGTGTCCGAGCAACTGACGGGCGTGAAGTACCTATAGAGATAAGTCCGCAGCGCTGCCACACGCAGCCTGTAACGCCCAAGGGACTAAACCGCTCCCTCCACCACATCCATAGCCAGGCACAGGTCGGCCCAGGCCTTGGCCTTGTCGGCACTGGCGCGCAGCAAGACCTTAGGGTGGTAGGTGACGACCACCGGGATACCCCGGTATCGGTAAACCTGGCCACGCTGTTTGCCCAAGGGTAATACCACCTGCTCGGGGTACTCAGCCAACAACGTTTGCGCTGCAAAACGCCCCATCGCCAGAATGATTTTTGGCTGCACCAGGGCAATTTCGCGCTCTAGGTACTGCGCACACTGCACCAGCTCGGCGGCTTGGGGCACACGCCCGAAGGGTGGACGGCACTTGACGACATTGCTCAAGTAGGCGCCCTGCGCGCCTGTTCCGGTGCGGCTGGCGCCAACGGCTTTGAGCATGTTGTCCAGCAAAACACCAGTTTGTTCGGCAAACGGATGGCCCAGACGGTCTTCATCTTCATCCGGCGGGTCGCCCAGCACCAGCCAGTCGGCCTGATAGGTGTCTGGCAGAACCTGTAGGGTGGTCTGTTTGCGCCCAACGTACAGCCCGCAGGCTTGGCAGGCGGCTGCCGCTTGGGCCAGGGCTGTACCGTCCAGTTGACCCAAATCTAGAGGCGCACCGGGTTCTGCGGTGACCGTAACGACCTTTGCAACGGGCTGTGCAACGGCTGCACGCGCAGCGGGCACCAGCGCACGGGGCTGTAGCGGTACGGTGGTGGTCGCTGCAGGCGGGAAGGTTTGTGCTTCTACCGGACGCGGCGCAGGTTCATCCGGCGCGAATGGGGCCGCTGCTTCGGACTCGGGCAGCCAGACGTGCACGCCCATTTCCATGAGCATGGCGCGTTGGCGGGTGTCGAGTTCGAGGGTCATGGCAAAGGGGCAGCGAATGGGGTTCAGCTTATCAGACGCAGGCCCATGACCAAGGCGTCTTCGCGCAGGCCATTGCCAGCCGGGTAATACTGTTTGCGCACCCCCACCTGGCGAAAGCCATGGGCCTCGTAAACCTTCAGTGCGCGCCCATTGCCTTGGCGCACTTCCAGCCATACCCACTGGGCCGCTTGACCCCGTGCCCACAGGGTCAGGGCGTCGAGCATGACACGTGACCAGCCTTGGCGTTGGTATTCGGGCGCGACCGTGATGTTGAGCAAATGCACCTCTTCAACCCCCTGCATGGCCACAAAGTAGCCGATGACAGTGGTGTCAGCCACCAGCATCTGGGCTTGGTAGCCTACGAGCAAAGCATCCAGAAAATTCGCCACGCTCCAGGGGTGTGCGTAGGCACGTGTCTCCACCGCCAGCACCCGGTCCAGATGCCGGGTCTGCAGCGGCTCAAAGCGCACCTCAATGCCGGTGGTACAGGCCAAGCCACTCATGGCGCAAGCCCGCTGGCGGCAGCGGCCTTTTCAGCGGCACGCTCGGCGGTGGTTTTAGCGACTTTGTCGCGCACGTAGCGCGGCATGGCGTGTTCGGCCGATACGGCCAGGCCCTGGGCCAGCATGGCCGGCGCCAGACGCAGCATGGCCGTGGCGGTGGGCAAGGCTGCAATGCGCTGCGCAGTCGCTGCAGCCGGGCTGGACGCACCCACCCGCTCGCCGTAGACCGCAAACACGTTGCCCGCCATGGCCCACGGGGTGCCCGCTGCGGCGGCCGCGTCACCAACCCACGGGGTCAAATCTTCGGGGCGTACTAGCGCACTGGGCTGGCGCTCAGTCCACAGGCCGGCCTCGAAAGCGTAGGTGGCGGCATACAGTTCGTCCATCCGGGCATCAAGCAAGGCGGTGACCACGCCGCGCGGTTGGTTGGCCAGAGCGGCATGGCGCGCTTCTTCGGCCACCGCCAAAAGCGAATCCACAGCCAGCACCGGCACACAAGCACCCAAGGCCAGCCCCTGCGCCACCGAACAGGCGGTGCGCAGCCCGGTAAACGAACCCGGACCACTGCCAAAACAAATAGCATCCAGCGCGGTCAGTTGTAAACCTGCTTCTTGCAGCAGGGCCAAAATCGCCGGTATCAGGTGGGTAGAGGTCTGCGCGCCGCCGGGTGCCGTGTGCTGCCACAACTGCACACCGTCCAAGCGGCTGCGCGACACCGCGATCGACATAGTGTCGGTGCTGGTATCAAAAGCCAAAAGGTTCATGCCTGGCCGCCAAATTTATAAAAAATCACCCTCTAGCCCTCATATTACTTGCGCGAGCAGCTACCAAATCAATAGCAGAAGGTGCCGCCTTTCGCACGCCAAACACGATGCCTGCACTAACCAGGGCCAACCCCAACACCATGTTCCAGCCCAGTGGTTCGGCCAAGAACAGCACCGCCATCAGGGCCGACAGGCCCGGCACTACCGCCGTCACCATGGTCGAGCGCACGGGGCCAAAGTGCTGGATCATTTTGGTAAAGGTAATGCCCGATATCACTACCGAACCCACGCCCTGAAAGGCCATCTGAAAGGCAACGTCGTGCCAAGGCGCTACCCACACCCGTCCCGGCACCCACTGTAGCCACAGCAGCACCGAGTACACCGGCACATAGGTCACAAAGGCAAAAGCGGTGATGGCAATGGTGGCCCGCACGGCGTTGAGCGTCCAGTGGCGCACCAGCACGCTGTAGACCGACCAGGTGATGGACGCCAGAATAAACAGCACGTCACCGCGCCACACGCCGCTGCCATCAAGCGCATGCAAAAGACTGCTGCCACCCACCATCAAGTCACCCACCACAATCAGGGCCAGCCCGAGTGCGCGGGTCGGCGTGAGGTGCTCGCCCAGCACCCATACGGCGAGCAATGCCGTCCACAGCGGCAAGCTGCCGGGCATCAGCACCGAGGCATGGGCCGCCGGTGCAAACGCAAAACCACTGTAGGCCAGCATGGCGTACACCAACCCGCCACACAGTCCCGCCCCTACCGTGGTGCGCCATGGCAGGGGTGACAACCCGCCCAAAGAGCGCCCGGAGCTGGCCAGCGGCAAGGGTGACACCACGCCTTCGGCAGCCAGCACCCGGTCACGCCAGGTTATCCACAAGCCCCAGGGCAACAGCACCAGGCTGGCACCCCAAATGCGGGCGTAAGCGATGTCAAAGGCGTTGAGCGTGCCACCCCGGCTGGGGTCGGCCGAGGCTCGGGCAATGACGATAAATGCGCTCCAGATCAGCACCGTGACAACGGCCGCTGCAATACCGACTGCCTTGGGTGACAGGACAAAAGCGGTTTTTGGAGGCTGCGCAGACATACAGGAGATTATCGGGGGGAAGCCACACGTCCGGCGCGAGCGGGCCGGATAATGGGCCCATGCTTTTTTCTGATGTTTCCAAAGGCTGGCGCGCCGTGCTGGCCGCCGCCCTGTGTGCCCTCTCGCTGACCGCAGCGGCGCAAGGCCTGCCCCCCGAGGTGGCCGCCGCACTGGCGCGGGCCAAAATACCCCGCGACGCAGTGGCCGTGCTGGTCGTAGACGCCCAAGGCCAGGGGGCACCGCGCGTGAGCCACCGCGCCAACGTGCCAATGAGCCCCGCCTCGGTGATGAAGCTGGTGACCACCTATGCCGCACTCGACCTGCTGGGCCCCGCCTACACCTGGACCACGCCGGTCTACCTAGACGGCACCGTGCGCGACGGCACGCTGTATGGCAACCTCATCATCCAAGGCCAAGGCGACCCCAAACTGGTGCTAGAGCGCCTGTGGCTGCTGCTGCGCCGGGTGCAGGGCCTGGGCATACGCACCATTGCCGGCGACATCGTGCTGGACCACAGCGCCTTTGATGTGACGCAAACCGACCCCGCCGCCTTTGATGGTGAACCCCTCAAACCTTACAACGCGGCGCCCGATGCACTGTTGATCAACTTCAAGTCCATCGCATTGACGCTGGTGCCCATGCCCGGCGCAGCGGTGGCCCGCGTGCAGCTTGACCCACCGATGGCCGGTGTGCAGGTGCCTAGCACGGTACCCCTGCTGGGCGGCGACTGCGGCGACTACCGTGGCGCCCTCAAGGCCGATTTCAGCGACCCCAACCGCATCCGCCTAGCTGGTGGATTCCCCAGCAGTTGCGGCGAAAAAACGTGGCCCGCGGCCTACGTGGACCCCATCAGCTATGCACCGCGTGCCGTGCAAGGCTTGTGGCAAGACATGGGCGGCACCCTTACCGGACGGGTGCGCTGGGGCACGGTACCCACATCCAACTCCGCACCCGGCAGCCTGGACTTGAAGCCGGTGCTCGAAGCACGCTCGCCACCGCTGGCAGAAATCATTCGCGACATCAACAAATACAGCAACAACGTGATGGCGCAGCAGGTGTTCCTGACCCTGGGGCGCCTGACACCGGGTCTGGCCCCGGGCATATCGCCAGACGCCAGCCCTCTGCAGAGCGGCAGCTTTGACAACGCCCGTGCCGTCACGCTGCGCTGGTGGAAAGACCGCATACCCGGCGCCGAGCCGCCCGTGCTGGACAACGGCGCCGGCCTGTCGCGCAGCGGGCGTATTAGTGCGCAGGCGCTGGCACGGCTGCTGCAAACCGCCTATGCATCACCCCATATGCCCGAGCTAATGGCATCGCTACCGATCACCGGGGTGGACGGCACGCTGCGCCGGGCAAAGGCCCGCTCGGTGGGCAGTGCCCACCTCAAAACCGGCAGTCTCAACGAGGTGATGGCCATGGCGGGCTACGTACATGGCGCTGGTGGCAGGCGCTGGGTTCTGGTGGCTATCGTCAACCACCCCAACGCCAAAGCCGCACGCCCTGCGCTGGATTCCTTGATCGACTGGGTCGCCCAAGACCGCTAACCCCCAAAGAAAGCCAGCATGCAACTCACCGAATGGGTCGGCTATTGCGCCGCCTTCCTCACCACGGCCAGCTTTGTCCCTCAGGCCTGGCACACGTTTCGGACCAAAGATGTGCGCGGCATCTCGCTGGGCATGTACAGCGCCTTCACGGTGGGCGTGGCGATGTGGTTGCTCTACGGGTTGATGCTGGCGGCTTGGCCGATTGTGGTGGCCAACGCCATCACGCTGTCACTGGCCGTGACCATTTTGACTATGAAGCTACGCTACGACGCGCCTTAAAGGGAGGCGGTGACCCCTGCGTCCAACGACACGGGCACATCACACGCAAAGGCGTGGATGGGAACAGGACGGGCAAAGTAGTAGCCCTGGTAGGCATGGCAGCCGTTGGCAGCCAGAAGCGCACGCTGGGCATCGGTCTCCACCCCCTCAGCCATTACGGCAATACCCATGGTGCTGGCTAGGGCAACAACGATGCGAATAATGGCCAAGTCGTTGGTATCGGTCAACACATCACGCACGAACGACTTGTCGATTTTGATTTGGTCCAGCGGCAGCAACTTGAGGTAGGCCAGCGACGAATACCCGGTACCAAAGTCATCCAGCGAGAAGCCCACCCCGCGGGACTTGAGAGCGACCATCTTGCCAATCACCTCATCGACATTGTTCAAAAGCAGACTCTCGGTCACTTCCAGCTTGAGGCGTTTGGGGTTGGCTCCGGTGGCCTCGATGGTTCGCAATATGTGCTCTACAAAATCAGGGCTGCGAAACTGGACTGCGCTGATGTTGACCGAAAGTGTGAGTTGCGCAGTAGCGGCTTGTGCGGCCCACACCACCAGTTGCGCACAGGCACCCTCCAGCACCCAGCGCCCCATGGGCTGAATGACACCATTGACTTCGGCTTGGGCAATGAACTCCGTAGGTGACACCAATCCCCGTGTCGGATGCTGCCAGCGAATCAGGGCTTCAGCACCGGTTACGCGGCCATTCCCGTCCACTTGTGCTTGGTAGTAAATAACAAATTCATTTTGTCGAATGGCGTGGTGCAAATCATTGTCAACGACCGCGCGCGCCGCCACCTCGGCCTGCATTTCAGGGTCAAAAAATCGAAAGGTATTACGCCCCAATGCCTTGGCCTGGTACATGGCTGTATCGGCCCGTTTCAATAGCTCGTCCACGGTGTTCGAGTGGTCACTAAAGAGTGTGACGCCGATGCTGGACGTGCAGTGGTAGCTGTAGACCTGCACGGCGCCTAATTCGAGGGGCAAGTCCAGTTGATAGGGTTGGCTCACAACATGAAGGATTTTCTCCGCCACTTTGCGGGTATGCCCAAAGGCGTCGCCATCAAGGTCTTCCAAAATCACCACGAATTCGTCGCCGCCCAGCCGTGCGACCGTGTCGACCTCGCGCACACACTGCAACAAACGCTGCGAAACTTCCACCAGAAATCGGTCACCCACATCATGCCCCCACGTGTCATTGAGGGCCTTGAAGTCATCCATGTCCAACAGCATCAAGGCGCCCCGCCGCTTCGGATTGCGCGAGACACTGGCAATGGCATGTTGCAATCGGTCTTGCAACAAACGCCGATTGGGCAGTTGCGTCAAGTGGTCGTAAAACGCCAATTTTTGGATTTTTTCATCCATCTCTTTGCGCATACTCACATCCATGTGTACGCCGATCATGCGCAGCGGTTTTCCAGCGGCATCACGCTCCACCACGCGCCCAGCGGAACGCACCCACAACCAATTCGACGCCCCCGAGCGGATGCGGTACTCCAATTCACCAGCCCCGTCGTGGTGCATCGCCAGCGACAGCGTTTGGCGCGCCCGCGTAAGGTCCTGCGGGTGGATGATGTTGAGCCACTGCTGCAAACTGGACTGCTGCGTTCCTACTTTGAAGTCAAGCTCTTTAATGTGGTCGGAGCTGGCCACCATGGTCTCAGATTGCAGGTTCAAATCAAACCAATCCTGTTGTGCCGAACCCAAGGCCAGACGCAAACGCTCGGCCAAAATTTCATTGCGAACGGTGGACTCCAAGTCGCACTCCAGTTGGCGTCTGGCGACCCAACTGTATTGCAGCAGCAAGCAAAAGAAGATGACGATGCCCACTGCAATCGGCCCCGACAAGGGACCTGGCATCATCATCACTTGAACCAACGGCGGCAGCAACAGCCCCCCAAAAAAGAGCACAGTAGCATGGCGCGACGGCGCCATGATCATGATGCTGACACCTGCCACACCCGTCAGCATGGTCAGATTAAACAGGTACGAGTCCAACTGCCCCGCCACCGAAAAGACCCACACCGACGCACCCCAAATAAGGCCCACCAGAAACGTCAGCCCCACCAGACGCCGCTCCTGTGCGGCCACATCGCTTCCGCTCGGCTGCACAGCCCGGTAGCGATACCCCCATAGCACGATCTGCGACTCAACCAAAGCAAACGCACCAAACCACAAAGCGGCCGTCTTCCATCCCGCAACCGACCCGCCAATCCACGCCAGCAAAACCGTCCCCAGCGGTGCGGTCAGAGCGCCGAAAAACGCGCGATCCGCAAAAACTCGCACCCGCTCTTGGGTCACCCGTTTGGCAACCAGGTCATCGTCAAATCGGAATATCGCCGGGGTGTTTTTGGCGTCTGGCGCAATCAAGCGGAGAAAGGGCAGCCCATCGCGCAACGCGAGGCCACCCAGCCAAGATGCTATTTTCTTTAACCAACGCGTCATTTCTTACCCGTGCCCTGACGGGAACCATCAACAGGCGATCATTAAAAAAAGGCCCATGCATGGCTGCATGGGCCTTCGTTATTAAGACACCGAAGTACCTATTTGGCAACCACCCGCACCATTTCCAGGCACTTGTTGGAATAGCCCCACTCGTTGTCATACCAGGCCACCACTTTGACAAAAGTGCTGTCCAAAGCGATGCCGGCGTCGGCATCAAACACGCTGGTGCAGGTCTCGCCACGGAAGTCGGTGGCTACCACTTTGTCGGTGGTGTAGCGCAACACCCCTTTGAGTGTCCCTTCAGACTGGGCCTTCATTTCGGCGCAGATCTCGGCGTAGCTGGCTTCCTTGGTCAGCTCCACGGTCAAGTCCACCACCGACACGTCGCTGGTGGGCACGCGAAAGGACATACCCGTGAGCTTTTTATTCAGCGCAGGAATAACGATACCGACCGCCTTGGCTGCACCGGTGCTGGAGGGAATGATGTTTTCCAGAATGCCGCGGCCGCCGCGCCAGTCTTTGTGGGAAGGGCCATCTACCGTTCTTTGCGTGGCGGTGGCGGCGTGTACCGTGGTCATCAGGCCCCGCTTGATGCCCCACTTGTCATTGAGCACCATGGCCACGGGCGCCAAGCAGTTGGTGGTGCACGAGGCGTTAGAAATGATCGCCTGACCTGCGTAAGTCTTGTCATTGACGCCGTAGACAAACATGGGGGTGTCGTCTTTGGAAGGCGCAGAGAAAATGACCTTCTTGGCACCGGCTGCCAGGTGCTTTTCACCGCCCACTTTGTCCAAGAAGATACCGGTGGACTCAATGACGATGTCGGCGCCGACTTCGTTCCACTTCAAATTGCTGGGGTCTTTTTCTTGGGTCAGGCGAATCTTTTTGCCATTGACGATCAGGGTGTTGCCCTCGACACTGACGGTGCCCTTAAAACGACCGTGCACGCTGTCGTATTGCAGCATGTAGGCCAGGTAGTCAGGCTCCAGCAAGTCGTTGATGGCAACCACTTCGATGTCCGAAAAGTTTTGTATTGCCGAGCGCAAGACGTTGCGTCCGATGCGGCCGAAGCCATTGATTCCGATTTTGATAGTCATGGTGATTTCCTGATTAAAAAATGAAACGGTTAATAAACGGTCTGCCTACTTTTTGGCCAGCACAGCTTGCACCGTGTTGGCCACATTCTCGGGTGTAAATCCAAAGTGCTCAAACAGCACTGGTGCAGGGGCAGATTCGCCATAGGTGTCGATGCCGACCACCGCCGCTACGCCGTATTTCCACCAGCCGCCCGACACACCCATTTCGACCGCCACGCGGGGGATACCTGCGGGCAAGACGGCCAGTTTGTAAGCGGTGTTTTGGGTATCAAACGTGGTATTGCTCGGCATGGAGACCACGCGCACCGCAACCTTGCGCTGGGCCAAGAGCGCCTGCGCCTTTAGCGCGAGTTGCACCTCAGAGCCGGTGGCAATGATCACGGCTTGCGGCTTTTTCTGGAGACCTGCGTCCACTGGCTCGGCCAGCACATAGGCGCCCTTGCTGATGGCGTCGATGCCACAGGCATCGGGCGCCAAGGCAGACTCGGCTTTGGCCGCGTAGCTGATGTTTTGGCGCGAGAGCAGCAGCGCCGTGGGCTTGGTACGGTTCTGCAGCGCCATGGTCCAAGCCACGGCGGTTTCGGCCGTGTCAGCGGGGCGCCAGACGTCCAGATTGGGAATCAGGCGCAGCGATGCGGCGTGCTCGATGGACTGGTGGGTGGGGCCGTCTTCACCCAGGCCGATGCTGTCGTGGGTAAAGACGTGGATGACACGCTGCTTCATCAGAGCGGCCATACGGATCGCGTTGCGGCTGTAGTCACTGAAGGTGAGGAAGGTGCCGCCGTAGGGGATAAAGCCGCCATGCAGCGCCACCCCGTTCATGATGGCGGCCATGCCAAATTCGCGCACGCCGTAGTTGATGTGGCGCCCGCCTTGGCCTTCGGCCGTTTTCACCACGTTGCCCTGCATATCAAAACGCAAATTGGGCGTGCTCTTGGTGTTGGTCAGATTGGAGCCGGTCAGGTCGGCCGAGCCGCCCAGCAGCTCAGGCAGCGCGGCGGTAAAGGCCTCTAGCGCAATCTGCGACGCCTTGCGGCTGGCCACGGTTTCGGCCTTGGTGTGGGCGGCGATCACGGCGTCCACGGCGGTTTGCACAAAGTGGGCCGGTAAATCACCGCTCATGCGCCGCTGCAACTCGGCTGCTTCAGCCGGGAATGCTTCTTGGTAGGCGGCGAATTGGGTGTTCCAGGCCGCTTCAGCCGCTTGGCCCGCAACTTTGGCGTCCCAGTCGGCATAGACGGCTGGCGGAACCACAAAGGGAGGGTATGGCCACGCAATGGCGGCGCGGGTGAGCGCAATTTCTTCGGCACCCAAGGGCTCCCCATGCGCCTTGGCGGTGTCGACCCGGTTGGGGCTGCCTTGGCCTATGTGGGTCTTGCAAATGACCAGCGTGGGGCGATCATGGGACTGCTTGGCCTCAGCAATGGCGGCGGACACGGCCTGCGCGTCTTGGCCATCCACCGGGCCGATGACGTTCCAGCCATAGGCCACAAACCGCTGGGCGGTGTTGTCGATGAACCAAGGGGTGACTTGGCCGTCGATCGAGATGCCGTTGTCGTCGTACAGGGCAATGAGTTTGCCCAGCTTCCAAGCCCCCGCCAGGGCGGCGGCTTCGTGGCTGATGCCTTCCATCAGGCAACCGTCGCCCATAAAGACGTATGTGTGGTGGTCCACCACGGTGTGCGCAACATCGCCAACCGTACGGTTAAATTCGCTGGCGAGCAGCTTCTCAGCCAACGCCATGCCCACCGCGTTGGTCAGGCCTTGCCCCAGCGGACCGGTGGTGGTTTCTACGCCGGGGGTAATGCCCAATTCCGGGTGGCCGGCGGTTTTGCTGTGCAGTTGGCGAAAGGCCTTGAGCTCGTCCATGGACAGGTCATACCCGGTGAGGTGCAGCACTGCATACAAGAGCATGGAAGCGTGGCCGTTGCTCAGCACAAAGCGGTCGCGGTTCATCCAATGCGGGTTGGTGGGGTTGTGCTGCAAATGCTGGCCCCACAGCGCCACCGCCATGTCGGCCATGCCCATAGGCGCCCCCGGGTGTCCGGAGTTGGCGGCTTGAACCGCATCCATCGCGAGAGCGCGGATTGCGCTTGCCATTTGTTGGGTGTTGGGGGTGGTGGTCATGGGCCTGGGCGACTCCGGGTAGCGTTGCTGGGGTAAACCCGATATTTTACCGGCCACAACAAAACACCCAAAATAATCTACAGTGCAGTGTATGCAAGGCCTGCACCTCACCGCTGATCTAACGCAATGTCGCTGCAATTCGCAGTGGCTGACCGACGCCAATTACCTGATGGTGCACTGCGTGCAAGCCGTGCACAGTGCCGGGCTGCAAGCGGTCAGTCAACTGGCCCATACATTCCCCAGCACCGAACATGGCCCCGGCGGCGTGACTGCTACCGTGCTGTTGGCGGAGTCGCACCTGTGTATCCATACTTGGCCCGAGCAGGCTGGCGTGACAGTGGACGTCTATGTATGCAACTTCGGCGCCGACCACTCGACCAAGGCCCACGCGCTGATGGACACGCTGGTGGCGTGGTTTGAACCCGGCCAAGCGCACCGCCAGAGCATGCTGCGCGGCGCCGCTGAAAACGCTATCAATTAAATAGCTGTTTACGCAGGTTCTGCGAGGGCTAGAGGCCGATTTGGCTTACAAATAAGCCATGTAAATGGGTGCTCTGTGGCACGCCGTTACTATCACCCATCACCCCACTTTTTTGAAAAACTACCTATGCGCACACTCGGCAACATTATTTGGTTCATTTTCGGGGGCCTGTGCATGGGGTTGGCGTGGTGGCTGGTGGGACTGCTATGCGCCATCACCATCGTGGGCCTGCCCTGGGCCAAAGCCTGCTTTGTGATCGGTCAGTTCACATTTTTTCCATTCGGCAAAGAAGCCGTCAGCCGCGAGCAGGTCAGCGGCGGCACCGACATTGGCACCGGGCCACTGGGATTCATCGGCAACGTGCTGTGGTTTTTGTTTGCCGGCATCTGGCTGGCCCTGGGCCATGTCGTCGCAGCACTGATGTGCTTTGTGACGATTATTGGCATTCCATTTGGCCTTCAACACCTCAAACTGGCATTGCTGTCACTGGCCCCTATTGGCAAGACGATTGTGACCAAGGCCCCGTAACGGGGCATTCAAAAGCCAGGCACGTTCAACCCTTTTTCCGACCGGCAGCCGGGCTCACTACTTTGGGTTGCTTCAGGGAGTCGTGCAGGGCTACAAACTCCAACGTGAGTTTGTGGGTAGGGTCCAAAAAGATCATGGGCAAGGCATGTTCATGCGACTCGCGGATACGCACCGACGCCCCTAGGTAGGGCTGCAGCACGGGCAGGCCTTCGTCGATCAGCTCTTGCACCATGCGCTGGGGTAGGTTGGCGCGGGGTTGGAACTGGTTGACGATGATGCCCTCTACCCGTAGCTTGGGGTTGTGATCGGCTTTGATTTCTTCGACATTTTCCATCAGGGTGTAGAGCGCGCGGCGCGAAAAATCGTCGCAATCAAACGGAATCAAGCAACCCTCTGCCGCGATCAGGGCGCAGCGGGTGTAAAAGTTGAGCGCCGGGGGCGTGTCAATGTAGATTTGGTCGTAGTCTTGGGCCAGCTTCTCCAGCGCGTCGCGTAGCTTGTAAATTTTGTGGCGGGATTCAAGCTTGCCGTGTAGCTCGTCAAGCTCGGGGCTCGATGGCATTACATCCAGGCACTCCCACTGGGTTGGGACGATGAATGCGCTGGCGTCCTTGTCGCGGATGCTGAACTTGAGGCTTTGTTCAAAGAA
This sequence comes from Burkholderiales bacterium, assembly GCA_038245855.1. Classification (GTDB taxonomy): domain Bacteria; phylum Pseudomonadota; class Gammaproteobacteria; order Burkholderiales; family Burkholderiaceae_C; genus Allorhodoferax. The sequence goes on from JBBRSA010000030.1 coordinate 13,949, forward strand.
CTCGGCCACATTGGGCAGGTCATCGGGCATGTCGGCACCCAGCAGGTAGCGTGTGGAGTTGCCTTGGGAGTCCAGGTCAATCACCAGAGTGCGCATGCCTTGGGAGGCGCTGATGGCGGCAAGGTTGCAGGTAATGGTGGACTTACCAACGCCACCTTTTTGGTTAAAAACGACATGCTGCATAAGAAACTGCCCTAAGTAAAACGAGGTTAGAGTGCGTTATAGAGTTCGGCCCGGAGTAGCTGCGAGTGTACGTGGTTAGATGGCTGGCTATAATTGCGCGCTGACTTCCCCGCCCCTGATTCTCCGAGGACACAATGAGCGACAACCGCCCTACAACTGCGCACGATGAAGACCACACCGGTCCCATCAAAACCCCCCAGCAATTGCTGCTTGCGGTTTTTTACTCTTTTGTGATTCCCATTTTCCTGATTATTGGTTTGGTGTATTTCGTCACCTCCAGCAACAAGCCCGAAGCCGGCGCTGTAAATCCGGAAAAATCAGTGGCAGAACGCATTCAAAAGGTGGGCACCGTCGAAATTCGTGATGCAAACCGCGTCATGAAAACCGGTGAGCAGGTCTTCCAAGCGCAATGTTCCGCCTGCCATGCAACCGGCGCAGCGGGCTCACCCAAATTTCGCGACGCTGCGGCCTGGGGCCCTCGCATCAAGACCGGGTTTGACAGCCTGCTGAACTCTGCACTCCACGGCAAAGGTGCCATGGGAGCCCAAGGCGGCGGCGACTTCAGTGACTTAGAAGTGGCCCGTGGCGTGGTCTACATGGCCAACGCTGGTGGTGCCAAGTTTGAAGAGCCCAAGGCGCCTGAACCGGCCAAGTAAGGCACTGCTACTTGGAGCCAACAAAAAGCCGGCTTTTGAGCCGGCTTTTTGTTGGCTCTGCGCTTGCGTTTAGTCCGTTCTGGGTTTTGCCTGCTGGGCTGCGGGGCTTGTGATGTAGCCAAACCGGGCGGGCAGGTCTTGCCGCACTGCGTCTTCAACCGCCCACAGCCCTTGTTCGATCGCTAGTGCGGCAATGGGAACATCTTGGGTGTGCACCAGCCCAAACCCGAGTGCCGTTTCAAGATAAAGCCAGCCTTGCTCGTCCATCAGGCAGCGGTTGAACAGGGTGGTCTGGCCAGTATGGGACTCAACCGCAAAGTCGCTCTGCACCCGCCAGACCCAGGGTGTTGCCGCAAGTTCGACATAGACGCATTGCGGCCCATTCTGAAAGTACCAACACCCCCGTGCGTCCGGGGCATAGTTGCGCTGAATAAATTCAACCAGTTTTTCGTGGCGCAGCAAAGAGCCCTTGGCGCCTGGCCTGCCACTGCCAAAGGCACCGGCGGCCTGTGCGGCATCGTCGCGCAGGTACCACTGACCGCGGGTGTCGAGCCCGAGCCAGCCATAGCAGTCGGGAACGTTAGGCCACTTGGCCATGGCTTGCTTCACCAAATCGTCCATGGATCTATTCCTTTGAAATGCAATTGAACTGCGCCAGCCAGGTGCCTACTGTGTCGGGCAGCGCACGCACATGGCCCGGCGGGGTCCCTTGGGGGAACCCCACATGGCCGCCGTGGGCAGGCTGCCACAAAGTGACGTATGCGCCCACCTCGCTTTGCGCGGGCAAACAGGCGGCAGGCACAAATGGGTCATTCAGCGCATTGACTACCAGCGCGGGGATTCGAATTTCACCCAAGCGCGGCTTGGCCGATCCACGGGCCCAGTAGTCGTCGGTGTTTTTGAAGCCGTGCAGCGGCGCGGTAAAAACATTGTCAAACGCATACAGGTCTTGCGCCAGCCTGAGCGCCTCACGGTCAAACAAGCCCGGGTGTTGCGCCCACTTTTGGAGTGCCTTAGGCTTCATCGTGTTGAGAAACATACGCGTATAGACCTGACGGTTAAATCCGCGCCCAATGGCGTACCCCCCGGCAGCCAGGTCAATGGGTGCGCTGACCGCAGCGACCGCCTGGGCGACCTTGCCTGCCTGGGCACCCTGCTCTTGCGCCCAGCGCAGCAACGCGTTACCACCCAGTGAAATACCCACCACAAGCAGGGGCCCAGCATGCTGGGCACGAAGGCGCCGCAAAATCCAATCAATTTCTTCGTGGTCGCCTGAGTGGTAGGCCCGCGGCCCCCAATTGAGTTCACCACCGCAACCCCGGAAATGCGGCACCGCATAGTCCATGCCATTCTCGCGGGCAAAATCGGCAAAGGCCTGTGCGTAGTGGCTGAGCGACGAGCCCTCCAAACCGTGAAAGAGCACCAACAAGACACGGCCGGTTCCATGCCCTGCATGCGGCGCGGTGGGGCTCAGCTTTTCGAGGCTGTGCGCAAGCGACGGTGGACTAGGCACAACGGGTTGCAGCCAATCAACGTCAATAAAATCACCGTCGGGTGTGGTCCAGCGCTCACGGCGGTACTGGGGCGATGGCCCCATGGTGCGGCGCGCATACAAGGCGGGCCAGATGGTTTGGAGGTTGCCACCGGGTAGCCAGCGCGGTGCTACATATTGCATGGGGAGAATGTTCACCGATCAATGCAAGACAGGTGAGATGGAATTGACCTCTTGCACTTCATCCAGCGCACCGGGGCTGGCGTGGTGTAGGACCAGACGCCACCCCTGTGGTGTCTGATGAAAGACGTTGGTAGCAATGACATAGGCCAGCAGGGGCCCGCTGGCCGACACAATCTCGACCCGCTCCAGTACGCAGTGCACGGCACCGCCCAGTGTTGCCATGCGACGGATTGACTCGGGCCGCACCTGAATAGAGCCGCTGTGGGTAAATATGGCCTCAAAGGCGGCACGGATGGCGCTGCAACCAGTTACCCGTGGCCCGCCCGGGTGGATGCACACGATGTCGTCTTCGTCCGCCCAGCAGGCCATGAGGCGATCAATGTCGGCCAAACGCAGAGCCTCGTAAAACGCGACTTCAACCGCGTCCGGCGTATCGGGCATGGGCTCTGGCAAGGCAGGAACTTTGGGCATGGTGTGTTGGTCCGGTAAGGCGCCATTTTGCCTGTTTGGGTGGTTGGCATACCGCCGCCGCGTCTTGGGCCTAGTTCAGCTAGGCCCTTTTCCATGTACCTCCAAGCGTGAACCTATGCGGGGCGCACCAAAAGAAAAACCGCCCAAAGGCGGTTTTGCATCAGCCGATACGAAGGGCTTAACGCTTTTGGCGGAACTTGCGCAGTGCAGAAATCTGCGCCGCCATGATGGCCAACTCAGACGTTGCCTTGGCCATGTCAATCTCGCTCTTGGCGTTCTTGAGAGCGTCTTCGGCAGCGGCCTTGGCGGCGTTGGCCTTCTCGTCGTCCAAGTCTTTACCACGAATAGCGGTGTCGGACAGGACGGTTACGCAGTGGGGCTGCACTTCCAATATGCCACCGGCCACGAAGACAAACTCTTCAGTGCCGTCGGCCTTTTCAATGCGCACCGAACCGGCCTTGATACGGGTGATCAGCGGCGTGTGGCGGGGATAAATACCGAGCTCGCCCGCCTCTCCGGGCAGTGCAACAAATTTGGCCTCGCCCGAGAAGATGGACTCTTCAGCACTGACCACGTCAACATGGATGGTGGACATAGGTTTTCCTTTTTACCGTTGAAGAACAATCAGGCGATTAAACCTTTTTGGCCTTCTCGATGGCTTCGTCAATGGTTCCCACCATGTAGAAAGCCTGCTCTGGCATGTGGTCGCATTCGCCGTTCACGATCATCTTGAAACCACGGATGGTCTCCGACAAGGGAACGTACTTGCCGGGGGAGCCGGTAAACACTTCCGCCACGTGGAAAGGCTGAGAGAGGAAACGCTGGATCTTGCGGGCACGTGCCACAGCCAACTTGTCTTCAGGGGCCAAGTCGTCCATACCCATGATCGCAATGATGTCGCGCAACTCGCGATAACGCTGCAGCGTACCCTGCACCGCACGGGCGGTGTTGTAGTGGTCTTCGCCCACGACGTTAGGAGACAACTGGCGGCTGGTGGAATCCAGTGGATCGACCGCAGGGTAGATACCCAGCGACGCGATATCACGGGACAACACCACGGTGGAATCCAAGTGCGCAAACGTGGTGGCAGGACTTGGGTCGGTCAAGTCATCCGCTGGCACGTAAACGGCCTGGATGGAGGTGATTGAACCAACCTTGGTGGAGGTAATGCGCTCTTGCAGGCGGCCCATTTCTTCAGCCAGCGTAGGCTGGTAACCCACGGCAGAAGGCATACGGCCCAACAACGCGGACACTTCGGTACCGGCCAATGTATAGCGGTAGATGTTGTCCACGAAGAACAAAACGTCTTTGCCTTCGTCACGGAAAGATTCGGCAATGGTCAGGCCCGTCAACGCGACGCGCAAACGGTTGCCTGGGGGCTCATTCATCTGGCCGTAAACCATGGCAACTTTGGACTCTTCCAGGTGCTCCAGGTTCACAACGCCGGAGTCAGCCATCTCGTGGTAGAAGTCGTTACCTTCACGGGTACGCTCACCCACACCAGCAAACACGGACAAGCCGCTGTGTGCCTTGGCGATGTTGTTGATGAGCTCCATCATGTTCACGGTCTTTCCCACACCGGCACCACCGAACAGGCCGACCTTGCCGCCTTTGGCGAACGGGCAAACCAAGTCAATCACCTTGATGCCGGTTTCCAGCAGTTCTTGCGATGGGCTCAGCTCGTCATAAGCAGGGGCCTTGCGGTGAATCGACATGGTCAATTCGGCGCTGACAGGACCGCGCTCGTCAATCGGAGCACCCAGCACGTCCATGATGCGACCCAGTGTGGCTTTGCCAACGGGAACCATGATGGACTGGGCGGTATTCTTGACGATCATGCCGCGGCGCAAACCGTCGGAGGAACCCAACGCAATGGTACGCACGATACCGTCGCCGAGCTGCTGCTGCACTTCGAGGGTCAGCGTGGAGCCGTCCATCTTCAGTGCGTCGTAGATCTTAGGCATTTTGTCGCGTGGAAATTCCACGTCCACAACTGCGCCGATACATTGAACAATTTTCCCTTGAACGCCTGCGTTCACATGTGCTTGAGCCATCACGTTTGCTCCAAAAATAAATTCGTTAAACCGCTGCACGTGACCCTAAGGTCACACTGCTGCTGCGCCAGCCACAATTTCCGAAAGTTCTTTCGTAATTGCTGCTTGCCGCGTCTTGTTGTAAATCAGCTTGAGTTCGGCGATCACATTGCCAGCGTTGTCGGTCGCAGCCTTCATGGCCACCATACGCGCTGCGTGCTCGGAAGCCATGTTCTCCGCTACCGCCTGAAATACCAAGGCTTCTGCATAACGGACCAGCAGCTCGTCGATCACCGACTGCGCATCTGGTTCGTAGATGTAGTCCCAGCTAGGCTTTGCTCCATCGGCTTGCGCCTGCTCATGCATTTTGTCAGCCGACAGGGGCAGCAACTGCTCCACAACGGCTTCTTGGCGCATGGTGCTCACAAACTTGTTGTAGCAAATGTAGACCGCGTTGACCTCGCCTCGGATGTAGGCGTCAAGCAGCACCTTCACCGGACCGATCAACTTATCCAAATGGGGTTTGTCTCCCAGATGGGTAATGTGCGATACCACTTTGGCGCCGATGCGACCCAAGAAACCCAGTCCCTTGCCCCCAATCGCGACGGTCAATGGTATGTGACCAGCGGTCTGTGCCTCACGCAAACGCAAGGTGACAGCCCGAAACAGGTTGGTATTCAAACCGCCGCACAAACCTTTGTCCGTTGTCACCATGATGTAGCCGACCGACTTGGCGTCGTTGGCTTTCATGAATGGGTGAACGTACTCGGGATTGGCCTTGCCCAAATTGGCTGCGATGTTACGGATCTTCTCGCTGTAAGGGCGGGCTGCGCGCATGCGCTCCTGCGCCTTGCGCATCTTGGACACGGAAATCATTTCCATAGCCTTGGTGATCTTCTTGGTGTTTTCCACCGATTTGATCTTGGTGCGTAATTCCTTGCCTGATGCCATAGTTGCCCCTTTTGCTTAAATGGATTCGTGACTCTGAATGGACGGTAGTGTCTTCAGAATCCGAATCAAGCAAACGACTTCTTGAAGGCCGTCGTCGCGGCGTGCAATTCGGCTTCTGCCTCTTTGTCCATTGCTTTGGTGGCTTCCAATTTGGCCAACAGGGCTGCGTGCTTGTCTTTCAACCAGCCGTGCAAACCATGCTCGAATGCCAGAACCTTGTTCACTGCGATGTCATCCATAAAACCCTTGTTCACTGCGAACAGTGTGGAGGCCATCAAGCTGATGGACAGTGGGCTGTACTGCGCTTGCTTGAGCAACTCGGTCACGCGGGCACCGCGGTCCAACTGCTTGCGGGTCGCTTCGTCCAGATCGGAGGCGAACTGCGCAAACGCAGCCAACTCACGGTACTGGGCCAAGTCGGTACGAATACCGCCAGACAAATTCTTGATCAATTTGGTCTGGGCCGCGCCACCGACGCGAGACACCGAAATACCGGCGTTAATCGCAGGACGGATACCCGCGTTGAACAAGGACGTTTCCAAGAAGATTTGGCCATCGGTGATGGAAATCACATTGGTAGGCACGAATGCCGACACGTCACCCGCTTGCGTTTCAATGATGGGCAGAGCCGTCAACGAACCGGTTTTGCCTTTGACTTCACCTTTGGTGAAATCTTCAACGTATTTTTCGTTCACGCGTGCGGCACGCTCCAGCAAACGGCTGTGGAGGTAGAACACGTCGCCAGGGTAGGCTTCACGGCCGGGTGGACGGCGCAGCAACAGCGACACTTGGCGGTAAGCCACAGCTTGCTTGGACAGGTCGTCATACACGATCAACGCGTCTTCGCCGCGATCGCGGAAGTACTCGCCCATGGTGCAGCCGGAGTAGGCCGACACGTATTGCATCGCAGCCGATTCAGCCGCAGTGGCGGCCACCACGATGGTGTATTCCATCGCGCCAGCTTGCTCTAGGGAGCGCACCACGTTCTTGACGGAAGACGCCTTTTGACCAATAGCGACGTAGATACACGCTACGTTTTGACCCTTTTGGTTGATGATGGCGTCAATGGCCACAGCCGTTTTACCGGTCTGGCGGTCACCAATGATCAGTTCGCGCTGGCCGCGGCCGACGGGCACCATGGAGTCGATCGACTTCAGGCCGGTCTGCATAGGTTGATCCACCGATTTACGGGCGATCACACCGGGCGCAACCTTTTCGATCACGTCCGTCATCTTGGCGTTGATGGGGCCTTTGCCGTCGATGGGCTGACCCAGTGCGTTAACGACGCGACCAAGCAACTCAGGACCCACGGGCACTTCCAGAATACGCCCCGTACATTTGACGGTGTCACCTTCGGAGATGTGCTCGTATTCACCCAAAATCACGGAGCCGACGGAGTCGCGCTCCAAGTTCAAGGCCAGACCGTAGGTGGGCAATCCATCGCTGCCGGCTGGGAATTCGAGCATTTCGCCCTGCATCACATCGGACAAACCGTGAATGCGGCAAATGCCGTCGGTCACGGAAACCACAGTGCCTTGGTTGCGAATATCGCTAGTCGCGGCCAAGCCTTCAATGCGGCTCTTGATCAGTTCAGAAATTTCTGCTGGATTGAGTTGCATGACTCTTTCCTTCTTTCGTTAAATTAGGCCAACTGCTACAGGCTTGCGCCTCAAGCAGTAAGGGCTACTTTCATTTGTTCCAAACGGGCTTTGACGGAGGTGTCGAGCACCTCGTCGCCAACCACCACACGAATGCCACCGATCAGCTCGGGTTGCAGGACAACAGATGCGTTGAGCTTGCGACCAAAACGTTTCTCCAGCATGACGGCTACTTGAGCCAGTGCACTCCCGTCGATCGGGAACGCGCTGTACACCACCGCATCGGACGACCCACTTTGCGCATTCTTCAATGCACGAAACTGGTGGGCAATCTCTGGCAAGACACTCAGACGCCCGTTTTCGATCACGGTCCGCAAGAAGTTCTTAGCCTGATTTGGCAGAGCCGTCTTGGCCACCGATGCAACCAGGTCAAACACCTGATCCACGGTCACCTTCGGGCTGTCGGCAAACTGCTGCAATTGCGCGTTTTGCGCAATCACACCCAGTTCGTCAACCCAGACAGCGGCCGTCGACAGATCTGCAGCCGACGCCTTGAAAAGCGCTTCGGCGTACGGACGGGCGATAGTGGCAAGTTCAGCCATGGTGACTCCTAAAGCTCAGTCTTCAGACGACCCAGCAAGTCGGCATGAACACCAGCATTGACTTCCTTCCGGAGTATCTGCTCGGCGCCCTTGACCGCCAGTGCAGCGACCTGCTCACGCAGCGCCTCACGTGCCTTGACCGTTTGCTGATCAGCTTCCGCCTTGGCGGCAGCGATGATCTTGTTACCTTCTTCGGTGGCTTTGGCCTTGGCCTCTTCCACCATAGCCTGACCACGACGCTCGGCATCTGCCAGGCGAGCCGCAGTTTCGATACGCGACTTGGTCAGTTCATCTTCTACACGCTTGTTAGCAGACGAGAGCTCGGAGCGTGCTTTGTCAGCAGCAGCCAATCCGTCAGCAATCTTGCCGGCACGCTCATCCAATGCTGCCGCAATGGGCGGCCACACGAATTTCATCGTGAACAACACAAGCAATGCGAAGACGATGGCTTGCGCCACCAATGTTCCATTAATGCTCACAGTAGTTCTCCCTCAACGAGGCGTTGTGGATAAGTCTTACTTGGCCAAAGTAGCGAGTTGAGCCAGGAACGGGTTAGCCGTTGCGAACCACAAAGCGATACCGGTACCGATAATGAACGCTGCGTCAATCAGACCAGCCAACAAGAACATCTTGGTTTGCAGTTCACCCATCAACTCAGGCTGACGTGCAGCTGCTTCGAGATACTTGCTACCCATGACGCCAATACCGATACAAGCACCCAAAGCGCCCAAACCAATGATCAGGCCAGCAGCCAGAGCAACAAAACTAATGACTTCCATGATGACTCCTTAAAAAACTAAAAAAGAAAACGATAACCAAACAAACTCAACCAAACCAACAATCAAACCGCGCAATTAATGCGCGTCATGCGCCTGCCCGATGTACACCAGGGCCAGCATCATGAACACAAACGCTTGCAGGGTAATGATGATGATGTGGAACACAGCCCACGCCCAACCCGCCACAATATGCAACGCCAACAGCGCCAAGCCCGAGGGCTCGAATGAAAACGCCCATGCACCACCCAAGAGGGCAATCAGCATGAACACCAACTCGCCAGCGTACATATTGCCAAACAGTCGCATGCCATGCGAAACCGTCTTGGCTACAAATTCAATCATTTGCATCGCCAAATTTATGATTGCCAAAATGACAAAGAAAATTGGATTCTTGCTGGTGCCAAACGGGGCCGTGACCAACTCATGCGCCCAACCGCCCACACCCTTGATCTTGATGTTGTAGACCAAACAGATCAACAATACCGAGACCGACATACCCATGGTTACCGACAAATCAGCCGTAGGAACAACGCGCAGGAAAGTGTGATGCGCCTGTTCTGCGTTGTTACCCAAAATCAAATTCCACAACCAAGGCAAGAGATCCACTGGCAGCAAATCCATGGCATTAAGCAGGAAAATCCAGACAAAAATCACCAGCGCCAAAGGCGCAACCAACTTGCGGCTCTTGGCATTGTGAACAATACCCTTGGCCTCGGACTCAACCATTTCAACCAAAATTTCAACGGCAGCTTGAAAACGCCCCGGCACACCCGATGTAGCCTTGCGTGCAGCCATCCACAAGAAGAAGCAAACCAAAACACCCAGAGTGATCGAAAAGATCAGCGAGTCAATATTGAAAACAGTCATATCGACAATGCCACTCATCTTGTGGTTTTGCCAATGCGTCAGGTGGTGAACAATGTATTCACTGGCTGTCGGTGCATGCGCTTCTGCGGACATATTTAACTCTTTCAAGCTCTCAAATTTGCTTTGGCCGGGGTCGCATCAGCAGCGCCAGCCAGTACATTTTTAACGTCACAAACAAGCCAGCCAATAAGGCTAGCCAGCTCAAATCTGGAATCAAGCGCGGCGCAGCAACAACCATTGCCACACTCACAGCCATCTTTACCGCTTCCCACACAAAGAAGCCAAACGTTGCCGTCGCTGCATTCAACGACGAAAACTGGCTCATCAAACCCCTAGCAAACAGCGCCGCGGGGATTATTACCGCTACAGCGCCGTACGCCGCCGACCAAGCCACCGTCGCCTTGCCGGAGACACCCCAGGCAATCAATGCAACCGCTATGCCAGCCAAGCACTGCAAACCCACCACCCACCAGGGCGACAGAGCCGGATCACTCGCGCGAAGTGCCTGCGCCTCTTGCGGTGTTAGCCGCTTGATTGGGAACTCTTCGTCCTCATCTGCGTCAAAACCCGATGCCCTAGGTGCTTTTGGGATAGCCATATTCACCATAAGTTTACAGCCGGTTTACACACACAAGTGCAGCAAAGCCTTTGATTATACGTAGAAACCCGCAGCCCAGTCCAGCACTTGTGCACAGAGGTGCAAAAAAGACGCTGCAAGGCCAGTGGCATCCAACCCAAAAAACCGTACGACGATAATTCAGCACGCACCAGGAATCGCCATGAGCACCACGCCACCTCTTACGCCCACCCCTCCCGCAGACCGCAAAGATTCGCTGATTGAGTACCCTTCCCAGTTTCCTATCAAGGTCATGGGGTTAAAAGTAGACGGGCTGGTGCACGCCATTACGACGGTGGCGCAGCACTTCGACCCCGTCTTTGACGCCAGTACCATCGAGTTGCGGGAGAGTTCGGGTGGCAAATACCTGGGCGTCACCATCACGGTTACAGCGACCAGCCGCGAACAACTTGATGAGTTGTACCGCACGCTGTCCACACACCCCATGGTGAAAGTGGTTCTATAAGGCAGATGGCGCAGCCCATGACCATCGACATCCAACAACTCGGCCGCGTGGACTACGAGCCCACCTATGCTGCCATGCAGGAATTTACACGCCAAAGAGGCCTGCAGCCCTCGAATAATGTGCCTGACCAGCTATGGATTTGTGAGCATCCGCCGGTCTTCACCCAAGGGCTTGCCGGTAAGGCAGAACACATCTTCATGCCCGCAGGCATCCCGGTGGTGCAAACCGACCGGGGCGGGCAGGTGACCTACCACGGGCCGGGGCAGGTGGTGGTGTACCCGCTGATCGATCTCAAGCGCGCCGGGTATTTCGTCAAAGAATATGTGTACCGCATTGAAGAGGCCGTCATCCGCACGCTGCGCCACTTTGGCGTCACAGGGCACCGGGTGGCGGGTGCGCCCGGCATTTATGTGCGACTGCTTGATCCCACCAGCCATGCGCCTCTGGCACAGCGCCCCACGGCAGCCACCTTCGCCAATGCCGGCGCGCCTGACTTCACGGGCCTTGGGAAAATTGCTGCACTGGGCATCAAAGTAAGCCGCAACTGCACCTACCACGGCGTCGCACTCAATGTGGCGATGGACCTGGAACCCTACTCGCGTATTAACCCCTGCGGCTACTCGGGGTTGCAAACGGTCGACCTTTCTACAATTGGGGTGTCGGTGGCTTGGGCTGACGCGGCCGATGTTCTGGGCCAAAAGCTCGCAAGCCACCTAGCACCGTGATTCCACGCGGCCAACCCTGCGCACCTTTACCATCCACGTCCACCATGACCCCTACCCCCACCCCAACAGCTGCATCCACCGAGGTTGCCACCAGCGGCACCGCCCACCCTACGGTGCGCGAAGCGCAGTCGCAGCAGGACTACAACCCGCTGGCCAAACAAAAGGCGGACGCCAAGCTGTCGCGTATTCCGGTCAAGGTCGTGCAGGGCGAAATTTTGAGAAAGCCGGAGTGGATTCGTGTCAGGGCCGGTAGCCCCAGCACCCGCTTTTACGAGATCAAAGACATTCTGCGCAAGAACAAGTTGGTGACCGTCTGCGAAGAAGCCAGCTGCCCCAATATCGGCGAATGCTTTGGCAAGGGCACCGCCACCTTCATGATCATGGGCGACAAGTGCACCCGGCGTTGCCCGTTTTGCGACGTTGGCCATGGCCGCCCCGACCCGCTGGACGTGAACGAGCCCGAAAACCTGGCCAAGACCGTTGCCCAGCTCAAGCTCAAATACGTGGTGATTACCAGCGTGGACCGCGACGACCTGCGCGACGGCGGCGCCCAGCACTTTGCCGACTGCATCACCCGCATTCGCGAACGCTCGCCCGGCACCCGAATCGAGGTTCTGGTGCCCGACTTCCGGGGCCGCGACGACAAGGCTCTGGCGATTTTGAATGCAGCGCCGCCCGATGTGATGAACCACAACCTGGAAACGGCGCCGCGCCTGTACAAAGAAGCGCGCCCCGGGTCGGACTACCAATTCAGCCTGAATCTGCTCAAAAAGTTCAAGGCGCTGCACCCCGGCGTGCCCACCAAGAGCGGGATCATGGTCGGCCTGGGCGAGACGGACGAAGAAGTGCTGCAGGTGATGCAAGACATGCGCGACCACGGTATCGACATGCTGACCATCGGCCAGTACCTGGCGCCCAGTTCCTCGCACCTCACCGTCAAGCGCTACGTGCACCCCGACACCTTCAAGATGTTCGAGGCCCGCGCGTATGCAATGGGCTTTAGCCACGCCGCTGTGGGCGCCATGGTGCGCTCTAGCTACCACGCGGACCAGCAGGCCAAGGATGTACTCGCACCCGACGCTTGACACCCACATTACTATCATTTCAATAGCTGCCTGCGCATGTTCTGCGAGGGCTAGAGCCCGATTTCATGCAAAATATTCCCGGCAGCAACGGCCTCTGGTTCAACCCCAACATCCTCTCAGCACTGGCCGGCCCTGGCACTGCTGCGCGGGGCCGCGACCTGTACCTTGCCCAAAAGGTGCTGGACCTGCGCATCACCCCGGAAGACGACTGCTGGCGCCTAGAAGGCGACGTGCAGGGCACCCAGCGCAACCCCTACACCGTATCGGTTGAACTGAGCCTCACACCCGAGGGAGAACTCGACAGCTGGGACAGCGATTGCAGCTGCCCCGTGGGTTACGACTGTAAGCACGGCGTGGCCCTGACCATTAAGGCCGCCAACCAGGGGCTGCGCCTGTTGGGCCCGGAAAAAGCCTATGCGTTGTCTCGCACCCCAGCCACGCCCGAAACCCTAGAAGCCCAACGCTTGGCCAACCAGGCCCGCATCGACGAGGCCGACCGTGTGCAGGCCGAAGCCCAGTTGCTGAACTGGTTTTACGACATGGACCGCGCCAGCGGCGCCCAGCCCCCGCAGGCGGTGAACCCACGCAGCCCCGGCAAGGCACCCGAGCAATACCTGTACCTGCTCAAGCTGGCCGGTGGCCCCACCCAGCCCCAGCAATTGCAAATGGACGCGGTGGTATCGTCTGCCAAAGCGCAGGGCGGCTGGACCAAACCCAAGGCCATTCGCACCCAGCCCCACCCCGGCTTGGCCGTGTACGACCAGGCCAGCCCGCTGGATCACGAGGTGCTGCAGCTGCTCTTGGCCATGCCCAAGGGGCAATACACCTATTACTCGGCCTACAGTGCCAGCCCCAGCGCCATCCTGAACGGCTCCGTCGGCGTGCTGGCCCTGCAGCAAGCCGCCGCCACCGGGCGCCTGTTCCGCGCCAACCCCGACGGCAGCCCCGGCGCAGCCCTGCAATGGGGACCACCCCAAACGCTGGATTGGGCTTGGCAAGAAGTCACCCCCCCGCACGGCGGCACGCCCGGCTGGGCCTTGCGCGGCAAACTGCAGCAAACCGATGCCAAGCTGTGCGCCAACACGCCCCCGCTGTACCTGGACACAAGCCATGGTCTGTGCGGGCTGGCACAAGCCCCCGGCATACCCGAGGCGCAGCTGGCGGTGTTGCTCAAATCGCCCGCCTTCAAACCCGCTGCCTTGCAAAAGCACCAGCTGCATTTGATGCAGCGCCTGGGCACGCTGCCGGCGCCGCCCATGCTGGAGCAACTCACCAAGCTCGAAGGTATTACGCCCACGGCCTGCGTGCACCTGTCCATCTACCCACCCGAGATGGCGCGCTACCGCGGCATGATCCGGGCGCAATTGCGTTTTGACTACCAGGGCTGCAAGGGTTGGTGGGCCGGGCAAGGCACATCCGTTGTGGCACAAGGCCCGCAGGGGCGCGTGCTGCTGCAGCGCGACACCGAGGCCGAGTTGGACGCCATCACCCGCCTGATGGACCTGGGGCTGATGTCTGCCGAGGGCGGTGAATTTGGCATCCCTGGCAACGAGTCACAACACACCTGGCTGCACTGGGCCGACAACGGCTACAGCGTGCTGAAAGAAGAAGGCTTTAGCGTCACGCTGGACGACACCTTGCGTGACTGGATCACGCACGCGGAGAGCCTGGATGTCAAACTACAGGCGCATGGCCAAGGCGATGGTCTGGACAGCGATGCCGCCGAGCGCGAGGCCACCTCGCCGTGGTTCGACCTCTCCTTAGGCATGGAGATCAACGGACAGCGCCACAACATCCTGCCGTTTTTGCCCGAGCTGATCGCGGCGGCGGCCAATAGCCCGCTGGACCCCGAGACCGGCCAGCCCAACATCCCGCCCTATGTCTACCTGGGCAACCCCAGCGCGCCGGGCTTTATTCGCCTGCCCACCGACACGCTCAAGCCGTGGATGGCGGCGCTGTTGGAACTGGTGGGCGACCGCAGCCACGATTTCAGCGGCGAGAGCCTCAAGCTCTCGCGCATGGATGCCCTGCGCACCAGCGCGGCCTTGGGCGATGGTGTGGCGTGGGAAGGCGCGCAGGCGCTGCGCGACCTGGTGCAGCAGTTATCGGGCCGCACCGCCATCGAAGAAGCCCCCATGCCCGCCAGCGTGCAAGCCAGCCTGCGGCCCTACCAGCAGCAGGGTGTGAACTGGTTGCAGTTTTTGCGCACCCACGGCCTGGCCGGCATCCTGGCCGATGACATGGGCCTGGGCAAAACCCTCCAAACCCTGGTGCACATCCAGATTGAAAAAGACGCCGGGCGCTTGACCCACCCGGCGCTGATCATTGCGCCGGTGAGCCTGATGGGCAACTGGCGCAAAGAGGCCGAGCGCTTTTGCCCCCAGCTGCGCACACTGGTGCTGCACGGCAAAGACCGGCACGAGGTGGCGGCCGAGATGGGCAACCACGACATCGTCATCGCGCCGTATTCGCTCTTGCAGCGCGACAAAGAGCGCTGGCTAGAACAGGTGTGGCATCTGGTGGCGCTAGACGAAGCGCAGAACATTAAAAACGCCAACACCCACGCCGCGCAAGTGGTGGGCCAGTTGCAGGCACGCCACCGGCTGTGCCTGTCGGGTACGCCGATGGAAAACCACCTGGGCGAAATCTGGAGCCTGTTCCACTTTTTGATGCCCGGTTTTCTGGGCAGCCAGACCCGCTTCAAGGAGCTGTTTCGCACCCCTATCGAGCGCGAAGGCGATTCGGAGCGACTCACCCAGCTGCGCGCACGCATCACCCCGTTTATGCTGCGCCGAACCAAGGCGCTGGTGGCACACGAGTTGCCACCCAAGGTGGAAACCGTGATGCGCGTGGAGCTGTCCGGCAAGCAGGCCGACCTGTACGAAACCATTCGCCTCGGCATGGAAAAATCGGTGCGCGAGGCACTGAACACCAAGGGCCTGGCCAAGTCACAAATCACCATTTTGGACGCGCTGCTGAAATTGCGCCAAGTGTGCTGCGACCCGTCGCTCGTCAAGCTGGCGGCGGCGCAAAAGGTCAAGACCTCGGCCAAGCTAGAGCAGCTGATGGAGCTGCTGCCTGAGATGGTGGCCGAGGGGCGCAAGATTTTGCTGTTCTCGCAATTCACCAGCATGCTCACGCTGATCGAGGCGGAGCTGAAGCAACGCAAGATTGGCTGGGTCAAACTCACCGGCCAAACCCAAAAGCGCGACGAAGTGATTGAACAATTCACCAGCGGCCAGGTGCCCATCTTTTTGATTAGCCTGAAAGCCGGTGGCGTGGGCCTGAACCTGCCCCAAGCCGACACCGTGATCCACTACGACCCGTGGTGGAACCCGGCCGCAGAAGCCCAGGCCACCGACCGCGCGCACCGCATTGGCCAAACGCAAAGCGTGTGGGTGGTGAAGCTGGTGGCGCAGGGCACGATTGAAGAGCGCATCTTGGCGCTGCAAGAACGCAAGGCCGCACTGAGCGAAGCTATGTACAGCGGCTCGGCTGCACGCAAGGAGCCGCTGTTTAACGAGAATGATTTGGCGGAGTTGTTGAAGCCGCTGGGTGCTTAGCGTGCCGTTCTTTAATGGGGACTAATGCACCCCAGGACCCGGAACAGCACGCCACGCTGCATCGGGTCGCCAAGTTGCAACCCAGGCTGGCAACTGGTCGGCTGGCATTGGTCTGGCAATGCCGTAACCCTGCGCCAGCTCGCACCCCAGACGCAACAGCGCAGTGCCATGGGCCACTGTTTCTACGCCCTCAGCGATCACCGCGCGTCTGAACGCTTTAGCCAGACCAATAACGCCCTCCAAAATAGCCAAGTCATCCGGGTCGTCCAGCATGTCACGAACAAAGCTCTGGTCGATCTTCAGCAGTGCTACACGCAAACGCCGCAAGTAGGTCAGGGACGAATACCCCGTACCAAAATCGTCAAGCGCAAATGCAACGCCCATTTGGGCGCACTGCTCAATCACGCGGGAAACTTGTGCAATGTCCTCCAATGCACTGGTCTCCAAGATTTCGACGTCCATACTGCCAGGCGGCACGTTCGGGTGGTTTGCCAAGACGCGGCTCAAGCGGTCTAAAAAGTCGGATTGCTGCAGTTGACGGGCGCCTACATTCACGCTGACTGGCATGTCCAGGCCAGCACCGTGCCACAGTTCGATTTGGGTAAGCGTCGTATCCATTACCCATTCGCCAACCTCGATGGCCAAGGGGTCGTCCTCGATCAGCGGCAAAAAAGTGACCGGCGCGAGAAGCCCTTTTTCAGGGTGCTGCCACCGGATCAAAGCCTCGACCCCTATTACCTGTCCGGTGCGCATATTCACCTTCGGTTGGTAGTGCAATACAAATTCACCACGCTTGAGTCCCACGCGAATGTGTTCCACGCTTTCGTGGTGGTGACGGATGTGGCTATCGTGATCCGAATCGAAGACGTGATAGCGGTTTTTCCCCGTCAACTTGGCCTGGTACATGGCCTGGTCCGCTTGGCGCAGAAGTTGATCGGCGTCGATATCCTGCGCTTGAGGAAACATAGCCACACCCGCGCTTGCGGAGCCTTGCAGGCTCAGATTGCCCACCTTCACCTGCGCCGCAGCGGCACTCAGGATTCGGTTCAATATTGGCGCACAACTCGCCACGTTTTCCAAATCGTTTAGGACCGCCACGAATTCGTCACCGCCAATGCGGGCCAACGTGTCGCCTTCACGCAAGCAGCCTTTCATGGCGTGCGCCTGGGCAACGAGGAATTGGTCTCCCACGCTATGCCCGTGGCCATCATTCACACTTTTGAATCCATCCAAGTCCAGGAAGGCCACCGCCAATCGGTTATCCCTGCGTTGCGTCTGAACCATCGCTTGTTGCAAACGGTCGCCCAGCAGCAAACGGTTGGGCAAATTGGTCAACGCATCAAAATGGGCCATGTGTTCAAGCTGGCTCTGATGGGTTTTGATTGCGGTAACGTCCCAGTTGGTGCCGACCATCCGCTCGGCAACCCCGCTCTGGTTTCTCACGACTCGACCATGTGCCTCGATGTGGCGCAGTTCCCCATCCGGGCAAAGAATGCGGAATGTTAGATCGTATTCACCAATGCCATCAACCGCATTTTGAAAACACGCCGTCACGGTGTCCACGTCTTGTGGATGGATGGCCTGCCGCCACTCTTTAAAAGTCCCTGTGAAATTTTCCTTATCGATTTTGTAAAGCAAAAAGCAGTTGTCATCCCAACTCAAATTGCCAGTGACAAGGTCCACTTCCCAGATGGCGATACGCCCAGAATCCGTCGCGATTGACCGCCGCTCTTCACTGCGCCGGAGCGCCTCTTCGTTGTGCTTGCGTTTGGTGATGTCCTGAAAGGTACCGAAGATTCGTACCGCTTTGCCAGCCTGCATTTCAGCAAACCCCTGCGTCTGGACCCACAGCCGCTCACCCTGCGCATTGATGATGGGCAGTTCCAAGTCATACGGGGTGCCGCTGTCGATAGCAGCCTGAACCGCAGCGGCGATGGTGGGCCGTGCTTCCGGGGCAAACAGATTTATGCCTTCCTCAAGTGGCGGCTCAACCGGTGGCTGGATTCCAGCGATGCGAAATGTTTCCTGGGTCCACGACAGTTTCATGGTCTCCAAGTTCACCTCCCACCCTCCGACTCTGGCCAGCGCACCGACCCGATCCAACAATTCCGCACGCCGTGATAGGGCGTCTTCCACCGCTTTGCGCTGGGTGATGTCTGCCCGAATGGCAATATACCCGCCCGGCCTTCCGTCATCCTCCAACGATGGATAAATCGTTGTCGCAAGCCAATAGAAACTGCCGTCTTTGGCATGGTTCATGATTTCGCCATGCCAAATACGCCCGGCCTGAATGGTTTGCCAAAGATCTTGGAAAAACGCGCGCGGGTGATGCCCACTGTTGATGATTTGATGGGTCTTGCCGATTAACTCGTCACACGCCCATTTTGAAATTGCGCAGAACTTGTCGTTGACAGCCGTAATCACGCCGTGTGCGTCGCTTATATCAACGATCGCATGCGCATCTATCGCCGCCCTCAAATCAGCCAATTTCCTTTGAAGCGTGGCACTTTCAAGTTTCATGCTGGGCCTGTCAACGTCTCTAACGCCTGATGATTCGGTGAACGCCATCGGTGGAGAACCCCCGAAGAGCATTGTGCTATTTTTGGTGAAAATTCTTGCCAACGTCGCGCACAGCAAAATCATAACCGCGCAGGGCACCACTAAGGAACGAATATTGGCGTCGCAAAAGCGCAAGGCGCGCTGGCCGAGAGCATGTACAGCGGGTCTGCCGCGCGCAAAAAGCCGCTGTTTAACGGGAATGATTTGGCGGAGTTGTTAAAACCGCTGGGTTAAAAAAGGCGGGGGGCCGTCAGCTCAGCTCCATCAACCCCGAAATCTTGCAGTCGTACATGCCTTGGTCCGCCACGTTCATCAGGTCATCCATCGCGGCACCGTGTTTAGGCCAAAGCGCAAAGCCCACACTGGCGCCCACTTGCACCTCTAAGCCTTTTTCCAAAGTGATCGGCTTAGAAATATTGGTGACCAGTTTGCGCCCCAGGTGAACCAACTCATCGGGGTTTTTGAACGACTCAATCAACAAAACAAATTCATCACCACCGACGCGGGCAACGGTGTCGGACGCGCGCACCGTTGTCAGCAGTCGCTTGGCCACCGTGACCAATACCTGGTCACCCGCAGCATGGCCATAGTTGTCGTTGACCGCCTTAAACGCATTCAAGTCAATCATTAATAACGCAAACGGCGTCCCTTGTCGTTTGGAACGCGTCGCGGTCAACTCAAACCGGTCCGCCAACAGCAGCCGGTTTGCCAAGCCCGTCAGGCTGTCGGAAAAGGCTTTGTCTTTCAGGATATGGGCCTTTTCGCGATAGGAACTGATGCGCGCATACAAAGTCAGCTCTAGCCGCTGAGAGCTGAGCAGCTGAACCAGGAGCAACACACATACAGCGCCCAACACCAGTTGCCCGTACAAGGCCGACCAGACATTGGCCAGAACCGTTCCCGCCACGATCACAGCCATGTAGGCCAAAAAGGTAAGGGCTAAACGTTGGCGATGATATTTAGGGATGACGGGCAACTTGATCCTCCTGGCTACGCCGCAACATAGCGGCATCCGGTACGAAATTCTTATGCCTGCATTTTCGCAAAAATAGCGATGTGTATCTATGCCAATAGCGTGTCAGTTGTTACCAAACGTTCGAATCCACGCCGTACCCCCGATCATTTCCACTGCGCGTATTGCGGTAATCCATCCACAATGACCTCCCAGTCGGCCTTGGACGCAACATGGATATGGTACGCCTTGGCGCATTGAAACGGCGTGTCGATCGTGCCCAAACGCAGCCGTTTAACACCGGGTAAGTCGTCACGTGCGCTGTAGAGCGGGCTACCGCACTGGTCGCAAAAAACACGTGTTTTGCCGGGCGTAGCACGGTATTCTTTGAGCCGTTGCGCGCCTGCGGTCAGCCGCAGCTTGGACGACTCCACCGGCGAAACCGCCACATAGGCCGTGCCCTGTGCTTTGCGGCATTGAGAACAGTGGCACATGGAGATTTCGGTGATCTCGCCATCGTATTCATAGCGGACCTGGCCGCACAGGCAACTTCCCTTGAGCATGGTGGTGAACGCCTTCGTCTAGTTCAGCCGTCTTGCAGCGGTCTCACTTGGATGTCAAATTGGCCTCTAGCCTTCGAAAAACAAGCGCTGGCAGCTATCAATATGATAGTTAATGAAGCGGTAAGCGCCGGTCGTTGGTGGCCATTTCAAGGGC
The DNA here is from genome assembly GCA_038245855.1 of Burkholderiales bacterium. GTDB lineage: Bacteria > Pseudomonadota > Gammaproteobacteria > Burkholderiales > Burkholderiaceae_C > Allorhodoferax. The sequence continues at coordinate 34,447 of JBBRSA010000030.1, forward strand.
GGGCTCTTCGGCCTCTAATACGCGCAGCGCCCAGGGCTCGAGTTTACTGGTGTCAGAGCGCAATATGACCTGCTTAACAGCCAAAATTTGTGCCGGATGCATGGAAAAACTGCGCAGCCCCATGCCCAGCAGCAAGCGGGTCAGGCTGACGTCACCCGCCATCTCACCACACACCGAGACTTCTTTGCCCTGGGCCCTACCAGCCGCAATGGTGTCGGCTACCAAGCGCAATACGGCGGGGTGCAGTGGGTCGTAGAGGTGGGCGACCGATTCGTCGGCGCGGTCAATAGCCAAGGTGTACTGAATCAGGTCGTTGGTGCCAATGGACAGGTAGTCAAAGTGCTTCAAAAACAGTTTGAGGTTCAGCGCGGCGGCGGGGATCTCGATCATGGCGCCGAGCTTGACCGCGCCGTACTCCACACCTTTATTGTCCAGCGTGGCACGGGCGTGGTCCAGGTGGGACAGGGTTTGGCGGATTTCGCTCACATTGGCCAGCATGGGCACCAGCAGGTGTACCGGTCCGAGAGCCGCGGCACGCAAAATAGCGCGCAGCTGGGTGCGGAACATGGCCGGGTCGGCTAGGCTCCAGCGGATGGCGCGCAGGCCCAGTGCGGGGTTGAGGTGGGCATCGCCCCGTGTGTCGCTGCGGATGGGTTTGTCAGCCCCCACGTCGACTGTGCGAATGGTCACGGGCAGGCCGTTCATGCCCTCAACGGCCCGCTTGTACGCTTGATATTGTTCTTCTTCGCCAGGGAGGTGGCCCTGACGGCCCATGAACAAAAATTCGCTGCGAAAGAGGCCCACGCCCTGTGCTCCGGCCTTGACAGCGCCAGGGGCGTCGCCGGGCATTTCGATGTTGGCCAGCAGCTGTATTTTTTCGCCATCCATGGTGATGGCCGGGGTGTGCAGCAGCCGCTGCAAGCGCCCGCGCTCCAGGTCGCGCTGGCGCTGCTTAAACCCGTACTCAGCCAAGATAATGGGTGAGGGGTCGACGATGATGACACCGGCGTCGCCATCAATGATGACCCAGTCATCCTGGCGCACCAGTTGACTGGCCACCCGCGCACCCACCACTGCGGGAATGTCCATGCTGCGCGCCACGATGGCGGTGTGCGATGTTTTGCCACCGACGTCGGTAATAAAGCCTGCAAACACACTCTGTTTGAACTGCAACATGTCGACCGGCGCAATGTCATGGGCCAGCAAGATCAGCGGCACATCAACCGTGTCGTCTAGCAGCAGGTCTTGCTGCGAAGGCTTGCGCGCCTCGCGCGTGGCCGCTAGGCTGCCAGAGGCCTTGCCACCGCTGGGGTCCGCGCCTTTCATGGCGCTGAGCACGCGCTCGGCAATTTGCTCTAGGTCCGCCTTGCGCTCGCGCAGGTACTGGTCTTCCATCTCGTCAAATTGGCGGGCGATGATATCGAGCTGGGTGGTCAGCGCCCATTCGGCGTTGTAGAGTCGCTCGGTAATCCAGTGTTTAACGCCAGCTGCGAGTTCGTCGTCTTGCAGCAGCATCAGGTGTACGTCCAGCAAAGCTCCCAATTCATGGGGCGCCTCCTTTGGACCCATCTGGGTAATACTTTCTTGCAGGCGGCGTATTTCTTCAACCACCGTGTCACGACCTGCACGCACGCGGGCAATCTCAGCCTCAGTATTGGCGACTTCGATGAAATAATGCGCCACGTCGACCCGACTGGACGCCACCAAAACGGCGCGCCCAATGGCTACACCACGCGAAACGGCCAGGCCGTGTATCGCGATGGTCATGGCATCAATCTACCTTGCATGAAGCGCTCAATCACGGGTGTGCACGGTGCAGGGCAGACAATCATTCAGCCTCTCCAAATCGGTCGGCGATCAGGGCCAAGATGGCCTTCATGGCATCCTGTTCACGCTCGCCGTCGGTGTCAATGACGACCTCGGAGTCCATACCGGCGGCCAACATCATCACACCCATAATACTTTTGGCGTTGATGCGCCGTTCGCCTTTGGCGATCCATATCTCACACGGAAAGCTGCCCGCAAGCTTGCTGAGCTTGGCCGAGGCTCGGGCATGCAGCCCCAGTTTATTGATGATGGTCGTGTTGCTGTGGATCATTCGGTTTCCTCACCTATTTTTGGGGCGCTGTTGCTGCTACCTGCATGATGCACTGGGCCCCACCCGAGAGGGCACGGGCAACCAGCACGTCGAGTGTTTCGTGGCGGTAATTGACGGTACGCAGCAACATTGGCAAATTGACACCGGCCACCAGCTTGGAATGAACACCATCCACCACCTGCTGGGCGACGTTGCAGGGAGTAGCGCCAAACACATCCGTCAACACCAAAACTTCAGGCGTGTGCAGCTGCCCGAGTCGCGCGCGGGCAGCGTCTTTGGTGACCTCGGGGGGGGCATTGGCTTCAACGTCTAGTGCTAACACCTCGTCAACCGAATCCGGATACACATGAACGACGCATTTCCGCAGGGCGCTGGCCAGCGGTGCGTGGGCGATGATAAGAATGCCAATTTTCATGGTGCTTGGTGGGCTGATTATGGCCGCTTTGTGTGTAAAGATGCATCAGCGTCAATGCAACACTTTACGGGTTCTTTTTGGCAACCATGGCCGCAGATTAGACGCGCAGTTGCGCTAGCGCACCGGCAGGTCTGAGAAAAAGGGCTCGGTCATCTCCTCCGTGAGACGCGGCGCATAAACCGCAGCATGAAACAACTGCGTCCCCACCAAAAACCAGTGCAACTGCGCCTGCACCGCACTTCCATCGGCCTGGCGCCCGCGGGCCTGCACAGGCGCCGTCGTCGCGCCACTGATCGACACCAACTGGTTTTGCGTTTGCGGTGCGGCCTGCATGCGTGTTAGTGCTGCCTGGCGCCACGCCTGGGTCACGGCCGAAGACGTGGCCGCATCGGACAATTGCAGATAGCTGATGGCATACAGGGCACCACCCGCCTCGCAGCCAGTCATGTGCAGCACCCAGTCCTGGTCCATGAGGCGTACCGTTCGGGTCCCATGGTCCGGCTTGCAGGGCAGCAAGGCGGCTAGAGGCCCAATGGGCACTTCCCGCCAATTCAGGGTTGGGGTACATGCGGCTGCAACTAGAGCAACCAGTAGCGCCGTCATGCGCCGGGGGGTGCACCCTATCACTTCAGCGCGCCAAACACTTTGCTCAAAATGGCGCTGCCGTAACCTACGGGGTTGGCGCGTATTTTCTTTTCTTCTTCGGCGATCATGAAATACAAGCCGTCCAGCGCCTTCCCGGTCACGTATTGCTGAATATTGGCATCGTCTTTGCTCATCAAACCCATGGCCGCCGCCTTGCCGGCCAATTGGTTGTACTTTCCGGCCAGGCCCACTTTGCCCGTAGCCTGGGTCACGATGGGGAGGAATTTGATACTTAGCGGGCCGCGTGTTTTCTCTTCAAAAAAGGTTGTGACGGCCGTCTGACCACCAGCCAATATGCCTTTGGCATCGGTCAAGCTCATCGACTGTACGGCATCCATCAATAAGCCCTTGGCCATGGGTACTGCCGCCTCAGCGCCCCGATTCATGGCAGTCAAAAGTTCGTCTAAGCGATCTCCCTGGCCGAATGTACGCAGCAAGCCCTGCGCGTCATTAAGAAAACCTGGCAGTGGGATGCGCACCTTGTCATTGCCCAGAAATCCGTTCTGCACACCCAGGATCGAAATAGCCGACAACGCCCCTTTTTCGAGCGCCGTTTTAAGACCCCGGGATGCATCTGCGTTGCTCAGGTCGGACAGGCCCAACGCATTGACGCGTCCTGCAGTCAGGGCGGCAAACGCGCAAACCGCGCTGATCGATAGTCCGTTAAATTGGCGTCGGTGCATATTGACATATTCCACGTGAGTTCTGGCAAACCCAGTGCCATACAGGTGTTCGGCATGGGCGTTGAACGACCACTATACGCCGCTCGATAAGCGACTATTATTCGCTATGGCTTTTTTACATACCCACGACACCGCTACCGCGGTTGCCATCGGTTTGGCAACCCGCTGGCGCCAGTACCAGGAAGGTGGCCAGTGACATCGCGATGGGGGGCTCTGGGTGCGGGTGCTGAACCGATTACGCTCTTCACTCCATCCGGGGAAGTCTCGTTGGACCATATTCGCACTCTGTTTACGGAATATGGCCAGTCGGTTTCGGTAGACCTGCGTTTTCAGAACTTTGAAGTTGAATTGCGCACGTTGCCTGGCGAATACAGCGCGCCACGGGGGGCCCTGCTAGCTGTCATGGTTGGAGACGAAGTTGTCGGATGTTGTGCCATGCGGCCGCTTGATACTGTGGATTACGCCAACGCCTGCGAGTTAAAGCGCCTGTATGTCCGGCCGACTTTTCGAGGCCGTGGCCTGGGGCGTATGTTGGCAGAGGGTATTTTGGATGCGGCGCGTCTGGCCGACTACGATTGTGTTTTGCTAGACACACTGAACGACATGGAGTCCGCCCGTGCCCTCTATGAAGGCCTCGGTTTTCACGAAATACCACCCTACTATTTCAACCCCATCCCTGGGGCCCATTACCTCAAAGCAGACCTGTAGTGCCGCACTACAACGCTTGCGCTTGGCGCAACAGCGTCTCTGCGTCACTGACCTCGAATTTGCCCGGACCTTCAATGTTCAGAGTGGCCACACGCCCATTCTTCACCAGCATTGAGTAACGGTTGCTGCGCAAACCCATACCCTTGCTGGTCAAATCCAGCGTCAAACCCGTAGCTTGGGTAAATGCGGCGCTACCGTCCGCGAGCATACGCACCACGCCCTGGGTGTGCTGCTCACGTGCCCAAGCGCCCATGACAAAGGCATCATTGACACTGACGCACCAGACTTCATCGACACCCGCCGTGCGCAAAGCGGCTGCCTGTGCCACATAGCCCGGAACGTGCTGGGCCGAGCAGGTGGGGGTGAAGGCACCGGGTAGCGCAAACAGGGCAATAGTTTTGTTAGCGCAGGCAGCCTGCACGTCAACGGGGTTCGGGCCAATGCTGCACCCGTTACCGTCAACGTCTACAAACTCCATCAATACGCCTGCGGGCAGAAAGTCACCAACTTGAATCATTGCAGCTCCTGAAACGACAGTACCAAAAAGAAAAGGTCCACAATTGTGGACCTTTTGAGCACCGCAGAAGACCTGCGTGCGGGGAAGCCTTACGCTTCGATTGCCTTTTGGACCAAACGGGTCGCAACCCAGTTTTTGGTTTTAGAGATAGGCCGACTTTCGGTAATCTCAATGGTGTCGCCCATCTTGAACTCGCCCTTTTCGTCATGGGCGTGGTACTTGCTGGACTTACCAACGATCTTGCCGTAGAGCTCGTGTTTAACACGACGCTCAATCAGCACGGTCACTGTTTTTGCACGTTTGTCGCTGACCACCTTGCCAATCAAGGTGCGCTTGAGGGATTTTTTAACTTCCGTCATTTATTGCTCCTTATTTGGCGGATTTGTCAGCGTTTTGCTTCTCGACAAGAATAGTCTTGGCGCGAGCAATGTCACGGCGCGCAGTGCGCAGCGTAGCTGTGTTGGTGAGTTGTTGCGTGGCTTTTTGCATACGCAGGCCAAAGTGGGCTTTTTGCAGCGCTTTGACTTCCGTCTTCAAACCATCAACGTCTTTTTTGCGCAGTTCAGTAGTTTTCATTGCTTCATTCTCCTGATTACTGGCCGAGCATGCGGGCCACGAAGGTGGTGCGCAAAGGCAGCTTGGCCGCAGCCAAACGGAATGCCTCACGCGCCAGCTCTTCGCTTACGCCAACAATTTCAAAAACGATCTTACCGGGCTGAATCTCAGCCACGTAATACTCAGGGTTACCTTTACCGTTACCCATACGCACCTCAGCGGGCTTTTGGGAGATCGGCTTATCGGGGAACACACGGATCCAGATCCGACCACCACGCTTGACGTGGCGGGAGATCGCACGGCGTGCGGCCTCAATCTGGCGGGCCGTCAAACGGCCGCGGTCCGTGCACTTCAGGCCAAAGTCACCAAATGCGACCGAGCTGCCTCGGGTCGCGATACCGGTGTTACGGCCTTTTTGCTCTTTGCGGTATTTCCGGCGAGCGGGTTGCAACATTTTTATTCTCCTTTACCGTCAGCTGCCGAAGCACTGGTGCTCCCTGCGGTAGCTGGCGCGGCGACTTTGCGAACGCGCTTAACGGTGGGTTGATCGGCGGCTCCAGAAGCCTCTGCAGGCTTGTCGCTACCATCGGCCGGTGCGGCATTGCTGCCAACTGGACGACGGGCACCACGGGGTGCAGGGCGGTCGGCGCCAGGGCGTGCACCGCCACGGTCATCCCGACGGGGCCCACGTGGGCGACGTTCTTCTTCAGCACGAGGCTCCACGGCGGCCGGCAGGTCATTACGACCCAGCGTATCACCTTTGTAGACCCAAACCTTGACACCAATGATGCCGTAGGTTGTCTTGGCTTCGGAAGTACCGTAGTCAATGTCTGCACGCAATGTGTGAAGTGGCACGCGACCTTCGCGATACCATTCGCAACGGGCGATCTCGATGCCGTTGAGACGACCAGACGACATGATCTTGATGCCCAAGGCACCCAGACGCATGGCGTTTTGCATAGCGCGCTTCATGGCACGGCGGAACATGATCCGCTTTTCCAATTGCTGCGTAATGCTATCGGCGATCAACTTAGCATCGATTTCGGGCTTGCGCACTTCTTCGATGTTCACCGCGACAGGCACGCCGAGCTGCTTGCTCAGATCGCGCTTGAGGTTTTCGATGTCTTCACCTTTCTTGCCGATCACCACACCCGGACGTGCCGAGAAAATGGTGATACGGGCGTTCTTGGCAGGACGCTCGATTAGGACGCGTGACACCGAAGCGTTTTTCAACTTGAGCTTCAGGTATTCACGGACCTTGATGTCTTCTGCCAGCATGCCAGCAAAATCTTTGTTGCTGGCGTACCAGCGTGAAGACCAGTTACGGCTGATTGCCAACCGAAAGCCGGTGGGGTGGATTTTTTGTCCCATATCTTCCAGGCCTCTTTCAGTTACCAACCGTCACGTACACATGGCACGTGGGTTTTCTGATTTGGTTTCCGCGACCTTTGGCGCGGGCTGTAAAGCGGCGCAATGATGTTCCTTGCTCGACGTAGATGGTTTTCACCTTCAACTCGTCGATATCGGCACCGTCATTGTGCTCAGCGTTGGCAATGGCAGATTCCAGAACCTTCTTGATGATCACAGCAGCTTTTTTCTGCGTGAACTGCAAGATGTTCAAGGCTTGATCAACCTTTTTGCCGCGAATCAAATCCGCGACCAAACGGCCTTTATCGACCGACAAACGAACGCCACGAAGGGTTGCACGAGTTTCCATGGTCACCTCCTTATTTCTTTTGGACTTTTTTGTCCGCAGGATGGCCCTTGAAAGTACGGGTCAGAGCGAACTCACCCAACTTGTGGCCAACCATTTGATCGGTGATATAGACCGGAACGTGCTGCTTGCCGTTGTGAACGGCAATGGTCAAGCCGATGAAATCGGGCAGGATCATAGAGCGGCGCGACCAAGTCTTAATCGGCTTTTTGTCCTTAGTAGCAACGGCCTTTTCAGTCTTGGCTACCAGGTGGTGGTCAACAAATGGACCTTTTTTGAGAGAACGAGTCATTTAACCTTCCCCTTACTTCTTGCGACGCGACACGATCATGACCTGCGTGCGCTTGTTGTTACGGGTACGGTAACCCTTGGTCAGATTACCCCAAGGATCGACTGCATGACGGCCTTCTCCGGTCTTGCCTTCGCCACCACCGTGCGGGTGGTCGACAGGGTTCATCACCACACCGCGAACGGTTGGGCGAATTCCCATCCAGCGCTTCACACCGGCTTTGCCGAGTTGACGCAGGCTGTGCTCTTCGTTGGCCACTTGACCCAGGGTTGCACGGCAATCGATGTGAATCTTGCGAACCTCACCGGACCGAATACGAACCTGCGCGTAAGTGCCTTCACGTGCCAGCAAAGTCGCAGAGGTACCCGCAGAGCGGATCATCTGTGCACCTTTACCAACTTGCAACTCGACGCAGTGGATGATTGAACCCACTGGAATGTTGCGGATAGGCAGCGTGTTGCCTACGCGGATAGGCGCCTCAGAACCGCTCATGATGCTGGCACCCACTTCCAAACCACGGGGCGCAATGATGTAAGTGCGCTCGCCATCGGCGTAGCACACCAACGCAATGTGCGCGGAGCGGTTAGGGTCGTATTCGATACGCTCAACTTTGGCAGGGATGCCATCTTTGATGCGACGGAAATCGACCACACGGTAATGGTGCTTGTGACCGCCGCCTTTGTGACGGGTGGTAATGTGACCATTGTTGTTGCGGCCAGCGTGTTGGAATTGTGGCTCCAACAGGGCAGCGTGTGGAGCACCTTTGTGCAGGTGATCACGCGAAATCTTCACCACGCCACGACGGCCTGGTGAGGTTGGTTTCATTTTAATAACAGCCATGATTACGCAGCCTCCCCACCGAGGTTGAGCTCTTGACCGGGCTTGAGCATCACATAGGCCTTGCGAACATTGTCGCGACGACCATTGGATTTGCCAAAGCGCTTAGCCTTGCCCTTAGTATTCACCACAGAGACGCCTTGCACCTCAACCTTGAACATCAATTCCACTGCGGCCTTGATTTCTGGCTTGGTAGCATCTTGCAGCACCTTGAACGTCACAGCATTGGATTTTTCAGCCACCATGGTTGCCTTTTCAGACACGATGGGGGCAACCAGGACCTGCATCAAACGACCTTCGTCGTACTTGACTTTCGACGTATTGTTCATACGGGCGCTCATGCGAACATCTCCTTGAGTTTGTCCATGGCAGCCTTGGTGACCAGTACCTTGCGATAGTGCACCAGCGACACCGGATCGGCGTAACGGGGCTCAACCACCAGAATATTCACCAGATTGCGGGAAGCCAAGTACAGGTTTTCATCAACCTGGTCTGCAATCACCAGCACTGAATCAAGATTCATAGCCTTAAATTTGGCAGCCAACGGCTTGGTCTTAGGCGAGTCCACTGTCAAAGAATCAACCACTGCCAGACGGCCTTCACGGGCCAACTGCGACAAGATGGATGCCATGCCGGCACGGTACATCTTCTTATTGATCTTCTGGGCGAAATTCTCGTCAGGCATATTCGGAAATATGCGACCGCCTCCGCGCCACAGCGGCGAGGAAGTCATACCAGCACGTGCGCGACCCGTTCCCTTTTGTTTAAAAGGTTTTTTGGTCGAGTGCTTGACCTGTTCACGGTCTTTCTGGGCGCGAGTACCTTGGCGGGCATTGGCTTGAAAAGCCACCACAACCTGGTGCACCAGATCTTCGTTGTATGCACGACCAAACACGGTCTCAGGGGCTTCGAATTTCGAAGTGGCCTGGCCTTGGTCATTCAGGAGTTCGAGCTGCATTAGTTCGCTCCTTTCGCGTCGGATTTAGCCTTAACAGCAGGGCGAACCGTCACAAAACCACCAGCCGACCCAGGGATTGCGCCCCTGATCAGCAGCAGTTGACGCGCTTCGTCAATGCGGAAAATATCGAGATTCTGGGTAGTAACTAAATCATCACCCAGATGACCCGTCATGCGCTTACCAGGAAACACACGACCAGGATCTTGCGCCATACCGATAGAGCCAGGCACATTGTGCGAACGGCTGTTACCGTGCGACGCGCGCTGCGAACTCATGTGGTGACGCTTGATAGTGCCGGCAAAGCCTTTACCAATGGTCGTGCCTTGCACGTCCACCTTTTGGCCCACAGCAAATACATCCGCAACGGGAACCGTGACACCTGCAGCGTACTTGGCTGCAGCATCCGCAGTAATGCGGAATTCTTGGATGATTTCGCCTGCCTCCACACCTGCCTTGGCAAGGTGGCCAGCGATGGGCTTGGTCACACGCGAAGCTTTACGCGCGCCGAACGTTACCTGCAAGGCAACGTAGCCGTCATTCTCCTGGGTTTTGACCTGCGTCACGCGGTTGTTGGACACATCTACCACCGTAACAGGAACAGCGTCCCCGTCGTCGGTGAATAGGCGCATCATGCCAACCTTGCGA
>JBBRSA010000031.1:0-44239 GCA_038245855.1 Burkholderiales bacterium
CAACGTGGTGGTGCCGTTTGTTTTTAGGCGCTACCTAGACTACAGCGTTTTTGACGCGCTGCGTATCCTGCACCGGCAGATCCGCGAACACGCTACCCGGCGCAGCGCCGGCAAGCCCGAGCGCAGCCACGACGTCAAACTCTCGCGCGGTGGCATCCGGGAAATTGAATTCACAGTCCAACTCCTGCAGGTGGTGCGTGGCGGCCAGTACCCCGATCTGCGCACCCGCCCCACGCTAAGCGCGTTGCAGCGCCTGGTCACTGCCGGGCTGATGCCGCAGGCCACAGCCGATGCTATGGCCAGTGCCTATACCTTCTTGCGCCAGGTGGAGCACCGCGTCCAGTACCTGGACGACCAGCAAACCCATGTGTTACCCACCGATGACACCGACCTGCTCTGGGTGGCCACCACCATGGGGTTTGCAGACAGTGCCACGTTTTTGGGCGCCCTGGACACCCACCGCGAAACCGTCGCGCAAGAGTTTGACGCACTCCTGGGCGGCGCGCAGCCCGACTGCAAAGGCTGCACCGGCCAGACCGCGACTGCGGGTATCGGCGATTTTGACGAGGTACTGGAGCCACTCAGTGGCCGTTTCCGCGAACGCATTGAGAGTTGGCGCGACAACCCCCGTGTTTTGGCTCTGCGCGACAGCGCCCGCACGCGGTTGTTTCGCCTGATCCAGCGCACCGGGCAATGGGTCGCCGAGGGCAACACCAGCGAAGAAGCCGCCGTGCGTCTGGTGGACTGGATGGAGCCGCTGATGCGCCGGGAAAACTACCTCGCCTTGCTGCTGGAGCGCCCCAACGTGCACGAACGGCTGCTGCGTCTGCTAGGACTGGCACGCTGGCCGGCGCGTTATTTACTCACCCACCCCGGCGTGATCGACGAGCTGGCGGGCGACGCCATCCTAGATGACCGCTTCAACGCCCAGAATTTCGAACAACACCTGGAGCGCCAGCGAGAGGCTTTAGAAGGCGGTGGCGACGACGACGAAGAGGCACTGCTCAACCTGCTGCGCCGCGCGCACCATGCCGAGGTGTTTGGAACGCTGACGCGCGACGTGGAGGGCCGCCTCACGGTGGAGCAAGTCGCAGACGACCTCAGCTGTCTGGCTGAGGCGGTGTTGCGCATCACCCTGCGTTGGTGCTGGAGCCGCCTAAAGAACCGCCACCGCGAGCAGCACCAAATGGGCATCATTGCCTACGGCAAGCTCGGCGGTATCGAGCTAGGCTATGGCAGCGACTTGGACCTGGTTTTTGTATACCAAGACGACGACGAGCGTGCCTCCGAAGTCTATGCCGGTCTGGTGCGCAAAATGATCAACTGGTTGACGGTCAAGACCGCTGAGGGCGACCTCTACGAAATCGACACCGCCCTGCGCCCCAACGGCAACTCGGGCCTGCTGGTAACCAGCTTTGACGCGTACGCCAACTACCAGCAGCAACGTGGCAGCAACACCGCCTGGACCTGGGAGCACCAGGCCATGACACGCGCCCGTTTTGTACTGGGCGACGCCGCGCTGCGTGCGCGGTTTGACGCCGTACGCGCCGCCGTCATTGGGTCGGTACGCGATGCGGTCGCCCTGAAAGAAGAGATCCGCTCTATGCGCGAGCGTATTCGCGCCAGCCGCCCGGTGCATGGAACCCAGTTTGACGTCAAACACAGCCCCGGCGGCATGGTGGACATGGAGTTTGCCGTGCAGTACCTGGTGCTAGCCCACGGATTTGCGCACCCTGAACTACTGGCCAACGCGGGCAATATTGCCTTGTTGCAACGCGCCCAGGCCTGCGGGCTGCTGGGTGAGGGCATCGGCGACAACGCCGCGCGCGCCTACCGCAGCTTGCGCCACCTGCAGCACCGCGCACGACTCAACGAAGAGCCCACCCAGCTTGACGGAGCCCGTGTCACCAGCGAACGCGCAGCAGGCTTGGCCCTGTGGGCAGCAGTATTTGGTCCGACCCAGCCTGAGGTTTAGTTGGCGCGAATACGCTGGAGCAGCCGGGTTGTCGAGTAGCCTTGCACAAACGGCAGGGCCAGTGCATGGCCGCCCCAGGTTTGCACCAATGCGGTTTCTGGCAGTTTTTGCATGTCGTAGTCTCCGCCCTTAACCAAAATGTCTGGGCGGATCTCGGCAATGATTTGCAGGGGCGTGTCTTCGCCAAACCAGGTCACCAGGTCCACCGCTTGCTGGCTGGCCATCACCACCGCCCGGTCGCCCTCGTTGTTCAATGGCCGGTCGTCGCCTTTGCCCAATCGGCGCACCGAATCATCGGTATTGAGTGCCACGATCAGGCTGCCACCCAACGCACGGGCCTGCGCCAAGTACATGACATGGCCGCGGTGCAACACGTCAAAAACGCCGTTGGTAAAAACCCAGGGGCGGGGCAGGTGCGTCACGCGCGACGCAAGAGTGCTGCGGTCGGCAATTTTGGCCAAAAAAACGGGAGGTGCGTCAGTAGCATGCATAGGCGCAATGCTATCAGCCCCCAAACAAGGCTCAAGGCCACCGCGAAACAGCCGATCTGACAATGCATAATCGCCAAAAACCTATGCAACTCATACCTATTACCGTTGAATCCATCCGCATCGGCCAACTCCTGCCCTTTCCGCTCATGGACAAAGACGGTGTGCTGTTGGCGAAGCGGGGTTTCGTGGTGGAATCGCGGGCGACGCTGGACGACATGTTGCGCCGGGGAGGCGGACTGTACATCGACGTGACCGACTCCGAGGCGCACCACCGCGCCTATGTGGAACGCCTGCACAACTTGGTGCGCGACAACAAGTCGCTGGGCGAGATCGCCGATGCCAAGATCGACCGCCCACTCGGCGACAACCAACAGGCCGATGACGACGGCCCACCCGACTGGCTGGATTTGCAAGCCCAGGGCAATGCGCTCTTGCGTGACACCAACGCAGTGCAGTTCAACGAACGTCTAGAGCGCCTGTACCGGCAATTGGTCCGGCATTCACGCCGCAACCCGGACGGCACCCTGTTTGCCCTGATTCACCTCTCGGCCACCGAGCTGCGCCTGTACAGCGCCACCCACGCCATGCTGGTCAGTGTAATGTGTGGGCTTGCCGCGCGCGAGGTGCTCAAGTGGTCTGCCGAACTCGAAACCAGCCTGTGCAAAGCGGCTTTGACGATGAACCTGGGCATGACGGCGTTACAAGACAAGTTGGCCCAACAGAAAGATCCTCCAACAGCCGCGCAACGGGCCGAAATTGCGGCCCATATTGACACCTCGGCCGAGATGCTGGTGTCCGTGGGCATCACTGACCCCATTTGGTTGCAAGCCGTTCGCGAACACCATGACCAAAAGCCAGGGCCGCTGGGTAGCCGTACGCCAGCGCAGCAGTTGGCACGCCTTATCCAACGGGCCGACATGTTCGCCGCGCGGCTGGCGCCCCGTGCCTCGCGCATGCCGATTGCACCTGCTGCGGCCATGCAGGCCTGCTATTTTGACGAGAACCGGCAAATCGACGAGGCCGGCGCGGCCCTGATCAAAGCCGTTGGTATTTACCAGCCAGGATCGTTTGTGCGCCTGGCCACCGACGAGGTGGCCGTGGTGGTTAAACGCGGCCTGAACACCACCACCCCCAAGGTGGCGGTGTTTATCAACCGCAGCGGCATGCCCACCGTGGAGCACACCATGCGTGACACCAGCCAGCGGGAGTTTCGGATTGTGGCGAGTGTGGCGCACCGTGACGTCAAAGTACAAATCAACCTAGAGCGGCTGCTGCCGCTGACGGCCAGCACCGGTTCAGACCGGCCCTGGTAAGCCCTGATAAGCGCTTGTAGGCCTTGGTGGCTAGGCGCTACCCACCACCCTTCAGCTGGTGAGGGACGGGGACTGCAACTCCGGCATACGGCGCGGCTCCCACCATGCGCGAATGGTGGCAAAGATATTGCGGCAACCGGTGCACCGGTATTGTCCGGTCGGTCGCAAACTGCCATTTTCGGCGCGGTCAATCACCGCTTGGTAGCTGGTTGCGCCGCACTCGCGGCATTTGTAGACGGTTTTGTAGTTGGCCATGATGGGACAAATATACAAGCCGCCACGCCGTTTGTGCTATCAAATTGTGTAAGGGCTTGTAAATCTGGTAAGGCTTACCGCAGGGTCCGGCCTACACACAGACCGGTCACGTGTGCCCTCAGGACGGCACGGAATCGGCAAAACTGGCGCGCTGCATTAGCTTGTCGTGCAGCCGGACCAAATTGGGGTACTCGCTGCGCCAGCCAATGTCTGGGAAGCGAAAGTCCAGGTAGCCTAGCGCGCAGCCCACCGCAATATCGGCCAGAGTCATGTGAATGCCGCCACAAAACGGCTTCTCGGCCAGCCCCCGGCTCATGGCTTTCAGGGCAGCGTTGACTTTGAGCAGCTGGCGGTCTATCCAGGCCTGACTGCGTTGTGCTTTGGTGCGACCGGGCCAATTGGCTTCCAGGCGGGCCAAAATGGCGGCGTCCATCAGCCCGTCGGCCAGGGCTTCCCAGGTTTTGATTTCAGAGCGCTCGCGCCCCATGGTGGGGATGAGACGCCCCACGGGAGACAAGGTATCGAGGTACTCCACAATCACGCGGGAATCAAACAGCGCCTCTGCGCCTTCCATAACCAGACACGGCACCTTGCCCAGCGGGTTGGATTCGGCAATCAACGTATCGGCGGCCCACACATCCTCAGGCACGAAGGCGTATTCAAGCTTCTTTTCCGCCATAACGACGCGCACTTTGCGGACATACGGGCTGGCGGTGGATCCAAGTAATTTCATGAGAACTTCACTGTTGCAAGAAGGTTGATTCTATCCATTGGCGCCCCCCGCCAAGTCCCCGATGGGGCGGGGCAACACTCAACCTACAATTCGGGCATGACGTTTTCTCCTATTTCCGCCCTTTCGCCCTTGGATGGCCGCTACGCTGCCAAGTTGTCCGCCTTGCGCCCGCTCATGAGCGAGCAGGGCTATATGCACCGACGGGTTCAGGTCGAAGTGGCCTGGTTTATCAGCCTGAGTGACGCCGGATTCGCAGAATTTAAGCCCCTTACTCCCGGTGCACGCACTTACTTACTGGGACTGGTGAAGAATTTCTCGGTGGCCGACGGCGAGGCCATCAAGGCGATTGAAAAGACCACCAACCACGACGTCAAAGCGGTTGAATACTGGCTCAAGTCCAAATTCGAGGCGCGCCCTGAACTGGTCGCGGCCCAAGAGTTTGTGCACTTTGCCTGCACCAGCGAAGACATCAATAACACCAGCCACGCCTTGCAGCTCAAGGCCGCACGTGACCAAGTGCTGCTGCCCGCACTGGACGCGGTCATTACCAAGCTGCGCAGCATGGCCCACGGGTTTGCCGAAGTGCCCATGCTCAGCCGCACCCATGGTCAAACGGCCAGCCCCACCACCGTGGGCAAGGAAATCGCCAATGTGGTGGTGCGCCTAGCGGCTGCCCGCGAGAAGATTGCCGCGATCAAGATCATGGCCAAGATGAATGGCGCAGTAGGCAACTACAACGCCCACCTGTCCGCCTGGCCCGACTTCGACTGGGAAACCTTTGCCGCCAAAGTGGTGCAAACGCCCGAACCCCTGGGCCTGGGGCTGACGTTTCAGCCCTACAGCATCCAGATCGAGCCACACGACTACATGGCCGAGATATTTGACGCCATTGCCCGTGCCGACACCATCTTGATCGACTGGGCGCGCGATGTCTGGGGTTATGTGTCATTGGGCTATTTCAAGCAGCGGCTCAAGGACGGCGAAGTGGGCTCCAGCACCATGCCGCACAAGGTCAACCCGATTGACTTCGAGAACGCCGAGGGCAACCTGGGCCTGGCCAATGCCTTGCTCCAGCACCTGAGCGAGAAGCTGCCCATTTCCCGCTGGCAGCGTGACCTGACCGACTCCACCGTGCTGCGCAACATGGGTGTGGCCGTCGGTTACGCGGTGCTTGCCTACCAGTCACTGCTCATCGGCCTTAACAAGTTGGAGATCAACCAAGCGGCCATTGCCGCCGATCTGGATGCGTCGTGGGAAGTGTTGGCGGAGCCCATTCAAACTGTAATGCGCCGCTTTGGCCTGCCCCAGCCGTATGAGCAGCTTAAAAAGTTCACCCGCGGTGAGGCCATGACGCGGGAACTGATGCAAGGGTTTATTGCAGGGCTGGCCATTCCCGACACTGAGAAGCAGCGCCTACTGGCCATGACGCCGGGCAGCTACACCGGCATGGCCGCCGAGCTAGCCAAAAGAGTTTAATGGCACTCAAATCCACCATTTTCAAAGTCAATCTGCAAATTGCGGACATTGACCACAGCTACTACGCTGACCACGCCCTCACCCTGGCCCGCCACCCCAGCGAGACGGACGAGCGCATGATGATCCGCCTGGCGGCGCTGGCTTTCAATGCCTACAAGCTGCAAAGCGAATGCAATGGCGACGGTGTCTTGGCCTTTGGCGCGGGCCTGTCCGATGTGGAAGACCCCGATGTGTCGCTAACCGACTTCACCGGCCACAAGCGCCTGTGGATTGAAGTGGGTCAGCCCGAAGACAAACCTATTAGCAAAGCGTGCAACAAAGCCGATGCGGTGCTGCTGTATTGTTTTGCCCATTCCGCCGAGATCTGGTGGAAGGGCATAGAAACAAAGCTCACGCGCTTGGACCGGCTGCAGGTCTGGCGCGTACCCACCGAGGCCTCGCAAGCCCTGGCCAAACTGGCCCAGCGCAGCATGCAGCTGCAGGCCACTATTCAAGAAGGTGTGCTTATGCTGGGAGACGGCAAAAACACCGTCGATATTGAGCCGGTGCGCTGGAAATAGATATTAGGTACTGACCGGGGCCGCCACACTCTGGTTGCGCCCATTGTGTTTGGCACGGTACAGGGCCGCATCGGCTTGCTGCAAGGTCGCAGCAGCCAGGTCTTGGCGTCGGTGTTCGGCCACCCCTAAAGAAATACGCACCTGCAATTTCACGCTGATTTCTGGGAATTTCAGGTCCTGAATCTGGGTGCGAACCCGCTCTGCGGTAACCATCGCACCGACCAAAGTGGTATTGGTTAGCAACATGACAAATTCCTCGCCCCCGTAGCGTCCAAAAAAGTCGCCTTCGCGCAGGGCACCGGACGCGGTGCGTGCGACGCAGCGCAGCACCTCGTCACCACCCAGATGGCCATAGCCGTCATTGATCTTTTTGAAAAAATCAATGTCCACCATGCACAGGCAAAACGTGGCCCCGCTACGCTGGCAACGCGCCGTTTCTTCGGTAATACGCTCCATCAGGTAACGCCGGTTGAAGACGCCTGTCAACTCATCCCGAATGGCCATGTCGCTGATGCGCTGCAGCGCGACCTCTAACTCCGCGTTTTGCTTTGCCAAGGTGCGGTTTTTGTCCTTTATCTTGTACCGCAAATCGCTCACCATGCCCGCCAGCAAGCTGAACTGCGCAAGCGCCATGGCAAACGCAACCCACAGCAACAACTCCAGCCGCAGGTTGGTACTCTCCGATTGGTAATGCATGAGCGCCGCCAGCATGACCGCATAAACCGAAAGCATCACGGCGGCCAGCTTTAGAAAGCCCCGCGTGTTGAGACGAAACATGCCAAAGGAAAATAGAGCTACGCCGAGCAGCAAAAATGCCCCCCGTGACAGCCCGGCGAAATACATCGCATACATGCCCTGCGCTGCCGCGAGCACGATTTGAACCGAAGTGAGGCTCGGGTCCTTAAAGCGCTTATTCAACCCACTGCGTAGTACCGCATACACAATGACATTGACAGCCACGATGGTCGAGAGGTATGTGGTGGTAATGCGATCATCCAAAAAACCCAGCGCCCAACACAGCAACACAAATGCGACGGTCATCAGGTAGATCGCCGAGGCAACAAAGAAACGCTGCAAACGCAAGGTCTGGTCTGGGTCGTTTGCCGGAAAAATACCCCATTGCTTTGGTTTCATTAATCACATCTCCGATTCAAATGCGTTTGAGGCTTGCCCCACACACTGCGACCCTACAAATTATGAGCGGAATATATCTCCAGCCCTCGCAACCATTGCGTGAGCAGCTATTCATTTAATAGCAGTTGCACCTTGCCGTCGGCGGCACGTTCGGCGTATTTATTAAACCGCCAAGCCACACCCTCACGGGTGATGCGGTGCCAGGTGACCCGTTTTTCGGCCGGGGTCATTTCTTGCCAGCGCTGCACCTCAGTGAAGCTGCGCCCGCAGCCCTTGCACTGCGCATCTCCCTGGCTGGTGGAGCAAATCGCGATACAGGGGGTGTCGGGCGTGGTGTCGTACCACTGCAGCCAAGCGGCATAGGCGGCGGGCGGCAGCGCGGCCTCGTCTACCGCCACTGCGCGGCGGTACACCAGCTGTGCATAAACCTCAGCCAAGGCGCGGGTGGCGGTGGCCAGCACAATGCCGTCGACCGACGGCGCGCGGACACGCCAGTAGTTAATGGCCGATTCGATGTCGGTAATGGTGATCGAAGCCACAAACGCCGCTAGGTTTCAGGTTAAGGGGTCGTTGTCGATATGGCGCCGCCGGGGGTTGGCGTCGCTGCCGATCTCAATCAGCACGGCCCGCCCCTCGGGCAGCGAGACAGCTACGCACTCCCGACCCTCGTGGTTAAAGTGGTACACCGTGGACTCACCCACCGCGTGCGAATCGTCTACCGCCGCGCCGTTGAGCAACTCGGCCAGCTTGGCGTGGGCGATCTTGCGCCAGGCGAGCTTGCTCATGCAGGCTTTCCGTGCTGCTCTTGCAACAGTGCGGTGCAGGCATCGACCGCCAACGGGCGCGAGAAATAAAAGCCTTGCACCTGGTCGCACCCCATGTGGGCCAGGGTCTCGGCCTGCTCCAGGGTTTCAACCCCCTCCGCCACCACCAGCAGCGCCAGGCTGCGGGCCATGGCCACAATGGCACCGGCAATAGCGGCGTCGTCGGTGTTGGTGTAGATGTCGCTAATGAAAGAGCGGTCAATTTTGAGCTCGTCGATCGGGAAGCGGCGCAGGTAGGACAGGCTGGAATAGCCCGTACCAAAGTCGTCTAGCGACAGCGACAGCCCCAAACCCTTGAGCGCGCGCAAAGTGGCCAGCGCGCTGTCGACATCGTGCATCACCATGCTCTCGGTCAGCTCCAGAATGACATGGCTGGTGTCAGCACCGGTTTGCGAAAACACCGCAGCGACACGCTGCGCCAAGTCATCTTGGCGGAACTGGCGGGCCGACATGTTGACCGCGATTTTGAGTGGTGGCAGACCCATGTCGCGCCAAGCCACCTGCTGGCGGCAGGCCTCGGCCAACACCCACTCCCCCAGCGGCAGAATCAGCCCGGTTTCTTCCGCCAGCCGGATAAATTCGATCGGGTGGACCAAGCCGATTTGCGGATGCTGCCAGCGCACCAGCGCCTCCACACCAACGATGCGCCGACTGGACAGGTCAATCTTGGGCTGGTAGTGCAGCATAAATTCACCGCGCTCCAGGGCGCGGCGCATGGCGCCCTCCATGTCTAGGCGGCTGATGGCCGACGAGCCCATCTCTGGTACAAACTGGCGCACACTGTTGCGGCCATGCTCTTTGACCCGGTACATGGCGATGTCGGCGTAGCGCAGCAATATCTCGCCGTGGTCGCCGTCACGCGGATACAGAGACACACCAATACTGGCGGTAATAAACACCTCGCGCCCAACCAGCTCTACCGGGCGCGACAGAGCGGACTGAATCTTTTCTGCCACCTGGCCCACATCGTCAGGATTGGGCAAGTCTGTCAGTACGATGACAAATTCATCGCCGCCTAGGCGCGCTACGGTATCAGTCTCGCGCACGCAGGCGGACAGCCGTTTGGCCACCTCTTTGAGCAAGGCGTCGCCCACCAAGTGGCCTGAACCGTCGTTAACCAGTTTGAAGTGGTCCAGGTCCAATAGCATCACCCCCATCACCAGGCCGTTGCGCTTGGCCCAGGCGATGGCCTGCTCGATGCGGTCATTGAGCAGATTGCGGTTGGCAAGGCCTGTCAGGCTATCGTGGTTGGCTTGGTGCTCTAGGGCCCTCTGGTAGTTGACGCGGTCACTGATGTCGTTGATGACGCTCACAAAATGGGTGGTGGCCGCACCGCTTAGATCGCGCACCGGGGCGATGTGCAGCTCGTTCCAAAACAGCGTGCCGTCTTTGCGGTAGTTGCGCAAAATGGCCTCGCCCTCGCGCTTCTCGCGCAGGGCGTCGCGAATCTTCTCTAGGTCGGGCTGCGCCAGGTCATCGCGCACTAAGAAGCGCCCCTCTAGCCCGATCACTTCTTCGGCGGTGTAGCCAGTGATGCGCTCAAAAGCCGGATTCACGTAGACGATGGAGTGGTCGTTGTCGTCGCTACGGGTAATCATGATGCCGTTGCTGCTGGACGCCAGCGCCTGCTCATGCAGCAGCTGCGTTTGCTCGGCGGCCTGGTGCAGGCCCTTGATGTCGGTGATGTCTTCTTTAACTACCACCAAGTGGGTTGCGCGCCCCAACCCGTCGCGCAGGGTGGAGGCTACTTGCCGCTCCCAATAGAGGCTGCCATCTTTGCGGCGGTTGAGCGTGTCGCCCTGCCAGCGCTCACCAGGGTGCGGAAGCGCCAGTAGGCCATGGTAGATTTCGGCAATGTTGCCCGCCAGGTTCCATTGAAAGGCGGGTACATCGGCAATGTCGGCCAGGGTGTAGCCGGTCATGGCAGTGAAGCTGGGGTTGGCGTACTGCACCTGACCGTGAATATCTGTAACCACGATGGCAAACGAGCTTTGCTCCACCGCCAGAGACAACAATTCCAAGCGGCTGTTGGGCGGCGGCGTACCCTGTGGCGCCGCGAGCGCCATCACGCCCTTGACCAGGTCACCCAGCATGCGGCTGATAAACCGGTGCTCGTCGGCACGCTCTGGGGCGTGCGCGCCAGTCCACAGGCGCAATGCGCCTAGTGGCTGCCCATGCCACTCCACCGGAAAATGGATATCGCGCAGGTGCTCCAAACCGTCGGCCTGCACCGCGCTGGCTGACACCAAAATGCCATCCGGCAGCGCCAAGGCCACCTCGGCCTGGGCATAGTGCGCGGCATCGACCAGCAGGCGGCACAAAAGCTGCGTCAGGGCCAGCGCGTCAGGTGCGCTGCGCAAGCCGTCACTCCACTGCTCCAATAGCGACAGCCAACGGTGCAGGCGCTGCAGTTCAAGATCGATGGAAGACGCAGATTCGGAGTTCATAGGTTTGGGTCGAGTAAAACAAGGGCCGTCCAATTCAGCCCACGCGCGATCTTAAACGGGTGCTAGTTTTCGCGCTATTGTTTTGTGAGTCACCGTGCTATTCTTGCCGCATGAAAACACTTCTGCGATGGTTGCTGAGCGCAACCGCCTTGCTGGCCGTCACGTACCTCTACGACGGCGTACAGGTCAACAGCTTTTCTGCCGCCATGGTGGCAGCGTTGGTCATCGGCATTTTTAACACCGTGCTGCGGCCCATTTTGGTGGTGCTCACCTTGCCCGTCACGGTGGTCACGCTGGGCCTGTTTTTGTTTGTCATCAACGCGCTGATGTTCTGGGCGGCCGCCAGTTTACTCAGTGGCTTTCATGTGCACGGGTTTGAAGGCGCTTTGCTCGGGTCGCTGATTTATTCGGTGCTGGGCGTGGTGATTGACTCAGCGCTCCAGCGCCTGTTCGCGCGCCAGTGAGGTCGCCTCACGCAAGCGGGTGTCAATGATCGACGCCTCAATGTGGTCGTATTGGGCGCCACTGCTGCGCGCTAGGTCTTGCGCGCTCTTGAACCGCGCTGCCGCTGCGGCATAGTCCAACTGCGCCATATTGACCTCACCCTGCGCCCGTATGGCGCCCTGGGTGCGGCCCTGGGCTGCATACACGGTGGCCAGCATCTGCCAAACCAGTGCATCCTGCGGGTGCGCCGCCACCCACGTCTGCAACTGCTGGGCTGCCGCTGCCAGCGCGGATGCTAAGGGGTTTGCCCCGGTTTGGCTGTGGCTACTGGCCAACGCGGCCTGCGCCAGCAGCATCAACTCCGGGCGTTGCAAAGCAGCCCCAGGGGCGGGCAGCAAGGCCGCCGCACGGGCGCCATCGCCTTGCGCCACCCACAATTCGGCACCCAACAGGTGGGCGAGGCGTGTGGCCTCAGGGTCATGGTCGACCAGTGCTACCAATCGCTGCCACAGTGCCTGGGCACGGGCAAAATCACGTAACTTGATGGCGGCCAAGGTGGCACCATACAACGCGCCCGCCTGCTGCCCTGGCGATTGATTGCCCAGCGCGGTAGGCTCGACGTCGGCAGCCCAGGCGCGCAGGTCGTCCACCGCCGGATGCGACAGCACCCGCGCGCGGGCGGCCACCATGGCGTGCTCTGGCACCTCTGGGGCAACGTGCTTTTTAGCCGACTGGGGAATACGGGCCTGCATGTCGGCCATACGTTCGGTGGTCAGCGGGTGGCTGCGCAAGTAGGGGAAGCCACCGGTGTCGTTCAGCCGCGACGCTTGCTGCAGCTTGGCAAACATGGTCACAAAAC
Source organism: Burkholderiales bacterium (assembly GCA_038245855.1). GTDB lineage: Bacteria > Pseudomonadota > Gammaproteobacteria > Burkholderiales > Burkholderiaceae_C > Allorhodoferax. Next base: position 12,512 of record JBBRSA010000031.1, read on the forward strand.
CCTCAGGCGCAAAGCCCGCTTGGGTAGAGACACCAAAACCAACACGGTCCGCCTCGCGCTCCATATCGCGCGAAAAATTCAACTGGCTTTGCGCCGCCACGGCCTGCCCGCCCACCACCAGGGCGTTGGCCGCGTCCGCACTTTTGCTGGCTGCCAAAATGCCCAAAAGCATGGAGCCAATCAGCCAGGGCGTGCGCGCGGCCTGACCGGTCATGACACGCGAGATATGGCGCTGGGTGATATGGCTCAGCTCATGCGCCATCACCGATGCCAGTTCGTCACGGCTGGTGACCACGGCGATGAGCCCCAGGTTCAGACCCATATAGCCACCAGGCAGCGCGAAGGCATTAACCGTGCGGTCTTTGCCAGTCAATATCTGCCAGGCAAAGTGCTCATCGAGCTCAGGCGGCAACTCACCGCGCACACGCGCAGCCGCTAAGAGGCGTTGCCAAATGCCCTGCACGTATTCGGTGATGACGGGGTCGTCGATGTAGTCTGGGTCACGGTACAGCGCACGCACGATGCTGTCGCCCAAGCGCCGCTCGGCGGCGGGGCTCATGTCGCCTGCTTCCCCCAAGTAGGGCAAGGCTGCGCTGCTGCGGGTTGGTGCCACACCTGCATCGCCCCCCGGCGGCTCTGCATTGCCAACGGGGGTAGCCACAATCGCTATCGAAACAATAGCTGCTTGCGCAATCTGCATGAGGGCTAGAGGGCGATTTGGCATTTAATTTTGAGGCACCGTGAAATGCGGGGCCATCGGGTAAAGTCTACACATGTCTGCACTGACCCATTTTGACGCCCAAGGCCAAGCCCACATGGTGGACGTGGCCGCCAAGCCCGCCACCCACCGCAGCGCCACCGCAGCAGGCCGCATAGAGATGCTGCCCGCCACGCTGGCACTGATTGCCTCTGGCACCGCCAAGAAGGGCGACGTGCTGGGTATTGCCCGCATTGCCGGCATTCAGGGGGCCAAACAGACCAGCACCCTCATCCCCCTGTGCCACCCGATTGCGCTGACCCGGGTGGCGATGAGTTTTGAAGTGGTAGCTGCTGAAGGGATGCAACCCGCGCATGTGGCCTGCACGGCCACTGCAGAGACCGTGGGGCCAACGGGCGTAGAGATGGAGGCCTTAACTGCTGTGCAAGTCGCCCTGCTTACCATTTATGACATGTGTAAGGCGGTGGACCGGGGGATGGTGATTACTAGCGTTAAGCTGCTAGAAAAGCATGGGGGGAAGTCGGGGAGTTTTGTGGCGGGGTAAACGTCAAAACGGGTCCAGCGGGATAGCGGCCACCACGTCTGCCGTTAATGGGTCAATAAATGCCGTCCAATACTGCCCCCGCCCCACCAAGGGCAGATACAGCAAATCGTCTGCCTGCCGCCCTTTGGCGTTGGCGGCAGCGTCAATTTCTTGCACACGGCCTGGGAAACGTGCCTCCAGCGTTTTCATTGCATGGGCAGCCTTTAAGACTTGCGCAGTGGCCAAACTATACGGTTGCCAGAAGTCCGGGCGGGCAGCCATCGGCGTTCCGGCCAACTCCGCCCACAGTGCGCTGGATCTTTCTTGGTTGCTACCTGGGGCCCTAAGTGACAGCATGGTTGGCCCAGTCAAGGGCAACGCCACTACCCCGGCCGGGCATTTGTTCAGTAACTCAGGCGGAACATCAATGGCGTGCACCACCCGGAAACGGTCTACCTCAAACACCATGTGCACCGGCCGCGCGACGCTGACCGTCCACAAGCCATAACCCAAAGCGCTGAGCTGAAACAAAGCCACAATCGCCAAATCGCGCAGCAACTCCGGCCGTGGTTTCGCGCGGTTAAAAACCGCAAAAGTAATCAGCGGCCCCATCATGACGTCCACCGACACCACCAGCAGAAACAACTCGCGTCCACCCGATATTTCTCGATACGGGTAGGGGTACCAAACACCAAACACCAGTAACGCAGCCAGCGCGGCTATGAGTACGCTCAAACCCAAATGAATCAGACTCGCGCTGACTTTATCGCGCCAAAAGGTAGAGGCAGCATTAACCATGGTTGTGCGTCGTTTTAAGTGTGCAAGCAAATAATTGATCCGAGTGCGGATTTTAGTAAAAACAGACCACTTCTTTAGCAGTCAATTGCTCACTACCGCCCTGCGGGCCATGGAACCGCAGCAATGCGGGCATCCTCCTTGCTCTCTGCCGCCCAAGACCGTTGGGACATACGGCAGTCTTTTTCATCGGTTATCTTGCATATCTTGGCAAGCCACCATTGAGCCTTCTGTGGTTGCTTGTTCAATGCAAACGCTCTTGCTAGCCGGTACACAAAAGGCCGAGACGGATAGGCCGTAGTCAAGCGCTCCATCTCACCCAACTCATCCTGTCCCATGCTGGAATGCACTTTGAGACGCGACACCACAATCCACTCTCGAAAATGCGTTAGCGCCCATACTGCAGGTGGGCCACCAAACGCAGGCCTGCCTTGCCCAAGAAAGGATTGTTCCAGCCGCAACTTGGTGTAGCTGTCATCCACCTCCGCGTAGTCCCGCACCGTCACCGCCAAAACCCCTGCTGCCGCCAGAGCCAATGCCGCAAAGACCCACCGCGGTGTTGTAACCACCGCCGTGGCACCCAAGCGGCTACTGAGCATGCCCATCACCAAACCGGTGGGGAGCAAAAAATTGGCGTATTGCAGCGGAAACTCGAGCATAGCGTGTACACCTACCACCACCACAAACAGCACAAGAACAGCATCCACCGACGTTTTGACCGCTTTAACCCGTGACCAAAACCAATAGGCCAAAACGGCAGTGATGGCAAGACCGAGGGGCACGCCAACCCACAGCATCAAATCCACAACAAGGTTATGCGAATGTGAAAACAAGCCGCCAAGGCTTGGGAATCGGTCTGCAACCGACAACTGGGCCGCCGTTGTCTCGGTCCAACCATAGCCGTACCAGGGCTTGTCCCAAATGGCTCCGACAAAAAGGCGCCACGCCTCAAGTCGCTGGTTACCCGGCTCGTCGAGCCGCGCATAGGCAGGCTGCGTATCGAGCTGCAGCAACGTGCCAATCCCTTGAATCAAGAGCGGGCAGAGCAGCAAAAACAGGTAGAGCCCCAGAGCAACCCAGGGCAAGCGACGAGATGCCCAGTGCTTACGCCACGCCCAAATCGCTGCCAACACCACCGTTGCGCCCAATAGGCCCGTTCGCGACTGGGTCAGCGCCAAGCCAAAAATCAAAAAAACCGCCACTACCAAAGCACTACGGGCTCGCAGCACACCGTGGACGCAGGCCCACAGAACCGCAAGCAAGCCCCACAAAAGCAAGGTTGCCAGTTGGTTGGGTTGGCCCAGGTTGGCCGAGGGCCGCTGGTCATTTGCTTGGGCCAGCGACCACATACCCAAAACGCCGCTGTCTTGCAGGCCGAGCCAGGTATAGAGCTGCAACCCGACCGACAGGACTGCGGCAACGCCGATCGCAAAGAATAAACCGTGGGCCAACTGCTTGGGGCTAACCTCCTCCCAGCGCGCGCCGACCAGCAAAGCCAGCAGCAAGCTAATCAGGTAGGCCGACGACGTCCACGCCTGCCCGGCAAAGGGAATCAAGCCCCCTGCATATTGCAACCACACCAACACCACCAAAACCGCACACAGCAGTGGCAAGCTATGCCACGTTAGCCGCGTTCGGACATGCAAAGCCATAGCCCCTGCGCTGATCAACACCATCACCGCCGACCACACCTCTGCCGGGAAGGTGTTCCATGGCGGGAAATGGACTGGAAGCAACCAAGATAACGACAAGAACAGTGCCCACAACAATAAGGCGTTCGTATCCATCACAGCAGATTGGATGCGGGTTGCTTGTTTTCGCATTAGCGTGATTTTCCTGAAGAAAAATGCTTGATCATCGCACTGCCGTGGTCAACGGCTGCGTCGGCTGGCACGCCAAATTCAAGCTCCCTGCATCCCGCGTAATGGGGTGGTTGGCGTACACCTCGCTCCACCGCTTAAATACGGCAGGATAGGCGCGGCAAAACCGCTCAGTGTGAAAACGTAAGTCAGGTCCGTCGCCAAGGTACCAAAGGCTCCACATCAGGGGCTGGATCACTGCGGCATCCGCAGAATAGTGCAGCAACTTTTCAGCTAGCACACGCACCTCGGGTGCATTTTTCGCTGTGACCTCAGTGGCACCCAATGTGGCTGCGTCTAACTGCCCCTGAAACATCCAAGCACCTTGCGCTTTGGCCAGCGCTGCGCTGATTGCTGCGCGCCGCACCGCAACGTTGTTGGTAAACGGAATTTTGTAGATGGCCAACAGCTGCGCGTATTGCTGCCAAGCAACCAGAGACAACCCGATCAGCGCGAGTGCAACCCCACGCGCCAACCACACGGACGCCATCCGGCGTCTGCCGGTTACTGCACCCACAGCGCGAACTGGCAAGACATAGCCGACACAAAGACCCGTCAAAAACAAGAATCCTGCGTACCACAACGGGTATTCCAGCATGCTGTGGATGCCCACTATCAGCATCAAAATGGCCCACGCAAAGACGCGCTCCGAGGCATCGCCGTCCGGCCCCACTGTGTGGGCCGGGGTAATTTGCCATGGTTTTGCCACAACCACTGCAGTAACAATTCCGCCGCACACTGCAACGGCCACCGGCAACCCAAACTCTACGGCAATCTGCAGCGGCAAATTGTGCGCATTGTCTAAAAGCTCAGGAAAGCGGTGATCGAACACAGTCAGGTAATGCCCGTACCCAAATTCACGCCACCCCCAGCCGAACCATGGGCGCTCGCAAATGAGGGCAATTGCGTTTTGCCAAATCGTGAAACGTCCGTCTTGGGCTACGGCGCCAATCTTGACCGCAGCCGACGTTACCGCGAACCCATGCAACTGTGCAATACCCGGCAACAAGAGCATGGCCGATGCCAACAGCAGCAATTGCCCGGCAAATAGACGGCTGACAGCGGGTGCAACCTGGTCATGCTGCCGCCGACTCCAGTGCCACGCCAAGACCGCCAGAGCCAACACCTCTAGGATACCGGTTCGCGACCCAGAGGCTGCGACGCCAAACATCAGCACACCCAGCACTAGCCATGCCATGGGCTCCGTCAAACGGCGCCTGTGCACCAACCACACCACGCCCACAGAGCCCACACATAAAAACGTGGCGAACAAATTCACCTGCCGAAACGCACCGAAGGCTGTACCACGCTGCTCGGGCTCTATAACCCAGCGGTACAGTTCGCCCACCAAACCAAGCCATTGCAGCAGCCCCTCTACCGCATTGAGCAATGCGGCTGCGACGAGTGCGATTAAAAACCACGTCATCGCTTTGGGTGTTGCCCGCAGTTTGACGCCCAGGTGGCATGCCAGGCAGGCCAAAAGCACACCGCTAGCCCCCTGCAAAAATACACCGAGGTAAGGATTCGGCGTAAGGGCCATCAGCGCCAGTCCAACGCCCAAGGGTGCGTACACGCCCACAGGAACCGACCCCACCCCCACAAACAATGCGGCCGCAACCAGCATAGCCAGCATAAAAATTTGCTGCATAGCGTCGGGAGGACCACCTGCACTGTATGTAAAAAGCCAAGCACCCAAGAAGCAGAATACACCCGCTCCGATTCTTGTATTCTGCAAATACATAACGTCAAAAACCAGTCGCATTCAATACTTATAAAAAAAGGCGCCGTTGGCGCCTTTTAAAACAGGGTTCTAACAATTAGGTGCGGCAGCTCGCAGGAACGTACTTAGCAAGAATCGTTCCATTAGTACTACCGGTAACAGCGGCTGGTGACCCAGCAGAAGTGCATATCCAAGTAATCGAACCAGCGGTTGGAATGGTCGATGAAGTACCATTGCCGGAGAGGACAGCCCCCGCATTGAGCGGGGTCAGGACCAATGTATTAGCACCAGTAGCAGCGATTGCGGCCGTATAGGTAATGGTGATTGCACCAGTTGTTTGATCGATGGCAAGGCTAGCAACGTTCTTAGTTGCCGACGGAGAAACCCAGCCGGAATCGAATGGCGCACCGTTCGCAGCATTTTCTGCAACAGCGGTCTTTGCTGAACCGGCAAGCGACAAACCTTCAGTAACCTTCGCACGGATCGTGTAATCCTGATAAGCTGGCAAAGCCACCGCAGCCAAAATACCAATGATCGCCACAACGATCATCAACTCAATCAGGGTAAAACCCTTTTGCATAGAACGCTTCATTTGAAACTCCTTGGTTAAAAAAATATAAGACGAATACTGTTCAGCAGATTCCGTGCCAACCGATATTTGCACTTAAGGCGCCAAAAACAAAGGGTTTACCCCATTCATTTAGGCCTTTGGCAAGTAATGCGCTGACCCATTGTGTCAAGCAGCATGACATTTTTGTCATTTCTTGGCTACGTGGGCGTGATACAGCGCTGCACACATACCCTTTGGCACATGGCCTATTGCTCTTATCGTAGTTTTGCAGCGTCGAGTTCCCGCAAAAACTGCTGTGCCTGAAGCTGCGCACCCACGCTGATCGCTTCCCAAACAGGCTCCGGGAAATTGGGTGGCAGCGTTTTCTCGATGGCCGAGAGGTGTTCTCCTACCGACTCCACCATGTGGATCATGCTCGGCCAGACTGCATCAAGACCGGTCGATGCCGCCAGCGCCTTCCAGTGACGGGCCCGAATGTCTACTAACTTGTAGTGAGGGGTTTTACCGCGTAGCGCCATGGCCAACTTGGCGTCCTGCTTGGCCAACGTTTTGCTGCCATGGCCGATGATTGGCCACGCGGAGAGCACGTCATACAAAGGGGTCATTCGGTAGACACCACCCCGTTCTATAAACAGCGAAAAGTTCTTGGCGTGCCCATCGGTCGCGGCCAGCAGCCAAAATGCGAGTTGCGCCAGCACAAAGTTTGCTTTGTCTTTGGGGGCGCGATGGCTCCCTCTGAGCAGTGCCAGGCACGACTCTATGCCGGGGCCTCCATCTTTTTCATATTTCAAACTGGGCGCAGTGCCGCTTGCTTGGCAAAAGTCTTCTTGGGGAATGCGGGTGATCCACTGCCCCGCCGCTGGGGCAAATCCGCCTTTGTTTTGCGCGCCACTGCGATGCCAGTCCAACGGGCACCACCAGCGGCCTGCGTATTGCAGCAATGCCGTTTTCTCTTGCGCGCCTGCAATCGATAGCCTGAAATCGTTGTCACTGCCGGTGCTTTGCCCCAGCGTCTGCACCGCAATAGCCTTGCGCAGTGCATCGGCCACACCCGCCTCGGTCAGCTCCGCGCTTTGTACGGTGTTCCACCCCAATGGCTCGGTATTTGGCCGCAAAATTTGAACAGCACCAACACAGTCCCGGCCAATGGCGTTAAGCAAGTCATAGGCGCCGGTGGTGCGTGTTGCATAGCGGCCTTGCAGGCGTTTGCGTATTGTGTCGTTGTCAGGAAGCAAATTCTCGAAATAGTTTTCGACGACTGCACCCCGGTGTTCACCATTGCCTGCGGTGAAGGGCATTGAAAGTGACAAGGGGCGGCCTAAAGATGACGCGGTCCACCCCAGGTCATAACGAAAGGTTTGCGTTTTTGAGCGCGTGTGGCTCCATTGGCCCACCAGTTCGCCGTTCATCCAGATATGGAGCGTTCCCATAGCCACTACCATCCCGCAGAATCGCGCGTGGGCATGTGTGAATCCACCGTGCCATTGGGTTCCACTAAGAGGCTGGCGTCCAATGCCGACAGCACCGCCAGCAACTGGCCCACGCTCACACTCAGGGGGTCTTTCTCAATCCGCGCGATGCGCGACTGACTGAGGCTGAGCTTTCTGCCTAGCTGCACCTGGCTTAACCCTTGAGCCTGGCGCAGTGCTTGAAGGTGTACGGCTAACTGCTGGGGGGTCTGAACCCGGTATTGCATGTGGTCATAATATGCCAAATTCGACATAAACACAATTTATGTCGAATTTGGCATTTTCGATACAAATGCGCTATTTGATGCACACCGACCGCACCATCTTCAAATCGGTCATGCCGAGCATGATCTTCTCCATGCCGTCCATCTTCAAGGTGCGCATGCCGCCTTCTACCGCCATGGCAAACAACTCGGCCACCCGTGCGCGCTCTTGGATGAGTTTTTTGACTGCATCATCGGCCACCAAAAGTTCGTGCAGACCAATGCGGCCTTTGTAGCCGGTCTTGCCGCATTTGTCGCAACCCACATGGCGGTAGAACTTGAGCTCTCCGTCTTGGGCATAGGCCTTACGCCAGCTGTCTGCCAGCTTCTTGCTCTCACCCGCATAATCCGTCTTCCACGCTTGCGAGTGGCGCAGTTCTTCGGCATATTCAACGACAAACAAACGGAACTCTTCTGCGTCGGGCACATAAGCTTCTTTGCAATCGCACAGCTTTTTAGCTAGGCGCTGGGCCAAGATGCCCAAGAGTGCATCGGCAAAATTGAATGGATCCATGCCCATGTCCATCAAACGGGTGATGGATTCGGGCGCCGAGTTGGTGTGCAGGGTAGAGAACACCAAGTGCCCGGTGAGTGACGCCTCCACACCCATGGCCACGGTTTCTTTGTCGCGCGACTCGCCCACCATGATGATGTCGGGGTCGGCCCGCAGAAAGGCACGCATGATGAGCGCAAAGTCGATACCCGCTTTGCGGTTGATTTGCACTTGACGCAGACCCTTTTGCGTAATCTCCACCGGGTCTTCGGCGGTCCAAATTTTGGTGTCGGGCGTGTTGAGAAACTTCAGGATCGAATGCAGTGTGGTCGTTTTGCCAGAACCGGTGGGCCCACACACGTAAAACAGACCATAGGGTTTGCTAACAGTGGCTTCCAGCCGCGATTTGTTGTGGGGAGTGAGCCCCAGTTTGTCCATAGGAATGGGTTCACCGGCGGCCAAAATCCGCATGACCACGTCTTCCACCCCGCCGGCAGACGGTATGGTGGCCACCCGCAGCTCGATATCCAGCGGGCCGTACTTCTTGAATTTGATCTTGCCGTCTTGCGGCTTGCGGCGCTCTGAGATATCTAGATCACACATGATTTTCAAACGCGTCACCATGGCCTGGCGAAAGTGCGCGGGCACCTCCACATAGGGCACCAGGCTGCCGTCAATGCGAAACCGAATGCCGGTTTTGAATTTGCCGGGCATGGGCTCAATGTGAATGTCCGACACCTTCTGGTGATAAGCGTCAATGATGACTTTGTTCACAAACTTGACTAACTCGTTGTCGGCTGCGGCGGACTCTAGCGAGTCGTCGTTGCTGCCGTCGTCAATGGGGCCACCGTCCATGTCGGCCAGCAACTGGTCAATGGTGCTGGTGTCTGCGACGCCACCAAACAACTGTGCCAGCGTCTCTTTGAATTCCGCTTGTGTGGTGACCCGGTAAGCAAACTTGGCAATACGCGGAAACACCTGGGGCACCACCCGCGAGCCACGTACGGCTTCTGGGTCCACACACATGATGATCAGGCCTTCGGGCGACTCCTCCAGCGGGATCCAGCCCTGCTCTTCGATGAACTCCCGCTTGAGTGCGCCGTGCAGCATTTCAGAACGAATGCGCCCCGCGTTAAACGGCTCGTAGGGCACCCGAAAGAACTTGGACAGTGAGGGGCCAATAGCTTGCGGCTGTATCTTGAAGGTTGCAATCAGCAGGTGCTCAACCGAATCGCCCGCCGCGCGCGCGTCTTTAACACACTGTTTTAACTCGTCTTCGGTGAGCAGTCCGTCGGCAACCAATGCGTCGTATTTGGTGGTCTTTTTTACCGGGGTGGCAACCCCTTTGACCCGCTGGCGAATGGCTATGCCCAGGGTTTTGCACAACTCGTTAACGCCATCGACCTCTAAGGCACCAAAAGGTTCGTCACTTTTGTTATTGATAACTTGCAGTACGCCGTGGAGCGTTTCGCCTTCAAAAATAGGTGTTACCAGCATCTGCTTGGTACGGTAACCAGAGCGGGTGTCTACCGCTTTCAAAAATGTCAGCGCCGGGTGGATTTGCTTGAGCGCCTCGTCGTCGTACACGTCGGGCAAGTTGAGCTGTTTGCGGCTAAACGCCACGTAGCCCGCAATACTTTGGGGCGAGATGGGCAGCTTGAGGTCGCTGCTGCTGTTAAGCCCGGTCTTAACCTTAGAGACGATTGCGGCTTGGTCTTCACTGACCGCATACAACGTCAACCGATCTGCGTTGAGCAGCTTGCAAATGTCTTGGCTGGTTTCGAGCATGATCTGCTCAAGGTTCTCGGTCTCGTGGATGCGGGCCGTGACCTGGTGCAGCTGGCGGTAAAACAGGGCCTCAAACTTGCTGCCCCGTGCTTTGGACGCTAACTTCTGAGATTCAAAAAACGCCTGCTCGGGTGAGTTCTCAGCGGGTAATTGCGACGAAACACTATTCATATATTGAACTCCTGGCCAGCACGGAGGCGGCGAATGTCATGGGCTACGTTGGGCCCAAAAGGCTGGGTCTGGTCAAAACGCTGTATCTCCGCCATGATTTGTTCGGTCTCGGCGGGTTTGGTGTGGGTGATGTAGATGGGGTAGTTCTTGCCCTTGGCAATCAGGTCCAACTCATTGGCCAGCACCATGGGCGAGAGGTGCAGGCTGCGGTGGGCCAGGTCTTTTTCTCGGTTGCTGAATGCGGTCTCAATGACGAGCATGGCTACGTTGAGTTGGTTAACCCGGTCCCAAAACGCCTGGTTGCGCTCGGTGTCGCCGGTAAATACCCAGCAGCCATGCCCTGCTGTGATGGCAAACCCGGCCGCAGGAACGGTGTGCACCGCTGGCAAAACTTCGATGTATTTGTTAAGCAGCTGAAAGGTTTGTCCAACCCGAATTTCATGGAAGGTAATAAACGGTGCCTGCGGGCTGGGTATGCGCGAGAAGTCGGGCCAGATCACATTGTTAAAAATATGGGCCCGCAGAGCGGCAATGGTGCCGGCTAAGGCATAAACCTTCAAAGGTGTTTTGCGCTGCGCAGCAATGGCGTCCACCATCAGCGGCAAAGCTGCAACGTGGTCCAGGTGCGAGTGGCTGAGCAACACATGGTCTACCAAACGCATTTCTTCAAGGGTCAGGTCGCCCACGCCAGTGCCCGCGTCCACCAAGACCTCACTGTCAATGAGGAACGATGTGGTGCGGCAGTCTTTGGCGATAGCCCCCGAACAACCCAAGACACGTACTTTCACACTGCAAGCCTTATTTGGTTTCGAAATTGGTTGCGCCGTCCCAATCTGGATCAAACGGTAGCAGTCGCATGGCGGCTACCCGTTCAGCATAGAGAGAATAAAGGTATTTATTGGCATTGGCACGCATGAGGTTGATGAGCAACACGTCGGCCTGGTCCCAGTTTTGGGCGCGGTAGGCTTTAAGAAAGCTGGACCACAGTTTGAGTTCGCTGGCCAAACCCGCATCCAACTGGTTTGTCGGTGCGATGGGGCAGTAGATGGACACCGCCTGTTCTTTGCCTTTGACGCGCACCCGGTCCAGCTCTTGCCAAACGAAATCTGGCGCCATCGCGCGCGTACTTTCATTAACCACAATCTCGATGCCGTAAGCCTTGGACAAGCCCTCTAGGCGTGAGCCCAGGTTCACTGCGTCGCCAATGACGGTGTAGCTGCGACGAATGTTGGAGCCCATATCGCCCACACACATGCTGCCCGTGTTCAGGCCGATACCAATACCGATCGCTGGCAAGCCACGCGCCCGGTGGTCGTGGTTGATGTCGCGCACAGCGGCGGCCATCTCCATGGCTGACTTGACCGCCAAATGGGCGTGCTCGGTCGTTTCGACCGGCGCGCCCCAAAAGGCCATGACGCAGTCGCCCATGTATTTGTCGATAGTGCCGCGGTTGGCGCGGATGATGCCAGTGAGGCGGCTAAAAACGCCGGTGAGGAGTGCCTGCAGTTGCAGGGGATCCATGCTTTCCGACATTTTGGTAAAGCCCCGCATGTCGCAGAACATAACAGTGAGCTCGCGGTTGGTGGCCTCCATGGTGTAGCTGTCGGGGTCTTTCACCATCTCATCGACCAGTTCGGGCGGCACATAGGTGCCAAACAGGTTGGCCAATTCACGCTTGGATCGGCTTTCAACGAAATAGCCGTAACTCATGTTGATGGCAAAGGCGGTGATACACATGGTGAGTGCAGCGGCCAACGGCAAAACCAAACCGTAGGCTGCATACAGCCAAAAATTCAGCCCAACCACTGCGGACAACACCAGCACACTTAAGCCCACAGCACGCGGGGCGGATAGCAGTGGCAGCCCCAAGGCCAGGATAAGACCAGAGACCAGCAGCACAAACACCTCGTACCCCAAGGCATAGTCCGGCTTGACCAGCACCTTACCGTCCAAAAAGCCTGCAATCAGGTTGGCATGGGTTTCCACCCCCGGATAGACCTCACCCACCGGCGTAACCCGCAAATCCAGCAAGCCGGGCGCGGTGGTGCCTACCAGCACAATTTTGTTTGCTAGGCTGCCGGGCGGCACCCGATTGGCCAGGACGTCTGATGCCGACACATAGCGAAACGATCCGCCAGTCACACCCCCAGGGCCGCGAAAGGGCACCAGGGTCGCCACCCGCTCGTCCACCGGGATGGCCAAGGTTCTGGCGTCTTTCGTGAGCAATATCCGGTCTAGCGCTTGGTAACGGTGCGACAAGAATTGCTCATTCGAGAAACCGGGCGCCACCGCCGGGTTCCCCGCCAGCACCCGGAACATGGCCAAGGCGATGGATTCGTAGTATTGCCCCTTGTACTCCCCCAACAAAGGCAGGGACCGGACCACACCGTCGGTTTCAGTGATGGAATTAAAAAACCCTGCAACAGGTGCGGCTTGGGCCAGCACGTCGATATTGGCCGCATACCCGGTCCACGAGGTGGCGTGCATCAAACGCCCCTGCATGCGGTCGGCCGTGATCACGGGTGCAGGCAGGGTGCCGGTGGTGCGCCCGTTTTGGTCGCTGGACAGGTAGTAGCCCAATACCACGGGGCGGGTGCGTAAGGCCTTGGCAAAGGTGCCGTCGTAATCCAGCTCGGGCTGGAGTTGCTGCAATTTTTCCAGAAAAGCCGGCTGGTCTTTGAGGGCATGGTTGGCCAGATCGGTCAACTCGGCTAGGCCCGAGCTATGGTCAGCCTCAGCAAACACCACGTCAAAGCCCAAGAGCGCGACGTGCTGTTGCTCAAAAAGGGTATTGACCAATTGGGCCAGCTTGTTGCGCCCCCACGGCCAACGGCCGACTTCACCCAGACTTTTTTCGTCAATGTCGACGATGACAATACGTTCGTCCAGGGTGCGGGGCATGGTGGCGCGCAAGCGCGCATCGTAGATGATGTCGTCTAGGCGCTGCGTGACACCTATGCGCGCGATACCCGTTGCATGCAGCAAGGCAATGACCACCGGGATCAGCGTCACCGCAATCCGCGGCCAATGCCTCGCGAGCGTTTTCATAGCCGTTAAGTGTGAAAACCGACGGGCATTGGACCGCGCTGGGCGAGGTGCGAGCCTTTAGGCTTGCACAAATTGCATCTGCGTCCCAGCGAGTTCGATCAGGTCCCCATTTTTTAAGGGCAATGGCTCTGCCTTGATGGGTGAGCCGTTCAAGGTAGGGTTCCCCGCACCTTCGACATGGTGGACCACAAACCCCTGCTGGCGCCGGGTGATCGCAGCCACGGCAACACCCGGTTTACCAATGGTGGTGACGACTTTGGTCAAAGGCACTTCGCGGCCAGACGCCGCACCCGACAACACCTTGATGGATGCGGAAAATGCGCCCAGGCCAATCGAGTCACCCGTTGCGGTCTGAAAAGCAGACGGCGCGGCTTGTGCGGGTGGCGCAAGTGGGCGCGCTTTGACAATCATGGTCCGGTCAAAGTTGTCTACGGCGCCGTCGCCAACAAACTTGATTTTGTATTTGCCAACCTCAACTGTGTCGCCGTTTTGCAAGGCTTGCTTTTTGACGGCCTTGCCATTGACATAGGTGCCGTTGGTGCTACCCAGGTCCTCCAACGTCACATCGGTCCCAGTCATGACAATGGCTGCGTGTTCACCACTGACAGCCAGGTTGTCGATAACGATGTCGTTGTACGGCCTGCGCCCCAGGGTCGTACGATCCTTGGTGAGTTGAACCTCTTTGATGACGACCTCATCGATCGACACGATCATTTTCGGCATGACCGGCTCCTTTTTCTGTAATTCGTTTTCAGACACTGCATCTGCAACCTACTTTCCTAGCAACCTGGCGATTAGACCCCGCTTTTCAGCAAGCTCAGACACCTCAACCATCAACACCGAAATATTATCTCGGCCCCCGTTTTCATTGGCTACATTGACCAACTGGTTGGCCTTTTGCTCCAAATTCGAATCGGACGCAACAATTCTAGCGATTGCAGCATCTTCTACCATGTCCGACAAACCGTCTGAACACAGCACATACAAGTCTTCTGACTGCACGTCGTACTCGTTGACTTCCAGCAGGACGGTGTCCTCAACACCCAGCGCCCGTGTAACCAGATTCTTGATAGACGAATTGGCCGCCTGCTCGGGCGTAATCAAACCGGCGTCGATCTGCTCTTGCAGTAACGAATGGTCTTTCGTGAGTTGCTCGAACTTCCCGGCGCGCAGACGGTAGCAACGGGAATCACCGATGTGCCCCAAGATCAACTTGTCGCCCTTAAACACCCCAACCACCAGCGTCGTCCCCATACCGGAGTAATGCGTATTGGAGTTCGCTGCATTAAATATGGACAGGTTTGCGTTGTCCACACATATTTCGATGGCGCGGCGCACCTCGCGCACACTGGCCCCCGTACCGACCTCCAACAACCATCGGCTCAATTCGGACTTGATAAAAGCGGTGGCCATGCCACTGGCTATTTCCCCTGCGTTGTAGCCCCCCATGCCGTCAGCCAAAACCACTGTGTGGGTGGTGTTGTCGAACACGACAGAGTCTTCGTTGTTGTCGCGGATTCGTCCCGGGTCGGTTTTGGCGCAAAAATAGTAGTTCATGGGTTCGTTAAATATCTAGGTCAACACCGCTGCCCGCCGACATGGGGCCTGCCTGTGCCGTGGTCTTGTCAAAATCAGAAGGGCGCGCAGGCGCTGTAGCAGCGAATGCAACCGTGCGTTCGGACGGAGGTACTGGAGCCGCGCCCTTCGCAATTGCGGGGCATTCTGCGGCTACAGGTAATTGCTGCAATATTTCGCGCAAATCTGCGGCAAAAAGCGCCCCGTCCTGGTAGCGGGTCTCGGGGCGCTTGCTTAAAGACCGAGCAACGGCGTCGGCCAAAGCTACAGGAATGTCGCTACGAATGATGCGAATATCGGGCGCTTCTTCGTTGGCGATCTTAAACATCAACTCCGCCATGGAGTCGCCCCGAAATGGCAACACACCCGCCAGCAATTGGAACAGCATGACGCCCAAAGAATACAAATCCGAGCGACCGTCCACCTTCTTGCCCGCCAACTGCTCGGGCGACATGAAGCTGGGGGTGCCCAAGACCAGACCCGTTTTGGTCTTGCTCGAATCGGTAATACGTGCAATACCAAAGTCGGTCACCTTAACGGTGTCACTTTCGGCCTCATACATGATGTTGGCCGGTTTAATGTCCCGGTGGACCACGTTTTGCTTGTGTGCATACGACAACGCCTCAGCCACCCGCGCGACGATGCTCACCACCACCGCCATAGGCAACAGCTGGCCAGACTTGCAGTGGTCGGCCAAGTCCCGGCCCTTGAGAAATTCCATGGCGATGTAGGCCAAGTCATGCTCTTCACCGGCATCGAAAATTGTGACGATGTTTTGGTGCTGCAAACGGCCTGCGGTTTCGGCCTCGCGGAAAAAGCGCTCGCGCGCATCGACCAACTCTTCGCCCGCAAACTCTTGACTCAATGCCATAGTTTTGATCGCCACCACCCGCCCAATTTTGGGGTCTTTGCCAAGGTACACGACACCCATGGCGCCTTTACCCAACTCCTTCTCCACCTGGTAGCGTCCTAGCATGGGTTTCTCCACCGCACCACCTTCCAGCACCAGCGTCCCACCAGGGTGGCCGCCGCTACCCAGCATGACCGTGTCTGACAAGTTTTTGGCCCGATTGAGCTTGGCTTTAATGTCTTTGTAGGCGGGATCGAACGCCGCCATGTATTCATAGGTAGCCTGCGCTTTGTTGAACTGGCGCTTGCGCTCGAAGTCCATAGCCAAGCTATAAAGGTTTTCCATCACCGCCAGGCCCAATGGCACACGGCGGAAGCGGTCAAACGCCATATCCAACTGGCCCTGCCCTTGCAAGGCCAATCCCATCATGCGATTGGTTTCGGCCGACTCTTCGTCGGCCTTGACCTTGCCGGCCTCGGTCACCAAAAACCGTTTGGTGGTCAGTGCCAAATGGCCCAATACCAATAACGACGCCGGAAACACCAACTGGAGCCAGGTGGCAGACACCGACAGCAAGGCGAACTCCACCACCAACAACACAGCAAAAATCGTGGCAGTGCACAGCGCTGCCATGGCTGCACTCAGACGTGGCAAAGCAGCAATCACATAAGCGGCCACCAATAGCAACACGCCCAACGTCGCCCACACGCCCCAGGCGGGCTGCACGATGAAATGCTCTTGCAAAATGCTGGATGTGATGTGCGCGATCATCTCGGCCGGAGACAAACCCGGGGTGCCAGGCACGGGGAACTGCACCCCAACACCTGCGGCCGTGGCACCAATGATGACGATCTTGTCTGCATACTTGGACGCAGGAATCTTGCCCGTCAAGACGTCATAAAACGAGTCCACCGCAAACGCGGGCTTGCCGTCATGCCCCTTGTAAAACTGCGGCAGCATCAAAGCGGACGCATCGGTCTTGACCTTGAGGTTGCCAATCTGCACCGATCGCCCCACATTCAGACGAATATCATTGGCCGACAGGTTGAGGCTCTTCGCCGCCGCAAGCAGGGCCATGGAGGGCACTGCCTTGCCGTAGTAATTGACCAGCAAGGGTTCGTAGCGCACAACACCATCCAGACCCTGCAATTGATTCAGGTGCCCGACACCGGCAGCAACCGAACCAATGGATGCGATAGGCTGAGACCCACGCACGGCTGGAATAGAAAACCCGCTGGGGTCATCCACCGTGCTTTGCAACGCATACGGGGGCAAGGACACATCCGCATTGCCTAAGGACTCTCCCAAGTCATACTTTGACGGCAACAATACATTGCCTGCGTTTTTGATGCTACTGGCCAGCACTGAATCGGTATCAAGCGCCACCTCTGCCTCGGTAATCAATTCGCCCAACTGTTCTTGATTGACTCCTGGTGTGCCGGGCTCGGCAACCGCTTGCGACGCTAACAATACGTCTTTCATTTTCCGGATATAGACCAAACCCGGATCAACCTGTGGCTCAAAAAAGAACGCGGTGTAAACAATGGTTTTGGCTTTGGCTGCAGCCAGCAGGTCAATCAACTTGGCATGCACATCACGCTGCCACGGCCAACGACCGATGTTGGCAATACTTTGGTCGTCAATGGCGATGACTGCAATACGATTGGAGGGCTGGCGACTGGTACTGGTGCTGGCGAAATCGTAGAAGTGGCGCTCCATGCCCGAAAAAACGTCGGTCATGCCGTGCAAAACCAACACCGCCAGCACAATGGCGATGCCAGCAAACCAATCGGTGCGCCAAAAAGAGATAGACCGCGATGCTGAAGACTTCGCCAAATGGCCCCCTAGCCCAGTTGTGCCGCGGTGCAGAATCACAGCACCTGCGCGTTAGAAGGTCCCCCGATCCTTCAACCAGGGCAAGCGGTTACGTTACCAGATGGGCGGAGCAAGAACAAGGTACTTCTGCACGCAAGCGCTGATTTGATACGCTGGCCGCACTTTTACAACACGCACTCAAACAGGACGCTTGGACGCCCTTTTCATCAGCGTGCCCGCGCCCCATACCAAACCTGCGCCCAGAACACCCATGGCATAGCCCATAGGGGGGGTTTGCACAATCCAGTCACGCACGGCAGGGTCGCTATGGGCCATAGTGCCGGCAATCCACCCCAGCAACATGCCACCAATGGTGATGATGATTGGGAACCGATCCATCAGCTTCAACACCATCTGGCTGCCCCAAATGATGATGGGGATACTCACCACTAGGCCAAATATGACTAGGATAAGCTGGTGCGACGCGCCCGCACCCGTGGCCGCACCGGCAATGGCAATGACATTGTCAATACTCATAACCAAGTCGGCCACGATGACGGTCTTGACTGCCGCCCACAGTTTGTCGCTCCCATGTATGTTCGAATGCCCGTCGTCGTCGGGCGGCACCAGCAACTTAATGCCAATCCACAGCAACAAACCTGCACCCACCAGCTTTAAGAAGGGCACTTGCAACAGGGTCAACGCAAAGGCAATGAGCACGACGCGCAGCACAATAGCCCCCGCAGTGCCCCACAAGATACCCTTGACGCGCAAGTGCTGGGGCAACTGACGACAGGCCAGCGCAATCACGACGGCGTTGTCACCCCCCAGCAAGATGTCGATCATGATGATCTGGCCAACGGCCACCCAAAAGTGGGTTGTGAGAAATTCTTCCATGGTGGCTTTCAAGCGGCGCTCGGGCTAAACGCCCACGCCAAAAATGCAAAAACCGGATTGTCCCTTAGGAAACCCGGTTTGGTTGGTGGTCACCGAAAACGGCAACCCCTTCTGTAAGGCCTATACCCAGTAGCCCAGGTTTACAACATCGCCTTGAGCAAACGCGCCATTTCGGACGGGTTGCGTGTGACGGTAAAGCCGCACTCTTCCATCACCGCCAGCTTGGCATCGGCCGTGTCGGCACCACCCGAAATGAGTGCGCCTGCATGGCCCATGCGTTTACCCGCAGGCGCAGTCACACCGGCAATAAAGCCAACGATAGGCTTCTTCATGTTGAGCTTGCACCAGCGTGCTGCCTCGGCTTCATCGGGGCCGCCGATTTCACCAATCATGATCACGGCATCGGTATCGGGGTCGTCGTTGAAGGCCCGCATCACGTCGATGTGCTTCAAGCCATTGATCGGGTCGCCACCAATACCGACAGCGGTGGACTGGCCAAGGCCGATTTCGGTCAACTGCGCTACGGCTTCGTAGGTCAGCGTACCGGAGCGGGAAACCACGCCGATACGGCCTTTGCGGTGGATGTGTCCCGGCATGATGCCAATCTTGATCTCGTCGGGCGTAATGAGGCCGGGGCAATTGGGGCCAAGCAGCAGGGTGCGCTTGCCGCCAGCCGCTTCTTTGGCCTTCATGCGGTTACGCACTTCGAGCATGTCCCGCACGGGGATGCCTTCGGTGATACAAATCGCCAAGTCCAGATCGGCCTCTACCGCTTCCCAGATGGCAGCCGCTGCACCTGCAGGCGGCACGTAAATCACCGAAACGGTGGCCCCCGTCTGGCTGGCGGCCTCTTTGACCGTGCCAAAGATCGGGATGTTAAAGATGGACTCGCCCGCCTTTTTGGGGTTCACACCCGCCACGAAGCAGTTCTTGCCGTTGGCGTATTCCTGGCACTTTTCGGTGTGGAACTGGCCGGTCTTGCCGGTAATACCTTGGGTGATGACTTTGGTGTCTTTATTGATGTAAATGGACATTTTGATTAACCTTTCACCGCTTTAACGGCCGCCTGCGCAGCATCTGCCATCGTGTCCACCGAGATGATGGGCAGGCCACTGTCGGCCAGCATCTTTTTGCCCAACACTTCGTTGGTGCCCTTCATGCGCACGACCAACGGCACATTGAGGTTGGTGGCTTTGCACGCGGTGATGATGCCGGTGGCAATGGTGTCGCACTTCATGATGCCGCCAAAGATGTTGACCAAAATGGCCTTGACCTTGGGATTCTTGAGCATGATTTTGAAGGCCTCGGTCACCTTCTCGGGGGTGGCACCGCCGCCCACGTCCAAAAAGTTGGCGGGCTCTGCGCCAAACAGCTTGATGGTGTCCATGGTGGCCATGGCCAGACCGGCGCCGTTGACCAAACAGCCGATGTTGCCGTCCAGGCTGATATAGGCCAGGTCGAACTTGCTGGCTTCGACTTCGGCCGGGTCTTCTTCGTCCAGGTCGCGGTAGGCCACGATCTCAGGGTGGCGAAACAGCGCATTGGGGTCAAAGTTGAACTTGGCGTCCAGCGCCATCACGTTGCCTTTGCCGTCCCGGTTCAGCGGGTTGATTTCCACCAGCGAGGCGTCGGTCTCCATGTAGCACTTGTAGAGCTTTTGGAACACGTCCATGGCCTGCGCACTGGATTCGGTCGGCATACCGATGCCATCCGAAATTTCTTGGGCCTGTGCGTTGGTCAAGCCAACCAGCGGGTCCACAAACACCTTGATGATCTTCTCGGGGTGGGAATGGGCCACTTCTTCAATGTCCATGCCGCCTTCACTGGAGGCAATGAACGCCACTTTTTGCGTATCGCGGTCGGTGACCACAGAGACGTAATATTCTTTTTGAATGTCGGCGCCATCTTCGATGTAGAGGCGGCGCACTTTTTGACCCTCGGGGCCGGTTTGGTGGGTCTTGAGCTGCATGCCCAAAATCTCACCGGCGATGCGCTTGACGTCCTCAATGGTCTTGGCCACCTTGACGCCGCCGCCTTTGCCGCGGCCACCGGCGTGAATTTGCGCCTTGACCACCCAAACTGGGCCGCCCAATTTTTGAGCGGCTTCAATCGCCTCTTGTACGGTGAACGCGGGGATACCGCGTGGCACCGGGACGCCGAATTGGCGCAAAATTTCTTTGCCTTGGTATTCGTGGATTTTCATAGCATCTCTTGTGGAGCTGGAGGGATTCGCCATAGAACCACACGTATTTGCGTGGCCCATGGCAGTGGACACGTGAACGGGGAAATGTATCATGTTGATATCCAGTAACCTTTGATTCAGCTTACAAAACGGCCCGCAGCGCTGGCTTTTTGCCAGCGATCGACCGATTGACGCCCTTGACACCCCGCCCCATGAAAAAAATCTTTATCGACGGCGAAGCCGGTACCACAGGCCTGCAAATCCGCGAACGCCTGCAGGATTTCCCGGGCATCGAGCTCATCAGCATTGACCCCGCCCTGCGCAAAGACGCAAGCGCCAAGCGCGCCCTGATCGCCCAGGCCGACCTGGTGGTGCTGTGCCTACACGACGACGCGGCCATTGAATCGGTCGCAATGGTCGATGCCATCGTCGCAGAGACCGGCCACCCTGGCCCGCGCATCATCGACGCGTCCACCGCCCACCGCACCGCACCGGGCTGGGTGTATGGATTTCCAGAGCTGACACCTACGCAACGCGCCGCCGTGGCCCAGGCCCAGCGCGTGACCAACCCCGGTTGTTATGCCACCGGCGCTATCGCTCTGATTCGCCCGTTGGTGGATGCGGGGCTGCTGCCCGCAGACTTCGCGCTCTGCCTGCCGTCCGTCAGCGGCTACTCAGGCGGCGGGCGCCTCATGATTGAAGCCTATGAGGCCGGCACCGCCCCGGCCATGGAGTTGTACGGCTTGGGCCTCAAGCACAAGCACATTCCCGAGATCATGCGTTACACGGGCCTGACCCGCAGGCCCCTATTTGTGCCGTCGGTGGCTAACTTCCGCCAGGGCATGCTGGTGCAGTTGCCACTGCACCTGGACACGCTGCCCGGCAAACCCACCGCGCAAGACCTGCACGACACCCTTCAAAAACACTACGCGGGCAGTGAATGGGTCACGGTAGAGCCCGCCACCGCAGACCTCAAACTCGATGCGGTTGCACTGGCCGATACCGACAAAATGGAATTGCGCGTGTTTGGCAACGACGCCAAGACCGATGGATTTGCCCACGCCGTGCTGGTGGCGCGCTTAGACAACCTCGGTAAGGGGGCATCCGGCGCAGCAGTGCAAAACCTCAAGCTCATGCTGGGGCTCTGAGCGCATTTGGCGCCGAGAATGCTATATTTTTTATAGCTGCTTGCGCATATATGACGAGGGCTAAAGGCCGAAATGGCTAATAATTTTCTACCGCTACGCCACCCGCATCAAACACCACATGTCATGCATCGTCTTCCCACGCACCCGACACCACCTTGCGAATAGCCTCACCGCCAAAACCCCTGCTAGCCAGAAAACGCATTTGCTTACCCCGCTCGGCCGCATCCGCCGCCGCGCTGCCAAACTTTTTGCGCCAGACCTCACGCGCCCGGTCCACCTCCGTGGCGCGTAATTGGCCCACCGCCTCCAGCACGGCTTCGGGCGCCAGACCCTTGCTTTGCAGCTCTTGCTTAATGCGCGCAGTGCCCAGCTTGGCGGCGCGGCGGTGCAGCACCGACGCCACCACGCGCTGTTCGCTGATAAAACCTTTGGCCTGCAGGTCGTCCAACGCCTTGGCCAGCGTACCCGGCTCTTCCTCATGGGGGGTGAGCTTGCGCTCTAGCTCAGCGCGCGAATGTTCGCGGCCGCTGAGCAGGCGCAAGGCCCGGCCTTTGAGGGAGATGGGGGTTGTTGCCATGGGCGTGGGGGCAAAGGCTGGGAAAACACTACAAAGTTAATAGCTGCTTACGCAGCATCTGCCGGGGTCGCAGCCTTCTTTCCACCGGATTTTGCTTTCACTTCCGGCTCCGCGCTGCCTGGCACCAAGGGGATGCCCAGGGAGGCGCGCACCTTGTTTTCAATCTCGGTGGACAGGGCCGGGTTCTCGCGCAAAAACTCGCGGGCATTGTCGCGGCCCTGGCCGATCTTCTCGCCGTTGTAAGCGTACCAAGCGCCGGACTTGTCCAGAATGTTGGCAGTCACCCCCATGTCGATGATCTCGCCGTGGCGGCTGATGCCTTCGCCAAACAGGATATCGAACTCGGCGGTCTTAAACGGTGACGCCACCTTGTTTTTGACCAC
This sequence comes from Burkholderiales bacterium, assembly GCA_038245855.1. Taxonomy (GTDB): domain Bacteria; phylum Pseudomonadota; class Gammaproteobacteria; order Burkholderiales; family Burkholderiaceae_C; genus Allorhodoferax. The sequence goes on from JBBRSA010000031.1 coordinate 35,357, forward strand.
CTTAACCCGGGTCTCATTACCAATGGCCTCATCACCCTTCTTAATGGTGCCGGTGCGGCGGATGTCCAAACGCACCGAGGCGTAGAACTTGAGCGCATTGCCGCCGGTGGTGGTCTCGGGCGAGCCAAACATCACACCAATCTTCATGCGAATCTGGTTGATGAAGATGACCATGCAGTTGGTCTTTTTGATGTGGGCGGTCAGCTTGCGCAGGGCCTGGCTCATCAAACGGGCTTGCAGACCGGGCAGAGAGTCGCCCATTTCGCCTTCCAGCTCGGCCTTGGGGGTCAAAGCGGCCACCGAGTCGACCACGATCAGGTCGACCGCGCCAGAGCGCACTAGGCTGTCCACAATCTCTAGTGCTTGCTCGCCGGTGTCGGGCTGGCTAATCAGCAGGTCTTGCAGGTTGACGCCCAGCTTTTGGGCGTACTGTATGTCCAGCGCGTGTTCGGCGTCCACAAAGGCGCATTGGCCGCCTTGCTTTTGCATCTCGGCAATCACTTGCAGGGTCAACGTGGTTTTACCCGAGGACTCTGGCCCGTAAATTTCGACCACGCGGCCACGCGGCAGGCCACCGACGCCCAGGGCAATATCCAGCCCCAGCGAACCGGTGGAGACGACCTGAATGTCTTCAATGACTTCGCCCTCACCCAGGCGCATGATGGTGCCTTTGCCAAATTGTTTTTCGATCTGGGCCAACGCCACTTGCAGGGCTTTGGCTTTTTCGCTGTTGGCACCGTTGAGGTTGCCTGGGTTCTTGACGGGGGCGTCCATAAAAATCTCCTTAAAAATCAATCAGTTAGAAATTGGCATCCAGTGGTATTAATTACAGGCTGGATGCTTGAACAGTAGTTTAGCTGGGCTTATTGAAATCCACAATCGTATTTTTTAGTCAGTTTGCATTACTATTTAAAACATGACGAACGACCCTTTAAAGGCTACGCCTTGGACCCCCACCCACCTGGGCCACTGGCTGCGCCTAGCGCTGGCGCGTTTTGACGCGCGGGTGATGGAGCTGCTGGCTCGCCACCCTGGCACGCCGTTGGCACTGTCCAACTTGGCGGCCCGTGGACAGGTGGGCGCGGCGCACATCCACATCACCCGCCACCTGCCAACCGAGGGCGCGCGCCTAACCGACTTGGCCCAAGCTGCGGGCATGAGTAAACAGGCCATGGGCACGCTGGTGAACCAGTGCGAGGCCTGGGGCATGGTGGTGCGCAACCACGATCCGCGCGATGCACGCGCGCGCAAGCTGCAGTTCACGCCACTGGGTCTGGCTTGGCTGGCCGCCTACCAAGACGCGGTGGCGCAGGCGCAAGCCGAAATGCGCCAAGACATGGGTAACGAGATTGCCACGGTAGTGGCCATTGGGCTGGAAGCGTATTGCCAGCGCTGAGGCCTTGTCCAGCACTACACTAGTACGCCCACCACCCACGCAGAGGAGTCCGCATGCGCATTTTGATTGCCGAGGATGACCAGGTTCTAGCCGACGGCCTCTTGCGCGCCCTGCGCAGCGCGGGCGCCGTGGTAGACCATGTAGCCAGCGGCACTGAGGCCGACGCCGCCCTCATGACCAATACCGAGTTTGACCTGCTCATACTGGACCTGGGCCTGCCCAAAATGCATGGCCTGGAGGTGCTCAAAAAACTGCGCGGGCGCGGCTCAGCGCTGCCGGTGCTGGTGCTCACCGCCGCCGACAGCGTGGACGAACGGGTCAAGGGGCTGGACTACGGCGCAGACGATTACATGGCCAAGCCCTTTAGCCTGCAAGAACTCGAAGCCCGCGTACGCGCCCTGGTGCGCCGCGGCATGGGTGCCAACAGCAGCACCATCAAACACGGCCCGCTGGTGTACGACCAAGCCGGACGGGTGGCCACGATTGACGGAAAGATGGTCGAACTCTCGGCGCGCGAGTTGGGCCTGCTTGAAGTGCTGCTGCAGCGCGCGGGGCGCTTGGTCAGCAAGGACCAATTGGTGGAGCGGCTGTGCGAGTGGGGTGAAGAGGTCAGCAACAACGCCATTGAGGTGTACATCCACCGCCTGCGCAAAAAAATTGAGAAAGGCCCCATCCGCATCGCCACCGTGCGCGGGCTGGGCTACTGCCTCGAAAAGATAGCCCCCTAGCCAGACAGCACGGTTTTGAAACTCTTCCAGCGCGAACAACGCAGCCTGTTTGGTGAGATCCTGGACTGGATGCTCACGCCACTGCTGTTGCTATGGCCCATCAGCCTGATCATCACGTGGCTGGTCGCCCAGAATATTGCGGGCAAGCCATTTGACCGGGCGCTGGAATACAACGTGGGCGCACTGGCCCGCCTGGTCACGCTAGACCACCACCACGCCCACTTTGCGTTGCCCCTGCCGGCGCGCGAATTGCTGCGGGCCGATGACTTGGAGAGCATGTACTACCAAGTGCTGGGCACCGATGGCGAACACCTCAGCGGCGAAGCCGCCCTGCCCGCGCCCCCTAGCGACGAAAAAATGGTGCCCGGTGAGGTGCACATGCGTGACGACGAGTTTCAGGGCACGGGCATCAAGGTGGCGTATATGTGGGTACAGCTCGACGACCCCAACACCCGGCCCGCCCTGGTACAGGTGGCCGAAACCATGGAAAAACGCGCCGTGCTGGCCACCGAGATTGTCAAAGGCGTGATGCTGCCGCAGTTGGTGGTACTACCGCTAGCGGTACTACTGGTCTGGTTGGCGCTGTCGCAGGCCATCAAGCCCTTGCACCACCTGGAAGAACGCATTCGGGCCCGCAAACCCGACGACCTCAGCCCGCTGGACGTAGAGTCGGTACCGCTAGAGGTCGCGCCGCTGGTGGCGTCGGTGAACGACCTGCTGCTGCGCCTGAAGGACTCGATTGCGACGCAAAAACGTTTTCTGGCCGATGCCGCCCACCAGCTCAAAACCCCATTGGCCGGGCTGCGTATGCAAGCCGACCTGGCCCAGCGCGAAGGCGCCAGTCAAGAGGACCTGAAGCAGTCGCTGCGCCAAATTGGGCGTGCCAGTATTCGGGCCACCCACACCGTCAACCAGTTGCTGGCCCTAGCCCGCGCCGAAAGCAGCGGCACCGTGATGAGCCAGCAGCCCTGCGACCTGGCCCGCCTGACCATGGAGGTGGTGCAAGACTGTGTTCCACGGGCCATCGAAAAGCACATTGACGTGGGTTTTGAGGGGGTGCAGCCCGGGAGCCCGGGTGTGATGGTCAACGGCAACCCAACACTGCTCAAAGAGATGGTGCGCAACCTGATGGACAACGCCATCCACTACACACCATCGAGCGCCGACAAACCCGGCATCATCACCGCACGGGTGCTGGTGGACCCGTTTAGCAAGGTGCAGATGCTGCAAGTGGAAGACTCAGGCCCCGGCATCCCGTTAGCAGAGCGGGAGCTGGTGTTTCAGCCCTTTTACCGCGCGCTGGGCACTGACGCCGATGGCTCAGGCTTAGGCTTGCCCATCGTGGTGGAAATTGCGCGCCAGCACCATGCCAGCGTCGCGGTAGAAGACAGCAGTCCCGGCCACGATCCGGTGGGCGCCTGTTTTACCGTGCGTTTTTCTAGCCCGCCGCCATCCGCCTAATTGGACGCGGCATCGCTCTTACGGCACAGCGTTAGCGCTTGGCCGACCAGCGCATTTTGGATCGCAATGATCTGCGGCCGCATGGACTGGGGCAGTGCCGGAAAGCGCAGGAAAGTTGCTGCCCCTTCAGGACGTTCTTGTACCACCTTGGCGCTGCGTACACCACGGGCCATCAACCGCTCCGCCCCCGCGATGGCGCGCGCTTCACTTTCATATGCGGCGACCGAGAAGCCGGGCTCCAGCGCTTTATTGACCAGCGGTTGGGGCGCAAGGTTCAGCGCTGCCACCTCGCCGCGCTTGCGTGCCATGGACTCTTCGCTAGCGAACTTACCGAAATACACAATCCAGCGCGCCGGAACCACCACCGAATCGAGCTGCCAAAACCCGGTAGGGAACGCGGTGGCCAGTGCACTGCGCAACGCCACCGTCTGTGCCTCATCAAACGGGCCGGCCTGCAGGCACTCTTTGGGCTCCTGGTCGACTTTGACCTGGGCTTCAATGCGTTTCATATCGGCAGGGGAATACACACGCACCGCCTCGGGCGCAATCTGCTGCGCCACACGCTGGGGTTCACGCTGCTGCGCTGGGCCGTAGCCAAACCCGCGCAACATGCCCTCGCCCCACACGAAGTAAAGGCCATTGGCCAGCAGCAAAATAAGTACGGTCAGGCGCAGCATGTTTAAAGGGTTTAAAGGGCTCAAAGACTCAGTAAATCAGGCGGCGTGGGCGCGCCGCTGGGGCGCACGCTGACTTCAGCACTGGTGATCTTTTTGATGCCAGCCGCGGTCTGCACCAGCAGCGCACCCTGGGCATTCACACCACGTGCCATGCCCACGGTGCCATCGCTGCACTGCACGCTCTGTCCAAGCAGCGCGTCGCGCGTATTAAAGGCCAGCTGCAGTCCCGAAAAGCCCTCGGCTTCAAAGTGGCGCACGGCGGTGATCAGGGGTACCGCCACCCGCGCCAGTGCGGCGGGCGCATCAATACCGGGCAGCAATTCCGAAAGTGCGGCAGGCGGCGTAGTCAAACCCGTTGCATTGGGCGTGGTGATGTTTATTCCGACACCGATCACCACATAACGCACCTCGCCCACACTGGCCGTCTCAATCAAAATGCCGGCCAGCTTGCGCCCTTGCAGCCATATGTCGTTGGGCCATTTAAGCTGCAAAGTGGGGTGCAAACACGCTGCCACCGACAGCCCCACGGCCAAGGACAGACCCGACCAATCACGCGGCTGCAAAGGCAGGCCCAGAGAAAAGGTGAGTGCACCCTGAGTGTCGCTCTGCCAACTGCGCCCTAAGCGCCCTCGCCCGCCCGTCTGGCGCTCGGCGACCAACAAAACCGGGGCAAATTGACCCGCACGGGCGCGGCGCATGAGCTCTGAATTGGTCGAGTCGATCTCGGGCAACACTTCCACCGAGAACGTCGGCCACTGCGGCGCAACCGCTTCCCAAATGGCTTCGGCGTGCCACTGGGTTGTCATTTTTTGCGCGCCTTGGGGGCTAACAAGGTGCCACGGCACGTTTCGGCGCCGCACCAGCAGGGGTATTCGGCCTTGAGCTTCTTGGTATAGCGCTCGTCAATGATCAGGCCGTAGTCGTAATTCAATTCTTCACCGGCGTGGATGTTGCGCAGCGCCTTGATGAACACACGCCCATCCTCTTCATCGGCTTCGCAATTGCCGTCGCACGAATGGTTGATCCAACGCGAGGAGTTGCCGCCATACAGGGCATCAATCACATTGCCGTCTTCTAGCGAAAAATAGAACGTGTGGTTGGGGTCTTTGGGGTCGTGCGGATGACGGGCTTGTGCCTCGGCCCAGTCGATGTGCTCACCCACGTATTCGATCAGGGTCTCGCCCTCGGCAATGTCTTGCACCGCAAACACACCCTTGCCATGTACGCCCGAGCGCCGGGTCTGAATACGGCGGCTGGAAGTGGCCCCCACGCTCTGCCGCTGCGCGGGTCGCTGCCCCCCAAGGGGGCTAACCGTGCTTGGGGCGGCCCGGCGCACGTCTGCTGGTTTTTTTTTCAAGGTTCAAAAGTCCCGAAAAATTTGGTATGGTGAATCGTATGGGCGCGCATGTGTGCGCCTGCGTATGTGGGTGCGCGCCTGCGCACACGCGAGAAACTGGATTGTAGTCAGATGAATAAAACATTGGTCATTGCAGAAAAACCGTCAGTCGCCCAAGACATCGTGCGGGCGCTTACACCCACTGCGGGCAAGTTTGAGAAGCACGACGAATATTTTGAGAGCGACACCTATGTCGTCTCTAGCGCGGTCGGCCACCTAGTGGAGATCCAAGCGCCGGAAGAGTTTGATGTGAAACGTGGCAAATGGAGCTTTGCCAACCTGCCCGTTATCCCGCCGCACTTTGATTTGAAGCCGGTGGACAAGACCAAGACTCGCCTGAACGCCGTGGTCCGGCTTGCCAAGCGCAAGGACGTCGACAAAATCGTCAACGCCTGCGACGCGGGCCGCGAGGGGGAGCTGATCTTTCGCCTGATCGAGCAGTACGCCGGTGGCGCCAAGCCGCTGGGCAAGCCGGTGAGCCGCCTGTGGCTACAGTCCATGACACCGCAGGCCATCCGTGACGGGTTTGGCAACCTGCGCACCAATGCCCAGATGCAGCCACTGGCCGATGCCGCACGCTGCCGCTCCGAGGCCGATTGGCTGGTGGGCATCAATGGCACGCGGGCTATGACGGCATTCAACTCGCGCGATGGCGGCTTCTTTTTGACCACTGTGGGCCGGGTACAAACACCGACGCTGTCGGTGGTGGTGGAGCGCGAAGAGCAAATCCGCAAATTCATCAGCCGCGACTACTGGGAAATCCACGCCAACTTCCACGCCCAAGCGGGAGAATACGCCGCCAAGTGGTTTAACCCGGCCCACAAGAAAGACGCCGACGATGCCGAGATCAAGGCCGACCGCGTGTGGAGCGCCCGCGAAGCGCAAACCATTGCCGACGCCGTGCGCGGCCAGCCCGCAACCGTTTCTGAGGAAAGCAAGCCCACCACCCAAGCCAGCCCCCTGCTGTTCGACCTGACCAGCCTGCAGCGCGAGGCCAATGGCAAGTTTGGCTACAGTGCCAAAACCACGCTGTCGATTGCCCAGTCTTTGTATGAGCGCCACAAAGCCCTGACCTACCCGCGTACCGATTCACGCAACCTGCCCGAAGACTATGTGGCAGTGGTCAAAGACACACTGGCCATGCTGGCCGACAGCGGCATGAAACACCTAGCACCGTTTGCGGCGCAAGCGGTCAAAGGCGGCTATGTCAAACCCACCAAGCGCGTGTTTGACAACGCCAAGGTGTCGGATCACTTTGCCATCATCCCCACGCTGCAAGCCCCTAGCGGTTTGTCGGAGGCCGAACAGAAGATTTATGACTTGGTGGTGCGCCGTTTCATGGCCATCTTCTTCCCCAGTGCCGAATACCAAGTCACCACCCGCATCACGACAGCGGTTGGGCACAACTTCAAGACCGAAGGCAAGGTGCTGGTCAAGCCGGGCTGGCTGGCCATTTACGGCAAGGAAGCTGCCGACGAAGTGGCCGACGCTAAGGAAGGCGACAAGGGCCAAAACCTGGTGCCGGTACAACCCAACGAAAAGGTGAAGGGCGACCCGGTCGACCCCAAGGGCCTGAAGACCAAGCCCCCCGCGCGCTACTCCGAAGCCACTTTGCTGGGCGCCATGGAGAACGCCGGCAAAACGGTGGACGACGACGAGTTGCGCGAAGCCATGGGCGAAAAAGGCCTGGGCACACCCGCCACCCGCGCGGCCACCATTGAAGGCTTGATTACCGAAAAATACATGCTGCGCGAAGGCCGCGAGCTGATCCCCACCGCCAAAGCCTTCCAGCTGATGACGCTCTTGCGCGGCCTGGGCGCCGAAGAGCTGTGCAAAGCCGAGCTCACCGGTGAGTGGGAATACAAACTCAACCAAATGGAGCAAGGCAAGCTGCGCCGCGACGCGTTCATGGCGGAGATTGCGTCCATGACCGAGCGCTTGGTAAAAAAGGCCAAAGAGTACGACCGCGACACCATCCCCGGCGACTACGCCACGCTGGCCGCGCCCTGCCCCAATTGCGGCGGCATCGTCAAAGAAAACTACCGCCGCTACACCTGCACGGGCAAAACCGGCAACACCGAGGGCTGCGGCTTCTCCTTCGGCAAAACCCCCGCCGGGCGCACCTTTGAGGTGGCCGAGGTGGAGCAATTCTTGCGTGACAAGAAGATCGGCCCACTGGAAGGCTTCCGCTCCAAAGCGGGCTGGCCGTTCACCGCCGAGATGGTCATCAAGTTTGATGATGAGACCAAAAACTACAAGCTCGAATTCGACTTTGGCGACGACAAAAAAGGCGAAGAAAGCGGCGAGATCATCGACTTCTCCGCGCAAGAATCCCTGGGCAAGTGCCCCAAGTGCGGTGGCGCGGTGTTTGAGCACGGCAAAAACTACGTCTGTGCCAAATCCGTCCCCACACTAGAACAACCCACACCGAGTTGCGATTTCAAAACCGGCCAGATCATCCTGCAGCAACCGATTGAGCGCACGCAAATGGTCAAGCTGCTGGAAACCGGCAAGACCGATTTGCTGGACAAGTTTGTCAGCATGCGCACCCGGCGCGCCTTCAAGGCCATACTGGCGTGGGACGCGGAGGCGGGCAAGGTGAACTTTGAATTTGCCCCGAGCAAGTTCCCACCCCGCAAGACGGCGGCGGGCAAAACGGCAGGCGCCAAAACTGCTACTAAAACAGGAGCTGCTCGCGCAGGTTCTATGGGGGCTGCAGCCAAAAAAGCACCTGCAAAAAAGGTGGCGAAAGCCGCAGCAGCCAAGGTACCCAAGGAAGCCAAGCCGAAAGCCCCACGCAAAACCACCACCGCCAGCGGCAAAGTGCCCAGTCCGGAATTGGCTGCCGTGATTGGCGGCGACCTGATTGCCCGCCCCGCCGTGATCAAGGCTTTATGGGACTACATCAAGGCCAATGGCCTGCAAGATGCCACCAACAAACGCGCCATCAATGCCGACGCCAAGCTGTTGGCGGTGTTTGGCAAGCCGCAGGTGACCATGTTTGAGCTGGCGGGTATTGTGGGCAAACACCTGAGCTAAGCGGCGCGCAACCCCTACTGGGTGAACTGGCCATCAATGTAGTACCAACGGCCCGCTTCGCGCACAAAGCGGCTGGTCTCGTGCATGCGTTCGGCGCGGCCGCCCGCTTTGCAGCGGGCAACAAACTCCACCACACCGGCGTCGCCCGCCATTGCGGCGTGGCGCACCTCCAGCCCCAGCCATTGG